>NZ_JACSZV010000023.1 GCF_014472415.1 Pseudomonas sp. N40(2020)
CGATGCGGAGTGTCAGTCGATAAATGTGTGACTGACACTCCGCATCGCGAGCAGGCTCACTCCTACAGGAGGTTTTTGTGTGGCTCAGGAACCGCGATAGGTCGAGAAACCATATGGGCTCAGCAGCAACGGGATGTGATAGTGCTGATCCGTCTGTTTCACTTCGAAAATCACCGGAATCTCCGGAAAGAACGTTTCGTGTTTGGTCTTTTTGAAGTACTCACCGGTCTTGAACACCACCCGGTATTCACCTGCTTCGAACGGCTGTTTGGCCGGGAACAGTTCGGCGATGCGCCCTTGTTCGTTGGTGGTGCCTTCGGCCAATGGCTGCCAGTTCTGGCCGACGTGTTTTTCCAGCGTCACGTTGACGCCCGGCGAAGGCAGGCCATTTTCCAGGTTGAGCACGTGGACGCTCAGCGGGTTGCCGGCGGCCAGGGCCAGGCTTGAGAAAGCACTCAGGCCGAGTGCGGCGAAGGTCATGCGCAGGGTCGTCATGATGAAACTCCTTATTGGGAACGGGTGATGGACAGGCCGGCCTTGTCGGCGGCGCGGGTGGCACAGGTTTCGTCTTGCTCGCCGCCACCGGAACCGGCCACGCCCATGGCGCCGACCAATTCATTGCCAGCGAACAGCGGAATGCCGCCGCCAAGCAGCAGCAATTCGTCGAGGGTGTTGAGGTTGGCGGTTTCCGGGTTGCTGCGAGCGCGCTCGGCGAACAAGCGGGTTGGGGTTTTCGTCGACAGCGCCGTGTAGGCCTTGCGCTGACTGGCAGCGGTGTTGTGCGGGCCGACACCGTCGCCACGCATCGTCACCAGCAAGTTGCCGCCACGGTCGAGCACCGACACCGTGCCGGTACAATTGCCCATCGCGGTATCGGCCAGCAGGCGTGCGGTTTTCAGGTCGAGATCAGCGTGGCGCGGCAGTTCAGGGGCGGCGAAAACGCCGGCGCTGAGGCCGATGGCCAGGCTGGCAACAAGGTATTTGACGGTCATGAGCAGGCTCCGAAAGCGAAGGTCGCCACCTTAGCCGCCGGACTTCGTCAGAACCTCGTCAGTCGGATTACAAGTTTGTAATGGGCAACGCCGCCGAAGGCGCCTAGCCTGTGTGCCTGATCAATCGAGGTGTGCCATGCGTTTGCTGGTCGTAGAAGATGAAGCCAAAACCGCCAGTTTCCTTGCCAAAGGACTGGGCGAGTCCGGATTCGCCGTGGATGTGGCGCTCAATGGCCTCGACGGGCGCTATTTCATCGAGCAGCAGGAATACGACCTGATCATCCTCGACGTGATGTTGCCGGGCCTCAACGGCTGGCAATTGCTGCAACTGATCCGCCAGCGCGGCGCCACGCCGGTGCTGTTCCTGACCGCCAAGGACGCCATCGAAGACCGCGTGCGCGGCCTCGAACTGGGCGCCGACGATTACTTGCTCAAACCCTTCGCCTTCGCCGAATTGCTCGCGCGCGTGCGCACATTGCTGCGGCGCGGGCCGATGCGCGAGGCCGAGTCGTACAGCATCGCCGATCTGGAAATCGACGTGCTGCGCCGCCGCGTCAGTCGTGGCGGCCAGCGCATTTCCTTGACCAACAAGGAATTCGCGCTGCTGCATTTGCTCGCCAGTCGTCAGGGCGAAGTGTTGTCGCGCACGCTGATTGCCTCGCAAGTGTGGAACCTGAATTTCGACAGCGACACCAACATGGTCGAAGTCGCAGTGCGTCGTTTGCGCTCCAAGGTTGACGATCCGTACATGCCGAAACTTATCCACACCGTGCGCGGCGTCGGCTATCAACTGGAAGCGCCTGACGATGCGCTCTAGGTCGATCGCCTGGCGCCTGGCGCTGGCGTTCGCCGTTGTCTGCGCCTTGGTACTGAGCGCGATCGGTGTGTTCCTTTACCGCTCGCTCGCTGCGGAAATCGCCTGGCGCGACGATCTGGCCTTGCTCGGTCGACTGGAGCAGGTACGCGCCTTGCTCGCCGACAGCGATAGCCTCGACGCCTTGCAGGCGCGGCCACGGCTGTACCAGAACATGCTGGGCAATCTCGACAGCCTGTTGCTGGTGCGACGCGCCGACGGCTCCAGCGTGATCAGCATCAACCCGCGCCAGCGCGAATTACCGGCGCTCAACGCCATCCCTCGCGATCAAGCGCCGCAGCGCCGTGACGTGCTGACCTGGCAGGCGCCGGACGGTGCGGAGGTGGCCTTGTTGTCCGGCGAAGCCCAAGGGCCGAGCGGCGAGTCGCTCACCGTGATCGCCGGCAAGGTGTTGAGCGAGCGCGAGCAGATGCTCGCCAGTTATCGCATGCGGCTGTACCTGGCGATCGGGCTCGGCGCGCTGCTCGCTTTTGCGTTGGGGTTGCTGTTGCTGCGCCGTGGTCTGCAACCGTTGCGCCAGTTAAGCGCAGCGGTGCGCGGCATCGATCTGCGCAGTCTCGATCAGCGTTTGCCCGCCACTAATACACCCGCCGAATTGCTCGAACCGGTGCAAGCCTTGAACAGCATGCTGGCGCGTCTGGAGGACAGCGTGCAGCGCCTGTCGCAGTTCTCCGCCGACCTCGCCCACGAGATCCGCACGCCGCTGCACACCTTGCTCGCCAGCAACGGCCAGGCACTCAATCACCCGCGCAGCACGGCGGAATATCAGGAAGTGCTGGCGTCGAACATGGAAGAGTTCGAGCGACTCAAGCGCATGGCGGAAAACCTGATGTTCCTCGCCCGCGCCGAACAGGCCGAGCGTGCGCTCGACCTGCGCAGCCTGGATCTGCAGGAAGTGGGTGGCGAACTCTGTGATTACTTCGAAGCGCTGGCCGACGACCGCGACCTGCGTCTGCAAAACCAGTTGCACGGCGAGCTCCGCGCCGACCAGCAACTGCTGCAACGTGCCCTCGGCAATCTGCTCGCCAACGCGGTGCGGCATGCCGATCCAGGCACCTCGATCTGCCTGCGTCGCTGCGATGAGCCGGGCGTTTGCTGGTTGCAGGTACACAACCACGGCCCGGCCATTGGCGCCGAGCATCTGGGCAAACTGTTCGACCGCTTCTACCGCGTCGACCCGGCCCGCGCCGAGCCGGGTGATTCGGGCGGATTAGGGTTGGCAATTGTGCAATCGATCATGCAACTGCATGGCGGGCAGGTGCGGGTGAGCAGTGATGCGGCGGGCACTGTTTTTGAGCTGGGGTTTGTGGTGAGCCAGTGATTACTTCTTGATCACTCGGAATTAGGCTAACCTTGTTCAATGAGTGCATCAAATACGATGCAAAGTTAATTAAATAATTCTATTTGCATCGTAAGTAATGCAGGAAATGGCAATGGAACAGCTTGGTGAATTGATTAGAGCCCTGCGCAAGGCGAACAACATGTCTCAACAGGCGTTGGCTCAGCAATACGGTATGAGTCGCGCGACGATCTCGGGAATCGAAAACAACACGGTCTCCGAAATCGGATTGCGCAAAGTAGAAGCGATCCTGAACGGGTTCGGCTATGAGTTGATGGCGGTTCCGCGTCAGTCCCGGCGCCCGACACTCGATACGCTGCAAAAGGTAAATTTCCATGACTGAGTCGACGGATCGATTGAACGTCTGTGTCGGCGGGCAAGCGGCAGGCACTCTGGGGCGCGGGCAAGCGCGAGTTGATAGCGTGTTCAGTTACCGCGAAGAAACCAGTGCCGAAAACGCCGTGTCACTGACAATGCCGTCCCGGCTGGAAAGTTATGGTTGGGAGCATGGCATCCATCCGGTTTTCGAGATGAATCTGCCGGAAGGTGCGCTACGTGATGAGCTGGTTCGGCGCTTCAGTAAAGCGGTTCGCGGATTTGATGATTTTGCATTGCTGGCCATTGTCGGCCCCTATCAGCTCGGTCGGTTATCCATTGCCAGCGCATCGACGACGGATCGCCCACCCGAAACGTCGCTGGCTGATCTGCTGGTGCACGATGGTGCGCAAGACCTGTTCGAGGATTTGTTGCAAACCTATGGTCATTATTCCGGAGTATCAGGTGTGCAGCCCAAAGTGCTGGTACGTGACAGTGCGGCGGCCATTGATCGCCTGACTCATCGAGGGTCTACCCACTTGGTCAAAGCTTTTCGTGCCGATGAATATCCGCAGTTGGCAACCAACGAATACTTTTGCATGCGTGCCGCGCAACACAGCGGGCTTGAAGTGCCGAAGTTCGAGCTCAGCGAGCATGGCAAGTTTCTGGTTATCGAGCGCTTTGACTTGAGCGCTACGGGCTACCTCGGTTTTGAAGACTTCTGCGTGCTCAACGGCTGGCCGTCGAAAGCCAAATACGACGGCTCTTACGAAGGTGCGGCCCGGCAGATCAAAGCGTTTGTTTCACCTGCATTGCTCAATCAGGCACTGGAAGCGTTTTTCAAAATTGTAGCTTTGTCTGCAGGGCTGAAAAATGGCGACGCGCATCTGAAAAATTTCGGTGTGTTGTACGAAAATTGTGGCGAGGAGTCTGCAGTCAGGCTTGCGCCGGCTTACGACATCATCACCACCTCGGTTTACATTAAGAATGACAGTATGGCGTTGCTGTTAGGCGGCTCGAAAGCTTGGCCAAAGCACAAAATGCTGATGCGATTTGGTCGTACGGCCTGCAATTTGACTGAGGCTCGTTGCAATGAATTACTGCAGCAAGTTGCTGACGGCATGCGAGTGGCAATGGATGAAATGTCTGAGTACAGCGTCACTCATCCTGCATTCGCCAATGTGGGTACTGCAATGGTCGAACAATGGTCATCCGGTATGGAGCGCAGCCTGATTAAAGGCTGACGTTCAGCGCAACTGATCGCGAAACTGCCCCGGCGTCATCCCCGTCCAGCGCTTGAACGCGCGGCTGAAGCTGCTGGTGTCGGCAAATCCCAGCAGATAGCTCACCTCACTCAACGAACACTGCGGATCGCGCAGGTGCAGCAGCGCGAGGTTCTCGCGGCTTTCGTTGAGCAGCGTATCGAAACGACAACCTTCATCGGCCAAATGCCGTTGCAGGCTGCGCAGGCTCAGGTGTAAGGCCTGAGCGATGCGTTCGGCGCTGGGCTCACCTTCGGGCAGTTGTTCTTCGATGGCGTCGCGCACCTTGCGCTCCCAGGTCAGCGGTTTGAGCTGTGCCATGGTGCGTTCGAGCACCGCCTCATTGTGTTCGGCCAGTTCCGGGTTGGCGTCGTCGAGGTGGCTGTCGAAGTCCTCGATGGCGAATTCCAGGCGATCTTCGCTGGAGGCGAAATGCACCGGTGCACGAAAGACTTTGTGCCACTGATGCGCATCGACAGGTTCTGTGCGGCGCAGGTATACCGCCAGCGGCGCGTAATCACGGCCGAGGCGATTGCGGCAGGTGCGCACGTAGATCGCGGCAAAGGCGTCGATCGCTTCGAAGGCTGGCGCAGGATTGCCTGACGGTATCTTCAGACGGAACAGATAGCGGTCGTCGCTGCGGCTCAGATCCAGTTCCAGCGCATCGCTGACCACCGGGTGATAACGCACGATGCGCTCGAACACCTCACGCAAACTACCGCTGGCCACCAGCGCATAACCGAGCGCGTGGAACGTAGTCGGGCTGACGAATCGTGACACGCGCAAACCGATTGCCGGATCGCCGCTGACCTGCACGGCAATCTCCCACAGGCGCGTGGTACCGGACAGCGGATAGCGGGCGTTGGGATCGTCCATCAGCTGTGGATCAAGCCCGGCCTTTTGGCACAGGTCAATACTGTCCAGCCCCAGCGCATCAAGTTGCTTGCGCAAGGCACGGGTCCAACTGGCGAGGGAGGTCGGTTCCTTCATGCTGATTGGCGCTTCCGGTCAACAGGTTGGCGTTCTCGGCTACCGTGTTTCGCACCCATGCAAGGCAGGATGCGAACATCAATACTCAGAGGATGGAAGCATGGACGGTACTTCTGCAAGTCCCCCGCGACACAATGCTGCCCAGCGATCAGCGCATATTCGCGAAGTGGTGCTGGCCAAGGGCATCGAACTGCGTGAGCGTTACCCGATTCTCAAGCATCAGGATGCGCTAGGCGCGGGGATTCTGGCCTTCGCGTTGGCCGGGATGATCGGTTCGGCAGCGCTGTACATCACTGGCCACATGGCTTGGTGGATATGCCTGCTGCTCAACGCGTTTTTCGCGTCGTTGACCCATGAACTTGAGCACGACCTGATTCACAGCATGTATTTCCGCAAACAGCGCGTGCCGCACAACCTGATGATGGGCCTGGTCTGGCTGGCGCGGCCGAGTACGATCAATCCGTGGATTCGCCGTCATCTGCACCTTAATCACCACAAGGTCTCCGGCACTGAAGCCGACATGGAAGAGCGCGCGATCACCAACGGCGAACCATGGGGCTTTGCGCGTCTGCTGATGGTCGGCGACAACATGATGTCGGCCTTCATCCGTTTGCTGCGGGCGTCAACCTGGGCGCACAAGTGGAGCATTCTCAAGCGGGTGTTCAAGGTCTACGCGCCGCTGGCGCTGGTGCATTGGGGCGCGTGGTATGTGTTTTTGGGCTTTCATGCGGCCAATGGCATCGCCTATCTGCTGGGTTCGCCGATCGAATGGTCGGCGACCACGCTGGCGGTGATGCAGGTGATCGATATCGCCACCGTGGTGATCATCGGCCCGAATGTTCTGCGCACGTTTTGCCTGCACTTCATCAGTTCGAACATGCATTACTACGGTGATGTCGAGCCGGGCAATGTGCTGCAGCAATGTCAGGTATTGAACCCGTGGTGGCTGTGGCCGTTGCAGGCGTTCTGCTTCAACTTTGGCAGCAGTCACGGAATTCATCATTTTGTGGTGAAGGAGCCGTTTTACATCCGCCAGATGACCGTGCCGGTGGCGCACAGGGTGATGCGGGAGATGGGGGTTCGATTTAATGATTTCGGGACGTTCGGGCGGGCGAACCGGTTTGTTCGGCAGGCCGAAGTGGTGAGTGAAGAGGTGCGTACAGCCCGGGCCTGATGGGTGATTTTCAACGTCCTCTTCGCGAGCAGGCTCGCTCCCACATTGGATCGGGTTAACGAATCCACATGTGGGAGCGAGCCTGCTCGCGAATGCAATCTGTCAGGCAACATCTAATCCGGCTGAAACGGCGAAGCACTCAAAATCACCCCGGTTTCTTCCACATACTGCTGCCAATGCCCGATCAACGTGCTGAGCTTGTCAGGCTGCTTCAGCGCCAGATCATGAATCTCCCCCGGATCACTGGCCAGATCATAAAGCTGCCACGTCGCCGGCCCCACCGGCCCCGGGATCCACACCGCTTTCCACGACCCTTGGCGAATCGCCCGGCGCCCGAACAATTCCCACCCTGTCACCGTGTGCTCGTCATGCACCTGCGCCGTTTCGCCGGACAAAAAGCCCAGCCACGATTTACCGCGCAACGGCGCCACCGGTTTGCCGCGCCAGTGTTTGCCCGGATGACGCACGCCAGCCAGATCAAGAAGGGTCGGGGTGATGTCCATCACCGTGCCGAAGCCATGGCTGATCTGCCCCTTCAAAGGCAATTGCGGATAGTGCAGCAGCGCCGGGACGCGAATCCCACCCTCAGTGGTGAATGCCTTGAACAACCGCGACGGCGCGGTGGCGACTTGCGCCCAGCTCGGCCCGTACCAGACGTAGGAATTGGCCCGGCCAATGTTGTCGAGGCTGTTGTCGTAATGCTGATTCAGATACGTCATCAACTCCGGGCCGAATTTCGGAAACGCTTCAAGCAGCGCGCCTTCGGCACCGTTGTCGGACATGAACAGGATGAACGTGTTGTCGAGTTGTCCTTGCTGGCGCAGGTAATCGACGACTCGGCCGATGTTCCAGTCCATGCGCTCAACCATCGCCGCGTAGACCTCCATTGCCCGCGCGGAAATCTGCTTTTGCTCGACGCTTAGGGCGTCCCACTGCGCGGTCAACTCGATCAGTGGATGCGGCTCGACGTCTGGCTCGATCAGCCCCAGTGCCTTGAGTTTTTCCAGGCGTTCGAGGCGCAAGACTTCCGGGCCGGCGTCGTAGCGGCCACGGTATTTCTCGACAATGTCGGCTGGCGCCTGCAACGGCCAGTGCGGTGCGGAAAACGGCAAGTACGCGAAGAACGGGCGGGTCTGATCGCGCTCCTTGAGGTATTGCAGCAACTTGTCCCCGAAGGCATCGGACGAGTAGAAATCCTTGGGCAGTTCGTCGACGAACGTGTCGTCCTCGATGTACAGCGCCGGGGTGGACTTCAGCAGGCCGGGCGTGTGTTCATCGTAGGTCGGCTCGAAACCGTAATGGTTGGCCGCGCCCGGCAACAGCGAGAACGAACGCTCGAAACCGCGTGCATGTGGCGCCAGTTCAGCGGTCAGGCCCAGGTGCCATTTGCCGCTCATCAATGTCTGATAACCAGCCTCCCGGAGCAGTTCGGGCAGCGCGACGACGCGGTCGTTGAGGTAGCCCTCATAGCCCGGTTTGCCGATCAGTTCCGGCGTCAGTGCTTCGGCCATGGTGCCGATGCCGGCGATGTGGTGATCGGTGCCGGTCAGCAGCATCGAACGGGTCGGCGAGCAGGTTGGCGCGGTGTGGAAATCGGTCAGGCGCAGGCCGTTGTTGGCCAGGGCATCAAGGTGCGACGTGGCGATTTCGCCGCCGAACGCACCGAGGTCGGAGAAGCCGAGATCATCGGCCAGAATCACCAGAAAATTGGGACGTTGCGGCATCGAAAACTCCTGTTCAGCAGGCAATGAACGACAGCGGCAGATCGCGGATCTGTGCTGGCGGGGTCGGTTGGTAATGATCGTCGCTGGTCAGCTCGTGGAGCAGCTCTTCGCGCAACTGATGGAAGTCGAAACTGCTGCGCTGACGCGGATGGGGCAGGGCGATGTCGACCACTTGCTTGATCCGCCCCGGACGCGGCTCCATCACCACCACACGATCGGCCAGGAAGATCGCTTCTTCGACGTCGTGGGTGACGAGGATCGTGGTGATTTTTGCCCGGTTGCGGATCGCCAACAGTTCGTCCTGCATCTGTTGACGGGTCAGTGCGTCGAGGGCTCCGAAAGGCTCGTCGAGCAGCAGAATGCGTGGGCTGGCGACCAAACCGCGAGCGATCGCCACGCGCTGCGCCATGCCGCCGGAGAGCTGGTGCGGATAGGCGCGGGTGAAGTCGCGCAGGCCGACCAGATCGATGAAATCGTTGATACGTTGCTGCTTTTGCGCAGCGCTCAGCGGTTCGTTGACCAAGCCGAGGCCGATGTTGTCGGCCACGGTCAGCCACGGGAACAAACGGTGTTCCTGAAAGACGATGCCGCGCTCGCCACCGATGCCGCTGACGGCTTTGCCATCGACGGTGATCTGCCCGCGAAACTGCGTATCGAGGCCCACCAGCAAGCGCAGCAACGTGGATTTGCCACAGCCGCTGGAGCCGACGATGGCGACGAATTCGCCCTCGGCGATGTCCAGGTTGAATTCGCGAATTGCCTCCAGTTCGAAACCGTCGACGTCGAAGGATTTGCCTACATGATTGAAGCTGACAATCGGTGCGTTCATGCGTGTCTCCAGCGGGTCGCGCGAATTTCCAGGCGTTGGCCAATGAGGTTGAGCAGGGCGCCGGTCAGGCCGACGAGGAGCATGCCGGCCATGATCAGATCCATGCGCAGCAGTTGTTGCGCGCCGATCATCTGGCTGCCGATGCCGCCGTTGGATGGCATGAAATATTCGGCGCCGATGGTGCCGAGCCAGGCGTAGATCAGGCTCAGGCGAAGCCCGGCGAAAATCCCCGGCGCGGCGCCCGGCAGCACCAGTCGACGCAAACGCTGGCCGAGGTTCAGGCGCAGTACTTGCGCCGCTTCATTGAGTTGCGGCGAGAGGTTGGTGACGCTGCGTTGGGTGGCGATAAACAGCGGAAAGAATGCGGCGAGGGCGACGAACACCCACTTGGCCAATTCGCCCAGACCGAACCACGCGGTGAGCAGCGGCACCCAGGCGAAAATCGCGATCTGGCGGATCGATGCGAGCGTCGGGCCGAGCAGGCGTTCGCTGATGTGCGACAGGCCCAACAGCAAGCCCAGGGCAAAACCGAGCCCACCGCCCAACAGCAAACCACCGAGGGTGCGGCCCAGGCTGAGTCCCATGCCGCTGATCAGCGTGCCATCGAGCAAGCCGTCCCATGTTGTACTCAATACGGCCAGCGGGCTCACCAGAATGTTCGCGTCGACCCACTGCTGATCGCTCGCCAATTGCCACAGCGCGAACAAGCCCAGCGGTAGCAGCCACGGTTGCACCCGCTGCCAGCCTTCATAGCGTGGGCCGCGACGAATTTCGGCGGTGGCCGGGTGTGGCCAGTGCAGCAGTTTTTTGTCCAGCAGACCGATGCCGCGATCCATCGCCATGCCGATCAGGCCGATGACCACGATGCAGACGAAAACGATGTCGAGCATGAACAGCTGGCGCGCCCAGACCATCAGGTACCCGATGCCTTCACTGGAGGCCAGCAGTTCAACCGCCAGCAACGATGTCCAACCGGCGGCCAGCGCCAGGCGCACACCGGCCATGAACGCGGGAAGGGCGGCGGGCAGGACCAGACGACGGATCAGCAAAAGCGACGGCAGGCGCAGCACGGCGGCGGCTTCGCGCAGTTTCGGTTGGGCATCGCGTACGCCGACCAAGGTGTGCAGCGTCACCGGAACCACGATGGCTTTGATCAGCACCACCAGTTTCAGTACTTCGCCTATGCCGAAAAACACCATGAACAGGGGAATCCACGCCAGCGTCGGCACCTGCGCGAGACCGGCGAAAGTAGGGAAGATCAAACGTTCGAGGCGACGGCTGAAGCCCAGCGCGGCACCGAGCACGGCGCCCGCCGAAATCCCGGCGAGCAGTCCCCAGAACAGCCGTTGCAGACTGATCCACAGATGACCCCACAACTCGCCCTGAGACAGTTCGACCGCGCTGTTCCACACCAATGACGGCGCCGGCAGAATCTGTTCGCTCATCCATTGGTTGCGCGCGGCCAGCCACCACAGCGCGAACAGACTGAGCGGCAGCAGCCACGGCAACAGGCGTTGATTGAGGCTTGGCCCCGTGCGGCGCGTTTTGAGCGGTGGCGCCGGCAGCGGCAGGCTGAGCAAGGAATCACGGGCCATGGGGTGACCTCCGTTGTCGGGTTGCAGACAGACCTGTATGCAAAATTGATCTAACAAAATTCAAATTAATGCTATTGGGAGATAAGCCAGACCATTTAAGGCTTCTGGCCCACACGCATCCAATGCATTCGAAGAATATTTTCGATGCTGTCAATGCATACGCCGCTGCAGGCCTTATCGCTGCTTGCTTAGCGCTAAAAGCTATAAAAATGTGAATTTATAGTATTTAAGCGAAGGTGCTCCTTCAGCCTACTTTCGGCTCCTCAACGCCCGTCGTGATCAAGGAGCCGCACCCATGAACCTTCCCTTCAAACGTGTCATCAGTCTGTTTGCCGCTCCGGCGCTGGCGGGTTTTCTGGCGTTTACCGCCCACGCCGACGACCTAAAGGAAATCAGGATCGCCGTGCCCGATCTGAGTGCGGGCACCCACCACAGTGGCGGCGGTGTGGTCGATGTGCTGCGCGATCAGCAAATCTTCGAAAAGGCCTTCGCCGAGCAGGGCATCAAGATTCAGTGGAGCTTTTTCAAGGGGGCGGGGCCGGTGATCAACGAGGCGTTCGCCAATGGTCAGGTCGATCTGGCGTATCTGGGCGATCTGGCGGCAATCATCGGCAAGTCCAATGGCCTCGATACGCGGTTGCTCAGCGCCAGCGCCCGTGGCGTGAAGCAGTATCTGGGCGTGGTGCCGGGTTCGGGGATCAAGACCCTGCAGGATCTCAAGGGCAAGCGCGTGGCGATCTTTCGTGGTACAGCGACGCAGTTGTCATTCGATGCGGCGTTGGCCAGCCAAGGCCTGAGCGAAAAAGACCTGAAGGTCATCAACCTTGATTTCAGTGCGGCGGTTGCGGCGCTGGCGGCCAAGCAGATCGACGCTTCATGGGGCAGTTCGGGCTTGGCCGCTCTGCAAGCCAAAGGCTTGGCCGAACTGCCGCTGAACACCAAGGATCTCGGTGGCGCGGGGAGTGTGCAGTCGGTGCTGGTCGGGACAGGCAAATTCGTCGATGCCCACCCGGAGGCCGTGGCGAAACTGCTCAAGGCTCAGCAGCAAGCGGTGGAGTGGCTGACTCAGGACAGCAACAAGGACGCTTACGTGCAGTTGGTCTCGGGGCTGGCGAGTTATCCGCCGGTGATCCTGACCCAGGATCTACAGGATCAGAAATTGAGCGAGATATTTCCGTCGACGCTGGACCCGGTGTTCCTTGGCAGCTTGCAGGACAAGGTGGATCTGGCAGCGCAGCAACGGCTGATTCGCAAGCCGTTCAAGGTGAGCGATTGGGTGGCGCCTGAACTCGCTGCAGCCAAGCTCTAAAACTCTGGTGTCTGGTCAGGCCTCTTCGCGAGCCTGCTCGCGAAAGGGCCCTAAACAGCGACGCTGACTTTCTGCTTGTCCACCGCCACCAACGTTTCGATCATCGCCCGCGCCGCCGGCGACAATCTGAATCCCGTGCGACTGACAATCCCGCAACGCGCATTCATGCTCTCCAGGTTCTGCGGCAGATTGCGCCAGTGCAGCAGCACCAGCGAACCCTGGGCAATGTCCTCGCAAAACGCCTCTTCCGTGCCGATGCCGATCGCATTCGATTGCAGCACCACTTTCACCAGCGCCGGGAAATGCTCGGTCTCGATGGTCGGTGAAAAATCGATCCGGCCGCTGAGGTTCGCCAGCAGTTTGCGAATGCCCGGCGGGATCAGCGTGGCCGCCAGCGGATAGTCGAACATGTCGTTGGTCGACAGGCTTTCTTTGGCCAAAAGCGGGTGCCCCGGCCGGCAGAAAAATACCCCGCGCTTGGGCGTCAGTGGCTGGGTCTGGAAGTTCGGGTCGGCCTCAAAATGGCGGATGTCGGCAATGAAGAATTCGATCTCCTCGCGGCTCAGGGCGCGGCTGAGTTTTTCCCAGTTATCCACCTGAAAGCAGGTGCGTACTTTCGGGTGCGCGTTGATGAACTGCGCCACCGCGTCTGGCACCAGTTTCACCGCTGGCGCCGGCCCGCAGCCGAAGTGAACTTCGCCGGCATCGAGCTTGGTCATCTGCGTCACTTCGGCGCTCAGCAACGCCGCGCCCTGCACCAGCGTCAGGGCGTGTTGCAGCACCACCTGGCCCTCGGGCGTGGGGCGCAAATCCTTGTTGCCGCGATCCACCAGCACGCAGCCGAACTCTTGCTCCAGCCCTTGAATGCTGCGACTGAACGCCGGTTGGGTGATGCCCATCGCGTCCGCCGCGCGGACAAAACTGCGATGTTCATTGAGGGCGATGAAGTAGCGCAACTGGCGAAGATCCATATGCTTTTCCGGCATCCTAAAAATAGCTCGAAGGCATTTGCGACGAGGGTTGCTAGAGGTTTTAAATGCAAGCTCTTATTCCGTCAACGAAGCATGTGATTATCTATTAGATGAAAAAAGAATATAGATAGAGCGATGTTTCGCTGCCGTCCAACCGCAAGCAGTCGATGAGGGTCTACCCATGAGCAATGCCGCACTCGCT
Organism: Pseudomonas sp. N40(2020); assembly: GCF_014472415.1. Classification (GTDB taxonomy): domain Bacteria; phylum Pseudomonadota; class Gammaproteobacteria; order Pseudomonadales; family Pseudomonadaceae; genus Aquipseudomonas. The sequence continues at coordinate 13,577 of NZ_JACSZV010000023.1, forward strand.
GTAAAACCCGCTGTCCATGCGCTGGAAATTCATCCGGTGGCCGGTCGTATCGGCGCCGAGATTCGTGGCGTGCACTTGTCTGGTGAGCTGGACGCCGCCACCGTCGAAGCCATTCAACAGGCACTGATTGATTACAAGGTCGTGTTCTTCCGCGAGCAGACCCAACTCGACGATCAGCGTCAGGAAGCCTTCGCCCATTTGCTCGGTGAGCCGGTGGCGCATCCGACCGTGCCGTCGCGTGAGGGCACTCGTTATCTGCTGGAACTGGACGGTGCCGAGGGTCAGCGCGCCAACTCGTGGCACACCGACGTGACTTTCGTCGATGCCTACCCGAAAGCCTCGATCCTGCGCTCGGTAGTCGCTCCGGCGTTCGGCGGCGACACCCTGTGGGCGAACACCGCCACCGCGTACAACGAACTGCCGTCCGAGCTGCGTGAACTGGCCGACAAACTGGTCGCCGTGCACAGCAACGAATACGACTACGCCAGCGCCAAGCCGGACGTCTCGGCGGAGAAGCTTGAGCGCTATCGCAAAATTTTCACGTCGACCGTTTACGAGACTGAGCACCCGGTGGTGCGCGTCCACCCGATCAGCGGCGAGAAGAGCTTGCTGCTGGGGCATTTCGTCAAACGCATCAAGGGTTATTCGCAAGCGGATTCGGCGCATCTGTTCGGGCTGTTGCAGAGTCATGTAATCCGTCAGGAAAACACCGTGCGCTGGCGCTGGAAGGCTGGTGATGTGGCGATCTGGGATAACCGCTCGACCCAGCATTACGCGATTGATGATTACGGCACCCAGGATCGGGTGGTGCGTCGGGTGACGTTGAAGGGGGAAGTGCCTGTGGGGGCTTCGGGGCAGCGTAGTCAGACGATCAAAGGTCGTGACTGAAGATCAAAAGCCCCTCACCCCAGCCCTCTCCCAGAGGGAGAGGGAGCCGACCGAGTTGTCTCGCGTTATGCATCGACCTGAAAGACCTTATCGATTATGGATTCGGTGAAGCACGATCAGGTCGGTGTACCTCTGAAATATCCCCCATTCAGTCCCCTCTCCCTCCGGGAGAGGGTTAGGGTGAGGGGTTCTTCCCGCTACCAGACACCAATCTGAACAACCTTCTCGGTTTCCGGCTCTCCGTAGCGAAACCGCTGCCCGCGCAAATCGATCTCCTGATGGCTGATGGTGGTACGCCGCTTCAACCCCCGCACCCACTCAAACAGATACCCCGCATGCTCCTCGCGCACCGCCGCGTAAGCCGGGTCTTCACCCAAATCACGCAATTCCTGCGGATCATTCAGCAGATCAAACAGCTGTGGCCTGAAGCCGTCGTACGCCAGGTATTTCCAACGCTCGCTACGCACCATGGTCATGCGGCAACGGTCAATCGGTTGACCCAGTCGCTCCCGCGCCGGCGCTTGAAACGCGTAGTCATATTCGCTGATTGCATAGCGGCGCCAATCCGGATTCTCGCCGTGTAAAAGCGGTATCAGCGAGCGGCCCTCCAGTCGATGTTCCGCCTGCGGCAGTCCCAACCCCTGAAGAAACGTCGGCAACGCGTCGATGGTTTCCGCCAGTCGATCATCGACTGTTCCGCGAGTGACATCCGCTGCCGCCCGAGGATCACGCACGATCAGTGGCACGCCCACCGCTTGCTCAAGCAAAAACTCCTTCTCGCCCAGCCAGTGATCGCCCAGAAAGTCGCCGTGATCACTGGTGAACACGATCAGCGTGTCATCCCAGCGGCCATTACTTTGCAGAAAATCGAACAGCCGTCCGAGCTGATCATCCACTTGCTTGATCAGGCCCATGTAGGTCGGGATTACATTCAATCGTACTGAATCGCGGGAGAAGTTGAGGCTTACTTCATGCTGGCGAAAGGCAGCGTATACGGGGTGTTTACTGGCTTCGGAGGGCGTCGCGCGGACCGGTTCGAGAATCGATTTCGTACTGTACAAGGCGTGGTATGGCGCCGGTACGATATAGGGCCAGTGTGGTTTGATGTACGAGAGGTGCAAACACCATGGTTTCTCACCTTGCTCGGTGATGAAGTCGATGGCTCGATTGGTAGTGTAGACAGTCTCTGAGTGTTGCTCGGGAATTCGTGCTGGCAAATGTGCATTACGCATTTTCCAGCCGCTGAGGATTTCGCCGTTCTCGCCTTCGGCAGCGTTGGCCCAGTCGTGCCAGGGATTTCGCCCGTCGAAACCTTGTTCGCGCAGGTAATGGGTGTAGGGCGCGGATTCGCGTTTGTCGTCGAACAGCGGGTCATCGGGGAAGATCCCGTCGTGGCGAAAGTACGGTTCGAAGCCGACCTCGTTGAGCACTTCGGCCTGTGCGCTTGCGGGGTTGATCGCCAGTCGCTGCAGGGCGTCGACATTAGCTGTGGCGTGGGTCTTGCCGACCAGCGCAGTACGAATGCCGTGGGGGCGCAGGTAATTGCCGATGGTCAGCTCTTCCAGCGGCAGCGGCACGGCGTTCCACGCCACTTGATGGCTGCTGACATAGCGGCCGGTGTAGGCCGACATCCGCGACGGGCCGCAGATCGTGCCTTGGGTGTAAGCGCGGCTGAAACGCACCCCGGCTTCGGCCAGGCGATCGATGTTCGGCGTGTGCAAATGCGGGTGGCCGTAGCAGGACAAGTAATCGCGGCGCAGTTGGTCGCACATGATGTAGAGCACGTTGCGCACGGGTTTTTCAGGCAGGGACATGGGGTTCACCGGTCAGAGAGACAGGCGAGGGTTTTCGCTTTCGGTGGGGGTGTTCGGCAAGTGCATTTGGGGAATGGGTTTTATGCAGTGGATGCATCGGCGACTGGGCTGACGCCATCGCTGGCTTGCCAGCGATAGCGACCGATCAGACAGCGAGCCCATCCAGTGAATACACCTCTTCATCCACCGCATCAATCGCCTTGATCTGCTCAATCATCGCCTCAGCCAGCGGCGACAGCCGATACCCCGCCCGACTGACAATCCCATAGCGGGTGTACAACTCTTCCAGATCATCGGCCAGACCTTCGATCTTCAAACACACCAGATCTCCCTTGGCCTGATGCAGCGCATCGGAATACGCGCCGACAATCCCGATTGCGTCCGAACGCAGCACCACACTCAACAGGCTGGAGCTGTTTTCACACTCCACATTCGGCGTGAAATCCGGCCGACCGCTGAGGTCGACGATGACCTTGCGCAGGTTCGGCGGACGGATGCTCACCGCCAGCGGGTAGCTCATCAATTGCTCGGCCGAGACCCGATCAAAACCGCTCGGCGGATGTCCGGCGCGGCAGCAGAAATGCCATTTGCGCGGGCGCAGCCGATGCGTCAGGTAATCCGGATCAGCCTCGAAGTGCCGCGTGTCAGCGACAAAGAATTCGAACTCCTCACTGAGCAGGCGCTTGCTCAAGCTCTGCCAGTCATCGACCTGAAACTGCACCCGCGCTTTCGGGTAACGCCCGATAAAGCTGCCAATCGCCCTCGGGACCAATCCCGCCGCTGGCGCAGGGCCACAACCGAAACGTAACTCCCCCGCCTCGAGGCCATTGAACTGGCTGATCTCGTTGGCCATCTGCTGCGCGCCGCTGACCAGCCGCCGCGCATGTTCGAGCAGTACCTGGCCTTGTTTGGTCGGTGGCAATTCCTTGCGCCCGCGATCAACCAATTGACAGCCGACGCTGTGTTCCAGCGCCTGAATGCTGCGACTGAACGCCGACTGCGACAGGTTCACCGCCTGCGCGCCGGCGACGAAGCTGCGTTGTTCAGCCAGGGCGATGAAGTGACGAAGTTGACGCAAATCGATATGCATTTTTCACATAAAAAATATCCGGGAAATGCATTGGATATGCATTAGGTCGACTCCTTATAAAGGCAATCTCTTATGCAGTAAATCTTTGTAAATACATAAATAAATAACTTAAAAGAATATGCAGCGCTGAAGATGTCTGTGTGTTTTTTGACCAGGAGCCGCGCCATGAGTCCGTTGAACCTTGCGTCACCCCTCACACCACGACGGCTCAAACGCCTGCCTCTGGCTCTGTTACTGGCGGGGAGCGCCAGTTGGACTCACAGCTACGCCGCCGATACCGAAACCCCGGCGCCGGTTCCAGCAGGCAAACCTGTGGCTAACAGCTCACAACTGGAAACGGTGACCGTCACCACTCGCCGCCGCGAAGAAAGTTCGCAGGATGTGCCGACGCCGATGAGCGTGGTCAGCGGGCAGAACCTGGAGACGCAACGGGTCTACCGGATTCAGGATTTGCAGCAACTGGTGCCCAGCGTCAACGTCGCCTACATGCATGCGCGCCAGTCCAGCGTGTCGATTCGCGGATTGGGCAACAACCCGGCCAGCGATGGCCTGGAAGGCAGCGTCGGTCTGTACATCGACAACGTCTATCTGGGCCGCCCGGGGATGGCGGTTTTCGATCTGATGGACATCGAACAGCTCGAGGTTTTGCGTGGGCCGCAAGGCACGCTGTTCGGCAAAAACACCACGGCCGGGGTGATCAACATCAATACCCGTGCACCAACCTTCACCCCGGAGCGCAGCATTGAAACCTCGGTCGGCGAGGACGGCTACTTCCAGACCAAGGGCACGATTTCCGGGCCGCTCAACGACCAACTCGCCGGACGTTTTTCGGCGTATCGCACGCGCAGCGACGGCGACATCAAGAACGAATACGACGGCCATGACCTCAACGGCGGTTCACGCGACGGCTTCCGTGCGCAACTGCTGTTCAAGCCCAACGAAGACTTCAACTTACGCTGGATTGGCGACTACAACGAAGAGGACTCCAGCGCCGGCACTCGCGTGCTGTACAACACCGGGCCGACCATCAACGGCGTTAATCTCTACGAGTCACGAGCCAATGCGGCCGGCGCGACGCTGGTCAATGGCTCGCACCGCAAGGTCAATCTGGACAACGACCAACACGTCACCGTGCATCAGGGCGGCACGTCGGTTGAGGCCAATTGGACGCTGCCGAGCGACTTCACCCTGACCTCGGTCAGTTCCTATCGTTTCTGGAATTTCACCCCGAAAAACGACGATGGTCTGAACGTGCCGGCGAGCTACAACGCCGGGGTGTCGGTGGAAGACAAACAGTATTCGCAGGAATTTCGTCTGGCCTCGCCCAAGGGCGAGTTCTTTGATTACGTCGTGGGTGCGTACTATTTCGGCAACAATCTGGACAACAAGTCCTTCGCTTATTACGGCCCGCAAGCGGATATCTGGAACGGCACGCCGGCCGGTGCTTTAGCCAATGTGACCAGCGTCGGTAACGGCCACATCAAGACCGACAGTTTTGCCCTGTTCGCCCAAGGCACATGGCACCTCACCGAGCGCCTGGATTTCACCGCCGGGGTGCGCGGCACCTATGAAGAAAAAAGCGCCTGGGTCACGCGCAATGCCCCGGTCGGTGGCGCGACGGTCACCGGTGCTGCCGCAACAGCGCGACGCGGGCGGGCGGGCGTCTACGATTCCGGCGACTTGAACCAGTACAGCTCCAGCCCGTCCGGGCTGCTCAACCTTAGCTACCGCATCACCGATGACGTACTCACCTATGCCACACTGTCCCACGGCGAGAAGTCCGGCGGGGTCAACCTGGCGGTGGGTTCGGCTCCGGTGGCCGGAGCCGACTCGTTGCTGATCGGCACCGAGCGCGCCAACAACGCCGAACTCGGTTTCAAAAGCACGCTGTGGGATCACCGTCTGCAACTCAACGCCAATGTGTTCTGGACGCAGGTCAACGCCTACCAGACCAACGCTTACGACGCCGAAAACCGTGTGCAATACCTGACCAACGCCGGTTCCGTGCGTTCGCGCGGCGTCGAGTTCGAAAGCACGGTGATCCCGCTACGTGGACTGACCCTGAACATCAACGGCTCCTATAACGACGTCAGCTACCTCTCGTACAAAGATGCCCCGTGCCCTCCGGAAGTCAGCCAGGCGCCGGGAGCGCCGGCCTCTTGCGACCTCAGCGGCCATCAAGTGGTCGGCGCCTCGAAATGGATCGGCAACGCCAACGGCGAATACAAATGGAATCTGGATAACGGCTTCGAACCCTACGTCACCGCCAGCTACGCGTTCCGCTCAAAAGCGGTGGGCACGGTCGAGGACTCCGACTACGGCCAGATCCCGAGTTACGCGGTGGTCAACTTCTCCACCGGCCTTCGCGGCGATTTCAATCAGGGCCAGTGGGACGTCTCGCTGTGGCTGAAAAACGCCTTCGACAAAACCTACTACACGACCCTGTGGACCGGCGGCAACGGCGGTTATGAAGGCCTGCTCGGCACACCGCGCACCCTCGGCGTCACTGGTCGCTACGACTTCTGATTGATCCTTCAAGGGGCTGCGTGATGCTGCCCCGACAGGCGAAATCAATGCGCTGTGTGAATACTTTCAATGCCTGAAAAGCATGTGTTTTTCAGTCCATCCCTACAGCCCTTGTGGCGCGTGGCTTTGGCGTAATTTATCAAAACTCATATTCCATAAACGCCTATCCATAACGTTAAAGATTACTTTCGGAGATAAGCGTCTAGCCCAATGATTCACCCAGCGATTCGCCGTGGGGGATTCAACAAACGGTGAATCGGCAGTTTTTGCAGAGAACGTAAAAAAGACCGCAGGGAGTGTATCAATGGGCAATGTCCAGGCCGCCGCCAGCGCACAGGAATTGCTGTGGCGTCAGACGCCGAGTGGCGAATTGGTCGATCTTGGCCGGCTCCATCGCGTGCCGTTGGGGCAGCTGCGTTTGCAGCGTGCGCCCAAAGGCATTCTGAGTCGGCGCGAAACGATCCTGCTCGGTGTGCTGGCCTTGGTGGTGCACGGCGCGGTGATCTACTGGATCAATCAGCATCCAACCCCGGCGCTGCCGATTGTGCCGCCGGAAATTCCACCGATGACCATCGAGTTTTCGCGCCCGGCACCGCCAGCGCCAACGGTGGTCGAGCCGCCACCTCCCGCGCCTGTAGTCGAGCCGCCGCCGGTGGAGGACGAACTGGCGGTAAAACCCCCGCCACCGAAACCGATCCCGAAACCCAAACCGAAACCCGTGGTGAAACCAGTCGAGAAACCGGCCCCCAAAGCCGTTCAACAGCCCCCCGCACCGCCACAACCGACAGCTCCAGCCGCTGCCCCGGCGCCACCTGCACCACCCGCGCCGGCGCCGGTAACGCCGGCCTCGGCCAACGCCGCATACCTGAAGAACCCGGCGCCGGAATATCCGTCGCTGGCTCAGCGACGCGGTTGGGAAGGCACGGTGTTGCTGCGCGTGCATGTGCTGGCGAGCGGTAAACCGGGTGAGATCCAGATTCAGAAAAGCAGTGGCCGGCAGCAACTCGACGACGCCGCATTAAACGCGGTCAAGCGTTGGAGTTTTGTTCCGGCCAAGCAGGGTGATGTCGCCCAGGACGGCTGGGTCAGCGTGCCCATCGATTTCAAGATTCATTAAACCGAAACCTAATTCGCGCGAAATGTTTACACGAGGGAACACATCATGACGTTACTGGCATCTCCACTGGAATCCATCGAAAGCGCGGTGATCTGGCTGCTGGTGGTTTTTTCCGTCGCGACTTGGGGGCTGGCGCTGCTAAAGGCTGTGCAGTTCGGCCGTCTGAAAGCGCAGGATCGCAAATTTCACAAACGCTTCTGGGCGGCGTCGAGTCTGGATGCCGCCGCCGAGTTGAGCGAAACCCAACCCGGCGCCGCCGCGCGGGTGGCACAGGCCGGTTACGCGGCGATTCAGGTGGGCGAGGCGCCGCAGGCCAATGATTTGAGCCATGCGATTAACCATCAGGATCGTCTGGAGCGTGCCTTGCGTCAGCAGATCGTCCGCGAACGACGTTCGCTGGAGACCGGTCTGGCGGTGGTCGCGAGTATTGGTAGTACGTCGCCGTTCATTGGTTTGTTCGGCACGGTGTGGGGAATCATGGAAGCGTTGAAGGGCATCAGCGCGGCTGGTTCGGCGAGCCTGGAAACGGTGGCCGGCCCGATCGGTGCGGCACTGGTCGCGACGGGTGTGGGGATTGCCGTCGCAGTACCAGCGGTGCTGGTTTACAACTACTTTTTGCGGCTTTTGAAACTGACCGCCGCCGATCTGGATGACTTTGCCCACGACTTCTACAGCCTGGCGCAGAAGAGTGCGTTCCGCGTGTTGATCCACCCGACGGCGCACAAGGTTGCCACGCACGGGGATACAGCAAAAGTGAAGGAGGCGTCCTGATATGGCCTTCTCCACGCAAGACAGTGATGAGGTACTCAGCGAGATCAACGTGACGCCGCTGGTGGACGTAATGCTGGTGCTGCTGGTGGTGTTTATCGTCACCGCGCCACTGCTGACCAACGCGATACCGATCAACCTGCCGAAGACCGAAGCGGTCGCGCCGGTTGAACAGAAAGACCCGCTGGTGGTGAGCATCGACGGCGCCGGCAAACTGTTTATCAACAAGGACGAAATTCAACCGGACTTGCTGGAGTTCAACCTCAAGTCGGCCAAGGCCAAAGACCCGGAAGTGCGCGTGCAGTTGCAGGCGGATGACGGAGTGAATTACGGGGAAGTGGCGCGGGCCATGGCCTCGATTGAGCGGGCGGGGATTACCAAGTTGTCGGTGATCACGGCGCGGTAGAAGAATTTTCGATTTTCCGGGGCCGTCTCCTTGGCAGGGTGCGGCCCTTTTTTTATCTCCGATTTATCTCCCACCCTTCCTCTGTAGGAGCTGCCGAAGGCTGCGATCCTTTGATCTTGCCTCTAAACATCAAGATCAAAAGATCGCAGCCTTCGGCAGCTCCTACACAAAACAGAGATATGCTTTTCAGGTCTTAATAAATAGCTTCTTATTCCTTAACGAATATAAATCCTCTCCCTATACTCGACCAGGAACAGACACGCAGGAGAGCTCCCCATGCGCAACGAATCAATTCGCTACCTGATTGTGCCGGGCTGGCAAGGATCGCCAGAAGATCATTGGCAAACCCACTGGCAGAACAGCCTGCCGAACAGTGCGCGGGTGGAACAGGCCGACTGGCTGACCCCGCGCCGTGAAGACTGGGTCGCCGCGCTGGCCGAGGCGATTGCCGCCGACAGCACGCCGGTCATCCTCATCGCGCACAGCCTGGGCTGCGTCACCGTTGCCCATTGGGCGGCGACCGCGCCGCTGCAATACCTGCGTCAGGTACGCGGTGCCTTGCTGGTCGCGCCAGCGGATGTCGAGCGCCCGACCTGCGCGCCGGCGCTGCGCAATTTCGCGCCGATCCCGAGCGATCTTTTGCCGTTCCCCAGCCAGGTCGTCAGCTCCGACAACGACGCCGCCGTCAGCGCGCCGCGTGCTCTGGAGCTGGCGCGTAACTGGGGCGCAGAGGCGGGGATTCTGGCCGGTGCCGGACACATCAATGTGAAGTCCGGGCATCAGCGTTGGGAGCAGGGTTTTGCCTATCTCTATCGCCTGCAAAACCGCATGGAACATAACGCTCGACGTCGCGCCTGATTTTCCTGTTTCTTTAAGCGCCCCCGTCTGCCGGCGGTTGTGGGCGGGAGTCTGCCATGAGTTTCGATACTTTCGGTCAGCCGTTGCTGACCTTTCCCGATGCGGAAAAAAGCCCCCTGAGCATTCGCGCCAAAGCGCTGGTGTTCGTCGATCCGCGTTCGCGCCAGTTGCGCGAAGAGCTTGAGCAACTGGCGCCACGCTCGATTTCGGTGTTGATTCGCGGCGAGACCGGCACCGGTAAGGAACTGCTCGCCCGGCACATACACCGCGCCAGTGATCGCAGTGGTCTGTTCGTTTCCGTCAATTGCGGCGCGATCAGCCCGACCTACGCCGATGCCGAGCTGTTCGGTTATGCCGCCGGCAGTTACAGCGGTTCGGCCAGCAGTCGTGCGGGCTGGTTCGGTTCGGCCAATGGCGGCACCTTGTACCTTGATGAAATCGGCGACCTGCCGCTGCCGATCCAGATCAAATTGCTCGCAGCGCTGGAAAACCACGAAGTCACCCGCGTCGGTGCGCCTCAGCCGAGCCCGGTGGATGTGCGGCTGGTGGCGGCGACCAGCATCGATCTGGCGCAAGCGGTGGACGCCGGGAAATTCCACGAGCGGCTCTACCATTACCTCAGTGAAGGGCAGCTGGAGTTGCCGGCGCTGCGCGCGCGAATCGGCGACATCCTGTCGCTGGCCGAGTATTTCCTCGGCATCTACAGCCAGCGTCTGGACCTGCCGGTGCCGCTGATCAGTGAGGCGGCGCAGCATCTGTTGGAGCAACATAGCTGGCCGGGCAACACCCGTGAGCTGGAAAACGTCATTCACTTTGCCTTGCTGGTGAGCACCGGCGACGAGATCTTGCCGGAGCATCTGAACCTGCCCGACGCGTCTGGCCCGCAGGTTCAAATCGAACGGCTGGTGACGCAAATCAACATCGGTGGCAGCGTTGGCGAACGTAAGGCGTTGAAAGAGTTGCTGATTAGTTTGAGCGAGCGTTTGTAACCATTTCGTTCAACATGAACAAAATGGAATATGAAGCTGAATAAACGTTATTGTCCGGGAATAAAAAATCCCGGTATTGTCCGCCTCACGCCAGCGATATCACTTCACTGGCACACGTATTAGATGCCGTCGCCATCAGCGACCGTGATTTTCGATAAGGACACTGCATGAAAAAGGTTCTGTTGTTTACCGCATTGGCGGCTGCTCTGACGGCTTCCCTGGCCCAGGCCGGCGAGAAACTTGTCGTCGCGGCGACCCCGGTGCCGCACGCTGAAATTCTTGAGCTGATCAAGCCGACCCTCGCCAAAGAAGGCGTGGATCTGCAAATCAAAGTCTTCACCGACTACGTGCAGCCGAACGTACAGGTGGGCGAAAAGCGTCTGGATGCCAACTACTTCCAGACCCTGCCGTACCTGAACAGCTTCAACCAGGGCAAATACAAGGACGACAAGTCCAAGTACCTGGTGACTGTGCAAGGCGTGCACGTTGAACCGTTCGGTGGCTACTCGAGCAAGTACAAGACGCTGGCTGAACTGCCGGACGGCGCAACCATCGCCATCCCGAACGAAGGCAGCAACAGCGGCCGCGCTCTGATCCTGCTGCAGAAGGCTGGTCTGATCGAGTTGAAAGACCCGAAAAACGCCTTGGCAACCCCGAGAGACATCGCCAAAAACCCGCACAACTTCAAGTTCAAGGAACTGGAATCGGCTCTGCTGCCACGCGTTCTGAAGGAAGTTGATCTGGACATGATCAACACCAACTACGCGCTGGAAGCCGGTTTGAACCCGAACAAGGATGCGCTGGTGATCGAAGGTGCTGATTCGCCTTACGTGAACTTCCTCGTTGCCCGTGAGGACAACAAGAACAGCGACGCCATCCAGAAACTGGCCAAAGCCCTGACCAGCCCGGAAGTCAAAGCGTTCATCGAGAAGAAGTACAACGGCGCGGTACTGCCGGCGTTCTGATCTGACGCTTGAGTGAACCCTTCAAGATGTGAAAACGCCGATGGCTAGTGATAGTCATCGGCGTTTTTGTGTGTGCTCGATTCATGATCGTTCCCACGCAGAGCGTGGGAACGAGCAGGGTAACGGCTCAGGCCGTTTGCGCTTTCAACGCGCGGCGCAACGCCATAAGCAATTTCACGATGTCCTGCGGATCCAGTCGCTGCGGCACTTTTACGTCCATGTTCTCTTCCTTGTAATGGTTCGGCCGGGGGAGTCTGGCCAAAAGCTGTTCGTCCTTGGAGGGCTTTCATGAAAAAAAGATCCTTCCTACAGCGAAAGGAAAAATAGCCTTCTTATTCCTTCCCGGCAAACCCACAGGATAGTTTTTTGGGTGATATCAATATGCTTTAACGGTATTTAAATTCTCGTTTTTATACCTATAAAGTCGCTTCCTGCCGGGCAGTTATCCGCTGTCCATGGACTGCACCACCGTCGCTTACCGAGCGGCGTACAGGACGTTTCATGACCTTCGATTACGCTTTTATGCTCAGCACCCTGCCGGCGTTTCTCAAAGCCGTGGGCGTGACGCTGCAGGTCGGTTCGATCGCCATTGGCACCTCGCTGCTGGTGGCGCTGCTCAATGCGACGATTCTGGTGTTCCGCACGCCTTACTTGCAGCGCGCCGTCGGCCTGTATGTGGAGCTGGCGCGCAACACGCCGTTGCTGATCCAGTTGTTCTTCGTTTATTTCGCCTTGCCGGCGCTGGGGATCAAAGTCTCCGGCTTCACCGCCGCGATCATCACCATGACCTTCCTCGGTGGCGCCTATCTCACCGAAGTGCTGCGTGCGGGCGTCGATGCGGTGCCGCAGGCGCAACTGGAATCGGGCCGCTCCATCGGCCTGTCCGACGGCCAGTTGTTGCGCTACGTGATCCTGCCGCAAGCGGGGATCCTCAGCCTGCCGTCGCTGTTCGCCAATTTCATTTTCCTGCTGAAGGAAACCACCGTGGTCTCGGCGGTGGCGGTGCCGGAAATCCTCTACACCACCAAGAGCTACATCGCGCTCTACTACAAAACCTACGAAATGCTCGCCGTGCTGACGCTGATTTGCGTGCTGCTGTTTTTGCCGCTGTCGCTGTTGCTCAGCCGTCTGGAAAGGAGGCTCCAGCATGGCCAGTTCGGGTCTTGAACTGCTTTGGGTGTCGTTGCCGCAACTGGCAAAAGGCGCCGGGCAAACCTTGTCGATCTCTTTCTTGAGTATCGCCATCAGCACCGTCGGCGGCGTGCTTTACGGCGTGTTGCGCACGCTTAACGTGACGTGGCTGAACGCGATTCTGCGGGTGTATCTGGAGCTGTTCCGGGCGATTCCGGTGCTGGTCTGGCTGTACTTGCTGTTTTTTGGTCTGCCGATTTTCTTCGGCGTCAGTCTGCCGAGCTTCTGGTGCGCGGTGCTGGTGTTGTCGCTGTGGGGCGCCAGCGAAGTGGGTGAAGTGGCGCGCGGCGCATTGCATTCGTTGCCGCGCGGGCAGCGTGAGGCGGGGTTGTCGATTGGCTTGAGCGCCCCGCAGCTCTTCGGTTACGTGCTGCTGCCGCAAGCGCTGAAACGCATGACGCCGCCGACCATCAACGTCTACACGCGAATCATCAAGACCAGTTCGCTGGCGGTGCTGATCGGCGTGGTCGACGTGATCAAGGTCGGCCAGCAGATCATCGAGCGCACCTACGAATCGGTGCTGATCTACGGCGCGCTGTTCCTGTTTTTCTTTTTCATCTGCTACCCGCTCTCGGCCGCCTCGCGCGTGCTGGAGCGGCGCTGGACGCAAGCATGAGTGCATTGATCGAGTTTCACGGTTTCAACAAATTCTACGGCGAGCAACAGGTGCTCAACGGCGTCGACCTGCAAGTGCAGTCAGGCGAAGTGATCGTCATCCTCGGCCCCAGCGGTTGCGGCAAAAGCACTTTGCTGCGTTGCCTCAACGGTCTGGAAAGCGCTCACAGTGGCAGCCTGAAATTTGCCGGGCGCGAACTGCTGGACAAGACCACCGACTGGCGCGAAGTGCGTCAGCAGATCGGCATGGTGTTCCAGAGTTATCACCTGTTCCCGCACATGAGTGTGCTCGACAACGTGCTGCTCGGCCCGCTCAAAGTGCAGAAGCGTCAGCGCCGCGAAGCGCAGCAACAAGCCGAAGCCTTGCTTGATCGCGTCGGTCTGGCGGACAAGCGCGATGCTTATCCAAGACAGCTCTCCGGTGGCCAGCAACAACGCATCGCCATCATCCGTTCGCTGTGCATGAACCCACGGGTGATGCTCTTCGACGAGGTCACCGCCGCCCTCGATCCAGAGATGGTCAAGGAAGTGCTGCAAGTGATTCAGGGCCTGGCCCGCGAGGGCATGACCCTGTTGATCGTCACCCATGAAATGGCCTTCGCCCGCGCGGTGGCCGACCGCATCGTGTTCATGGATGCCGGGCGCATCCTTGAACAGACCCCGCCCGAGATTTTCTTTACGAACCCGCAAACCGCACGCGCGCAGCAGTTCCTGGAGAAGTTCTCCTTCGTTGCAACACTGCCAAAAACGAATCTGACAAAGGAACTGGAACTGCTATGAAAACTGCCGCTTTTTTACTGCCTCTCCTCAGCCTCGCATTGCTCGCCGGCTGCAATAAAACCGAAGAACCGCCAAAGCCCAAAGTCGCCAGCGAAAGCACCGCGCCGGCCGGTTATCTGGACAAGATCAAAGCCCGCGACAAATTGATCGTCGGCGTCTTTACCGACAAGCCGCCGTTCGGCTTCGTCGATGAGGCCGGGCGTTACGTCGGTTTCGATACCGACATCGGCCGCCAATTCGCCAAGGATCTGCTCGGCGACGAGAACAAGGTCGAGTTCGTCGCGGTGGAACCGGCCAGCCGCATTCCCTTCCTGCAAAGCGACAAGGTCGACCTGATCCTCGCCAACATGACCGTGACGCCGGAGCGCAAGGAAGCGGTGGAATTCACCAATCCGAACCTCAAGGTGGCGGTGCAGGCATTGGTGCCGCAGAACAGCTCAGTGAAAAACCTCGATGACTTGGCGACTCGCACCACCATCGTTACCACGGGTACGACGGCGGATATCTGGCTGACCAAGAATCACCCGGACTGGAAGCTGCTGAAGTTCGAGAAAAACTCCGAGTCGCTGCAAGCCCTGGCCAATGGTCGTGGCGATGCCTATGCGCAGGACAATCTGGTGCTGTTCAGCTGGGCCAAGCAGAACCCGGGCTATCGCGTGCTGGACGAGAAACTGGGTGCGGAAGCGCCGATTGCACCGGCGGTGAAGAAGGGCAACATCGAGTTGCGTGACTGGGTGAATACCGAATTGGCCAAACTGGGTGAAGAGAAATATCTGCTCAAGCTGTACGACCAATATGTGCGTAAAGAATTGAGTGATGACACCAAGCCTGAGAGCGTGATTGTTGAGGGTGGCAAGTGGCAGGGGTGAGTGCCTGGTAGATCGGCGGTGAGACTTTCCCCTCACCCCAGCCCTCTCCCGGAGGGAGAGGGGGCCGACCGAGTTGTCTTGCGTCGAACATCGACCTGAAATACCGAGTCGATTATGGATCCGGTACAGCATGATCAGTTCGGCGTATCTCTGAAGCATCCCCCAATCAGTCCCCTCTCCCCCCGGGAGAGGGTTAGGGTGAGGGGCTTTTGGCCGGACGCCTCACTCAGTCAGGCCAATTCCACGCCGGCTCATCCAGCACCCGCTGCCCGACAATTCCGGTCTGCCCCAGCGTTTTCTCCAGCACGATGCAATTGCACTCCGGGTCTTCCTGCAACGCCGAAATCAAGCGCCGAGCGTGGGACACCACCCACACCTGACACTCCTGCGAGGCGCGAATGATCAACCGCGCCAATGCCGGCAACAGATCCGGGTGCAGACTGGTTTCCGGTTCGTTCAGCACCATCAGCGACGGCGGTCGTGGCGTCAGCAGTGCGGCGATCAGCAGCAGATAGCGCAACGTGCCATCCGACAGCTCTGCCGCCGAAAGCGGTCGCAGCAACCCTTCCTGATAAAACTCGATGGCAAAGCGTCCGCCGGATTGCGGTTCGATGCGCAGTCGTGCGCCCGGGAACGCATCGCTGATCGCCGTATGCAACGCTTCGGGGTCACCGATTTCAATGATGGTTTGCAACGCTGCCGCCAGATCTCGCCCATCGTGATGCAACACTGGTGTGCGCGTGCCCAGTTGCGGCTGGCGCACCGGGGCGTCGGCGTCGCTGCGAAAATGATCGTAGAAGCGCCAGCGGCGGATGAATTCGCGCATCTGGAACACTTCCGGTGAGCTGCGCAAGCTGCCGACCTGATCGAACAGGCTGTCGAAGTTCGGCGTGTGTTGCGCCAGCACATCCCATTTGCGCTCGGCGCGAGCGCGGATCATCGGCCCGTCGCGATCCACCAGCAGGCTGGCCGGGCGATAGAGCGGCCCGGCCCAGATGCATTCGCGTTTGACTTGCGGATCAAGGCTGAAAAGCGAGGGCATCGGCTGTGCGTGCTCGGGCAACATGAAATGGCCGTTGGAGTCGGGCAACCCCAGGCTGATCGAATAACTGAAATCCTCCCCGGCAAACCCCAGGCGCAAACGCTTCACGCCCTGGCGCACCGTCGGCTCGATCGCCACCTCTCCGTTGCGCATGCGTCGACTGATGGTTTCCGGACCGGCCCAGAAGGTCGAGTCCAGCCCGCCCTCACGAGCGAGCGCATTGACCACGCCGCCCTGTGCGGTCTCCGCCAACAGACGCAAGGCCCGATAGAGGTTGGACTTGCCGCTGCCGTTGGGGCCGGTGATCAGGTTCAGCCGGCCCAACGGGATTACCAATTTATTGATCGAGCGGTAATTGGCCACCGCGAGGGTCTTGAGCATGAAAATCCTTCTCTTTAATGTCGAGTTCCCCAAGGCGAACGTTGAACCCTGTTCTAAGCTCACAGTCGTATCGTCACTTGCACGTTCGTACAAAGGAAGGAGTCTGCATGGCGAGTCCCGGATTGAAAACAGTGGTCATGCTGGGCCTGTTCACTTTGCTCGCCGCCTGTGGCGAGGAAAAAGCCCCGCAGGAGTACCTGCCACGGGTCTTTGTGCAAGAGGTCAAGCCCGCGGATTACGCGGCTGCCGTGACTCTCACCGGTGACGTGCAGGCCCGCGTGCAGACTGAATTGTCGTTCCGCGTTGGCGGCAAGATCATTCAGCGCATGGTCGATGTCGGTGACCGTGTCACGGCCAGGCAAGTGCTGGCCAAACTCGATCCCAAGGATTTGCAGACCAACGTCGACTCGGCTCAAGCTCAAGTCGTCGCCGAACAGGCGCGGGTCAAGCAGACTGCGGCGGCATTCGTGCGCCAGCAAAAACTGTTGCCTAAGGGTTACACCAGCCAGAGCGAATACGATTCCGCCCAGGCGGCGTTGCGCAGTAGCCAAAGCGCATTGAGCGCGGCGCAGGCGCAACTGGCCAACGCCAAGGATCAGCTCAGCTACACCTCGCTGATTGCCGATGCCCCAGGGATCATCACCGAGCGTCAGGCCGAGGTCGGCCAAGTGGTGCAGGCCACCGCACCGATTTTCAGTCTGGCCCGTGACGGCGACCGTGATGCGGTGTTCAACGTGTACGAATCGCTGCTGGCCGAGCGGCCGTCAGATCGCTCGATTGTGGTCAGCCTGCTCGACAACCCCAACATCAAAACCACCGGCACCGTGCGCGAAATCACCCCGGCGGTGTCTGCGCAGTCCGGTACCGTGCAAGTCAAAGTCACCCTCGACAAACTGCCGCCGGGCATGCAACTCGGTTCGGTAGTCAGCGCCACCGCCAAAGGCACCGGCAAATCGGCGGTCGAGCTGCCATGGTCGGCCCTGACCAAAAACATCAGCGACCCCGCCGTGTGGATGGTCGATGAGCAGGGGCTGGTGCAATTGCACACGGTCACGGTCGGGCGCTATCTGACCGGCAAAGTCATCATCAGCGAAGGCCTCAAGGGCGGCGAGAAAGTCGTCGTCGCCGGCGGGCAGTTGTTGCACCCGGGCATTAAAGTCGAGATCGCCGAAAACACTTATAAAGATCTGCAACCGGGAGCACAGCCATGAGGCGTCTGGGGCTGTTGTCCGTGGCTGTGTTGTTGGCCGCCTGCTCGAAAAACGAACCGCCGCCGGAGCCGGTGCGGCCGGTGCTGTCGATCAAGGTCCAGGCGCTGAACGAGGAAACCCTCGGCCGTTTCGCCGGCAGCATTCAGGCGCGCTACGAGAGCAACACCGGTTTCCGTGTCGGCGGGCGCATCGCCAGCCGCAACGTCGACGTCGGTGCCGAAGTCGAGAAGGGCACGCTGCTCGCCACGCTCGACCCCTCCGACCAACAGAACCAGTTGCGCTCTGCCCAAGGCGATCTGGCCAGGGTTCAGGCGCAACTGATCAATGCACAGGCCAACGCCCGGCGTCAGCAAGCGCTGTTTGATCGCGGAGTCGGCGCGCAAGCGCAACTGGACATCGCCACCACTGATTTGAAAACCACCCAGGCCTCGCTGGAGCAGGCGCGGGCGGCGGTCAACCAGAGCAAGGATCAACTCGACTACACCCAGCTGCGTTCCGACCACAAAGCCGTGGTCACCGCGTGGAACGCCGAAGCCGGGCAAGTGGTCACCGCCGGCCAGCAAGTGGTGACGCTGGCGCAACCGGACATCAAGGAAGCCGTGATCGATCTGCCGGACACACTGGTCGATCAGATCCCCAGCGACGTGGTGTTTCTGGTGGCCGCGCAACTCGATCCGAGCATTAACACCACAGCGACCATCCGCGAAATCGAACCGCAGGCGCAAAGTGCGACGCGTACCCGTCGCGCCCGTTTGACCCTGGCCGAAACGCCACCCGGGTTCCGTCTCGGCACGGCGATCAGCGTGACCCTCAGTTCGGCGATCAAGCCGCGCATCGAATTGCCCGCCACGGCGATACAGGAGGTCGACGGTAAAACGCGGATCTGGGTGATCGATACCCAAAACAAAACCGTCAACCCGCGCGACGTCAGCGTGATCAGCCGCACCGATGGCACTGTGGTGCTGGCCGGCGGTGTGAAGAACGGCGAGCAGGTTGTCAGCGCCGGCGTGAACAGCCTCAAACCCGGACAATCCGTGAAACTTGACGAGGACAGTCAATGAAAGGCTCTTTCAACCTCTCCGAATGGGCCCTCAAGCATCAGTCGTTCGTCTGGTATCTGATGTTCGTTGCACTGCTGATGGGGGTGTTTTCTTACTTCAATCTGGGCCGTGAAGAAGATCCGTCATTCACCATCAAGACCATGGTGATCCAGACCAAGTGGCCGGGCGCGACCCAAGAGGAGACCCTCAAGCAAGTCACTGACCGCATCGAGAAAAAACTCGAAGAACTGGATTCGCTCGACTACGTGAAAAGCTACACCCGCCCCGGCGAATCGACGGTGTATGTGTACCTGCGCGACACCACCAGCGCCAAGGACATCCCGCAAATCTGGTATCAGGTGCGCAAGAAGATCGACGACATTCGCGGGCAGTTTCCCAAGGGCATTCAAGGGCCGGGATTCAATGACGAGTTCGGTGACGTCTACGGCTCAGTGTACGCGTTTACCGCCGACGGCCTGACCATGCGCCAGTTGCGCGATTACGTAGAACAGGCGCGCGCCGAGATCCGCAATGTGCCGGGGCTGGGCAAGATCGAGATGGTCGGCCAGCAGGACGAAGTGATTTACCTGAACTTCTCCACGCGCAAACTGGCGGCGCTGGGCATCGATCAGCGCCAAGTGGTGCAGAGCCTGCAATCGCAGAACGCGGTGACACCCGCCGGAGTGATCGAGGCCGGGCCGGAGCGGATTTCCGTGCGCACGTCGGGGCAGTTCGCCTCGGAGAAGGATCTGGCCGAGGTCAATCTCAAGCTCAATGACCGCTTCTATCGTCTGGCCGACATTGCCGATATCAGTCGCGGTTACGTCGATCCGGCTACGCCGGAGTTCCGTTTTGATGGCAAACCGGCGATCGGTCTGGCGATTGCCATGCAGAAGGGCGGCAACGTTCAGGAGTTCGGTAAAGCGCTGCACGCGCGCATCGATCAACTCACCGCCGACTTGCCGGTAGGCGTCGGCGTGCACACGGTTTCCGATCAGGCCGTGGTGGTGGAAGAGGCCGTCGGCGGCTTCACCAGCGCCTTGTTCGAGGCGGTGATTATCGTGTTGGTGGTGAGCTTCATCAGCCTCGGCGTGCGTGCCGGGCTGGTGGTGGCGTGCTCGATTCCGCTGGTGCTGGCGATGGTGTTTGTGTTCATGGAATACAGCGGCATCACCATGCAGCGGATCTCCCTTGGCGCACTGATTATCGCCCTCGGCCTGTTAGTCGACGACGCGATGATCACCGTGGAGATGATGGTCACACGCCTGGAAATGGGCGAGACCCGGGAGCAGGCGGCGACGTTCGCCTACACCTCGACGGCGTTCCCGATGCTCACCGGTACGCTGGTGACCGTGGCCGGTTTTGTGCCCATCGGCCTCAACGCCAGTTCGGCGGGTGAATACACGTTCACGCTGTTTGCGGTCATCGCCGTGGCGATGTTGGTGTCGTGGGTGGTGGCGGTGTTCTTTGCGCCGGTGATCGGCGTGCACATCCTCAGCGCCAACGTGAAACCCCATGCGGCCGAGCCCGGGCGCGTCGGTCGTGCGTTCAACCATGGTCTGTTGTGGTCGATGCGCAACCGCTGGTGGGCGATTGGCATTACGGTCGTGTGCTTTGTGCTGGCGGTGTTTTGCATGCGTTTTGTGCAGAACCAGTTTTTCCCGTCCTCGGATCGCCCGGAAATTCTGGTCGACCTGAACCTGCCGCAAAACGCTTCCATCGACGAAACCCGCAAGGCCGTCGACAAGCTGGAGGAAACCCTCAAGGGGGATCCGGACATCGTGCGCTGGAGCACTTACATCGGCCAGGGTGCGATCCGTTTCTACCTGCCGCTCGATCAACAATTACAGAACCCGTACTACGCGCAACTGGTCATCGTCAGCAAAGACTTCGAGGCCCGCGAAGCCCTGAGCCAGCGTCTGCGTGAGCGTTTGCACAAGGACTTCGTCGGTATCGGCAGTTACGTGCAGGCGTTGGAAATGGGGCCGCCCGTGGGTCGCCCGATCCAGTACCGGGTCAGCGGCAAGGACATCGATCAGGTGCGCAAGCACGCCATCGATCTGGCCACCGAACTGGACAAGAACCCGCACATCGGCGAGATCATTTACGACTGGAACGAGCCGGGCAAAGTCCTGCGCATCGACATCGCCCAAGACAAGGCGCGCCAGCTCGGGCTGTCGTCCGAAGACGTGGCGAACCTGATGAACAGCATCGTCAGCGGCTCGCCGTTGACCCAGGTCGATGACGATATCTACCTGATCAACGTGGTCGGTCGCGCCGTGGATTCGGAGCGCGGTACGCCGGAAACCCTGCAGAACCTGCAAATCGTCACGCCGGGCGGCACGTCGATTCCGCTGCTGGCGTTCGCCACCGTGCGTTACGAGCTGGAACAGCCGCTGGTGTGGCGTCGCGACCGTTTGCCGACCATCACCATCAAGGCGTCGGTGCGCGACGAGATTCAGCCGACCGACCTGGTGAAACTGCTCAAACCGGCGATCGATGCCTTCGCCGAAAAACTGCCGGTCGGCTACAAAGTCGCCACTGGCGGTACGGTCGAGGAGAGCGGCAAGGCTCAGGGGCCGATTGCCAAAGTGCTGCCATTGATGCTGTTTTTGATGGCGACTTTCCTGATGATCCAGTTGCACAGCGTGCAGAAGATGTTTCTGGTGGCGAGTGTCGCGCCGCTGGGGCTGATCGGCGTGGTGCTGGCGCTGGTGCCGACCGGTACGCCCATGGGGTTCGTGGCGATCCTCGGGATTCTGGCGCTGATCGGCATCATCATCCGCAACTCGGTGATCCTCGTGACGCAGATCGATGAGTTCGAGAAGAAGGGGCTGGCGCCGTGGGACGCGGTGGTGGAAGCCACTGAACATCGACGCCGGCCGATTCTGCTGACGGCAGCGGCGGCCAGCATGGGCATGATCCCGATTGCCCGGGAAGTGTTCTGGGGGCCGATGGCTTACGCGATGATTGGCGGGATCGTGATTGCGACGCTGCTGACGCTGCTGTTTCTACCGGCGCTGTACGTGGCCTGGTACAAGATTCGCGAGCCGAAGAAGGACTCAGCCTCATCGAACCATTGATTGCTCCCGTTACACCTTTGGGAACGGTCTGACTTACAACCCCGGTCGATTGCGTTACCGTCCTTCCTCCATTTGGAGGAG
Source organism: Pseudomonas sp. N40(2020) (assembly GCF_014472415.1). Classification (GTDB taxonomy): domain Bacteria; phylum Pseudomonadota; class Gammaproteobacteria; order Pseudomonadales; family Pseudomonadaceae; genus Aquipseudomonas. Next base: position 35,291 of record NZ_JACSZV010000023.1, read on the forward strand.
GGACGCCCGATGTCGACTGTCACTTGCTGGCTGCGCCAACTGCTGCTGATGGTCGGCCTGTGCCTGTCGCCCTCATCGGTGGCCGAAACGCTGCTGGAAAATTCGTTATGGCGGGTGCAAATCGATCCAGCGACCCTCGCGGTGCGTGTGACCCCGGCCGACAGCGCGACCGTGCAGGCATCGACGGGTGTTGATGCGCACAAGGTCAGCCAGTTGCTCAGGCGCGGCAATCGCCTCGACTGGCAATGGGACGATGGCGCCTGGTCGCTCAGCGTTGAACTCGATCAGCGTGACCTGAGCTTCTCGATCACCGCCCGTGATCCCGCTGAACTGGAGTTCCTGCGCCAACCCGGCAGTGCGATGGGTAAAGGACTGATCTGGCCGCTCGCCGAAGGGCATTACGTGCCGCGCGGCGATCCGCTGTGGCAGGCGTTTCTGGTGGATCAGGGCCAGTTCGACAGCACTCAGGATCTGAGCCTGCCGCTGTGGGGTGTCGAGCACGAGGGCTTCAGCCTTAGCTGGTTGCTGAGCAATCCCTACAACAACCAACTGCAGTTCAGCGCTGACGGCGACGCGCTGGCGTTGGCGGCGCGGCATCATTTCACTTCACTCGCACCGTCGACGCCGCTGACCTTCAGCCTGTTTCTGGGCGACGCCGATCCGTTGGCCGGCACCAAGCGCTATCGGCAATGGCTGATCGATAACGGCCGTTTCGAAACCTTGAGCAGCAAGCTCGAGAACACCCCGCAGGCGCGCAAGTTGCTGGGCGCCAGTCATGTCTATCTGTGGGGCAATGATCTGCTGGGGCAAAAAGATGTGCGCAACTGGCCGGCGCTGCTCGGCAAATTACGTGGCCAAACCAGACTTGCCAGTGCGCTACGGGCCGGGATGGATCGTGAAGCGTTGCAGATGCTCGCCAGCGAAACCGTGCTCAACAGCTATCAGCAGACCGTGCTGTTGCGCGGGATCAACCGCGCGCTGGCCGCTCAGGCGCGCAAAACCTGGCAGGCTCGAGCGGTGCCGGACATGCAGGCATTGGTCAGCGGCTACGCAGCACTGCGCAGCCAATTGGCCGCCGATTTCGCGGGTGTCTTGACTGTCGACTCCGCGCGTTGGGGCAGCAGCCTTTCGCTCGATACCATCGAACGGTTGCAGAACGCAGGACTGCCGCGCTTGTGGCTGGGACTCGGCGATGGATGGGAGGGCGGGCTGTGGCATCCGGAGGCGGTTCGCGCGGGCGTGGCGGCAGGGTATCTGATCGCGCCGTATGACTCTTACGAAACGGCGCTGAGCCGTGCCGAGAACCCGGACTGGACCACCGCGCACCTGGGCGACAAGGCCAATGTGGACTGCGCCATCGTGCTGGAAAGCGGCGTGGCGAAAACCGGCTTTCAGCAGTCCGGTCACTACACCGATCCGCGTTGCGTGCGTCCCTTACTTGAGAAGCGCATCAAAGCCATCAGCGCCGCCACCGGTTTCAACAGCTGGTTCCTCGATGCCTATGCGGCGGGCATGGTGTTCGACAGCTACCGGCCCGGCGCGACCATGACCCAGGCGCAAAACGCCGAGGGTAACGTTCAGGCCTCACGCTGGATCAACGAAACGCTGCAACTGCCCAGCGGTTCCGAAGACGGTAACGCGACGACGGCTCAAGGCGTGCTGTTCGCCCATGGCATGCAGACACCGGTGATCGGTTGGGGTGACGCCGATATGAGCAAGAACCCCGACTCCGAATACTTCACCGGGCAATGGTATCCACCCGAGCAACCGGCGGTGTTCTTCAAACCCGTGTCGATCAAAGAATCGTACCGGCGTATTCACTTTGATCCAGCCAGCCGATTGCCGCTGTACCAGGCGGTGTTTCACGGCTCGGTCATCACCAGCCATCACTGGCTGTTCGACAGCCTGAAGTTGAGCAACGTGCAGGTGGAAAACGAACTCACGCAATTGCTCTACAACGTACCGCCGCTGTATCACCTGAGCGCGGCGACGCTGGCGCAACGCTTGCCACTGATTGCGCGTCAGGATGCGTTCTTCCGCCCGCTGCATGAGCGCCTGGCGACGCAGGCACTCACCGGTTTCCAATGGCTGAGCGAGGATCGACGGGTTCAGCAAACGTCCTTTGAGGACGGCACTCGACTGTTGGCCAACTTCGATCAAGCCGCGCGTGACGTGGATGGCCGAACCTTGCCGGGCGAAAGCATCACCGTGCTAACGCCGGACGATGCGGTCAGCCACTATCGGGTGCAGACCTTGCCCTGACTCAGACCTTGCGCCAGACGCTGGCCAGCCAAGGCTGCTGTTCGCGTGGCAACCCTGCCGGACGGAAGTAATGTTCCAGTTCGACGAACCCGGCAGCGGTCAACAGGCCGCGCCACGCTTGCAGGTCGTGATACGCGCCAAAACGCGATCCGTTCCAGCCCTCCTGGTTATCCCCGCGCGGGTTGGAGCTGAACAGCACACCACCCGGTTTCATCGTGCTTCGCAGTTGCCCTAAAACCCGTGGCAGTTCCTGCAACGGCACATGAAACAGCACGGCGTTGGCGAAGATCCCGTCGAAGCGCTCTTCGGGCAGATCCAGCTTGAGGAAATCCTGGCACCACACTTCGCAGCCACTGTCCTCGCGGGCCATCTGCGCAAACTTCTCCGAGCCGTCGAGGCCGACCGCGACGTGGCCCATACGCGTGAACGCCTGCAAGTCCCGCCCCGGCCCACAGCCGAAATCAAGAATGCTGAACGGCGCCACACCCTGAATATGCCGCAACAGTGCGTCGATGTTCTGGCTGACATCGTGATCGCGGGTGCCCTCACGGAAGTCTTCGGCCACCGAGTTGTAGTGGCCGAGCGTGGTGGCGGTGATCTGTTCGAGGTCGGTGGGGGTCTGTTTCATGGTTGGACTGCGTGGGCGATTGAGATTGGCCGAATATACGCCATGAAAGGAAATGATTGGGTGGCGGCTGCACGCAGGTAGTAGGCCGGTCAATAGGAAAACCGGTACACCCGAAGGTGCCCCACGCACAGCCACCAAATTTTCAGCTCTTCTTCATCCCCAGACAATCAATCGAGCGATCCACCATTGCCTTGGCAATCTCCAGCAAATGCCAGACCGAAAACACCATGGCCCGGTCCGCGCCTTTCAGATGATCGCCACACTGATACGCCGAAACGGAAGCACAGCGCAGAAGATCGGCGAGATAGAGCTGTGCGTCTTCAAAACTGACGTCTTCGCTGACGTTGTAGAAACGCAGTTCATCAGGCGGGGAGGGTTGTTTGCCGGTGAGGTAGAAATCGATGGCGCGGTACAGCGCGGAGCGGTCTTTGAGCTGCTCGTCGGAGGGTTCGTTTTCGGTGGTTTTTTCTGAAGGTGGATCGGGGACGATCTTTTTCATAGGTAAAACTCCTAGTGATGATTGGAGCCAACCAAGATCGCGACTAAACGAGCAGGGGTGGCGGCTGCACACAGGTTAGTCGACCGGTCACCAGGCTACCCGGCGCACCCGAAGGTGCCCTGCGCACAGCCACCATTACGATCAGGCAGGAGAAATCACCTGAGACAAGGTGGCGCTGTGCGCCCGGTAGGACCCGGGCGACTAAACCCGATCACTGATGAGCAGTGACGGGCCGAGACTAGCCACCGGATTTGGCAGGCGCAAGCGCTCGGAATGATCTAGGAAATGTCCTGCAAAGGAAAGAGAACAGGCCTGTAGGCTCTCTGATTTTCCTGTACGAAATTTTCCCTTTTCGGTGTGAATCGCTCCTCACGGCAAAGCATAAAACCCCAACGACTGTGCAATACATATGTACCGCACTCTGCGGTTCGCTCCGGGATGTAATGACGCCTGCGCGATAGACGACTGTCGCGATATCTGCCCTGTTTTTTTCTTCGGGGGGATTCACTCAAAAAAAGGATTTTTCATGGGCATTGTTCGCAACCCCGGCTCCACCTCGTCGACCCGCCGTCACTCGACGGATGCAACGCCAACCCGTAAAAGAGCCGGCAGTACGCCATCCGGCGATGGGACGCCGGTGAAGATCCACCGCCCTGACGCGGACCTATCAGGCATGGAGGCGGTTTCGCCTGCTGACCCGTCGCCCTCCGTCATCACGATTACTCCGTTGCATTCTGCCCAGGTCACGCCCCTGCATCCGACGATCAAAACACTTGAGCGCTACAGCTTGAGAGCACCGGCCAACTTGCCCGCAGCCAATGCTCAGGGCCTCAGGGTGTTCAAGAACCGAAACTATGTCGATATCGCTCCCGGCGAGATCGTTCTGGTTCGGGAAACCGGCATCGCCGGTGAATATCGGGCAGCGCTGGTCTCTGAATCGGCAGCGCTGGGGCCAGCGCTGTTTTTTGATCCGCGCAGCAAGATCTGGTCACTCGAACGGCCTCGGCCTTTGCCCGATCCGGGCAAAGTGATTGATATCGACATTGATCAGCTCATACGTGAGGTCAGAACCGACTACGCCGAAAAAAACCGGGTTCATACCGGTAACGATGACTCGTTCGAGTACACGGCGGCGCAGGAGGGCACGCTGGTCGCACGCGGGTTGAAGCAGTTCTCGCCGGAACAGGCGGCGATCATTCGCTCGGAGCTGAAAGCGGTCGAAAGCATCTTCTCTGATGCCAACCACGTCATCGGCCTGAAATACCCGGACGCCGACGCGGTGTACAAAAGTTTCTTTGGCGCCGATCACCGCGCCGTTATGCCGCGATTCACCGATGCAGTCGGGCGTGGCCTGGCGCTTTCCAGGGAGTATCAAGGGGTTTGGGGAGGCGAGAAGTTTATCGGGGTTGATGCGGACAACAATAGCGCGGCGTGGATGTACAAAAGAGATTTTCACGGCCGGCTGTTCATCAATCGCAACTACATGCAGCCCGGGCTTTTGAGCCTGTCGTTGGGACATGAAATGTTGCATACCAACAGGGTCGACCGATTCCAGGCGATCGGGCCCAATGCAGCGGATTATTTCTATCTGGACAGCCGTCTGGGCCGTTTGCTGGATGGGGATTCGCTAGCTGTTTATGACGTTCCAGAGCGCGGTGTCTCCGAAGCGATCATGCGCGGTGGATTGACGGTCGATTATTTGAAGTCTTTTTCGGATGACCACGATGCCTTTTTGTTCGGTGTCAGCGATTACCTGGGAATCGGCGACGACCTGGACCTTCAGGCGGCGGTTGACCTGTTCAATGCAAACCCGCAGATGCGAGCGCACCTGGCGGTGAACAATGCTGACAGTTTGATTTGTGCGGCGAAAAGCATGCAGGTGCTGCATCAAAGCAAAGCCCAATATGCGTGGCTCGATAGCCTGATCGAGGATTAAGCAATATCGCAGCCTTTGCGCTCCCACGCAGGCTGCGATCCCTTGATGGGCTTCAGCGTTTATTCAAACCTCGCGCCAACCGATCCCCGCCCAACTGAATCACCGCCACCAACGCCACCAGTAACACAATCACCGTCAGCATGATCTGGCTATCGAACCGCTGATAACCGTAGCGGTAAGCGATGTCGCCCAGGCCACCGGCGCCGATTGCGCCGGCCATGGCCGAGGAGTTGATCATCGTCACCAGCGTGATGGTGAAACCGCCGACAATCCCCGGCAGCGCTTCCGGCAACAGCACATGCCAGACGATGTGCCAACGCCGGCAACCCATGGCTTGCGCGGCTTCGATCAGACCGTGATCGACCTCGCGCAGACTCACTTCGGCTATTCGCGCAAAGAACGGCGTCGCGGCGATGGTCAGCGGCACCACAGCGGCCCACACGCCGTAGGTGGTGCCGACGATCAGGCGGGTGAACGGAATCAGCGCGACCATCAGGATCAGAAACGGGATCGAGCGGAACAGGTTCACGAATGCGCCCAATGCGCGATTCAGCACCGGCGCCTGGTAGATCCCGCCCCTGTCACTGGTGACCAGAATCACCGCCATGGGAATCCCCACCAGCAGCGCGATCAACGACGACACGCCGACCATCAAAAACGTGTCGATAAAACCTTGCAGCAAGCGATCAAACCACATAACCCAACACCTCCACCCGTTGCGCCCATTGCCCGGCGCGTTCACGCAATTGCTCGGCGTTCCACGGCGAACTGCTCACGGCAAGCAGCAGTTGCCCGAGCGCATGCCCCTGAATTCGCTCGATGCCACCCTGAAGCAATTTCACCCGCCCACCGAGGGCTGCAAACAATGCCGCCAGATCCGGCTCATCACTGGCACTGCCGGTGAACTGCAAACGCAGCACCACCGCCGCCCCGGAGGATGATGACTGCACCTGTAAACGGCTCTGCAATTCTTCTGGCAACGCATGTTGCAGCGGCGCGAGCAGCGTCTGGCTGACCTCGTGCTGCGGATTGCCGAACACTTCCCACACCGGGCCTTGCTCGACGACATGGCCGTGTTCCAGCACCACTACGCGGTCACAGATGTCGCGGATCACCGCCATTTCGTGAGTGATCAGGACGATGGTCAGGCCCAGACGTTTGTTGATCTCGCGCAGCAGGCCGAGGATCGACTGAGTCGTCTCCGGATCGAGCGCGGAAGTGGCCTCGTCGCAGAGCAAAATATCCGGGTCATGCACCAAGGCGCGGGCGATGCCGACACGCTGTTTCTGGCCACCGGAAAGCTGCGCCGGATAGGCCTTGTGCTTGGCCTGCAGGCCGACCAGTTCGAGCAGTTCGCGAACCTTTTTTTCGCGTTGTTCTTTTGGCACACCCGCGACTTTCAGCGGCAGTTCGACGTTCTGCCAAACCGTTTTCGCCGACATCAGATTGAAGTGCTGGAAGATCATGCCGATCCGTCGGCGCAGGGCGACCAAGCGGTCTTCATCGAACTCGCCGATGTCCACCTGATCGATCAGCACCCTTCCTGAGGTCGGTTGTTCCAGACGATTGATCGTGCGGATCAGCGACGACTTGCCCGCACCGCTGCGGCCGATGATGCCGAACACTTCGCCGCGCTGGATCGCCAGGTCGATGCCTTGCAGGGCAGCGACCGGGCCTTGCCGGCCTTCGTAGGTTTTGCCTAGGCCGATGAAGCGCACGTGGGCGCGGTTCAGCTTGGGATGCAATTCTGTACGTTCAGCATTCTTTAGCTCTGGAATATCCAGTCGCCGTTGGGTCGCGGCTGTCATGCTCAACTTTCCCACCCGGCCTGATACAGCTTGCCGTGGGCCTTATCCAGTGCCGCGCGGACGGCTGGCGAATGCTGGTAGATGTCGACGAATGTGATCAGGCGCGGATCGGTTTTGCTCTTCGGCTGGATCACGAACTGGATCACGTATTCCTTGTGATCGAGGCCGTCGAACAGCAACGCGGAACCGGCATCGAAGGTTTTCGCCAAGCGAATGTAGGCCGGGTAGCCCTGCACCAGATCGGCGTCGTCGTAGGCGCGCACCAGTTGCACGGCTTCGACCTGAAGGATTTTGATTTTCTTCGGGTTGGCGACGATGTCGTCTTCGGTGGCTTTGTAGCCGACCCCCGGCTTCAGGGTGATCAACCCGGCCTTGGCCAGCAGTTGCAGGCCGCGACCGCTGTTGATCGGGTCGTTGGCGATGGCGACGCTGGCGTCTTCAGGCAACTCGTCGAAGCTTTTGTATTTCTTCGAGTAGAGGCCGACGTTGTTGATGATCCCCGGGGCGAATGGCACCAGATCAAAACCGGCGGCAGCCTTGGCGTTCTCCAGGAACGGGATGTGCTGGAAGTAGTTCACGTCGATGTCGCCAGCGGCGAGGCTGACGTTCGGCGCGATCCAGTCGGTGAACTCCACCAGTTCGACGTTCAGGCCTTGCTTGGAGGCTTCTTCGACGGCGGCTTCCAGCGGAATGGCGAAGGCGGCGGTAGTGCCGATTTTCAGCGCAGCGTCGGCGGCGAAGACGGCCGAGCTGAACAGGCCGAGGGCCAGGGCCAGTGCTTTGACTGGGTGGGACAGGCGTTTCTTGGTCATAGTGGTTTTTCCAGTCAGTGCATGAAATGTGTGGTGTCTGGTCGGGCCTCTTCGCGAGCAGGCTCGCTCCCACATTTGGAATGCTTTCCCCTGTGGGAGCGAGCCTGCTCGCGAAGCTTTTAGCGGCGGTACGAAGATCCGATGTGTTGCTCAGGCAACTGTGCTTCGCCGTGAAACAGTTTTTCGCGCAAGCTGCCGCTGTCATACGCGGTCTTGTACGACCCACGCCGCTGCAACTCCGGAATCACCAGCTCAATGAAATCGACATAGCTTTCCGGGGTGACGATGCGGGTCAGGTTGAAGCCGTCCAGACCGGTTTCGGCGATCCAGGATTCCAGTTCGTCCGCCACTTGCTCAGGCGAACCGACGACGGTGATATAGCGGCCACCGAGGGCATGCTGGTCGAGCAATTTGCGCCGGGTCCAGTCGTTGTTTTGCAGGTTCTTGGTCGCGGACTGAATGGCGTTGCTCTTCACGTACTGGATCGGTTCGTCGATTTCATACTGCGAAAAGTCGATGCCAGTGGACGCGGAAAAATGCGCCACGCCGGCCTCGGCGCTGGCGTAGCTCGAGTACTCGGCATGCTTGGCCCATGCGGCTTCTTCAGTCTCGCCGACGATGACGTTAAGGCCCATGAACACCTTGATGTCCTCGGGATTGCGCCCGGCCTCGACGGCACTGGCGCGCACCTTGTCCACCTGCACTTTGGTCGACGGTTTGTTCTGGCCGCTGATGAACACGCACTCGGCGTGACGCCCGGCGAACAGCAAACCACGATCAGAACTGCCGGCCTGAAACAGCACCGGTGTGCGCTGCGGCGACGGCTCGCAGAGGTGATAACCCTCGACCTGATAGAACTCGCCCTTGTGCTCGACCTTGTGCACTTTTTCCGGTTGGGCGTAGATACGCTGTTCGCGATCATTGAGCACCGCGCCGTTTTCCCAACTGCCTTCCCAGAGTTTGTAGAGCACCTCCAAATACTCGTCGGCCTGATCGTAGCGACGGTCATGCTCGACTTGCTCGCGCAGGCCCATGGCTTTGGCGGCGCTGTCCAGATAGCCGGTAACGATGTTCCAGCCGACGCGACCACGGCTCAAATTATCGAGGGTCGACATGCGTCGGGCGAACAGATACGGCGGCTCGTAAGTGAGGTTGGCGGTCAGGCCGAAACCGAGGTTTTGGGTGACAGCGGCCATCGCCGAAACCAGCAGCAACGGATCGTTGACCGGCAGCTGGATCGACTCTTTCAGGGTGACATCCACCGAGTTCTGATAGACGTCGTACACGCCAACGATGTCGGCGATGAACAATCCGTCGAACAGCCCGCGCTCCAGCAACTGCGCCAGCTCGGTCCAGTATTCAATGGTGTTGTAGCGAGTCGAGGTGTCGCGCGGATGCGTCCACAAGCCATGGTTGATGTGGCCGATGCAGTTCATGTTGAACGCATTGAGCAGGATTTTTTTCTTCGCCATCAGATGGTCCCCCGCAGCGGCGGTTTTTCATCGTTGAGGTAGTAATTGCCCACCGCGTGATACTTCCAGCGCACCGGGTCGTGCAGGGTGTGCACGCGGGCGTTGCGCCAGTGACGGTCGAGGCCGTGCTCGATCAGGGTGGCCTGACTGCCGGCCAGTTCGAACAAGGTGCTGCCGGCGGCGAGGGAGATTTCCGTGCTGATCGCACGTGCCTCGGCCACCGCAATCGAGGCGGCGGCGACCGTTTCGGCGTTGGTCTCGGCCTGAGCCTTGTCGAGGAACTCGCCGGAGCGCTCCAGCAGTGCCTCGGTGGCGTGCAGGCGAATGCTCAAGTGGCCAAAGCTTTTCAGCGTCAGCGGGTCTTCGGTGGCTTTGTCGTTGCCGGAGTCGATCCATGGCCGCGTCTTGCTTCGCACAAAGTGCAATGCATCTTCGTAAGCGGCGCGGGCAATGCCGGTATCGATGGCGGCATGAAGAATCTGCGCCAGCGGGCCGACGGTGGTCGGACGTTCGAAAGCGCTCTGGAACGGGATCACGTCTTCGGCGGCGACGTACACGTCCTCGAACACCACCGAACCGCTGCCGGTGGTGCGCTGGCCGAAGCCACTCCAGTCGTCGATCACCGTCAGGCCTTTGCTCTCGCGCGGCACGAACGCCAGTTGCTGCACGCCGTTTTCATCGACCACGGACGTTGGAATGCGCTGCGCGTAAATCGCGCCGGTCGCATAAAACTTGCGACCGTTGATGCGGTAGCCATCGCCGTCGCGCTTGAGGCTGGTGACACGGTCGTGGGCGGTTTTGGTGCCCAGTTCCGCCAGAGCATTACCGAAACGCTGGCCGGCCAATACCTCGGCGTACAGCCGTTGTTTCTGCGCGTGGCTGCCGTTCACCCGTAGCACTTCGAGGGCGTAGAAATGGTTCTGCGGAATCTGCCCGAGAGAGCCGTCAGCCTGAGCGATCAGGGCGATGACTTTGGCCAGGGTCACGTTCGACACGCCAGCGCCGCCGTATTCTTTCGGCACGCTGATGCCCCACAGGCCGGAGCGGGAAAACACGTCGAGTTCCGGCAGCGGCAGGCGACGTTCACGGTCGCGCAGGGCGCTGTCGCGTTTGAAATCTTCGGCCAGATCGCTGGCGACGATCAGGGCTTGCTCATCGCTGGTGATGACCGCGACGGGATGGAAAAGAGTCATGTGTTTCTCCAGAGGTCTGGTCAAATCCAGGAATGGCGAGCCGGCAACGTGCCGTTGAGGCGATAGGCGCCGACCGCGTGATATTTCCAGCGCACCGGATCGTGCAGGGTGTGTACCCGGGCGTTGCGCCAGTGGCGGTCGAGGTTGAATTCGGCGAGGGTCGCGCGGCTGCCGGCCAGTTCGAAGAGTTTTTCGCTGGCCAGCAGCGAGATCTCGGTGGTCAGCACTTTGGCTTCGGCCACGGCAATCGAGGCGCGGGCGGCGGATTCGGCGGTCAGCGGCGCAGCGTGTACCTGATCGAGCACTTGCCCGGCCTTGCGCAGCAGCGCTTCGGCGGCGTGCAGTTCGATTTTCAGTTTGCCGATGTCGGCGATCACGTAGAGGTCATCGCTGGCGCGTTCGACCTTGGCATCGATCCACGGCCTTGCGCGGGTTTTGACGAATTCGATGGCGTCGTCAATGGCGCCACGGGCGATCCCGGCGTCGATCGCAGCCTGGATCAACTGGGACACGGCGCCTTGGGTGTTTGGGGTTTCGTTGATCTTCCAGTTATCGACGACGAGGCTCGACTCGACGCGCACGTTGTTCAGCAGAATCGTGCCACTGGCGGTGGTGCGCTGACCGAAGCCCGACCAGTCATCAACGATGCGCAGCCCTGGCGTACCGCGACGGACGAAGGCCAGCACTTGCTTGCCATCATCATTGAGCGCCTTGACTGCGACCCAGTGCGCAAACAGCGCGCCGGTGGAGTAGAACTTCTGGCCGTTGATCACGTAGTCATCGCCGTCGGCGGTGATGCGCGCTTTCAGTTCCAGCGTGTTTTTGGTGCCGCGCTCAGGGCCGGCATTGCCGATGCGCCAGCCTTCCAACACGCTCTGGAACAGCTGTTGTTTCTGCTCTCCGGTCGCGCTGCCGAGCACCAGATTGATGATGCCGAACTGGTTCTGCGGGATCTGTCCCAGCGCCGGATCGGCGGCGGAAATGATCGCGAAGACCTCGGCCAATGTGACGAAGGAAACCTGCGGGCCACCGTATTCGCGCGGGATGGCAATGCTGCCCAGACCGCTGCGGGTGAACTGTTCGATTTCCGACCAGGGCAACTTGCGCTGGCGGTCGCGTTTGGCGGCCTGCACGCGGGCAACTTGCGCCAGCTCATGGGCGGCCTTGATGGCTTGGGCGTCGTTGCGCAAGACCTGCGCGGGCAACAACAACGGGGCGATGTCCAGATCAGACTGGACGTTTGCGTCTGCCAGACTGGACATCAGTGCCGCTCCTTGGCTGCACGCAATGCCCTGGCGATCTGCACTGGGGTGATTGTGTTCCGGACCATACTACCTACCTCACATCTCATGAAAAACGCCGCGAAAGTGCGGCGAACGAAAGAATGTCCGGTGGTCCGGTGCATATACCCTAAGCGTGTATAAATATTAAATAAACTAACTTTTAGGAATATGTATAGAAGGGGTCATGGTCTGGAGGGTTAAGTGTTTCGTTGTGAGGAGCCCTGGCTCCTCACCTCGTCGAGCGTTTCACTCTTCGTGCGATTCGGCTGCCTTGCACACTGGCTTCAACGGAACCTTCAGATAAGGATTCACACACCCGATCTTCAACGTTCGCGGCGGCGCCCAGCGCGAGTTATTGCCGACCCGGTCGAGGATGCAATAGGTCACGTCCAGCCTCAGATCCTCGCCGGCTTCGACGATGACCGCTGGCGGCACCCAGACCTGAATGGGCAGCCCGACATCCGCTGCCGTGATCGGCGCCAGATCCATGCGCACGTCGCCCCAGCGCAAAGTGATGGCGTCGTCCTCGGCCATGTTCAGGTATGGCTCGATGGTCAGCGGCACACCGCGTTTTATCTGGTTGGGGTTTACGCCCTGACGGCGGATGGTGTCGGGGATCGTCACTGGCGCCAGTTGCTGGTTTTCGTCTGCGCACACTGCCGAAGGTTGGCCACCGGGGCAATCGAGCTTGACCTGCACGCGGGTCGCCGCCGACAGCGCCGGTCCCTGGCCGACCTGCATCACCCGATAGTGGATACGCGCGGTGCCGTCGGCAATAAAACTCTCCGGCACCCGCAGTCTTACCGTTGTGCCGACGTCCTCGGCTGTCAGCACCTTTGATGCGACATAGCATTTGTTCCAGAACAGTTCGATCAGGTCGCCGCAGTCCATGTCGGGGTAGGGCGACACATCGACCAACAGGTGGGCGGCGGCAGCGAGGTTGATGCCGGTTTTTTGCGCGGGTGCCAGGGTCGGCGCTGCGAGTTCGGGGGTGTGCGAAGTGCGGGTCATCGATTTCTCTCCTTGGAGCCTTGCAGCGAAGTCCGTTTCTGGAAGAACAAAGTTTTGAATAAGCTGGCAATAAAACAATGAACATTTGTTCAAGTTATATGCGCGTCGATTTAACTAAGTAGTGCCGGTTGGCGACTAGATAAGAGTGTGCGGGGAGGGGTGTCAATAGACGCTGTTAGTTAATTCGTGAATTACGGGTTAATCAGAATTTTCCTACATTGCCGAAGCCGTATGCCTAGATGCTATGGTGAATAAGACCACAGAACTCAGGCTTTTTTGAAGGTTTGTGTACGGACTTATTTAAAGGCAGGCATTCAGCGTTCGGTAGGTAATAGACGAGTTTCATCTGTTGCAGAACATATATATGTAATGCATTGATTATGTTTTGTTTATATATATTGAGCGGGTTGGTGAGGGCGGGGTAAAGGTAACTTCCATCCGTGGAAGTCAGTGTGTCTACTTCTTGAGGTTCTCAGGCGTGATTCAGGAACTTGCTGAGAAATTGTTGAGTGCGTTCTTCTTTCGGGTTGGCAAACAGCGCCTTGGCTTCGCCTTGCTCGACGATCACGCCCTTGTCGAAAAACACCACACGGTTGGCCACGTCGCGGGCGAAGCCCATTTCGTGAGTGACGATGACCATGGTGCGTTTCTCTTCGGCGAGACCACGGATGGTCGCCAGCACTTCGCCCACCAGTTCCGGATCGAGGGCCGAGGTCGGCTCGTCGAACAGGATCACTTCCGGCTCCATCGCCAGCGCCCGGGCAATCGCCACGCGCTGTTGCTGACCACCGGACAGACGACGCGGATAGGCGTCCTCTTTACCGGCAAGGCCGACCTTGGCCAGCAGCTTCATGCCCAAGGCAATGGCTTGCTCGCGCGGCATCTTCTTGACCACGATCGGGCCTTCGATGATGTTTTCCAGGGCGGTGCGGTGGGGGAAAAGGTTGAAGTTCTGGAACACGAAGCCCACGTGCTGGCGCAGGTTGCGCACAAGGCTTTGCTGCTGGTTCAGCGGGCGGCTGGTATCGATCTCGATATCGCCGACCTTGATCCGGCCGCTGGTGGGTTCCTCAAGGAAGTTCAGGCAGCGCAGGAACGTCGTTTTCCCCGAGCCGCTGGGGCCGATGATCGCGACCACTTCGCCTTCCTTCACCTCGAGGTCGATGCCGTTAAGCACGACCTGACCCTTGAATTGCTTGGTCAGTTTTTCCACGACAATCATGGGGTCAGGACTCCTGGTCGTGCCGATTGACCCGCTCTTCCAACTTGTTCTGGAAGTGCGAAAGCACCGTGGCCAGAATCCAGTAGATCAGCGCGGCGGCAAGATACATGGTGAAGACTTCAAAAGTCCGGGCGGTAATCAGCTGCGCCTGACGGAACAGTTCCGGCACCTGAATGGTGGCGGCCAGTGCCGTGTCCTTGACCAGCGAAATGAAGCTGTTGCCCAGCGGCGGCAATGCCGTGCGCATGGCCTGCGGCAGGATGGCCCGGCGCAGGGTCTGCGCACGGGTCATGCCGATGCTCGCAGCGGCTTCCCACTGACCGCGTTCGATCGAACCGATCGCGGCGCGGAGGATTTCACAGGCGTAAGCGGCCATGTTCAGCGAGAAGCCGATGAGCGCAGCTGGCAGCGGATCAAGCTCGATTCCCAGTTGCGGGAAGCCGTAATAGATCACGAACAGCTGTACCAGTAACGGTGTCCCGCGAAAGAACGACACGTAGACGCGCGCCAGCCAGCTCACTGATTTGAAGCGCGACAGGCGCATCAGAGCCAGGCCGAAGCCCAGCAGCAAGCCGAAGAACATCCCGCCGAGGCTGAGGATCACCGTGAAATACGCGCCCTTGAGCAGGAAGGGCGCGGAGTTCAGCAACAGCTGAGTGGTTTCGGCGATTTGCTGGCTCAACTGCGGGAAGTGCGCTTCGAATTGAAATCCAACTTCCATTATTTAGTGACGTCAGCGTTGAAGTATTTCGTGGACAGCTTCTCAAGGGTGCCGTCGGCACGCAGTTCGTCGAGGGCTTTATTCAGGGCTGCCAGCAATTCAGGTTCGCCTTTACGCAGGGCAATACCGGATTCCTGACGGGAGAATGCTTCACCGGCGGCTACGGTCTTCGGGGCTTTCTTGGCGTACTCAAGTGCGGCCAGACGGTCGATCAGGATGGCATCGGTACGGCCGTTGTTCAGGTCGGCGAACTTGGTCGGATCATCATCATAGGTACGCACGTCAGCACCCGGTACGTTGGCGCGGACCCATTGCTCGTAGTTGGTGCCCAGACCAACACCGACTTTCTTGCCGGACAGGTCAGCAGCGGTCTTGATGTTCAGTGCCGCTTCCTTGTTCTTCAGCACCAATGCCTGGATACCGGAGACGGTGTACGGTTCGGAAAAGTCGTACTTCTTCTTGCGCTCGTCAGAGATGGTCACCTGGTTGACCACGACGTCCAGACGCTTGGATTCCAGCGCGGCGAGAATGCCATCCCATTTGGTTGGCTGGATCTTGGCTTTGACCCCGAGTTTTTTCGCCAGCGCTTCGGAAAGCTCGACTTCGAAACCGGACAGCTTGCCGTTCTCGTCGACAAAGCTGAACGGTGGATAAGTGCCTTCCAGGCCGACGTTGATAACGCCTTTGTCCTTGATCTGTTGCAGTTGCTCACCAGCCACTGCCTGGCCAATCAGACCGGCGCTCAGCGCAAGACCCAGCGAACCGACCAGCAGATTGCGACGTAGTGCGGAAAAATTCATGACAAGCCCCTGTGTTTTCTTATGGAAGACGCTTAAGGAATGTAGGCAAATTCGTGATTTGAACGACAGCGCTATCCTGCCTTAAAGCAGCTTATGCGTCTCGCCCGAAATTCGCCTGCGGCGAGACTATAAGATGTCTGCGTTAGACGTGAAAATACTTAATATTTGAAATGTTATTCCTTGTTGGAATATTAGTCGTTCCCACGCATAGCGTGGGAACGATCTCGTCTTCCGCTTACAGGAAATCCTTATAGGCGAACAACGCCGGCGCCCCGCCGGTATGCAGGAAAATGATCGGGCCTTCATCGAAGCGTTGACGACCAATCCCGTCGAGCAACCCGGCCATGGCCTTGCCGGTGTACACCGGATCAAGCAACACCGCGTCCTGACTCGCCAACAGCTTCACTGCCGCCAGCGTCCCGGCATTCGGTTCGCCATAACGCGGGCCGAAGTATTCGTCCCACAATTCGACCTTGAAGCTGTCCGGTAACGCGACGCCGAGCAGATCCGCCGTGCGCTCGGCAAGGCCCTGCACTTTCGGACGCTGGGCTTCTTCACTGCGCGACACGGTCACGCCGATTACCGGCAATTGCGGCAACGCCTCACTCAACGCCAGTGCCAGACCGCTGTGAGTTCCGGCGCTGCCCGAGGCCAGTACCACGGCGGCGAAGTCGAGGCCGGTGTCCTTGATCTGCTCGGCCAGTTCCAGACCAGCACGCACATAACCCAACGCACCAAGGGCATTGGAGCCGCCAATCGGCACCAGATACGGCTTCTTGCCGTTGCTGCGCAGACGCACGGCGAGGGCGGCAAGTTGTTCGTCGGCGTTGTCGAGGTTGTCGACCAGTTCGACCTTGGTATCGAACAGATCCAGCAGCAGGCGATTGCCGTTGCCGGTGTAATTGCTGTCGTCGGTGCCCAGCGGATTTTCCAGCAGGGCCACGCAGCCGAGCCCCAGTTTGGCAGCCAGTGCGGCGGTCTGGCGCACGTGGTTCGATTGCAGCGCACCGGCAGTGATCAGCGTGTCGGCGCCTTGCGCCAGCGCGTCGGCGGCGAGGTATTCGAGTTTACGCAGCTTGTTGCCGCCCATGGCCAGTGGCGTCAGATCGTCGCGTTTGATGTACACGTCGCGGCCCAGCCAAGTGGACAGACGCTCGAGTTTTTCCAGTGGAGTCGGTTGGTCGAGAAGGTCGAGACGGTTAAAGCGGTCAAGCTGTTGTTTGATCATGAGTCCGTACTGGCGGAGAAAGATGAAGGGACTATAGGCACGCGCTTTTGCAGGGGCAACCGCGAATCGCTTATAGCCAAATGGACTGAGTCCAGCACTATCGGTTCTTAATTCGCGCTTGGGGGCATGCCGTAAAGTAGTCGCCGTTGACGCGGCCAGACAGTCCGGCCGCCCGTGAGGAGTCTTTACCGTGAGCGAGCGTTCCAGCCATTGGCAATTGCAGACCATCGTCAGCCAACTGCGCACCGCGAGGGATCAGTGGCGTGCCCAGAATGGCCGGGCCTCCGGCGAGCAGGGTGGTCGAGAGCTGCCGTCCCGCGCCGCGATGGCGGAGATTCTCGAAGCGCTGTGTGGGGCGTTGTTTCCGATGCGCCTGGGGCCGGTGGATCTGCGCGAAGAAAGTGAAGATTTTTACGTCGGCCACACCCTCGATGTGGCGTTGAACGCCCTGTTGGCGCAGACGCGCCTGGAACTGCGCTACGTCGCCCGCCACAGCGCGCAGGACGACAGCGAAGTCGAGACGCGCGCGATCCAGATCGTGCAGGATTTTGCCTTGGCATTGCCGGGGCTGCGCACGCTGCTCGACACCGACGTGCTGGCGGCCTACCACGGCGATCCGGCGGCGCGCAGCGTCGATGAAGTGTTGCTGTGCTATCCGGGAATTCTGGCGGTGATTCACCATCGTCTGGCCCACCATTTGTATCGCGCGGGTCTGCCGTTACTGGCACGCATCAGTGCGGAAATCGCCCACTCGGCCACCGGGATTGATATCCACCCGGGCGCGCAGATCGGCCGTAGTTTCTTTATCGATCACGGCACGGGTGTGGTAATCGGCGAGACGGCGATCATTGGCGAGCGCGTGCGGATTTACCAGGCGGTGACCTTGGGTGCCAAGCGCTTCCCGGCGGATGAAGACGGGCAGTTGCAGAAGGGCCATCCACGCCATCCGATTGTCGAGGACGATGTGGTGATTTACGCCGGGGCGACAATTCTGGGGCGGATCACCATCGGCAAGGGTTCGACCATTGGCGGCAATGTCTGGCTGACCCGCAGTGTGCCGGCGGGGTGCAATTTGACTCAGGCCAATTTGCAGCATGATGACGGGACGCAGAAGTAGGGCTTTAGAGGCTTAACCCTCACCCCAGCCCTCTCCCAGAGGGAGAGGGGGCCGATCAAGGTGTCTTGAGTCAAACATCGACCTGAAACACCAAGTCGATTATGGATTCGGTACAGC
The DNA here is from genome assembly GCF_014472415.1 of Pseudomonas sp. N40(2020). Taxonomy (GTDB): domain Bacteria; phylum Pseudomonadota; class Gammaproteobacteria; order Pseudomonadales; family Pseudomonadaceae; genus Aquipseudomonas. Next base: position 53,400 of record NZ_JACSZV010000023.1, read on the forward strand.
AGGATCACGTCGGCGTATCTCCCCAATATCCCCCAATCAGTCCCCTCTCCCTTTGGGAGAGGGCTAGGGTGAGGGGCTATTGAACGAATCCACTCAAACCCACGTCATACCCCTCCTTGAGCTAGCGTAGGAAAGCTACCGCTTAGCCGTGCGATTAGTCCTTGGCGCCCTATCCATGTTTAACTTGAACGTTCATTCAAGTTAAACCGGTGGTTCGCTGCCCGCTCACAACAGGAGGCTTGCCTTTGCTGAGTCCGATCATTTCAGCCACGTTTCAAACCCTCGAGGTGCATGTTTCATGAGTGCATCGTCTACCCCCGCCAGCGGCCTGGTACGCATGAATCCGCCGGTGTTCTACTTCGCCGCGACGGTCATTCTGCTGTTTGGTCTCGTGGTCATCGCCATGCCGGAACAGGCTGGTGCCTGGCTGCTGGAAGCGCAAAACTGGGCGGCCAACACGGTCGGCTGGTACTACATGCTCGCGATGACGCTGTATCTGGTCTTCGTGGTGGTCACCGCGTTATCCGGCTACGGCAAGATAAAACTCGGTGCCGACCACGACGAGCCCGAATTCAGTTATCTGTCCTGGGCCGGCATGCTCTTCGCCGCCGGGATCAGCATCACGCTGTTCTTCTTCTGCGTGTCCGAACCGCTGACCCACATGCTCCAGCCGCCGCAAGGCGAGGCCGGCACGGCGGACGCGGCGCGTCAGGCGATGCAGGTGCTGTTTCTGCACTGGGGCCTGCACGGCTGGGGCGTATTCGCTTTCGTCGGCATGGCCCTGGCGTACTTCGCCTACCGGCATAACCTGCCACTGGCCCTGCGTTCGGCGCTGTATCCGCTGATCGGCAAACGCATCAACGGCCCCATCGGCTACGCGGTGGACGGCTTCGGCATCATCGCCACGGTGTTTGGTCTTGGCGCTGACATGGGCTTCGGAGTGCTGCACCTGAACTCGGGTCTGGACTACCTGTTCGGCATCGCTCACACCCAGTGGATTCAGGTCGGCCTGATCACGCTGATGATGGGCGCGGCGATCATCGTTGCCGTATCCGGCGTCGATAAAGGCGTGCGGGTGATGTCCGACATCAACATGCTGCTGGCCTGTGCGCTGCTGCTGTTTGTGTTGTTCGCCGGCCCAACCCAGCACCTGCTCAACACCCTGATCCAGAACGTCGGCGACTACCTCGGCGCCTTGCCGATGAAGAGCTTCGACCTCTACGCCTACGACAAACCGAGTGACTGGCTCGGCGGCTGGACAGTGTTCTATTGGGCCTGGTGGATCGCATGGTCGCCGTTCGTGGGCCTGTTCATCGCACGGATTTCCCGTGGCCGAACCATCCGTGAATTCGTCTTCGGCGTGCTGCTGATCCCGCTCGGTTTCACCCTGGCGTGGATGTCGATCTTCGGCAACAGCGCTCTCGATCAAGTGCTCAATCACGGCATGAGCGCGCTCGGCATGTCGGCCATCGACAACCCGTCGATGAGCATTTACCTGTTGCTGGAAACCTACCCGTGGAGCAAAACCGTCATCGCCGTGACGGTGTTCATCAGCTTCGTGTTCTTCGTCACCTCCGCCGACTCCGGCACGGTGGTGCTTTCGACACTGTCGGCCAAAGGCGGCAACCCGGATGAAGACGGGCCGAAATGGCTGCGGGTGTTCTGGGGCGCAATGACCGCGCTGATCACCAGCGCGTTGCTGTTCTCCGGCAGCATCGATGCGCTGAAGTCGGCGGTCGTGCTGACCTCGTTACCGTTCTCGCTGATTCTGCTGTTGATGATGTGGGGCCTGCACAAGGCGTTCTATCTCGAGTCGCAGAAACAGATCGCGCAACTGCATTCGCTGGCACCGGTGTCCGGTGCGCGGCGTGGCACGGGTGGTTGGCGACAGCGCCTGAGTCAGGCTGTGCACTTCCCGTCGCGTGATGAGGTGTACCGTTTCATGGACACCACCGTGCGCCCGGCGATCGAAGAAGTGACGGCGGTGTTCGTCGAGAAAGGCTTGAACGTCGTCACCCAGCCGGATCCGGCACATGACAACGTCAGCCTGGAAATCGGTCACGGCGAGCAGCATCCGTTCATCTATCAGGTGCAGATGCGCGGCTACTTCACGCCGTCATTCGCCCGTGGTGGCATGGGCTCCAAGCAGCTCAACAACCGTCGCTATTACCGCGCCGAAGTGCATTTGAGCGAGGGCAGTCAGGACTACGATCTGGTCGGCTACACCAAGGAACAGATCATCAACGACATCCTCGACCAGTACGAACGGCACATGCAGTTCCTGCACTTGGTTCGTTGATCATGAGCTGGGCGCCGCGTCTGTTCAGGACTCGGCGCTCAGCACCATGTACAACACCATTGCCGCCAGCGGCACGCCAAATACCGCACTGCCGATTACCAGTTCCGACCCCACGGACTGGCCGGCATGCACCACGCCCACCGCGCCGTTAATCACCGTCAGCGCCAGCCATAACGCGGCGAAGCTGTACGCCATCGTCTGGCGACTGAAGCCGATGCGCTCGCCGATGTAGAGCATCAGGGTCAGCAGAACCAGGCCGAAGAAGATGATGATGGTGGTGTGCATGGCGACGTCCTCGCGACTGCAACTTTCAGAGTTCTCGACCTAGAGTGTGGTCGAGTGAGTAGCGTCCTGCTCCGCGAAACAGGATGTACAGCGACAGAAACGCCATCAGCACCGGGTATTCGATGCCACGGTCGATCCAGGGCCACGTTGGTCCGAGAATACTGGCGATCGTCAGCATCTGGATACCCATCAGCGCCGCCAGCAGGCGCGTGCCCAGTCCCAGGGCCAGCAGCAATCCGCCGACACCTTCCAGCAGCGCCACCAGCAGGCCAATCAGGCCCGGCATAGGCAGGTGCAGGACGTTCTGGATCAGGTTGATCGACGCGGCCATCGGATCGGCCATCGAACCGTGCGACTGACCCAACAGTTTGGGCAAGCCATGGGTCACCATGATCACACCGTACGTGGCGCGTAACAGGGCATAGGATACGGGTTCACCGAGGCGATAGAACGGCGCAAGGGCGGGAATAAAAAAGGTCGGATTCTGACGCATGGGGAGCTCCGAGGCACGGGTCATCAATGATCGTTCCCACGCAGAGCATGGGAACGATCGGTGGCAGGGCAGGCATTAGCGCAGCGTCGGTTTCAGCAGGTCTTCCAGACCGATGCGGCGGAACATCTCGGCGCGTACCCGATCGGCGGGCGAGCGGGCGGTCAGTGCACCAAAACCGCTGGAGGCACCGGTAATCAGAATGGCGGATTTCATGGCGTTGATCTCTGCACAGTGAGGGTGGTGTCAGGCAGGACGGGGAAGGCGTTGTTGCGCGACGTGGGACAACCAGCCGGCGAAGGAACCGAGGGCGCCGGCGCCACCCAGTTCAAAGAAGCTTTCCAGGGAGGGTTCCAGGTGGGAGGCGAAGTAGGTGATCAGGCCGAGAAAATAAGCGACGAGGTTGTTCATCGTCCGGGTGGCACGCAGCGACACCACGACCATTGCCACGACAAACACCACGACCGGCAGGGCAAACAGGCCCAACGTGGGCGTCAGGGCGCCGATGCTCAGCGCCGCAGCCATGCCGAAGGCGATGCCCATCAGCACACAGCCGAGGTTCACCAGGCCGTCGCGCAAGGTCAGGCCACGGCTAAAGAACGCGACCCAACCGACAAACATCGCCCAGACTGGCAGGGTCAGCAACAGGCTGGAACCGGCCGCCAGTGCAGCAGTGGCGGCAGCCACCGCGGTGAACAGCGTAAACATCAGTTTCGATTGCCCGGTGCGGGCGGTATTGGCTGGATGACACATGATTTTCTTCTCCTTTGCCCGGGTGAGGCCGCTCAGACGAGGCCGCCGTTGACGCGCAGGACTTGCCCGTTGACCCAAGCCGAATCCGGGCCGACCAGGAAGGACATGACGCGGGAAATGTCTTCTGGCTGAGCCAGGCGTTCCAGCGGAGGCATCTTGGCGAAGGTCTGAATCTGCTCTTCACTCTTGCCGTGCAGAAACAACTCAGTAGCGACCGGGCCCGGTGCCACGGCATTGACGGTGATGTTGCGTCCGCGCATTTCCTTGGCGAACACCTGGGTCAGCGACTCCACCGCTGCTTTGCTGGCGATGTACACCGCGTAACCCGGCAGGTTCATGCCGACGGTGCTGCTGGAGAAATTGATGATCCGCCCGCCACTGTTCAAGCGTGTCGCTGCTTCGCGCAGGGTATTGAAAGTGCCGCGAGCGTGGATGTTGAAGTTCTGCTCGAACAGTTCGTCGCTGTGTTGCGCCAAGGGCAACACCTTGAGGATGCCGGCGTTGTTCACCAGTACATCGATCTTGCCCAGTTGCGCCTCGGTCTCATCGAACATGCGCTGCACGTCGCCGGCATTGGCGACATCGGCCTTGACCGCCATGGCCTGATGCCCGGCCTGGCGCAACTCCACCACCAGTTTCGAGGCTTCACTGGCGCTGCTCGCATAGTTGATGGCGACAGCGAATCCTTCGCTGGCCAGTTGCTTGGCAATCACGGCGCCGATGCCGCGAGAAGCACCGGTTACGAGGGCGACTTTCGAAGTTTGCTGAGTCATGGCGATGATCCTTGTGCAGGTGTTGATTGGGTGTGGAGCCAATTTCACATGTTTACTCACGCCGATAAATGCGCGAGAGTTGCCTTGACTGTTCAAAAATCGCCAACAATAAAAAGCCGGGGAAAGCGCCGTGGATCAAGTCAAAGCAATGAAGGTGTTCGTGCGCATATACGAGCGCAGCAGCTTCACCCTGGCGGCCGATGACCTGAACCTGCCACGGGCGACACTGACTCATACCCTCAATCAATTCGAAGCCTGGCTTGGCACTCGCTTGCTGGAGCGCAGCACGCGCAAAGTGCGGCCGACACTGGACGGCGAGGCTTACTACCAACGCTGTGTGCAATTGCTCGCGGAACTGGAGGAGGCCGAATTGGCGTTTCGCGGCGTGGCGCCAAAAGGACGGCTGCGGGTGGATCTGCACGGGACGCTGGCCAAGCATTTTGTGATCCCGGCGCTGCCGCAATTCATGGAGCGTTATCCCGACATCGAACTGTCGATCAGCGAGGCCGACCGCTTCGTCGATCTGATCGCCGAAGGCGTCGATTGTGTACTGCGCGCCGGGACGCTTGGCGACTCCAACCTGATCGGCAAGCGAGTCGCCAACCTGCGCCAGATCACCTGCGCCAGCCCGGCTTACCTGCGTCAATACGGCGAGCCGAAGAACCTCTCTGAATTGAAAAACCATCGCGCGGTGAACTACGTCTCGCGCACCACGGCCAAGTTGTTTCCCTTCGAATTCATGGTCGACGGCGAACTGCAGGAAGTCGCCATCGACGGCGCGCTGTCGGTGTTCGGCGCCGAAATCTACGCCGCCTCAGCCATCGCCGGGCTAGGCCTGATCCAGTGCCCGCATTACCGGATGGAAACGCTGATTACTCAGGGAGTGGTGCAGGAAATCCTCATCGACACGCCACCCCCTCCGATGCCGGTATCTGTGCTGTACCCGCACAACCGACACATGTCGCCACGAGTTCGGGTGTTTGTGGATTGGTTGGGGGAAGTGTTTGCTGACGCGGGCTAGCCGCTGATCGGTGAAAAAGTGCACGACTGCACAATGCACTAATATTTTCTTAGTGTGTATGGTGTGTATTGAAAATTCTTTGCCAGTCGTAAACTCAGCAGTCATTGCTGGCGAACAGGGCGAAGGATATGCGTAGTCGGGAAATGATCAGGATGATCGAAGAGGATGGTTGGTATCTGGTTGCGGTGAAAGGCAGCCACCATCAATACAAGCATCCGCACAAGCCAGGGAGGGTGACGATCAAGCATCCGGATTCGGATCTTCCGAAGGGTACGATCAATAGCATATTGAAACAGGCGGGCCTGAAATGAAGCCCGTGACTGGAAACGAAAGTCCTTTTGAGGACCTGTCAGAGGAAGGATTCAGCCACATGAAATTCCCGGTCGTTCTGCACAAGGATGCCGACTCGGACTACGGAGTGATTGTCCCGGATGTACCGGGGTGCTTCTCCGCAGGCGTTACGGTAGCCGAAGCGTTTGAAAACACCCAGGAGGCACTGGCCCTGCATTACGAGGGATTGGTTGCTGATGGCGCGCCTTTGCCGCAAGTGCGGGAAATCGATGTTCATATCGATAACCCGGATTACGCTGGCGGCATCTGGGGTGTGGTCGACTTTGATATCACGCCTTATTTCGGCAAGTCGGTGCGCTTCAACGCCACGCTGCCAGAGCAACTGCTGGAGCGTATTGACCAGACGGTACGGCGCGATCAGCGCTACAGTTCCCGCTCCGGATTTCTGGCTGCGGCTGCCTTGCGCGAATTGTCTACCTGACGGCGCTCCCACCGATCAGGTGCTTTCGCGCTCGATGACTTTGCACTGCAGCAGATTCAGGCGTTGCACATCGTCGCTCGGCAACACGCCGAGGCTTTCCAGCACGCGCGTTGCCGCCAGTACACCGATCTCCAGCGCCGGCGGTTTGATGGTGCTCAGACTCGGCAATAGCATCTCGGCAAATGGGTAATCACCGAAGCCGAGAATGGCGCAGTCTTCGGGGATTTTAATGCCGGCACGTTGGCCCGCCAGCAGGCCGCCGGCGGCGAGGTTGTCGTTGGCGAAGATGATTGCGTCGGGGCGTGAATGGGCGTTCATCAAGGCTTCCATTGCCTGTTTGCCGGCTTCGAACGGCGCGCGATCAGCGTCCGGAGCGAACACCCATGGTTGCAGTCCGAACTCGCGCACAGTCGCGGCATAACCGTCGCGGCGTTCCAGTGCACTGAGGTCGCCGGGTGCGCTGTTCTGTACGAAAGCGATACGTCGATAACCTTTGTCGTACAGATATCGAGCGGCGCTGACACCCACTTCAAAATGCGAAAAACCGATCTGCATCGGCTGGCGTTCCGGCTGGTAATCCCAGGTTTCAATCACCGGAATCTCCGCCTCGGCGATCATCTTTTCCGTGCCGGCACTGTGGAAATGACTGGTCAAAACCAGTGCTCCCGGCGACCAGCCAAGAAACGCTCGCACGGCGTTTTCTTCCAGTTCGGTGCTGAAGTAACTCGACGCCAGCAGCAACTGATAACCGTGACGGCTAAGCGTATCGCTGAAGCCCTGAATGGTGTTGGCGAAGATCGGCCCGGAGATGTTCGGAATCACCATGCCAACGATTTTCCCTCGCGCTGAAGCCAAACCACCGGCCACCAGATTCGGCACATAACCCAACTCGGCCACCACCGCAGCAATCCGCTCGCGGCGCTCCGGCGAGACTTGCTCCGGCTGATTGAAGTAACGCGATACGGTGATCGCTGAAACGCCAGCCTCTCGCGCAACCGCACTCAGGGTCACGCGTCCGGCGCCACGGCGTTTGCGGGGCTTTTCTTCGTTCATGGCGCGATCCTTCTTAAAAACCAAAACGCATATAAAAGTAATTTTTCAGTATTGGACGCTCTATGCCAGGATTGCCAATACTGGCGATGTTAGCGCTAACAAAGCGCAATGTCTGCTACTCGCTCGAGCGAATGCCCAAGACACCGATACAGGCGCCGTCGTCGCAGAACGGCAGCGGTTCAGGGCCATTTTCGAGCGGGCAAACATGCACAACATTCCTGGGGCGACACACAAACTGGCGCAATCGATTCGCGCTGCGGGCTGGCTGTTCACGGGGCTGGCGGCGTTGCCGCTGGCCGATGCTTTCGCGGCTGAGAGCACTGGTCAGGAGCCGACACTCAAGTCCGTGACGGTCACCGCCACCCGCCGCGAAGAATCGCTGCAAAAGGTGCCGGTGGCAGTGTCGGTGATCGACGGCGAACAGCTTGAACGCGACAACCGCAACGGCGTGGCGAGCATCGTCCAGCAAGTGCCGTCGCTGAATTTCCGTACCGGTGCATCGAACAAGGACACCTCACTGTTCGTGCGGGGCGTCGGCACGATTTCCACCTCGCCCGGCGTCGAGCCGACCGTGGCCACGGTGATCGACGGCGTGGTGTATGCACGTCCCGGCCAGTCCACGCTCGACCTGCTGGATCTGGAGCGCGTCGAAGTCCTGCGCGGCCCGCAAGGCACGCTGTTCGGCAAGAACGCCTCGGCCGGTGTGCTCAACATCACCAGCAAGGCGCCGACCACCGAGACCCACGGCTACATCGATCAGTCGTACTACAGCGGCAATGAGAGCCGCACCCGCTTCGGCATTGGCGGCAGCCTGATTCCGGACACGCTCAAGGGCTCGATCAGCACCTTGTTCGGCAGCTACGACGGCAACGTCGACAACCAATACAACGGTCAGGAGGTTAACGGCTACAACCATCGCGGCGTGCGCGGCAAACTCGAATTCATCCCTAACGATGACCTCACCTTCACCCTGATCGCCGATTACATGCAGTCGCACGATGACGGCCCGAATGGCGTGGTGAGCAAATCGCTGACCCCGGCTTTTGCCAATGCGCTGAGCCCGGTCAATGCGACCAGCCACAACCGCGACATCAACACCGACACCCGCAGCCACGTCGAGGACACCAACAAAGGTTTGTCCGGCCAGCTCGACTGGCAACTGGGCGATTACACCCTGACGTCGATTACCGCATGGCGTGGCTGGGATAACACTCAGTATCAGGATGGCGATCGACTCGGCACGGTGACGGCAGCGTTCCCCGGCACAGCGGACAAGGGCGATCTGGCCTTCGACCAATACTCCCAGGAGCTGCGCCTGGCCTCGCCGAAAGGCGAATTCCTCGAATACGTCGGCGGCCTGTTTTACATGCACGGCAAAGACGACGAAACCTATCAGCGCACACTGACCACCACCACGCGCACCGACCGAGGCGTTGCCGACTACAGCACCACCAGCGACAGCTACGCGGCATTCGGTGAAGCGACGTTGAACTTCACCCCGGACTTTCGCGGTATCGCCGGCCTGCGCTACACCCACGATGATCTGGAATACGATCACCGCCGCGTCTCCACCTCGGCGACCACCGTCAGCGGCATTCAACCGGCGACCAGCAGTTCCGGCTCGGTGGACGAGGACGGCTGGTCCGGTCGACTCGGCGTGCAGTACGACTTGAGCGACGCGGTCACCACGTATCTGACCTACTCGCGCGGCTACAAAGGCCCGGCCTACAACGTGTTCTTCAACATGCAGCCGCGCGACACCGAAGCGCTGAAACCGGAAACCTCCAACACTTGGGAGGCGGGGATCAAAGCCACGTCGTGGAACAATCGCCTGACCACCAACCTCGCGGTTTTCCACAGCGACTACGACAACTACCAGGCCAATTTTTTCGACACCGTCGCCGGGCAAGTGGTGACCCGCCTGATCAACGCCGGCAGCGTCAGCACAGAAGGCGTCGAACTCGATTACGCCTTGCAGGCGAGCCAGCAATTGAAATTCTCCGGCGCACTGGCCTACACCCGCGCACGCATCGACGAATTCGCCTGCCCGGCCGGCGCGGCGGCGTCGTGCAACGTCAACGGCAAACCGCTGCCGTTCAGCCCGGACTGGAAAAGCTACCTGCGCGCCGACTACACCATCCCGCTCGACAACGGCCTGGATATCGAACTCGGCACTGACTACAGCTGGCAGAGCGAAGTGCAGTACGACATCAGCCAGAACGCCGACACCAAGCAAGGCGCCTACGGCCTCTGGAACGCCAGCGTCGCCCTGGCCGATTACAGCAACGGCTGGCGCGTGGCCTTGCTGGGCAAGAACCTCACCGACAAGTCCTATTCGCCACTGCTGGCCAGCGGCGGCAACTACATCTATCGCGCCGTGCCACGGGATGACGAACGCTACTTCGGCGTGCAACTGCGTAAGGACTTCTAAAAATGAGCAGACAGCTGAAACTCGGCGCATTTCTCATGGCCACTGGGCACCACGTCGCCGCGTGGCGTCATCCGGAAGTGCCGGCCAACGCCGGGCTGGATTTCGCCCATTACAAACGGCTCGCGCAGATTGCCGAGGCGGCGAAGTTCGATGCGCTGTTCGTTGCTGACAGCGTCGCTGCGCCGACCCAGGACATTGCCAGCCGCATGGCAAGGTCTGATCACTTCGAACCGCTGACCTTGCTCTCGGCTCTCAGTGCCGTGACCGAGCACATCGGCCTGATCGCCACCGCCACCACCAGTTACAACGAGCCGTATCACGTCGCGCGTAAATTCGCTTCTCTCGATCATTTGTCCGGCGGTCGCGCGGGGTGGAATCTGGTGACCTCCGACAACGCCGCCGAAGCATTGAATTTCGGCCGTGATGAACACATAGGTCATGCCGAACGCTACAGCCGTGCCCGCGAGTTTCATCAGGTCGTCACCGGGCTCTGGGACAGTTGGGCGGACGACGCCTTTCACCGCGACAAGGCCAGTGGCGCGTATTACGACCCGAGCAAACTGCATGTGCTGGATCATGTCGGTGAACACTTTCGGGTCAAAGGTCCGCTGAATGTCGCGCGTTCGCCGCAGGGACAACCGGTGATTGTCCAGGCCGGTTCATCCGAGACCGGCCGCGAACTGGCGGCGCAAACCGCTGAGGTGGTATTCACCGCGCAAACTTCACTGGCCAGCGCTCAGGCGTTTTACAGCGATCTCAAGGGACGCTTGAGCAAGTACGGACGCAGCGCGGATTCGCTGAAAATCATGCCCGGGGTTTTCGTGGTTGTCGGGCAGACGGAAGCCGAAGCGCAGGAAAAATGTGAAACGTTTCAGCAATTAGTCGAACCCGCAGTTGGCGTCGCCTTGCTTGGGCGTATGCTGGGCAACTTCGATTTGTCGAAGTACCCGCTGGACGGGCCGCTGCCGGAGCTGCCGCTGACCGACAGTGGTCAGCAGAGTCGGCAAAAACTGCTGACCGAACTGGCAGGCCGGGAGAACCTGACGCTCGTTGAACTGGGCCGCAAGATTGCCGGTGGGCGAGGGCATTACAGTGTGGTGGGCACGCCTGAACAGATCACCGACCGTTTGCAGGAATGGTTCGAACAGGGCGCGGCGGACGGTTTCAATGTGCTGGTACCGCATCTGCCTGGCGGGCTCGAAGACTTCGCCAATGGCGTGGTGCCGGAACTGCAACGGCGTGGTCTGTTCAGAACTGAGTACGAGGGCCGGACGTTGCGCCAGAATCTAGGCCTTGTCCGACCCGGCAATAGATTTGTGTAACACCCTTGCGAGCAGGCTCGCGAAGCAGTCGACACCCATTTCAAAACAGACAAGAGAGGATTCGATGACTTACACCGCTGCCGAAAACCGCTATGACTCCATCCCTTACCGCCGCGTCGGCCGCAGCGGTCTGGTGCTGCCGGCGCTGTCGTTGGGGCTGTGGCATAACTTCGGCGACAGCACGCCGATCGAGACCCAGCGCGCCTTGCTGCGCACCGCGTTCGACCTGGGGATCAACCACTTCGACCTGGCCAACAACTACGGCCCGCCGTACGGCAGTGCCGAAATCAACTTCGGTCGCCTGCTGCGCGAAGACTTCAAGCAATATCGCGACGAACTGATCATCTCGAGCAAGGCCGGTTGGGACATGTGGCCCGGCCCTTACGGCCAGGGCGGCGGCTCGCGCAAATACGTGCTGGCCAGCCTCGACCAGAGCCTGCAACGCCTCGGTCTGGACTATGTGGATATCTTCTATTCGCACCGCTTCGACCCGGACACTCCGCTGGAAGAAACCGCCAGCGCCCTCGCCACGGCGGTGCAGCAGGGCAAGGCGTTGTACATCGGCATCTCCTCGTATTCCGGGGTGAAAACCCGCGAGATCGCCGCGCTGCTCAAAGAATGGAAAGTGCCGCTGCTGATTCACCAACCGGCGTACAACCTGCTCAATCGTTGGGTGGAAAAGGATCTGCTCGATACCACCGATGAACTCGGCACCGGCGTCATCGCCTTCACGCCATTGGCGCAAGGTCTGCTGACCGACAAATACCTCAACGGCGTGCCGGCGGATGCGCGGGTCAATCGTCCGGGCGGTGGTTCGTTGCAGGCTTCGCACTTGTCCGATGCCAACATCGCCCACGTGCGCGCGTTGAACGAGATCGCCAAACGTCGCGGCCAGAGCCTGGCGCAACTGGCGCTGGCGTGGACGCTGCGTGATCCGCGCGTGACCTCGGCCCTGATCGGCGCGAGCCGGCCGGAGCAGATTATCGAGAACGTCGGTGCGTTGAAGAATTTGAGCTTCAGTGCTGAGGAATTGGCGGAGATTGACGGGTTTGCCCAGGAGGGTGGGATCAATCTTTGGGAGAAGCCTTCGACAGCGGAGTGATCACGAGCGGGGTGTGTCATTCGGATCCTACCCCCTCACCCCAGCCCTCTCCCCCAGGGGGGGCGAGGGGGGAAAGGGAGCCGATCTTAATGCTTTTTAAGCCTGAGTTCGACTCGGTATATCAGGTCGATGTATAGCGACAAAACTACTCGGTCAGTCCCCTCTCCCTCTGGGAGAGGGTTAGGGTGAGGGGCTTTTGCTGTTTAGGGCTCAGCGAAAAAACGGCACATCCCCCAACACCGTAGCCCGCTGCATCACCCGCCGCGCCGGGCGGTAATCATCCACCGCGTAATGCTGCGTCACGCGGTTGTCCCAGAACGCAATATCGTCCTTCTGCCAGCGCCAGCGAATGGTGAACTCCGGCCGCGTCGCATGGGCAAACAGGAACTTCAAAATCGCCTCGCTCTCGGTCTCCGACAGCTCATTGATCTTCGACGTAAAGCCTTCGTTGACGAACAATGAACGCCGCCCGCTCATCGGGTGCGTGCGAATCACCGGGTGCGACAACGGCGGATTCTTGCGCCGTGCCTCTTCCCACTGTGCCAGCGCTTCAGGTGTGTTGCCGTAACGCTCCAGCGGAAACGAGCGAGTGAAATCGTGGGTGGCGGTCAGGCCTTCAAGCAAAGCCTTCAACGGCGCCGACAACGCCTCATACGCGGCAATCCCACTGGCCCACAATGTGTCGCCGCCAAACTCCGGCAGCAACTTGGCGCTGAGCACCGCGCCCATCGCCGGCGTCGGCAGGAAGGTCACGTCCGTGTGCCAGATCGCGTTGTCGCGCACGTCGGTGACGGCGGTATCCAGAATCAGCACTTCCGGTTGTTCCGGCACGTTCGGGTAGATCGGGTGAATGTGCAGATCGCCGAAATAATGAGCGAAGCGCGCCTGTTGCGACGGCTCGATCGGCTGATTGCGGAAGAACAGCACCTGGTACTTGAGCAACGCCTGCTCGATGTCGTCGCGGTGTTCCAGGCTCAACGGCTGGCTGATGTCGACGCCGCTGATCTGTGCGCCGAGGGCCGAGCTTAACGGGGTGATATTCAGGCTGCTCATGGTGGTTCTCTTCAATTTCGGGGCCCCGATGTGTCGGGGTAGTCAATACTGAACAATCAGTGCGCCTGGCCGTGCCATGGCACCAGTTTGCGTTGCAGGGCGCGCAGGCCCATTTCCATGGCGAAGGCGATCAGGGCGATGACCAGAATCCCCAGCACAACCACATCGGTGACCAGAAATTGCGCGGCCGATTGCACCATGAAGCCCAAGCCGCTGGTGGCCGCGATCAGTTCGGCAGCCACCAGCGTTGACCAACCGACGCCCAGACCAATGCGCACACCGGTAAGAATGTCCGGCAGTGCGCTCGGCAAAATCACATGACGAATCAGCTGCGCGCGGGTGGCGCCGAGCGACTGCGCGGCGCGCAATTTCGCCGGGTCGACGGTGCGTACGCCGGTCGCGGTGGCAATCGCAATCGGGGCGAAAATCGCCAGGTAGATCAGCAGCACTTTCGACAACTCACCGATGCCGCACCAGATCACGATCAGCGGCAGATAGGCGAGCGGTGGGATAGGGCGGTAGAACTCGATCAGCGGATCGAGCACGCCACGGGCGATGCGATTAGCGCCGATGGCGATGCCCACCGGCACGGCGGTGAGAATCGCAAAACCCAAGCCCAGGCCGATACGACTCAGGCTCGCGCCCAAGTGCTGCCACAGGGTCGAGTCCATATAACCCGCAGTCGCCAGCAACCAGCCTTTTTGCAGCACGGCGGAGGGCGGCGGCAGGAACAGCGGCTCAATCAATCCAGTGGCGGTCACCGCCCACCAGATCACCAGCAAGGCGAACAAGGTCAGCAGGCTGATCCAGCGCGTGCTGAGGCGGCGGCGCACCGGGATTGCCACCGAAGAGCTTTTCACCGCAGGGGCGGAAACGTCGTAACTGCTCATGCGCGCTCCTGCCGTTGAACGGCGCTGCGTTGCGAAAACACTTTGCTGAGCACGTGTTCGCGGGTTTCGATAAAACGCGGGTCGGACTTGATCGCGCGGGCAGACTCACCGGCGGCGTAACGCTGGCCGAAATCCAGGTGCAGACGCTCGACGATCTGCCCCGGATTCGGCGCGAGCAGAATCAAATCAGTGGCGAGGAAAACCGCTTCTTCAATGTCGTGGGTAATCAGGAAAACCGGTTTGGCGGTACGTTGCCAGACTTGCAGCAACAGCTCCTGCATCTGTTCGCGGGTGAAGGCGTCGAGGGCGCCGAAGGGTTCGTCCATCAGCAACACGCGCGGGTCGGCAGCGAGGGCGCGGGCGAGGCCGACGCGTTGTTTCTGGCCGCCGGAAAGCTGCCAGACGCGGCGGTTCTCGAAACCTGAGAGATCGACCAGCGCGAGCATCTCGCGGGCGCGCTGTTCGCGTTTGTGCTTGGCGACACCGGCCAGTTCAAGACCGAAAGCCACGTTGGCCAACACATCCTGCCAAGGCAACAGGGCGTCGTCCTGGAACACCACGCCGCGTTCGGCGCTCGGGCCTTTGACCGGCACGCCGTCGAGGGTGATGCGCCCGGCACTCGGTTCGACGAAACCGGCAATCAGGTTCAACAGCGAAGTCTTGCCACTGCCGGAAGGGCCGAGGGCCACCAGCAATTGCTGAGGCCCCAGGGTCAGAGAGATATCCGCCAGCACCGGTTCCGGGCTGCCCGGGTACTGTGCGCTGATGCGCTCCAGCTGTAGCAAGGCCATCACTGTTAACTCCCGATCAGTTGGTGATGTATTTGGCGCTGACGTACGGCGCGTAGTCCGGCAGAACGGCTTCGACCTTGCCCTGTTCTTTGAGGAACGCTGCGGTGTCGGTGATGGCTTTGGTGGTCGGCGCGCCGAGGTCGCTGACCTGATCCGCCGCCAGTGGGTAGACGTTGCCTTGCAGCAGCAATGGAATGTCGCTGGCCTTGGCGCCGGAGAGCTTCACCAGTTTGTCGACGTTGGATTGATTGGCGAGCCAGGCTTTCGGGTCTTTACGGTAATCGGCGTAAGCGTCGAGGGTGACTTTGGCGAACGCGGTGACGATTTCCGGGTGCTTCTCGGCGAAATCTTTACGCACGATCCACGCATCGAAAGTCGGCGCGCCGTACTTGGCCAGTTCACCAGAAGTGATCAGTACTTTGCCGTTTTCCTTGGCCACGCCCAGAGCTGGGTCCCACACGTAAGTGGCGTCGATATCACCGCGTTTCCACGCCGCGATGATCGCTGGCGGGGCGAGGTTGAGCACGGTGACTTTCGACGGATCGATGTTCCAGTGCTTCAGTGCGGCGAGCAGGCTGTAGTGACCGGTGGACACAAATGGCACGGCGATTTTCTTGCCGATCAGATCTTGCGGGGTCTTGATGCCGGAACCGTCGCGGGCAACCAGCGCTTCGGCGGCGCCGATCTGGGTGGCGATGAGGAACGTTTCCACCGGGACTTTGCGGGTGATCGCCGCCGTCAGCGGGCTCGAACCGAGGTAACCGATCTGCACGTCACCGGAGGCAATGGCCGCGATGATGTCGGCACCGTTGTCGAATTTGCGCCAGCTGATGTCGGCTTTGGTGGCTTTCTCATAAGCGCCGTCAGCCTGGGCGACTTTCGCCGGGTCAACGGTGGTCTGGTAAGCGACAGTGAGGTCGGCAGCCTGCGCCAGGAAGCTCGCGGCAGCCAGAGAGGCCACGGCCAGCAGGCGAAGCGGGAAATTCAGTTTCATTGAAGAGCTCCATATCAGGCGACCGAGCGTCGGCGAGATAGGAGACTAAATGATCTAAGAATCCAAAAATAAATAACTTTTTAGAATGAGCTTATGAGCGGAAAAATCTAAGGCTCGGCGGATATTGATCGTTCCCACGCTCTGCGTGGGAACGATCCAAGGCGACGCTTAGTTGCTGATTGCGAGAATGCTCGCCTGATACGACCCGACAAACACATCAAAATCGCCCACTTCGTTCTGCTCCAGCTCAGCCTGCGCCGCCAGAGAAGAACGCGCCACCTCCTCAAATTTCGCCTGTTCTTCGGGCTTCAAAGGCTCGCTGCGGAAGAACTCCGCATGCGCCTGGCTCTGACGCAGGGAGAACTGCGCGAAGCTTTCCTTGTGTTCAGCCATTGCTGCCAGCACTTGCGCCGACGGTGTCAGCGACGGGTCTTTGACCTTGGCCAGCTGCGTATCCAGCGCCTTGCTGTGCGCATCGCCGCCATGGCTCTGATCCAGCAGCGCCGCCAGCGGCGCAATCTGTTCCAACAGCTCGGCCGCCCAAACCTTCAGCTCGACCGGCTGACCGTCGCGCTGCAATTGCAGGCCCAGACGGCGACCTTCCTTGACCACGCTGAGGAAGTTCGACGTGGCGTTGCCGCAGGAGTTGTTGGTCAGCAGGGGGCTGTCGTTCAACGCGCAATACAGCAGGAACGCATCGAGGAAGCGCGACTCGGTGAGGTCGATGCCCATTGGCAGGAACGGGTTGATGTCCAGGCAACGTACTTCAACGTACTGAATGCCACGGGCCACGAGCGCCTGAATAGGCCGCTCGCCGGTGTACGTCACGCGTTTCGGGCGGATGTTGGAGTAGTACTCGTTTTCGATCTGCAGGATGTTGGTGTTCAGCTGAACCCACTCGCCATCCTGATGCGTGCCGACCTCAACGTACGGCGGGTACGGGGTGGCCACGGCTTTGCGCAAGCTGTCGGTGTAGCTCGCCAGATCGTTGTAGCACGGCGTCAGGCCGGCCTGGGCGTTGCTCTGGTAACCGAGGTCGCTCATGCGCAGGCTGGTGGCGTAGGGCAGATACAGGGTGTCCGGGTCCAGTTGTTCCAGTTGATGCGAACGACCGCGCAGGAAACCGGCATCCAGCGCCGGCGAAGCACCGAACAGGTACATCAGCAGCCAGCTGTAGCGACGGAAGTTGCGGATCAGTGCGATATAGGACGACGACTGGAAATCCCGGTCGGTGCCGACGAAACCCTCGGCTTCTTTCAGCAGCGGCCAGAGTTTTTCCGGCAGGGAAAAGTTGTAGTGAATCCCGGCGATGCACTGCATGGTCTTGCCGTAACGCAGGGCCAGGCCTTTGCGGTAGACGTACTTGAGCTGACCGATGTTGGACGTGCCGTAGTAGGCGATCGGGATGTCTTCCTCGGCCGGCAACGGGCACGGCATCGATGGGCTCCACAGGTACTCGCTGCCGAGTTTGCTGTAGGCAAAACGATGAATCTTGTCCAGGCTCGCCAGCGTGTCCGCCGGGTCGGGCAGGGCAGGCGTGATGAATTCCAGCAGCGACTCGGAATAGTCGGTGGTGATTTGTTCGTTGGTCAGCGCGGAACCCAATGCTTCCGGGTGCGGCGTTTGCGCCAGTCGACCTTCGCTGGTCACGCGCAGGCATTCACGTTCGATACCGTGGAGGCACTGTTCGAGCAGAGAGAGGTTGGCGCGCTCACCGAGCAGAGCCAGGCGGCGGTTGAGAAGTTCGCTCAATTTGGATTCCTTCACGCGTCAGTCGCCCCAATATGGGGGTGGGCAGGACGGTCTACAAGGGTGAAGTTGAAACTGGCGTTTTCGCCTGGTTTTTGAGCCATAAAGGCCCGTGCCGATTGCCAACTTCACTCCTTGAATCTGGCTATTACGCACGCGGAAAAGTTCGACGCCGCAGACGCAGCGCCGAAATTAACTCAAATTGATGGCCACAAGCTACAGGACAGCGAACGTGCCTTGCGCTTTTGCGACCAGTTTGTCGCCCTGCATCACATCGGCTTCGACCACCAACGTGCGGCGACCCGGGTGGATCACCCGCGCCGTGCACAGCACCTCACCGTCGGAAACGGCGCGGATGTAGTTGATCTTGCACTCGATGGTCGCGCTCTGCTGATCGAAACCGTGGGTGCTGGAACAGGCCAGCCCCATGGCGATATCGACCAGACTGAACAGCGCGCCGCCATGCAATTTGCCGCCGCGGTTGCGCAGTTCGGGTTCCAGCCCCAGGGCGACTTGCGCCACCCCGGTTTCCAGGCTGTGCAGGCGGCAGCCCAACAGCTTGAAAAACGCGCTCTCGACGAGCCCGGCCGGAATCTCCATCAGCGTTTCTTCAACTGCTTGGCGTTGGCGAACAGCGACGCCATCGCGTTGTTCACTGGCGCGGCGGTGGCGGTTTCCTTGCGTGGCGCGTTGTTCGAAGGCTGGCGTTGTGCCGAGCCCGGACGCGAGCCACGGGCGCCATCGATCTTCTCGCCCGGGGTGTCGCCCATGCGCATCGACAGGCCGACGCGTTTGCGCGGAATATCGACTTCCATGACCTTCACTTTCACCACGTCACCGGCCTTCACCGCTTCGCGCGGATCTTTGATGAACTTCTCCGACAGTGCCGAGATGTGCACAAGACCATCCTGATGCACGCCGATGTCGACGAATGCGCCGAACGCGGTCACGTTGGTCACGACACCCTCGAGGATCATCCCCAGTTGCAGGTCTTTGAGGTCTTCGACGCCTTCCTGGAACTCGGCAGTCTTGAATTCCGGACGCGGGTCGCGGCCCGGTTTTTCCAGCTCCTGGAGGATGTCGGTCACGGTCGGCAGACCGAAGGTCTCGTCGGTGAACTTCTTCGGGTCCAGGCGCTTTAGGAAACCGGCATCGCCGATCAGCGATCGAATGTCACGGTCGGTTTCAGCGGCAATGCGCTGCACCAGTGGATAGGCTTCCGGGTGAACCGCCGAGGAATCCAGCGGGTTGTCGCCGTTCATCACGCGCAAGAAACCGGCGGCCTGTTCGAAGGTTTTTTCGCCCAGACGCGCGACTTTCTTCAGCGCTGCGCGGGTTTTGAACGCGCCGTGCTCGTCGCGGTGCGCCACGATGTTCTGCGCCAGTGTTGCGTTGAGGCCGGAGATCCGCGCCAGCAGGGCCACGGAGGCAGTGTTCACGTCGACGCCGACGGCGTTCACGCAGTCCTCGACCACAGCGTCCAGACCACGTGCCAGTTTCAGTTGGGACACGTCGTGCTGGTACTGGCCGACACCGATGGATTTCGGGTCGATCTTCACCAGCTCGGCCAGTGGATCCTGCAAGCGACGGGCAATCGACACCGCGCCACGGATCGACACGTCCAGATCCGGGAACTCCTTGGCTGCCAGTTCCGACGCCGAGTACACCGATGCGCCGGCCTCGGAGACCATGACCTTGGTCATCTTCATGGCTGGATATTTTTTGATCAGCTCGATCGCCAGTTTGTCGGTTTCGCGGCTGGCGGTGCCGTTGCCGATGGCGATCAGGTCAACCGAGTGCTTGGCGCACAGGGCCGCCAGAATGGCGATGGTCTGATCCCATTTGTTGTGCGGCACGTGCGGGTAAACCGTGGCGTGATCCAGCAGTTTGCCGGTCGAATCGACCACCGCTACCTTGCAACCGGTGCGCAGGCCCGGGTCGAGACCCAGCGTTGTGCGCGGGCCGGCCGGCGCGGCCAGCAGCAGGTCGTGCAGGTTGTGGGCGAACACGTTGATTGCCTCGGTTTCGGCGCCGTCGCGCAACTCGCCCAGCAGGTCGGTTTCCAGGTGGGTGTAGAGCTTGACCTTCCAGGTCCAGCGCACCACTTCACCCAGCCATTTGTCGGCCTGACGGTTCTGGTTCTGGATACCGAATTGCTGGCCGATCATGCCTTCGCACGGGTGCATGGTGCCCGGCAGTTCGTCGCCGACTTTCAGCGCGGAGCTGAGAATGCCTTCGTTGCGGCCACGGAAAATCGCCAGTGCGCGGTGCGATGGCATGCTTTTCAGTGGCTCGTCGTGTTCGAAGTAGTCGCGGAACTTCGCGCCTTCCTCTTCCTTGCCGGCAATCACGCGGGCACTGAGGGTCGCTTCCTGCTTGAGATAGTTACGCAGTTTTTCCAGCAGGCTGGCGTCTTCGGCGAAGCGTTCCATCAGGATGTATTTGGCGCCTTCCAGCGCAGCCTTCACATCGGCCACACCTTTTTCGGCGTCGACAAAGCGTGCGGCTTCGCTTTCCGGGGCCAGGTTCGGGTCGTTGAACAGGCCGTCGGCCAAGTCGCCGAGGCCGGCTTCCAGGGCGATCTGGCCCTTGGTGCGGCGCTTCTGCTTGTACGGCAGGTACAAGTCTTCGAGGCGGGTCTTGGTGTCGGCGAGCTTGATGTCGCGCTCAAGAGCAGGGGTGAGTTTGCCTTGCTCTTCGATGCTGGCGAGGATGCTGATGCGCCGTTCGTCGAGTTCTCGCAGGTAGCGCAGGCGCTCTTCCAGATGACGCAACTGGGTGTCATCGAGGCTGCCGGTGACTTCTTTCCGGTAACGGGCGATGAAGGGAACGGTAGAGCCTTCATCGAGTAGCGCGACGGCCGCTTCGACCTGTTGTGGGCGTACGCCGAGTTCCTCGGCGATGCGGCTGTTGATGCTGTCCATAAAACCACCTGACATATTGTGAAAGCAGGCTCGCAGGCACGGAAATAAAGGCCCGGAGTCTGGTTGAGCGGCATGAAGATGGCCGCTGCCTGGGTCAAAAGGCAGCCCATTGACCCGTGAAATCGAACAATTACTGCGCTGGCCTGGAAAAAATACCGGCCACTTGCGGTAACGATTCAGACGTTGCCTGGCACAAAACGCCGCGCATTATAACCAGCGTTCTGTCATTCGGGGGCGTTGCAGTCTGTAGGCATAAACCCCGGTTTTCTGGCAGTGAAGGAAAAATCTGCTAACAATGCACACGGTGCGTATAACGGCAGCTACGCCATAATGCGCGCCGAGCTAAAAGGAGCATCCAATGAGCAGCACTGCACAAACTGCTGAAGGCGAAAAAATTCTCATCGTTGACGACGATCCGGGGCTGAGCAGCCTGCTGGAACGTTTTTTCGTCAGCAAGGGCTATCGTGCCCGTACCGTACCGAACACCGAGCAGATGGATCGTCTGCTGTCGCGTGAAGTCTTCAATCTGGTCGTCCTCGACCTGATGCTGCCCGGCGAAGATGGCTTGACCGCATGCCGTCGTCTGCGAGCAGCGAATAACCAGATTCCGATCATCATGCTCACCGCCAAAGGCGATGAGATGAGCCGCATCAAGGGCCTGGAACTGGGCGCCGACGATTATCTGGCCAAGCCGTTCAACCCGGACGAGCTGATGGCCCGGGTCAAGGCTGTTCTGCGTCGTCAGGCCGCCCCGGTACCGGGCGCGCCGGGCAGCGAAGACGAAAACGTCACCTTCGGTGATTACGTGTTGTCGCTGGCCACCCGCGAACTGAAACGCGGCGACGAAGTACACATGCTCACCACCGGTGAGTTTGCGGTGCTCAAGGCCTTGGTCATGAACGCGCGTCAGCCACTGACCCGCGACAAGCTGATGAACCTGGCCCGTGGTCGTGAGTGGGATGCGCTGGAGCGTTCCATCGACGTGCAGATTTCGCGTCTGCGCCGGATGATCGAGCCTGATCCGTCCAAACCGCGCTATATCCAGACTGTCTGGGGCGTGGGCTACGTGTTCGTACCGGATGGCGCCGCCACCAAGTGATCGGTGATTTGTAGGAGCGGGTCTGTCGGGACTTGGCCATAATGGCCATCCCCGCAGACTCGCAATCCGCAATATGCGAGCATTGCTCGCTCCTGCAAGTGTGTAGCGGTTATTGATGAAGACCCCCGTCTGGTTTCCCCAAAGTTTTTTCTCCCGCACCCTCTGGCTGGTGCTTATCGTCGTGCTGTTTTCCAAAGCGCTGACCCTGGTTTATCTGTTGATGAACGAGGACGTGCTGGTGGATCGCCAATACAGCCACGGCGTCGCTCTGACGCTGCGCGCCTATTGGGCGGCTGACGAAGAAAATCGCGCGAAGATCGCTGATGCCTCAACCCTGATCCGGGTGGTGGGTGCCGGTGTGCCGGAAGGCGAACAGCACTGGCCGTACAGCGAGATCTACCAGCGGCAAATGCAGGCAGAGCTGGGCGCGGATACGGAAGTGCGATTACGCATGCATTCGCCGCCGGCGCTCTGGGTCCGTGCGCCGAGCCTCGGTGATGGCTGGTTGAAAGTCCCGCTGTACCCGCATCCACTGCGCGGCCAGAAAATCTGGAACGTGCTTGGCTGGTTCCTGGCGATTGGTTTGCTGTCGACGGCGTCGGCGTGGATTTTCGTCAGCCAGCTCAACCAACCCTTGAAACGACTGGTCTATGCCGCCCGGCAACTCGGCCAGGGCCGCAGTGTGCGTCTGCCGATCAGTGACACGCCTAGCGAAATGACCGAGGTATATCGCGCCTTCAACCAGATGGCCGAAGACGTCGAACAGGCCGGGCGTGAGCGCGAGCTGATGCTGGCCGGGGTTTCCCATGACTTGCGCACGCCGTTGACTCGATTGCGGCTGTCGCTGGAGTTGATGGGCGATCGCAACGACCTGACCGACGACATGGTGCGCGACATCGAAGACATGGATGCGATTCTCGACCAGTTCCTCGCGTTTATTCGCGATGGTCGCGACGAGTCGGTGGAAGAGGTGGACCTCAGCGATCTGGTGCGTGAAGTGGCGGCGCCGTACAACCAGAGCGAAGAAAAGGTTCGCCTGCGTCTGGAGCCGATCCAGCCGTTTCCGTTGCGTCGGGTTTCGATGAAGCGCTTGCTGAACAACTTGATCGGCAATGCCTTGAATCATGCGGGCAGCGGCGTCGAAGTCGCGGCTTATGTGTCTGGTGACACCAGCGCGCCGTATGTGGTGCTGAGTGTGATGGACCGTGGGGCGGGGATTGATCCGTCGGAGCTTGAGGCGATTTTCAACCCGTTTACCCGAGGCGATCGTGCGCGGGGCGGCAAGGGCACGGGGTTGGGTCTGGCGATTGTGAAGCGGATTGCTTCGATGCATGGCGGCAATGTCGAGTTGCGCAACCGGTCCGGGGGTGGATTGGAAGCGCGAGTGCGTTTGCCATTGGGCTTGATGTTGCCGCGGGATGCTGTTTAAACGCTGAAAAAGATCGCAGCTTCCGGCAGCTCCACATGGGAATGCATACCCTGTGGGAGCTGCCGGAGGCTGCGATCTTTTGCTTTTAACCTTTGCCTTTGGTCCGGGTCATATTCGGCCCGCCATTCTTCTCAAGATGCTCAATGATGATCCCCGCCACATTCTTCCCGGTGGTGGTCTCGATCCCCTCCAGCCCCGGCGATGAGTTCACTTCCATCACCAGCGGCCCGTGATTGGAGCGCAGGATATCCACACCCGCTACCGCCAGGCCCATGACCTTGGCCGCACGTAAAGCGGTCATGCGTTCTTCCGGTGTGATCTTGATCAGACTGGCGCTGCCGCCGCGGTGCAGGTTGGAGCGGAATTCACCCGGTTTGGCCTGACGCTTCATCGCCGCGATCACCTTGTCGCCAACCACGAAGCAGCGGATATCCGCACCGCCGGCCTCCTTGATGTACTCCTGGACCATGATGTTCTGCTTCAGGCCCATGAACGCTTCGATCACCGACTCGGCGGCGGTCGCGGTTTCACACAGCACCACACCAATGCCCTGAGTGCCTTCCAGCACTTTGATCACCAGTGGTGCGCCATTGACCATGTCGATCAGGTCGGGGATGTCATCCGGAGAGTGGGCAAAACCTGTCACCGGCAAACCGATGCCACGACGTGACAGCAATTGCAGAGAACGCAATTTGTCCCGCGAACGGGCGATGGCCACCGATTCATTCAGCGGAAACACCCCCATCATTTCGAACTGACGCAGCACTGCGCAGCCATAGAACGTCACCGACGCACCGATCCGCGGGATCACCGCATCAAAGCCTTCCAGCGGTTTGCCGCGATAGTGGATCTGCGGCTTGTGGCTGGCGATGTTCATGTAGGCGCGCAAGGTGTCGATCACGACCATTTCATGCCCGCGCTCGGTGCCGGCTTCGACCAGACGACGGGTGGAATACAGACGCGGGTTACGCGACAGCACAGCGATCTTCATGCAACACCTGTTGAGGAGGTAGATACCGGGAACACCGGCTTGTCTTGTACATATTTGATGCCCGGATTGACCACCAGGTGGCCGTCGATCAAGGCTTTGGAACCGAGCAACAGGCGATAGCGCATGGACTTGCGGCAGGCGAGGGTGAACTCGATCGGCCAGACCCGATCACCCAGAGCCAGCGTCGTGCTGATCACATAGCGTTCCTGGGCATGGCCATTGGAGCTTTTAATGGTTTTGCGCGTCACCAGTGGCGCTTCACAGCGCCGGTGACGCAACTGCACCACCGTGCCCAGGTGCGCGGTAAAACGCACCCACTTCTCGCCGTCGCGTTCGAACGGCTCGATGTCGGTGGCATGCAGGCTGGAGGTACTGGCACCGGTGTCGATTTTTGCTCGCAGGCCCGCGACTCCCAAATCCGGGAGCGCCACCCACTCGCGCAGACCGACAACGGTCAAATGGTCAAATGTCTTCAAAAAAATGCTCAACCGTGACAACCGATCAGCCCGCAGGGGCCGGATTTGCGGTATTCACGCAGAATAATGGGTAAAAGGCGACAGATATCTACAGCCCGGAATACCAGCCCCTGAAGCAGGCGCCGGAATGCATGCATTGTAATCCGGGATGCTGCAATTCATGGCACGACAGAAACGGTAGTACAGTTCACCAATATTTCAGAATGAGGACATTCCATGGCACAAAAAAGCGAAGAGGACGACAAGGTCCGTCTCGATAAGTGGCTATGGGCAGCGCGTTTTTATAAAACACGTGCCTTGGCCAAAGCAGCGATCGAGAGTGGCAAGGTGCATTGTCGAGGCGAGCGCTGCAAGCCTGGCAAAGAGCCACGCATCGGCGATGAATTCGAGATCCGCACCGGCTTCGAAGTGCGCACGGTGAGGGTCGAAGCCTTGTCGATCGTGCGTCGTGGCGCGCCTGAGGCACAGACGCTATATGCAGAAACCGAGGTGAGTGTTGAAAAACGCGAAGCGGCTGCGGCGATGCGCAAGGCGGGTGCGTTGGGCGTGAGCACCGACGGCAAGCCGAGCAAAAAACAGCGGCGGGATCTGTTTAAGTTTCGGGGTAACAGCAGCAGCGAGTAGGGCGTCACTGCCTCTTCGCGAGCAGGCTCGCTCCCAAGAAGATTGCATTCCAATGTGGGAGCGAGCTTGCTCGCGAATCAAGTGCGCGGCACCCGCCATGAACAACTCGATATCAGGCGCTACGCATCACACTCATCCGCGAAACAACCGGCAGTTTGCCGAGCAGATTGAAAATCGGCGCCGTCACCTTCAGCCAGAAATTCGCCGCGTGATACGCAAACGGCGTGTAATAACCCCAGCCCAACGCCCACACCGCCAGCAACACACCGCCGATGTAATCGTCCTGACCCCAATGCGCGCCGGCCACCAGTCGCGGCAGCATGAACAGCAAGGTCAGACCCCAGATCGTCAGGAACTGGCCAGCCGTGCGGCTGAACACGCCCATGAACAGTGCCCAGATCAGCAACACCGAAGCGTGATCACCGGGGAAGCTCTGGCTCGAGCGATCCTTCAGCTCCCAGGTCTTCTCCAGATGTGGAAAGTAGTCGCTCAGGTGAACGGCGCCTTCAAGCACCATCGACGGGCTGCTGTGCTGCCAGTCCATGTGGTCGGCGAATTTGGAAAACAGTGCGCGGATCACCACCATCAACAGCAGGATCGAGAAAAAACCGAAAAATGCCCGACGTACATCAATCGCCTTGAACACCCAGTCGCCCTTGATCAGCAGCATCAGCAGAATCAGCCCGACCACAATGTCGAACGGGCGCAGACTTGCAATTGCCCAGATGTGGAGCCATATCGTGTTGCTGGCCAGCGGTGCATTGAGCGAGCGGAACAGCCACTCGTCGAAAATCACACACAGCGAGTTGCCCGTAGGCCATAACCAGAAAGCCAGTAGCGCTAATGGCACTACGTTGCACAGAACCAGCCGGCCGAGGTTCCACCTTGATTGGAACAAACCCGGATTGTTCATAAAATGCCTCCCATGGCTAAGCAGTCGGCACCAAAAAGGGTGCCAAGAAACGCAAATTTTCACGTTTTGTAACCATTTTGTCATCACTTTCAGATACCCAGACCTATGACCGACCTGACGGATACCGATTTCACCCAACGCTTCATCTTCGATGACAGCGACACCCGCGGCGAACTGGTTGCGCTTGAGCGCAGCTACGCCGAAGTTCTTGCCAAACACCCGTACCCGGAACCGGTTGCGCAACTGCTGGGCGAATTGATGGCGGCCGCTTCTTTGCTGGTAGGCACTCTGAAGTTCGACGGGTTGCTGATTTTGCAGGCGCGTTCCGAAGGCCCGATCCCGATGTTGATGATCGAGTGCTCCAGCGAGCGTGAGATCCGTGGCCTGGCGCGTTACCACGCCGATCAGATCGCGGCAGATGCGACCCTCAGCGACTTGATGCCCAACGGCGTCCTGGCCCTGACCGTCGACCCGACTGTCGGCCAGCGCTATCAGGGCATCGTCGACCTCGACGGCGAAACCCTGTCCGACTGTTTCACCAACTATTTCGTCATGTCGCAACAGGTTGGCACCCGCTTCAAGCTGTTTGCCGACGGTCGTCGTGCCCGTGGTCTGCTGCTGCAACAACTGCCAGCCGATCGTCTGAAGGACGAAGAAGATCGCGCCGCCAGCTGGCAGCACATCACCGCGCTGGCCAGCACCCTGAGCGCCGATGAATTGTTGAGCCTGGACAACGAAACCGTGCTGCACCGTCTCTACCATGAAGAGCAAGTGCGCCTGTTTGATGTGCAGAACTTGCGCTTCCACTGCAGCTGCTCGCGGGAACGCTCGGGCACTGCGCTGGTCAGTCTGGGTCTGGAAGATGCGCAGGCGCTGGTGGCTGAACAGGGCGGCAAAGTCGAGATCGATTGCCAGTTCTGCAACGAACGTTACGAGTTTGATGCCGCCGATATCGCTCAATTGTTCGCTGGCGCAGGCGTCGACACCCCGTCAGATACCCGGCACTAAAACGGTTCAGCGCAGGTAAATTCACTGCTCAACGACGTAATTACGCCGTTACGACGGGAGGACCCTACTCTTTTTGGGCTTTTCTGGCATAATCCGGCCCACTTTTTTCGCGGTAGTAGTGCACGACTTTCTACTACAAAACGTTTGGAGCACACTCGGCCACTGGCCGACGGGGAACCTCATGACGCAAGCCAATAACGCCGTGTACACCGATCTGAGTGTTGATGATCTGGTAAAAGAAGCCCTGAATCGCGGTGAGGGCGAGCTTGCCGATACCGGCGCTCTGGTAGTCCGCACCGGTCATCGTACCGGCCGTTCGCCAGTCGACCGTTTCATCGTTGAAGAGCCTTCCACCCAGGCCGCTATCGCCTGGGGCCCGATCAACCGCAAGTTCCCGGCCGACAAGTTCGATGCGCTGTGGGCTCGTGTCGAGGCGTTCAACAACGCGCAAGAGCACTTTGTTTCCCACGTTCATGTAGGTGCGGCCGAAGATCACTACCTGGCCGTGAAAATGACCACCCAGACTGCCTGGCAGAACCTGTTCGGTCGTTGCCTGTTCATCAACCCGGCCCAGTACAACCCGGCTGGCCGTGAAGAATGGCAAGTGCTCAACGTGGCCAACTTCGAATGCGTGCCTGAGCGTGACGGCACCAACTCCGACGGTTGCGTGATCCTCAACTTCGCCCAGAAGAAAGTGCTGATCGCCGGCATGCGTTACGCCGGTGAAATGAAGAAAGCCATGTTCTCCGTGCAGAACTTCCTGCTGCCGGCCGCTGACGTGCTGCCAATGCACTGCGCCGCCAACATCGGCGAAGAAGGCGACGTGACCCTGTTCTTCGGTCTGTCGGGCACCGGTAAAACCACCCTGTCCGCCGACGAAAGCCGTTACCTGATCGGTGACGACGAACACGGCTGGGGCGAAGGCGTTGTCTTCAACATCGAAGGCGGCTGCTACGCCAAGTGCATCGACTTGTCCGAGAAGAACGAGCCGGTCATCTGGAAAGCCATCAAGCACGGCGCCGTGCTGGAAAACGTCGTCATCGACGACGCCAAGCACGCCGACTACGCCGATGTCAGCCTGACTCAGAACAGCCGCGCCGCGTACCCGCTGGAACACGTTGCCAAGCGTTCCGAGCACAACCTGGGCGGCGAGCCAAACGCAGTGATCTTCCTGACCTGCGACCTGACCGGTGTTCTGCCGCCAGTGTCGATCCTCAACGAAGAACAAGCGGCCTACCACTTCCTGTCCGGCTACACCGCTCTGGTGGGCTCGACTGAAATGGGTTCCGGCAGCGGCATCAAGTCGACCTTTTCCACCTGCTTCGGCGCACCGTTCTTCCCGCGTCCGGCTGGCGAATACGCAGAACTGCTGATCAAGCGCATCCGCGGCTTCGGCTCCAAGGTCTACCTGGTCAACACCGGCTGGACCGGCGGCGGCTACGGCGTCGGCAAACGCTTCAACATCCCGACCACCCGCGCAGTGATCGCAGCCATCCAGAGCGGCGCACTGATCGGTACCGCCACCGAGCACCTCGACACCATCAACCTCGACGTGCCACTGGCCGTACCGGGCGTTGAAACCAACCTGCTCAACCCACGCAACACCTGGGCTGACAAGGCTGCATACGACGAGGCTGCCAAGGCACTGGCCGGTCTGTTCATCGAGAACTTCAAGAAGTTCGAAGTGAGCGACGCGATCAAGGCTGCTGGGCCGAAGTTGTAAGACTTAGTTCTGGTGAGTGAAAAAGCCGCCTCTTGAGGGCGGCTTTTTTGTGGGGGATGGGTTGGGTGTCATTATCAGATCAACTGCCATTATTCCCGCAGCGTTCGCGTTAAACAGCCAGAATAATGCCACTTAAGTAGCCGCGAACTCTATACGCCGTTCTTCTTCTCTTCAGCCTTCATAGCCATTGCCGCCTGGTATGCAGTACTCGCAGCATCTCCACAGCATCAACTTTGATTGTGTAGATGATGTAGTAGTTTGGGGTGACAACCATTTCGCGGGTGCCTTGCGCGATACCTCTTTTGTATAAAACTGGCTGCTGGCGGACGCTTTCTCCCTTCGATTCGAAAAGCTCATCGAGCTTAATCGCTGCAGCGGGATTTTCCTGGCCGATACGCTCCATGATGTTTTCTCGGTCATCCAGCGCCTCTTGGCGCCAGACCAACCTCATCAACGTACTCGCTGACGCAGAGCATCCCGCTTGGCGGCAAATATCCTGCGAGCGTCTTCATCGCTGACGCTGGGTCTTGGGTCATCAATGCTGATTTGTACCTGTTGCTTGACCCATTCTTCATATGCCGCAGCTTCATGAGCTTGTTTCATCGCTTCGGCGCGATCAGGGCGGGCATAGGTTTTTATCTGCAGAGGGTCATAGCTGGAGGCGTCCACATCGAAGTGATTGATACCTACTCCTTGCAGGTAGGTCACCAGTGTTTCGAACCGCTTGAACAGTCGCACCTGACCACTGCGTTGTGCTGCCAGTGAATATTCCTTGTTTCCTTGCTGAATCTGAATTGACCAGCCACCGGGTTTGGCGACGATATGTGCGCTACTGATCGAACCATTCTCAAACAATCGCGCGAGAGTACTGTGATCAACGGTTTCAGTGGTCATGAAGGCGAGCTCTTGGTTGAACAATGGCTCCCATCGTACGCAATCAATAATAGTTTGCAAAATTCAACTCCCGTGCTGGACGCCGGGTGC
Organism: Pseudomonas sp. N40(2020); assembly: GCF_014472415.1. Lineage (GTDB taxonomy): Bacteria > Pseudomonadota > Gammaproteobacteria > Pseudomonadales > Pseudomonadaceae > Aquipseudomonas. Next base: position 83,349 of record NZ_JACSZV010000023.1, read on the forward strand.
GCAGCATCCATGTTCTTTGGTCAGGCAGGCGCTAGTTGTTTGAGCGCGCATCTGCCTGAGATTGTTTTCAGGCTGGTGCTTTCCAATTGAGCATTTGCTGCTGCGCGACTTGCAGCAGGTCACAGCCATCCTGCGTCAGCAGATAGAGGGCGTGGGTGATGTGGGGGATGTCTTCGACGTCGGCTTGTTTGAAGCTGAGGCAGTAGAGGGTTTTTAGCAGGTCGCTTGAAGCGCGCAGACGCTGGACGGCGCATTCGAGGATGTCTTGCGGGTTGGCCGCTGTGTCGATGATCAGGGGCTTGGTGTCGGTGAGGTTGGATTCGAGTGGGCGGTAGCGATCGGTGGTGAACTGGGTCAATTTTTTCATTGTTCTTCTCTCTATAGGCGTTCCAATAGCCGCCGCCATCATGACCAAACGATGGGAGGCGACTGTGTTCGGGTTGGTCAACCAGAGAGAGAGAACTCCGTGTACGCCGAAGCGTCCCAAACACAGCCGCCATAAAGCATGCCGCACAATAGATGGCGGCAAGCATACAAGGGCATGCGCAGTTTCTCTCTCTCAATTTCAGGTGACCAAACCCGAGTCGCTGATTTGGCAGCGACAGTCACGACTATAGATTTGACTTACCAAGCCGCGATAGCCGGCAAGGGAGTCTGTGTTTGTAGGAACGGGACGAATACCGGATAGGGCATTGCTGTAGGATTTTTCGCCGGCTCACCGATCCTCGCCATCAACGAACATGCCGACTCGTCGCCACATCCAGCACGGTGGTGTTCAGCCCGGTTGCGGGGGTGTAAATCGTGCCTTTCACCGCTGAGAACTGGATGTCTCTGCCGCCCAGGGACACACGGCGTTCGCCCTGGTCCATTTCGGTGAAGTAGGTGTACGAACACTCTTCCATGGCCCGGTATTGTTCCTGGGCGTTGACGATGGCGTCGGCGAGTTTGATCAGATCGGTTTTGCTCAGATTGAGGGTATTGCTCAGTGCGGTGCCCCAGCGCTTCAGGCATGTTTCGGCGAGGTGGCGGACGACCAGACCGGGTTCGGCCAGCACTTTGGGGCCGCTGTTACCGTCAGCGGCGGCGTTGCCGACCAGGGTGGCGTGGCGGCCAGGCATCGGCAAGATAGTGGTCAGCGTGCCGGTGGCGGTTTGTGGAATGACGCAACTGAAGCCTGTGGAGCGTTCATCCCGCGCGTAGAAGCCGACGTATTCTTTAACGTTGGCGTTGAGTTTGACCCGATGCTCCTGAAAGTTGAAGGCGCCCGGAACCGGATCAATCGCGAGGATATTGACCGGAACGTGTTTCAGCGCACTGTCGGCGAACATGGTATTGGCCAACATGTGGCAACTGATGCCGCCGCGACTCCAGCCCACGAGGTTGACTTGAGTGGGAATTACACCGTCCTTACGGAACGTCTTGATTATTTGTTCCTGTAACTTTTGTTGACTAACGCTGCGATCACCGAAGTTATACTTGCGCCAGAACCACGAGCCTTCGACCTGGACATCTTCGATCGGAATGCCTGCTGCTTTCAGGCGGTTGTATTCCGTTTCGGTCAGTTGTTCGCGCTGCCAGGCGCACTTGCCTTTGATAACGTTCACTGCGTGTTGGACGTTCTCTTCCCAACCTTTGCCGAACAGCGTGCCACTCAGGCCGTAGTCACCGGACTTGGCAAACAGTTCATCGGCCTGCAGGTTACTGGTGCCCGGGCCGTCGACGACGATCCAGTCGGCGAATTCCCGACCGGCGTGGTGCGACGCCAGCGTGGATACCAGTTCGCCGTTCCAATAGTTTGCATGGGTCGTGTCAAACTTGGTGGAGCCAGTACCGCAAAAGAAAATAGTTAAAACAGTCATGTTTTTTGCTCTTGTTTAATGAAAGAGCGATCAACTTAGTGAAGGATGTCTGGGTGGTATATAAGTTGGTTGTTTCCAGGTTTGTTGTTTAAGGAGTCTGCTGGCGGTGTGCGGCTTTCAATTTAGCAACTTCTAATAGTTCGCAGCCGTCTTGGGTCAATAAATAAAGCGCGGTGATGATGTTTGGAATATCTTTAACGTCCGCTTGTTTGAAACACATGCAGTAAAGAGTCTCCAGTAGATTGCCGGCGGCGCACAGACGTTGTTGAGCCGCATCCAGCAAGTCCTCATGGCAGGCGTCGGTGTCGATAACCAGCACCGGATTTTCGCCGTAGCTGGTTTTCAAACGGCGGTAGCGGTTGCTGGGTGGGTGCAGTGAGGTCATGGATTAAGGCTGTCCTTTTAAAAGTCGCTACAGTGCGATTCAGTCGCGCCGGTCACTATAGGAGGGCGTCGCGCGGTGGAACAAGACAGCCGGGATGGACAGAGTTCGTAGGGGTTTTTCCTGGGTTCGGGCATTTGCCCTACGTGTTTTCATGGCGTTTTCAAGGCAAAACCCTTAGGCGGGAAGTTTCCTACGGGTTTGTCAGGCGCTTCCGAGCAAACCTCTGTATCTTGCGCGCCAGAATCTGTGGGACGTTTCCAAACGTCCGATACGCGCTTAAAGGGAATTAGGTATGCAGTGGCTACGAATGGCCTCGATTGTATTGCTATGGGTCAGCGGTTGCCGTTTGACGATGGCCGCAGAGCCCGGCAATTCGCTGGTGTTGAATTATCTGGATCGAACCGGTTGGCCGGAGGCGCTTAACAGCCAGGCGAATGTCGATACGGCCTCGCGCGCCGAGGTGCTGATGTTCGGCAAAGCCTTGCTCGCCAGTGAATCGCTCGACGAATCGGGTCTGAAGCAACGTTTGGGTGTGCCGCAAGTGCAGCTCAAATCGATCAGGCAGGTGCGCGATGGTCTGTGGGATCACTTGCTGAGCACTTATCGCAACGCCAGTCAGGACTGTGCCGAACAGCCGTTTTGTCCGCAGGTGCGCAGCGTCACCGACCTGCGTCAGTTGGCGGCGGCGTTCACCGGCGATATCAGCCCGGCCCATGCGCTGTGGGCGAGCAAGAGCCTGAGCGTGCATGAGCAGGTATTGAACGAGCAGTTGCGCGTGGCGGTGCTGCTGCCCTGAGTGAAGGTCAGGTTTCGGTGAGGACTTGCGGTGTCGCTGAAATGGCGAACTGCGGAAGGTCTTCGGGTCCCCGCATGCATCCGCCCAACATCAGGGCGGTGAAGGTGAGGACGAGGGCTAACTTCAATCTGTAGTGCATGATCACTCCTTTGAAATGTTTGCGCGCATCAGCCGTCCGGGCGTGATACGGAGGTGGAGCGGGCACGCTATCGCGATGTCGGCAAACACCGCGATAAACAAATCGTGGCGTTTGTTTCAGCCAGTGGCCAGGCCTCCGGGGCTGTATCATCTCGTATCGATTTGCCCCCCGACCTTTTCTCGACTCGCTGCGATCGCCCGCTAGGCTGTTGGCATGGCAGCGGTCAAAGGAGTGACAGCGAATGCACAACACCCTGGAACAGGTTTTTGGTTATCCACAGTTTCGCCCCGGACAAGAGACCGCGATCAGCGCGGTGCTGGCCGGGCGCTCGGCAGCGGCGATTTTCCCCACGGGTTCTGGCAAGTCTCTTTGCTATCAGTTACCGGCGCTGATGCTGCCGAATCTGACGCTGGTGGTCTCGCCGTTGCTCGCATTGATGCAGGATCAACTGGCGTTTCTGCAACGCCACGGCATTTCGGCGGGCAGCATCGATTCGGCGCAGAGCCGCGATGACGCCAATGACGTGATGGCCCGCGCCCGTTCGGGCGAATTGAAGATTCTGATGATCTCCGTGGAGCGCCTGAAAAACGAGCGCTTCCGCAACTTTTTGCAGCAGGTGCCGATCTCGTTGCTGGTGGTGGACGAGGCGCACTGCATCTCGGAGTGGGGGCACAATTTCCGCCCCGATTACCTCAAGCTGCCGGACTACCAAAAGCAGTTCAACATCCCGCAAACCCTGCTGTTGACGGCTACGGCAACGCCAAAAGTCATCGCCGACATGCAGGCCAAATTTGCCATTGCCCCCGAGGATGTCGTGACGACCGGTTTCTATCGGCCCAATCTCAATCTGCTGGTGGAACCGGTGCGCGGGCAGGACAAGCGGCGGCGCCTGGTGGAGTGGATGGCCGAGCGTCTGGGCCAGCCCAGCATCGTCTATGTGACCTTGCAGAAAACCGCCGAGCACATCGCCGAACACCTTGAGCGCAACGGCATTCAGGCCGAGGCCTATCACGCCGGTTTGCCGCACGATAAACGCGAAGCCATCCAGAAACGCTTCATGGCCGGTCAGTCCAATTGCATCGTTGCAACCATCGCTTTTGGCATGGGCATCGATAAGAGCGACATACGCAATGTGGTGCATTTCGACCTGCCCAAATCCATCGAAAACTACAGTCAGGAAATCGGCCGCGCCGGGCGTGACGGGCAGCCGTCGGACTGCCTGGTGCTGGCCAACCGTGACAGTCTCAATGTGCTGGAAAACTTCGTTTACGGCGACACCCCGGAGCGCGACGGCATTCGCTATGTGCTCGATGAACTGAAGGCCTCGGCGCCGGAAGGGCAGTGGGAGTTCCTGCTCGGACCGCTGGCGGATCACAGCAACATCCGCGCGTTGCCGCTGAAGACCTTGCTGGTGCAATTGGAGCTGCGTGGCTTGATCGCCCCGCGCTACGCGTATTACGCCGAATACCGCTTCAAATACTTGCTCGAGCCTGAGGCGCTGCTTGAGCGTTTCGAGGGCGAACGTCGGGAGTTTGTCGCGGCGCTTATCCAGACGTCGACCCGTGCGCGTACCTGGGCCACGGTGAATTTCGAGGCGATGTATTCGCAGTATTCGGCTGAGCGTAATCGGGTGGTGAAGGCGCTGGATTATTTCCAGGAGAAGGGCTGGGTCGAGCTTGAGAGCAAGCAGATGACCGAGGTTTACAGCCTGCTGCAAAGCGATTTTGACAGCGACGTGTTGAGCGGTGAGTTACACGATTACTTCACCCGCCATGAGCAGACGGAAGTCGCGCGGATTCACGCGATGCTCGATGTGTTCGCCACTGAACGCTGTTTGGGTTATCGGCTGGCGGAGTACTTCGGTGATCACGATGCGCCTGAGCGCTGCGGGCATTGTTCGGTGTGTCATGGGCATGTCGCTCGACTGCCAGCGCCACCGGAGTTACCAGCACTTGTGGATAAAAATTTTGCCGCGCTGTGCAATGACTTTATCCACAGGCATGAGCAGCACACGGGCAATGCACCGACGTCGGAACGGCTGACGCGGTTTTTGTGCGGGATCAGTGTGCCGCTGTTTACCAAGCTCAAGGCGCGAGCGATTTCCGGTTATGCGGCGTTGGAGGAGTATCCGTATGCCGAAGTGCGGGGTTGGGTTCAAGCACATCTCTGAGGCTGCATCCATCCGCTGAATGTCGATCATCACGGTAATAAACTTCAAAAACCGTCGCTGGCTGACTATGGTGAGACCAGTCTTTGGATCGCCAACAAGAGAACAACATGAGCCAGACATTCGATATTCAGCAGTCGGCGGTGATCGGTGCGGGCACCATGGGGCGTGGCATTGTCATGTGCCTGGCCAATGCCGGCGTGACGGTGCAATGGGTGGATAACAATCCACAGATGCTTGAGCAGGCGCTCGCAACCGTTGCCGAAACTTATGCACATAACGTGCGTCAGGGGCGGATCGATCAGGCCGAGGCTGATGCGCGTCTCGCGCGGGTCAGCGCGGCGGCCGATTACGCGGCGATCCGCAATGTCGATCTGGTGATCGAGGCGGTGTACGAAAACCTTGAGCTCAAGCAGAAGATCTTTCGCGAACTGGATGGCTTGCTCAAGCCTGAGGCTCTATTGGCGAGTAATACGTCGGCGCTGGATATCGATGCGATTGCTGCCGCAACCAAACGACCTGAGCAAGTGCTGGGCCTGCATTTTTTCAGCCCGGCGCACATCATGAAGCTGCTGGAAATCGTTCGCGGCGCGCAGACTTCGCCGGCAGCACTGGAAGCTGCGTTGGCGCTGGGCAAGCGTATGGGCAAGGTCAGTGTGGTCTCCGGCAACTGTCACGGTTTTATCGGCAACCGCATGCTGCATCCGTATGTGCTGGAGGCGCGCAAGATGCTGCTTGAAGGCGCTTATCCACAGCAAGTTGATGCGGCGTTGCAAGGCTTCGGTTTTGCGATGGGACCGTTCCGCATGTACGACGTGGTCGGTATCGATCTGGAGTGGCGTGCGCGTGAGCTGGCCGGCAAAGGCCAGGACGCGCCGGAGGTTCAGGTGGATAACCGCTTGTGCGAGATGGGGCGGTTTGGGCAGAAGTCCGGCAATGGTTACTACCACTATGAGCCGGGCAGTCGTCAGGCTGAGCATGATCCTGAGGTTGATGCGCTGGTATTGCAGGTCAGCGAAAGTCTGGGCTTTCAGCGTCGTGAGATCGGCCCGGAAGAGATTCTTGAGCGTTGTCTGCTGGCGCTGGTCAACGAGGGCGCGAAGATTCTGCAGGAAGGCATTGCCGAGTCGGCCCATGACATCGATCTGGTGTATCTGAATGGCTATGGCTTCCCGGCGGACAAGGGCGGGCCAATGGTCTGGGCGGATCAGCAGGGGCTGGCGGATATTCATCAGCGCTTGTTGGCGCTGGAGACGCGGCAGGGCGATCAGTGGAAACCGACGCGGTTGATTGGTGAGTTGGCGGCGCAGGGGAAGGGGTTTGCTGACCGTTAAGATCTGGCGACGATGCTGATGCCTTCGCGAGCAGGCTCGCTCCCACAGGGGAGCGCATTCCGAAGTGGGAGCGAGCCTGCTCGCGAAGGCCACGCCTCGGGTTAAATTAGACTCGCCAAAATACCTTCAGGAATCGCTGATCTATGTCCAGCCCAATGCCTCAACGCACCGACTATCCGCATTTCCAGCCAATCACCACGCGCTGGCACGACAACGACGCCTACGGTCATGTCAACAACGTCACCTATTACAGCTTCTTCGACACGGCCGTTAATACCTACCTGATTCAGGTTGGCGGGCTGGATATCCATGACGGTGAGGTGGTGGGTTTTGTGGTCAGTTCGGCGTGCGATTACTTCGCCTCGATCGCTTTCCCTGATCTGATCGAGATCGGTTTGCGGGTCGGCAAGTTGGGCAACAGTTCGGTGCAGTATGAACTGGCGGTATTCAAGGTCGGCGAAAGCGAAGCGTGCGCCGCCGGGCGTTTCGTGCACGTGTTTGTCGATCGGGCGAGCAATCAGCCAGTGCCGATTCCTGCCGGGTTACGCGGGGCGCTGGAAAAATTGGTGGTGTGAAAAAAGTAAAAAAATCGCAGCCCTAGGGCTGCGATTTTTGCTTTACCGGCCAACGAGGTGTTTAGGCCTCAGTCGCGATACTTGTGATGTTTGCGGTGGCCATAAGCGTGGCCGCGACCCGGGTGACGGTCGCGATAGTAGCGACGGTCATCGTGACGGCGATCATAGCGACGATCATCGTCATCGCTTTTGTTACCCATGTAGTTACCCAGCGCGCCACCGGCGCCGCCACCTGCTGCGGAGCCGATCAGGCTGCCGGTGGTGCCGCCCATGCTGCGGCCAACCACGTTACCGCCGGCCGCGCCCAACGCACCGCCAATGGCGGCTTCGCCACGGCTGCGTTTGTCTGCGCCTACCGCACTACCACCCGCGCCGCCCAGTGCTGCGCCGATGGTGGAACCTGTATTGCCGCCTAACGACTGACCGACGACCGAGCCAAGAACCCCGCCCAATGCGCCGCCCACACCTGCTTCGGTGGTGCCGCCGGCGGAAGCAAAACCACTGACCAGGCCAAGGGACAACAAGAGAATCGAGGAGAACTTCATAGATGAGCCTCAAAGGGATGACGGCGCCGATCCTGAGGCTGTGTAACAAGCGTGACAATCGAAATCCGACGAATAGCACGACTTGTATACAAAAACGTAAGTTACTGTTTTATGGGCGGAACTTAAGCGATTTTCGCCGGTCTTTAGCTACTTCGGACAGGCCGTTTTTGTGAAAAAGCGGCCTTTTTTGTGGGCGATGGAAACGCAAAAAACAAGAGATGATCGTAACCATGCTCTGCGTGGTTACGCATCCTTGGACGCTCCGCGTCTGCTATTGGGACGCGGAGCGTCCCGGTCTGCGTTCCCACGCAGAGCGTGGGAACGATCAAAAGAAAAAAGATCGCAGCCTTTAAGCGGACTTGGCCATGATCAACCCGGTCTCGCTCGCCGCTTCCAACCGGATCGCAATGAACTTGGATGTCGGCGTATGGCTACCATCCCCAGTGCTTTCCAGCGGCACCAGCGGGTTCACTTCCGGGTAATAAGCAGCAGCTTGTCCAGCCGGAATATCAAACGCCAACAGCGTGAAGCCCTTCACCCGACGCTCCCGACCATCGTCCCAGATCGAAACGATGTCAGCCTTCTGCCCCGGCCGGAAGCCCAGGCGAATAATGTCGGCTTCGTTGACGAACAACACATCACGCTGACCTTTCACCCCGCGATAACGGTCGTCGAGGCCGTAAATCGTGGTGTTGTACTGATCGTGGGAGCGCATCGATTGCAGGATCAGATCCGGCAACTGTCCGGTCGCGCGGGTGCGTTCGTGTACCAGATCCTTCGGCAGCAGATTCGGGCGGAAATTGGCGCGGCCCGATGGCGTGTTCCATTTGCGCGCGCCAGCACTGTTGCCGAGGTAGAAGCCGCCCGGATTTTTGACCTTCTCGTTGAACTCCTTGAAGCCGGGAATGGTGTCGGCGATCAGCTCACGGATACGCCCGTAATCGGCCACCAGCCAGTTCCAGTCCACCGGTTTGCTGCCCAGGGTCGCGGCGGCGATGCCGGCGATGATCGACGGTTCCGAGCGCATCTGATTCGACAGCGGCTGCAACTGGCCGTTGGAGGCGTGGACCATGCTGAACGAGTCTTCCACGGTGACGGCTTGCGGGCCTTCAGTCTGGATGTCGATGTCGGTACGGCCGAGGCACGGCAGGATCAGCGCGTCTTTACCGTGAGCCAGATGGCTGCGGTTGAGCTTGGTGCTGATCTGCACGGTCAGGTCGCAATTGCTCAGCGCCGCGAACGTGCGCGGGCTGTCTGGCGTGGCCTGGGCGAAGTTACCGCCCAGCCCGATGAAGACTTTGGCGCGGCCCTCGGCCATCGCATGGATTGCCTCGACCACGTTGTGGCCGTTTTCACGCGGCACCTTGAACTGGAAGCGCCGCTCAAGCGAATCAAGAAACGCCACCGGCGGACGTTCATTGATGCCCATCGTGCGGTCGCCCTGCACGTTACTGTGGCCGCGCACCGGGCACAGGCCCGCGCCCGGCTTACCGATGTTGCCGCGCAGCAACATCAGGTTGGCGATTTCCTGAATGGTCGGCACCGAATGGCGATGCTGGGTGATGCCCATGGCCCAGCACATGATCACGTTCTTGCCTTTGGCGTACATGCGCGCCGCTTGCTCGATTTCCACCAGGGTCAGGCCGGATTGCTCGACGATCTGCTCCCATGACGTGTCGTCGACAACGCCGAGGTACTCCAGCACGTTGGCGCTGTGGGCGTTGAGGAAGTCGTGGTCGAACACGGCCGGGGCGCCAGCCTTCTGCGCATCGCGTTCCCATTGCAGCAGGAACTTGGCCATGCCGCGCAGCACTGCCATGTCGCCGCCCAGTGCCGGGCGGAAATACGCGGTGTTGGTCGGTTTGTCGCCGTTGGTGAGCATTTCGATCGGGTGCTGTGGGTGCTGGAAGCGTTCCAGACCACGTTCTTTCAGCGGGTTGATGCACACCACCTGAGCGCCACGTTTCACTGCTTCGCGCAGCGGTTCGAGCATTCGCGGGTGGTTGGTGCCCGGGTTCTGGCCCCAGACGAAAATTGCGTCGGCGTGTTCGAAATCGTCGAAAGTCACGGTGCCTTTACCGACGCCGACACTTTGCGCCAACGCCACACCGCTGGCTTCGTGGCACATGTTCGAGCAGTCAGGGAAATTGTTGGTGCCGAAGGCGCGCACGAACAGCTGATACAGATACGCCGCTTCGTTGCTGGCGCGACCCGAGGTGTAGAACTCGGCCAGATCCGGGCTTGGCAGACTTTGCAGATGTTTGGCGATCAGGGCGTACGCGTCGTCCCAAGCGATCGGTTTGTAACGATCGGTCTCAGCGTCGTAGACCATCGGCTCGGTCAGGCGGCCCTGATACTCAAGCCAGTAATCGCTCTGTTCCAGCAGCGAAGTCACGCTGTGTTTGGCGAAGAATTTGGCATCCACCCGGCGCTTGGTCGCTTCCCAGTTCACCGCTTTGGCGCCGTTCTCGCAGAATTTGACCATGCCGCTTTCCGGCGAATCGCCCCAGGCGCAACCCGGGCAATCGAAGCCGCCGTTCTGGTTGGTCTTGAGCATCATGCGCAGGTTTTTCAGCGCGTTGTCGCTGGTCAACCAGGCCTGGGCCACACTGATCAGGGCACCCCAGCCGCCGGCTGCACCTTTGTAAGGCTTGTAGCGCGGGACAGGTTTCTGGTCGGCTTGATGATGTTGGCTCACGCTTGATTCTCCATCGCGGGGCTATACACCCGCGGCGCACTTTTCTGCGGCAGGTGGATGAGATTGAGGTTGTGTCGACGGGCCCATTGCACGGCAAGGCCTGTGGGAGCGGACAGGCTGACCAGGGTCTGGATGCCGGCGCGCAAAACTTTCTGGATCAATTCGAGGCTGCAACGGCTGGTGACAATCGCCAGTCCGCCTTCTGTGGATATCTTCTGGCGGATCAGCCCGCCGATCAGCTTGTCGAGGGCGTTGTGCCGGCCGATGTCTTCGCGACCGAGCAGCAGTTCACCGCTGGCGTTCATGAACACCGCCGCATGCACCGCACCGCAGTGCTGGCCGAGCGGCTGGAACGCGCCGATGCGCTGGCGCAAACCGTCGAGCCATGCAAGCGGTGGCAACGGCGCGCCGGCCAACACTTTGAGATCGGGCAGCGCTTGTTCCACCGCTTCGACGCCGCACAAGCCGCAACCACTGGTGCCGGCCAACTGGCGACGTTGTTGCTTGAGGTTCCAGAAGGCACGGTTGGCGATGGTCACTTGCGCGTATTGCGCGGAGCCTGCGCCAGTCAGTTGCAGGTCATAGATATCGGTAGCGTCTTCGATGATGCCGCTGCCGAGGCTGAAACCGACGATGAAGTCTTCCAGGTCCGTCGGCGTCACCAGCATGACCGCCTGACTGATGCCGTTGTAGGCAATCGCCAACGCGACTTCCTCGGCCAGCGCGGTGCTGGCCGATTCCTCGAGGGGCAAATCGCTGTAACTGTAGGTCTGACTGGCGGCGGGCGCGGGCGTTTCAAGTGCAGGCGCCGCGCAGGCTGGGCGCTTGGCGTTCATGGCATCACCGACGGATTGATCAACGCTAAGACTAGGCGCGGCAAGATGTCGCGTCTAATCGCTAATGTCGATCTTCCGATAGATGCCGTCGATCAAGACTCGCCTGGTGATTTTTGATACAGCGCAAAACAGGCTTCGGCCAGCGCCGAACGCGGGGCACCACGGCGCATGATCAGGCCCAGCGACGCGAGGGTTTGAGCGTTTTCGATCGGTTGCAGGCGTAGGTGATCGGTAAGCTTTTCGAGGCCTCCGTCGAGCGGCATGATCGCGCAGCAAAAGCCGTTGTGTACGGCTTGTAACAATTGATGCACAGCGTCGGTTTGCAGCAACGGCTGCGGCGTCAGGTTACGGCTGTGGAAGTTGTGGTCGATGGACTGGCGAAAATGCATGCCGCTGGTCAGCATGCCCAACGGCAGTTCGATCAACGATTCCCAGCTTAACGGCGCCTCGCCAAAAGTGAACGAACGCTGGTCGTAGAGCAGGCCCATGCGGGTTTCGCTTAAAGCCAGGGCTTCGAAGCGTTCGTTATCCAGACGATCCAGATAAGACACGCCAAGGTCGATGCGATTGTTCGCCAGATGCTCGAGGATCTGCTCGGAACTCAGCGCCGACAGTTCGAAACGCAGATCCGGGTGCGCGGCGTGCAGGCGTTGCATCAGCGGCAACGGATCGAAGCTCGACAGCGGCACCACGCCCAAGCGCAGCGTGCCGATCAGGTTGCCGCGACACGCCGCCGCTTCCGCCTGCAAACCGTCGTAAGCCGCCAATACCGTACGCGCCCACGCCAGCACCCGTTCGCCCGGCGCGGTGAAGCCTTCGAAACGCTGGCCACGGTTGACCAGCGGCAGATCGAGCTCTTCTTCAAGGCTGCGCAGGCGCATCGACAGAGTCGGCTGGGTGATATGGCAGCGCGCGGCGGCCTGGCCGAAGTGGCGGGTTTCGTCGAGGGCGATGAGGAATTTCAGCTGCTTGATGTCCATCTTCGCTCCGAAGGGTGGCGGCTGGGGTGGGTGATTCTACCGCTTGGGGGGCGGCAGGGTCATTGGTCGGCTTGGAACCGGGTTTGTCTGGGGTGGTCTAGGCTTGTGCGACGACCCTATATTTCATGGAGAGAACACGATGAGCCTTTTCAGCTTTTTGAAAGAAGCCGGTGAAAAAATCATTGATGCGCTGACGCCCGAGAAGGCCGAGGCCAATGGTGAGGCGCTGACCAAACACGTGCAGGCCGCGCTGACGGGCATCGACACGTCGAAGATCAAGGTCAAGGTTGAAGGCGAGAAAGTCATTGCCACTGGCGAAGCGGCCAGCCAGGAGGAAAAAGAAAAAATCCTGCTGGCACTTGGCAACGTTGCCGGCGTGAGCGGCGTAGATGATCAGATCACCGTGACCGGCGCTGTTGCGACCCCGGCGAAATTTGTCACGGTCGAGAAGGGCGACACGCTGAGCGCAATTTCCAAACGCGTGTATGGCGATGCCAACAAGTACAACAAGATTTTCGAGGCGAACGAGCCTCAGCTCAAACACCCGGACAAGATCTATCCGGGGCAGGTACTGCGTATCCCTGAGTAACCCCCGAGCACTGTAGGAGCTGCCGGA
>NZ_JACSZV010000024.1 GCF_014472415.1 Pseudomonas sp. N40(2020)
GGCTGCGATCTTTTGATCTTGATCTTAAAAACAAATCAAAAGATCGCAGCCTGCGGCAGCTCCTACAGGGAAAGTTGGTATACGCAGAATAGCCATTGTCTGGCTTGCCAGCGATGGCGTGAGCTCAGGCACTATCACTCCCGGGATTCAACCCCCAACTCATCCCACACCGATTCGGCCAGATGGAACGTCGCATTCGCCGCCGGAATCCCGCAATAGATCGCGCTCTGCATGATCACTTCCTTGATCTCGCTCCGGCTCACGCCGTTATTGGCGGCGGCGCGCAAATGAAGTTTCAGCTCACCTTCGCGGTTCATGCCGATCAGCATGGCGATGGTGATCAGGCTGCGGGTATGCCGAGGCAAACCCGGGCGTGTCCAGATATCGCCCCAGGCGTGGCGGGTGATCATCTCCTGGAATTCCGAGTTGAACTCGGTCAGTGTGGTCAGGCTGCGATCGACATGGGCATCGCCCAACACCGCGCGGCGTACCTGCATGCCATCGTCGTAACGTTGTTTCTCGTCCACAAAAACTTCCTCACTTAGCCTGCAAAAACGCCAACACACGATCACTGAAATCAGCGCCGGCTTGCACGTTGGACAAATGCGCCGCATAGAACTCGGCATACTCGGCGCCGTGCACATGCTCCTGAATGAAATGCCCGCCGGACGGCGGTGTCACTGCATCTTCAGTGCCGGCGATCACCAGCAACGGCACGTTGATCGAGGACAACTGCTCGCGGAAATCCGCATCACGTACCGCCGCGCAATTGGCCGCGTAGCCTTCAGGATGAGTGGCCGCGAGCATGTCGGTAATCTGCTTGGCCGCGGCCGGATGGGCCTGCGAAAAATCCGGCGTAAACCAACGCGCAATCGATGCGTCACGCAGGGCAACCATGGCTGCCGCGCCGTCGCGCAGCACGGTTTCGATGCGCGGGTTCCACACCGATGGATCGCCGATTTTCGCTGCGGTGTTGCACACAATCAGCTTGTTCAGACGCTCGCCGGCATTGATCCCCAGCCACTGGCCGATCAAGCCGCCCATCGACAGTCCGCAAAAATGCGCGCGCTCGATGTGCAGCGCATCCAGCAACCCAAGCACGTCATGGCCCAATTGCTCGATGCTGTAAGGCCCCGGCGTTACCAGCGATTGGCCGTGGCCACGGGTGTCGAAACGCAGCACGCGAAAGTGCTCGGTAAACGCCGGCATTTGCGCGTCCCACATGTGCAGATCGGTGCCCAGCGAGTTGGACAGCACCAGCACCGGCGCATCGACCGGGCCTTCCAATTGATAGTGCAGTTCGCCATCGGCGAGTTGAACGAAAGCCACAGCCCTCTCCTTCAGACAGTCAACGCGTTGTGTTCGGCCACCGCTCGCTCGACCCAGACTTGCGCCTGGCCGAGGTAATGGGCGGGGTTCAAAAGATGATCCAGTTCAGCGGCGCTAAGCTCGGCGGTGACTTTCGGCTCGTCACCGAGTACGGCACGCAAGTGGCGCTGTTCGGCCACCGCACGTTTGCAGCATTGTTCGAGCAGGTGATGCGCGGTGTCGCGGCCGACCCGTTGCGCGAGGACGATGCTCACTGCTTCGGCCAGCACCAGCCCTTGGGTCAATTCGAGATTGCGCGCCATGCGTGCGGCGTCGACTTCCAAACCGTCGGCCAATAATCGCGCCTGTTGCAGCGATCCCGAAACGAGGCAGCATATTTCCGGCAGGGTTTCCCATTCGGCATGCCACAGGCCGAGGCTGCGTTCGTGCTCTTGTGGCATCGCACTGAACAATGTCGACACCAGCCCCGGCACGCGCGTCGCCGCGCCGATCAACACTGCCGCGCCCACCGGATTACGTTTGTGCGGCATGGTCGAGGAACCGCCCTTGCCCGGTGCCGACGGTTCGAAGACTTCCGCCGCTTCGGTCTGCATCAACAAACTGATGTCGCGACCCAGCTTACCGAGGCTCCCGGCGATCAAACCAAGCGCCGCGCCAAACTCGACGATGCGATCACGCTGGGTGTGCCATGGCTGTTCCGGCAGGGTCAGTTGCAGTTCCTCAGCCAAGGCCTGAGCGATCGGCAATGCCTGCTCGCCCAGCGCCGCGAGGGTGCCCGACGCGCCGCCGAATTGCAGCACCAGCAGACGCGGCTTGAGTTCGCGCAGACGCTGACGGCTGCGAGTCACAGCCCCCAGCCATCCGGCGATTTTCATGCCTAGGGTCACCGGTGTCGCGTGTTGCAACCAGGTGCGCCCGGCCAGCGGCGTAGCCGCATGACGCTGCGCTTGAGCGGCGAGTGAATCGGCGAGTTGCGCCAATTCCCCTTCGATCAAACCCAGCGCCTGACGCAATTGCAGAACCAGCCCGGAATCCATCACATCCTGACTGGTTGCGCCCAAATGCACATAACGCTCGGCCTCGGCATCGGTGGCAGCAATCTGCTTGCCCAGCGCCTTGACCAGCGGAATTGCCGAATTACCGGCTGTGGCAATTGCCTCGCCCAGCGCCGCGAAGTCGTACAGCTCAGCGCTGCACGCGCTGGCTATCGGAACGACAGCGGACGCTGGAATCAGTCCGACCCGAGCCTCGGCCCGGGCCAGCGCTGCTTCGAAGTCGAGCATTGCCTGGACGCGGCCCTGATCGCAGAACACCTCGCGCATATCGCGGGCAGTGAAGTAGGCATCAAACAATTGATTGCCCGGTCGCTGAGTCATAAACAGTCCTTGCCGGCGCGGGCCATGGCGACCCGCGCGCATCGGTTTAGAGATCGTGGTGCAAATATTTCGCCTGTTTCGGCAGACGCAGACTGAACAGGAACGCCACCGCCATCATCAGCGTGACGTACCAGTAAAAGGCGTTTTCCATGCCGCCGGCCTTCAGGCTCAGGGCAACGAATTCCGCCGAACCGCCGAAGATCGCGTTGGCCACCGCATAAGCCAGGCCCACGCCAAGGGCGCGGACTTCAGGCGGGAACATTTCGGCTTTCACCAGGCCGCTGATCGAGGTGTAGAAACTGACAATGGCCAGCGCAATGGTGATCAGTACAAAAGCCAGAAACGGACTGCTGACGCCCTTCAGGCTGAGCAGGATCGGCACGGTGAACAGCGTACCGAGCGCGCCGAACCAGAGCATCGAGCTACGTCGGCCGATCTTGTCGGCGAGCATGCCGAACAGCGGTTGCATGCACATATACAAGAACAGCGCGCCGGTCATGATGTAGCTGGCGGTCTTGGCGTGCATGCCGGCAGTGTTCACCAGATATTTCTGCATGTACGTGGTGAAGGTGTAGAAAATCAGCGAGCCACCGGCGGTATAACCCAGCACAGTGATAAACGCGGCTTTGTGATCGCGAAACAGCGCACGGATGCTGCCGGCATCCTTGTTCTCGCGCATTTCCTTGCTGGTGGTTTCTTTCAGCGAACGACGCAGGAACAGCGAAATCAACGCCGCCACCGCACCGACCACGAACGGAATCCGCCAGCCGTAGGCGCGCAGGTCATCTTCGGTGAGGAACTGCTGAAGCACCACCACCAAGGACACCGCCAGCAATTGCCCGCCAATCAACGTCACGTACTGGAACGAGGCGAAGAACCCGCGCTGGCCCTTGAGCGCAACTTCACTCATGTAAGTCGCAGTGGTGCCGTATTCGCCACCCACCGACAAACCTTGCAGCAGACGTGCGAACAGCAACAGCACCGGCGCCCAGACGCCGATGTCCTTGTAGGTCGGCAGACAGGCGATCAGCAATGAGCCGAAGCACATCATCAGAATCGAAATCAGCATCGAGTTTTTGCGCCCGTGCTTATCCGCCACGCGCCCGAAGATCCAGCCACCAATCGGTCGCATCAGAAACCCGGCAGCGAATACACCGGCGGTGTTGACCAGTTGTACCGTCGGGTTGTCGGAAGGGAAAAACGCCGGGGCAAAATAGATCGCGCAGAAGGCGTAGACGTAGAAGTCGAACCATTCGACGAGGTTGCCGGACGAAGCGCCGACAATGGCAAAGATGCGCTTACTGCGCTCTTCGCCGGTGTAATGGGCTGTGGTGGTTGTCATTGTTTTTCACTCGATAGGGACAGTGAGAGTCTAGACACACTTTGCAACAGTCCCGTTCCACAGGTACATCAGCAATGATCGTTCCCACGCAGAGCGTGGGAACGATCAGTAGACAGCGATCAATAATCGAAGAAAACCGTCTCGGCATCTGTGCCCTGCAGGATCACATTCCACTGGTACACACCCGACGCATCGGGCTTTGCCAGCAACGTCGTGCGGCGCTCGGCCGGCACACACTCCAGCAGCGAGTCATTCACGTTCGCCGGCTCGCCGTCAAAATAGATCCGCGTCAACAAGTGCTTCACCAACCCGCGAGCAAACACCAACACCACCAGATGCGGCGCCTGGGTCGAGCCCTTCAAACCCTCGACCGTGCCTGGCTTGATCGTGGTGAAACGGAAACGCCCTTCGGCATCCACCGGCACCCGACCAAAACCTTCGAAGTGCGGGTCCAACGGTTTGTCCTGCTCGTCTTCCGGATGGTCGTATTTGCCGGCGGCGTTGGCTTGCCAGACTTCGAGCATGGCGTCATTAACCACATCGCCGTTGCCATCGACGACTTGTCCGGTGATCGCCACACGCTCGCCGAGGGTCAGCTCATTGGCGAGGTTTTCACGGTTCAGCCAGGTCAGACCGATGTGGTAGTAAGGCCCGACGGTGTGGGACGTGGTCGCATTCAGGGTCATCTTATTTCTCCATCGGCGTGGCATCACGGCCGCGCAGCACGATGTCCCAACGGTAACCGAGGGCGTAGGACGGAATGGTTTTTTCCAGATCGAAAGCAGCGATCAGGCGTTCCTTGGCGGACGTATCCGGTACGCAGTTGTAGATCGGGTCGTAGGCCAGCAACGGGTCACCGGGGAAATACATCTGCGTCACCAAGCGGGTCAGTATGCTCGGCCCGAACAGCGAGAAATGGATGTGCGCCGGGCGCCAGGCGTTGTGGTGGTTACCCCACGGATAGGCGCCGGGCTTGATGGTCTGGAACTGATACCAGCCATCGGCGTCGGTCACGGTGCGACCGGTGCCGGTGAAGTTCGGGTCCAGCGGCGCATCGTGCAGGTCGCGCGGGTGGTTGTAGCGGCCGGCGGCGTTGGCCTGCCAGATTTCTACGAGAATCCCCGGCACCGGCAGGCCGTTTTCGTCGAGCACACGGCCGTGGATGATGATCCGCTCGCCCTGTGGTTCGCCGTCATGCTGGGCGGTCAGGTCGTTGTCCTTTTCGGCCACACGCTCGGCGCCGATGGTCGGGCCGGTGATTTCCGACAGCGAGTGGGGCAGAAACACCAACGGCTTGGAGGGCGAGCGCAAATTGGTGGATTGATACGTCGGGTGCAGGTACTCAGGCTGGGTGCCTTCCTGCGGACGACGGTAGCCAGGCTTGTCAGTCATTTCGCTTTCCTCTGTTCTTATTCGTCACGGCTTGCGTCAGACGCGTTCGATGGCCAAGGCAAGTCCTTGGCCGACACCGACGCACATGGTCGCCAGACCTTTCTTGCCACCGGTCTTTTCCAGCTGATGCAGCGCGGTCAGCACCAGGCGCGCACCGCTCATGCCCAACGGGTGACCCAAGGCAATCGCGCCGCCATTCGGGTTGACCTGCGCGGCGTCGTCCGCCAAGCCCAGTTCCCGCAGCACCGCCAAACCCTGGCTGGCAAACGCTTCGTTGAGTTCGATCACATCGAAATCGCTGACCGCCACACCTAGACGCTCGATCAGTTTACGCACCGCTGGCACCGGGCCGATGCCCATTACCCGTGGCGCGACACCGGCACTGGCCATGCCCAGCACTTTGGCGCGGGCGGTCAAACCGTGTTTTTTCACCGCTTCGGCCGAGGCCAGAATCAGCGCGGCGGCGCCGTCGTTCACGCCCGAGGCATTGCCGGCGGTGACAGTCTTGTCCGGGCCGTTGACCGGTTTCAGTTTGGTCAGCGCTTCGATCGTTGTGTCTGCGCGCGGGTGTTCATCCTGGCTGACCACCGTTTCGCCCTTCTTGTGGGCGATCCGTACTTCGACGATTTCTTCAGCGAAGTAGCCAGCGGCCTGCGCGGCGGCTGTCCGTTGCTGACTGCGCAGGGCGAAAGCGTCCTGATCCTCGCGGGAAACTTCGTAATCGTCAGCGACGTTGTCGGCGGTCTGCGGCATCGCGTCGACGCCGTACTGGGCTTTCATCAACGGGTTGATGAAGCGCCAGCCGATGGTGGTGTCTTCCAGTTTCATATTGCGTGAGAACGCTGCATCAGCCTTGCCCATCACGAACGGTGCGCGGGACATCGACTCGACGCCGCCGGCAATCGCCAGCTCCATCTCGCCGCTGGCGATGGCGCGAAACGCCGTGCCGATCGCATCCATGCCCGAAGCGCAGAGGCGATTGAGGGTCACGCCGGGCACGGTTTCCGGCAGGCCTGCCAGCAGCAGCGCCATGCGTGCGACGTTGCGGTTGTCTTCGCCAGCCTGGTTGGCGCAGCCGAGGAACACCTCGTCGATTGCACTCCAGTCCACCGACGGGTTGCGTTCCATCAGCGCCTTGATCGGCACAGCGGCCAGATCGTCGGCGCGAACGGCGGACAAACCACCGCCGAAACGGCCGATGGGGGTACGAATCGCATCGCAGATATAAACGTCACGCATCATGCTTCTCCCGGTGCCTGACCGTGCGCCGCAGCGGTGCGCGCTTCGAGATCACGCAACGCAGTCAGCTCGACCTCGGTCGGCTCGGCGGTTTGTTCAACATTGTCGGCAAAGCGGATCGCCCAACCGGTGGCGGCAACCACTTGCTCGCGAGTCACGCCCGGGTGCAGTGCGGTGACCACGAATTCGTGAGTGCCCTCCTCCGGTTCCATGATGCACAGGTCGGTGATGATGCCGACCGGACCGGCGCCCGGCAGGCCCAGACGCTTGCGCGAATCGCCGCCCTCGCCATGACCGACCGAGGTGATGAAATCGAGCTTGTCGACAAACGAGCGCGCCGACTGTTTAAGGATGATCAGTACACTCTTCGCCGAGCCGGCAATCTCCGGCGCGCCGCCGGCTCCCGGCAGACGCACTTTCGGCGAATGGTAATCGCCGACCACAGTGGTGTTGATGTTGCCGAAACGGTCGACCTGCGCCGCGCCGAGAAAACCGACGTCGATGCGTCCGCCCTGCAACCAGTAGCGAAAAATCTCACCGGTCGGCACGACGGTGTCAGCGGTTTCCGCCAACTCGCCGTCACCGATGGACAGCGGCAGCACGCTTGGTTTGGCGCCAATCGGGCCGGATTCGTAAATCAGCACCACGTCCGGCGATGAAGTCAGGCGCGCGAGGTTGGCGGCTTTCGACGGCAGGCCGATGCCGACGAAGCACACCGAGCCGTTCTTCAGGCGACGGGCTGCGGCGACGGTCATCATTTCATTAGTGGTGTAAGTCATTACTTGGCCTCCGAAGCAGCGGCCAACTTGGCCTGGAACTCGCTGAAATCAGCGCAGCCATGGATGTATTCGTTGATCCACGCGGTAAACGTCTCACGGTCGCGGGCAATCGGGTCCCACGCCTGATAGAAACGATTGTCACGCTCGGTGTAACCGTGGGCGTAGGAAGGATGCGCGCCGCCCGGGACGTGACAGACCGCGCTCAAGGCCCAGGTCGGCAGCACGCAGGCGTTCATCGGTGCGTTGAGGTTGTCGACGATTTCCTCGACGGTAACGATGCAGCGTTTGGCAGCCAGTGCGGCTTCTTTCTGCACGCCGAGAATGCCCCACAGCAACACGTTGCCTTGGCGGTCGGCTTTCTGCGCGTGGATCACAGTGACGTCCGGGCGCACCGACGGCACCGCCGCCAGCACTTCTCCGGTGAACGGGCAGGTGACGGATTTGATCAGCGGGTTGACCTTCGGCAGGTCGGAGCCGGCGTAGGCGCGCAGCACAGCGAACGGCAGGCCAGAAGCGCCGGCGACGTAGGCATTGGCCAGGTCGGCGTGGCTGTGTTCTTCGATTTCCAGCGGGTGCGGCCATTGTTTCTCGACAGCATCGCGCAGACGATGCAGCGAACCCACACCCGGATTGCCACCCCAAGAGAAGATCAGCTTGCGCGCACAGCCGGCGCCGATCAGTTGGTCGTAGATCAGGTCAGGCGTCATCCGCACCAGGGTCAGATCTTTCTTGCCCTGACGAATGATCTCATGACCCGCCGCCGTAGGGATCAGGTGAGTGAAGCCTTCGAGCGCAACGGTGTCGCCGTCGTTGACGAATTGCTTCACCGCGTCGTGCAGCGAAAGGATCTCAGCCATGGAGCGGGCTCCCGTTTTTGTAGTGGATCGCCAGTGATAAAAAAGGCGCGAGGTTCAGCGCCGGAGTCACTGCAGATTAAGCCTGGGAAATTTGCCAAACAATCCGATAATCGACTCAGTGTTCGTTTATCGAACGGATTGTTACCCACCTATCTTTGTGTGTTGGCTGCGATCTTTTCAATCTACAGCGCGATATCAAGTCGCATCCGCATGACTCACCATGCCTTTGATCACCACCGCCGTGGTCGCCAACGCTGCCGGAATCACCAGCGCCGTCAACACCTGCTCGAAATTCCAGCCCAACCCCAGCAGCGTCGCGCCCATCCACGCGCCGAGAATCGCGCCGAAACGGCCAATCCCCAGCATCCATGAGACGCCGGTTGCCCGACCCTGCGTCGGATAGAACCGCGCCGCCAACGAAGGCATCGCCGATTGCGCACCGTTCACGCACATCCCCGCCACCAACACCAAGGTCGCCAGCAATGTGATGTTGCCCAGGCTCTGCCCCACCGCGTAGGCAAAAAACCCGGCCAGCAGATAGAAAATGCCGATGACCTTGTGCGGATTGAAGCGATCCATCGCCCATCCCACACCGACCGCACTCAATACCCCGCCGAACTGGAACAATGCGCCGATAAACGCGGCCTGTTCCATGCTCGCGCCGCTGTCACGCATCAGCGTCGGCAGCCAACTGGTCAGCAGGTACACAATCACCAGGCCCATGAAGTACGTCAGCCACAGCAGCAGCGTGCCGGCGCTGTAGGTGCCGGAAAAGATCACTGCGAACACGTTACGCGCCTTGACGGTTTTCTGTTCCGGGACGCTGAAACTCGAAGCCTGCGCGACCACCACCGGATCAATCGGCGCCAGTGTCTTGCGGACTTTGTCAGTGCCACGGTTACGGACTACAAGGTAGCGCGCCGATTCCGGCAGCCAGAACAGCAGCACCACGGCGAGGATCAAAGGCAAAATGCCGCCGATCAGCAACAGGCTGTGCCAGCCGAACGCCGGGATCAACTTGGCGGAAATGAACCCGCCACCGGCCATGCCAAGGTTGAAACCACAGAACATGCTGGTCACCAGAAGCGACTTCTTGCGCTCCGGAGTGTATTCCGACAGCAGCGTCGTCGCGTTCGGCATCCCCGCGCCCAGACCGATGCCGGTCAAAAAGCGCAGCACCAGCAATTGTTCAACGTTGGTGCTGTACGCCGATGCCAGGCTGAAAGCGCCGAACAGTACTACCGCACCCACCAGTACGACTTTGCGCCCGAAGCGGTCAGCCAGAGGCCCGGAACCGAGTGCGCCGAAGACCATGCCGATCAGCGCGGCACTCATCACCGGGCCAAGGCTGGCGCGGTCGATGCCCCAATCCTGCGACAGCGCCGGGGCAATGAAGCCCATCGCTGCGGTGTCGAGGCCATCAAGAAACACAATCAGGAAACACAGGATCACCACCCGCCACTGATAGCGCGAGATCGGTTGGGCGTTGATAAAGGACTGCACGTCGAGGCAGTTACCTACAGCGGACTGAGGCTGGTTCATTGTTTTTATTCCACGCAAAAAACGCAGTCGAACGGCGACCGGCCAAGGAGCGGCACGGTGACAAGAATAGAAGGTTGCAATCAGGCGTTGCGGGGAACCCGGCAACAGGAACTGGGGCGGCGACAGTCGGGGAACGTGCGCATGGGGAGTTGCCTCTTGTCATTATTATGGGAGTCGGCAGTCCGGCTGACGCTTTCGCTCAGCGCCGGATGACGCTGCCGCGACATTAATGATCCGAGGGTTTTAGCGTCAATTCGATAAACGCAACACTGTGCGTTTATCGAACAGCTTCATCAGGCAAACAACTGCGCGCTGAGGTCGCGGCTGGCACTGAGCAGGCCCGGCAGAAAGCGCTGCTCCAGCTCGGTGCGGCTGACTCGGCCGGCGTGGGTGCTGACGTTGAGCGCGGCCACCACTTGCCCCGAGGCGTCGTAGACCGGCACGGCAATCGAGCGCAGGCCTTGCTCCAGTTCCTGATCGACAATGCACCAACCCTGCTGCCGCACTTCCTGCAGACATTCGAGCAGTGCGTCGGGGGTGTGAATCGTGCGGCTGGTCTTGGCGACCAGTTCGGCGTGATCGAGGTATTCGCGTAGCGTCGTGTCGTCCAGCGCGGCCAGCAGAATCCGCCCCATCGACGTGCAATAGGCCGGCAAACGTCCGCCCACCGAGAGATCCACGGAGATCAGTCGCTGAGTCGTCGCCGATCGGGCGATATAGAGAATGTCGTCGCCCTCAAGCGTGGCCATGTTGCAAGCTTCGTGCAGTTGCTCACTCATGCGGTCGAGGTAGGGCTGCGCGGAAACGGCCAACGGCGTCGAGGATAAATAGGCATGGCCAAGGGTCAGCACTTTCGGCAGCAGCGAATACGTGCGGCCATCGGTGGTGGCGTAGCCGAGTTTGATCAAGGTGTGCAGGCACCGGCGCACCGCAGCGCGGGGAATTTCCGTACGGTGGCTGATCTGGGCGATGGTCAAATGCCTTTTGCGCTCCTGAAATGCCTGCACCACCGCCAGGCCACGGGCCAGCGAGGTCATGAAATCCGGATCGCCTGTCAGCGCCTGGATCCGTTTGGCCGGCGAAGCGACGATCGGCGGCGCCACGGAGGTGAAGGAGTTGCGCATTTGGTCGTTCATTTCAGGTCCTTTATCCGGCTCGGATCACGGGCTATACAATCGGCTCACAGGGAGATGCACAAGGGCAAGGCCAACAACATTGGGCGATTATCGAACCGTCGACCGATAATCGCAATCGAGCACACAGCGCAGGTTCGGCCGCGTGAGCGGTTTGCGCAACTTTGAACGCACACTGAATCAGCGTTTTTAGTTGTTCGACTTAATGGCGCCAAAAACAGATCGCTTGGCAAATAACGGTTTGCCCGTGAGGCAACTACCGATAAAAGTTGTCAGTAACATAACGATCACACATCCAGAACCTTTTTTAACTTGGCAAAGATAGTCATTCCCGAATCGACCGCTATAATGCACCTCAGTGGGACCACCGTTCTTTACTTGCCGTGGTCGCCACCCGCTGACGCGATGTCCATCGCCGACAGCCCGGCCAGCGCCTGACGCGAATGACTCATGCAACGCCAGCGCTCGCTGAAACAGGAAGCTGATGCTACGTCAGTTTTAATCTGGTGCCGTAGCCCGCCTGCAACATGGAAGTCTTGATCGCCCTGCCGATTACATCAATGCCTGTTCAGGTATTGGCACTCGACGGACCCGCTCAATCGATTTGTTGCCGTGCGTTTCACCAGACATTTAACTCAACTCAAACAGGTAGCACTGTGACGAAAGACGAACTGCGCGCGGAACTTGAGCGCCAGGAACAACGTTACAAGGAAGTTTACGGCGGGGAAGTCACCACCTACGCCGCTCAGCCAGAACCGGAACGCAAGGCATGGCGTAAACGCCCCACCGTTCAGGATCAGGTCTTCAAGCAAGAAATTGAAAAGATCGAAAAGGAACTCAAAGCCGAAGAGCCATGAGCCACGGGTTTTGATCATTTCCAAGGCAGCCGTGCGCACCGTTACAAACGCGGTGTATCGACGATGCCATGCGCGCCCGCTACCCGCGGGCAGCGGCTATCTCCCCGTCCTGAACGCTAATGGGGAGCTTCAGAAAGGTTTCAAAGATATTTCAGACAAGCGTTTGAGCCTCCGATCTCCACGGAAAAGGGTGCGCTTCCGAATACTTTTTCATTGAAATCAACAGGTTGAAAAACCCTGCGCGACACTGGGTTTTAACGCGCTGCAACAAATTAAATCGAAGAAGAATGTTACCGATGAGCAGGGAGGGCATCGATTTCGAGACTTTTCTGGCATAATCGCGCCCCCTTACGACCGGGTCAGAAAACCTTCATGATCGATTTATTCAGCGGACTGGATGCTTGGGTGCTTGTGAGCCTCTTGCTCGCCCTGACGTTTGTCCTCGCCTTCGAGTTCATCAATGGATTTCATGACACCGCTAACGCGGTAGCCACTGTTATCTACACCAAAGCCATGCCGCCTCACCTGGCGGTGTTCTTCTCCGGTGTGTTCAATTTCCTCGGCGTGCTGCTGGGTGGCGTTGGCGTGGCGTATGCCATTGTCCACTTGCTGCCGGTTGAGCTGCTGATCAATGTGAACACCGGCCATGGCCTGGCGATGGTGTTCTCGTTGCTCGCCGCGGCAATCGCCTGGAACCTTGGCACCTGGTACTTCGGTATCCCGGCGTCCAGTTCCCATACCCTGATCGGCTCGATCCTCGGTGTTGGCCTGGCCAACGCCCTGATCAACGACATACCGTTGGCCGACGGCGTGAACTGGCAGAAAGCGATCGACATCGGCGCCTCGCTGGTGTTCTCGCCGATGGCTGGTTTCCTGATCGCCGCACTGATACTGATCGGCCTGAAATGGTGGCGGCCGCTGTCGAAGATGCACAAGACGCCGGAACAGCGCCGCAAGATCGACGACAAGAAGCACCCGCCGTTCTGGAACCGCCTCGTCTTGGTGATCTCGGCCATGGCCGTCAGCTTCGTGCACGGCTCCAACGATGGTCAGAAAGGTATCGGCCTGATCATGCTGGTGCTGATCGGTATCGTCCCTGCGCAGTTCGTACTCGACCTGAACAGCACGACCTACCAGATCGAACGTACCCGCGATGCGACCCTGCATCTGAGCCAGTTCTACCAGCGCAACGCCGACTCCCTCGGTGAGTTCCTGGCCCTGGGCAAGAGCGTAGAAGGCGATCTGCCGGAGAAATTCCGCTGCAACCCGCAGCAGACCGAACCGACCATCTCCGCCCTGCTCCACACCCTCAAAGGTGTAGCGGACTACCATTCGCTGTCGTCGGAAAGCCGCATTGAAGTGCGTCGCTACCTGCTGTGCCTGGACGACACCGCGAAGAAAGTCGGCAAGTTGCCTGGCCTGGAACCCCGTGAAAAGGCTGACCTGGACAAGCTGCGCAAAGACCTGACCACCACCACCGAATACGCGCCGTTCTGGGTGATTCTGGCGGTTGCACTGGCCTTGGGCCTGGGCACCATGGTTGGCTGGAAACGCGTGGTACTGACCATCGGCGAGAAGATCGGCAAGCAAGGCATGACCTACTCCCAGGGCATGTCGGCGCAGATCACCACCGCCACCCTGATCGGCATGGCCAACATCTTCAGCCTGCCGGTGTCCACCACCCACGTCCTCTCCTCGGGCGTGGCCGGCACCATGGTCGCCAACAAAAGCGGCCTGCAAGGCGGCACGGTGAAAACCATCCTGCTGGCCTGGGTACTGACCCTGCCGGCGACCGTGGCACTGTCGGCCGGGTTGTTCTGGCTGGCGTCGAAGGCGCTGGGTAGCTGATAGATAGCTGGAAATGAAAAAGGCGCGATTCGAGAGGATCGCGCCTTTTTTTTTTTGGATTTTGGGATTGGGATTGGGATTGGGATTGGGATTGGGATTGGGATTGGGGGCATATCCGTTGCTGCGGGTGTTGCCGCTGGCGGTTTCGCTCTTACAGCGACTCACTTTTCCAAACGCCGAAAAGTAAGCAAAAGGCTTTGCCCCCGGCGTACGGCACTTCGCTAAGGCTCAGTGTTCCCTCGCTACGGTGTCCATCCGGGGGCATCGCTTCCGGTTTGCTTCGCTGCACCTCCTTTCGATGGATGCGGCTTCGCCGCACGGCGCTGCGCGCCTACCCCCCGGATGAACACCTACGCTCGGCCTGCCGATGGGCTGAAGATCAAAAGCCAAAGCCAAAGCCAAAGCAGATCAAAAGATCGCAGCCTTCGGCAGCTCCTACAATTGGAATGGGTGCACCTGCCAGAGATTGGTCGGCTGTCAGGCTGGCTCCCACAGTTTAGATCTGCGTGCGCCCCACGCGGCGAAGCCGCCCCACTCATCACAATGAGCGCAAGCTCGAGTACCGCTCTTGATCTCAGAGCCCGTCGGCAGGCTGAGTGGAGGGGTTGATCCGGGGGTGGGAGCGCAGCGACCGTTTGGCGAAGCCAAACACATCGAAAGGAGGTGCAGCGAAGCAAACCGGAAGCGATGCCCCCGGATCAATTCCGGAGCGAAGGAACCCCGAGCCTCAGCGAGGGGCCGAACGTCAGGGTAAAGACTTTTTGGTTACTTTTTCGGCGCCTGGAAAAAGTGACCCGCCGTAAGGGCGGAACCACAAGACGCCATCACCCAAAAAACGGATATACACACAAACCGAAAGGCAAAAAAAAGGGCAACCGAAGTCGCCCAAAATGCCTTGCGTGCCCATCAATCCAGAAGAACTACTTCTTGCGCTTATTCGCATCCTTCCAGATAAAAAATCCAAACCCTGCAAAAAACAGAACCATGAGACCAACCGTCAGAACCCCGGCAAACACCACGTTATCGAAAAACATGACTGTGGCCTCCTGGCCCCTGCTCTGCTGCGATGGGGCTAAGTTAACCAATCACGCAGGCGCAGAAATTGACCAGGATCAAGTCCGGTCAACACAGCAAGCAAAGGCGGGAAAATAACTGACCTGCATCAACGGATGCAGGGGGAGATCAACGCTTTTTCGGTTTGTTTTTCGACTTTTTCTTGGCTTTTCCTAACGGCATGGCCTGTTCGAAGGCATTGCGCACTTCGTTCAGACGCTTCTCGTTGAGGTCATGCACACGCTTGGCGCGTTCGGTACTGAGGTCGATCAGTTTGTCGTCTTGGCTCATGGCGTTCGGTGCATCACTTGAGGAAATCACAACTGCCACAACATGGGCAGGACTGCGCCAATAATGCAGCCTGGCGCCTGCGCTGACCAGTCGGCACACCTCAAATCTCGATATCGACCCACAAGCCCTGACGCGGCTGATCTTCCATCAGCGGCACCACCGGCACCGTGTTGTCTGCATTGAGTGCCGTACCCGGCACGGCGAGGTGTTCCTCAGGGTCTTCATCGGCTTCGCGGCGCCGACGATCACGCTCCTGCTGACGACGCTGTTCTTCGCGCAGCAGCAGCCCGTCCTCTTCAGGATCGCGTTTTTGCAGATCGATCGTGCTTTCGTTGGAGCTTTCCTGCACCGGTACCACCGGAGGAATGTCCGGCCGCTGGCGGATCGGATCCTGCTGGGAAGTGATCGGCACGGCGCTCAGGGGGAGCATCGGTGGCAGCATATAAAGGGTCTCCTGTGAGCAGGCTATCGGCTTGGACGTGGACGGCTTGAGCCGCCGGTCGCAAACTTGTGACCGGGTTGGCACTCACTGGTGCCCTGCTCCCGCGCAAATCCGACGCATGACCTAATCTTCCCTTTGCAGTTAAAAGCCGGCCACGGCTCCTAATCCTTTGGCCTCGGGGCCTCATTCCGTTAAGATAGCCCGCTTTTTCAAGGTGGGAGTCAGGCAGCATGGCGCAGCAGTATCAACCGGGGCAACGCTGGATCAGTGACAGCGAAGCAGAGCTTGGTTTAGGCACCGTTCTGGCACAGGACGGCCGCTTGTTGACCGTGCTTTACCCGGCCACTGGCGAAACCCGCCAGTACGCGCTACGGAATGCGCCCCTGACCCGCGTGCGGTTCTCGCCGGGTGACAGCATTACCCACTTCGAAGGCTGGAAGATGACCGTGCAGCAAGTCGACGATGTCGACGGGCTGATGGTCTATCACGGTCTCAACGGGCAGAACGAAGCCGTCACCTTGCCGGAAACCCAGCTGTCGAACTTCATTCAGTTCCGCCTGGCCAGCGACCGTCTGTTCGCCGGTCAGATCGACCCGCTGGCGTGGTTCTCCCTGCGCTACAACACTCTCGAACACACCAGCCGCCAGTTGCAATCTTCGCTCTGGGGCCTGGGTGGCGTGCGTGCGCAACCGATCGCTCACCAGTTGCACATTGCCCGTGAAGTCGCTGACCGTATCGCGCCGCGGGTTTTGCTGGCGGACGAAGTGGGTCTGGGTAAAACCATCGAAGCCGGTCTGGTCATCCATCGCCAACTGCTGTCGGGCCGCGCCAATCGCGTGCTGATCCTGGTGCCGGAAAACCTCCAGCACCAGTGGCTGGTGGAAATGCGCCGCCGCTTCAATCTGCAGGTCGCGCTGTTCGACGAAGAACGCTTTATCGAAAGCGATGCCGCCAACCCGTTCGAAGACACTCAACTCGCGCTGGTTGCGCTGGAATGGCTGGTCGACGACGAAAAGGCCCAGGACGCATTGTTCGCCGCTGGCTGGGACTTGATGGTGGTCGACGAAGCGCACCACTTGGTCTGGCACGAAGAAAAGGCCAGCCCCGAGTATTCGCTGGTCGAACAACTGGCCGAAGTGATTCCGGGCGTGCTGCTGCTCACCGCCACCCCGGAACAACTTGGTCAGGACAGCCACTTCGCCCGTCTGCGCCTGCTCGATCCAAACCGTTTCCATGACCTGGCCGCCTTCCGCGCCGAGAGCGAAAACTATCGCCCGGTGGCCGAAGCCGTTCAGGAGCTGCTGGACAAAGGGCGCCTGTCGCCTGAAGCACACAAGACCATTCACGGTTTCCTCGGCAACGAAGGCGAAGCCCTGTTGACCGCGGTCAACGATGGCGACACCGAAGCCAGCGCCCGCCTCGTGCGTGAACTGCTCGACCGCCACGGCACCGGCCGCGTGCTGTTCCGTAACACCCGCGCCGCTGTGCAGGGTTTCCCGGAACGCAAACTGCATCCGTACCCGCTGCCATGCCCGGACGAATATCTGGAACTGCCGCTGGGCGACCATGCCGAGCTGTACCCGGAAGTCAGCTTCCAGGCCCAGCCGGACGCCAGCGAAGAAGAGCGCTGGTGGAAATTCGATCCGCGCGTCGAGTGGCTGATCGATCAGCTGAAAATGCTCAAACGCACCAAAGTGCTGGTGATCTGCGCTCACGCCGAAACCGCGATGGACCTGGAAGACGCCCTGCGCGTGCGCTCCGGCATCCCGGCCACGGTGTTCCACGAAGGCATGAACATCCTTGAGCGTGACCGCGCCGCCGCTTACTTCGCCGACGAAGAGTTTGGCGCGCAAGTACTGATCTGCTCGGAAATCGGCAGTGAAGGTCGCAACTTCCAGTTCGCGCATCACTTGGTGCTGTTCGATCTGCCGTCGCACCCGGACCTGCTTGAGCAGCGTATCGGTCGTCTCGACCGGATCGGCCAGAAACACATCATCGAACTGCACGTGCCATACCTGGAAACCAGCCCGCAAGAGCGTCTGTTCCAGTGGTACCACGAAGCGCTTAACGCCTTCCTCAACACTTGCCCGACCGGCAACGCCTTGCAGCATCAGTTCGGCCCGCGCCTGCTGCCGCTGCTTGAAGAAGCCGACGACAGCGAGTGGCAAGCGCTGATCGACGAAGCGCGCACCGAGCGCGAGCGTCTGGAAGAAGAGCTGCACACCGGTCGCGACCGTCTGCTGGAACTCAACTCCGGCGGCTCGGGTGAAGGCGATCAACTGGTCGAGGACATCCTGGAGCAAGACGATCAGTTCGCCCTGCCGATCTACATGGAAACCCTGTTCGACGCGTTCGGCATCGACAGCGAAGACCATTCGGAAAACGCCCTGATCCTCAAGCCGAGCGAAAAAATGCTCGACGCCAGCTTCCCGCTGGGCGATGACGAAGGTGTGACCATCACTTACGACCGCAACCAGGCGCTGTCGCGCGAAGACATGCAGTTCATCACCTGGGAACACCCGATGGTGCAGGGCGGCATGGATCTGGTGCTGTCCGGTTCGATGGGCAACACCGCCGTCGCGCTGATCAAGAACAAGGCGCTGAAGCCGGGCACCGTGCTGCTGGAGCTGCTTTACGTCAGCGAAGTGGTTGCCCCGCGCTCACTGCAATTGGGCCGTTACCTGCCGCCGGCGGCCCTGCGCTGCCTGCTCGATGCCAACGGCAACGACCTGTCGGCCCGCGTCTCGTTCGAAACCCTCAACGATCAACTGGAAAGCGTGCCGCGCGCCAGCGCCAACAAGTTTATTCAGGCCCAGCGCGATCAACTGACGCCACGGATCAATGCTGGTGAAGACAAGATCGCCCCGCGTCACGCCGAGCGCGTGGCCGAGGCCCGTCGCCGTCTGGCAGCCGACACCGACGAAGAACTGGCGCGCCTGACCGCGTTGCAAGCGGTCAACCCAACCGTGCGTGACAGCGAACTGGTTGCCTTGCGTGAACAGCGTGAGCAGGGTCTGGCGCTGCTGGATAAAGCGGCACTGCGACTGGAAGCGATTCGGGTGTTGGTGGCGGGTTAACGTTCCCCCTGCTGCACCGCTAAAAAAGAAGGCCCGCAGCGATGCGGGCCTTTTTGTTTGCCTGTTATTTATCCGGTGATGCTACTGGCCCTTTCGCGAGCAGGCTCGCGAAGGCGGTTATGCAGTCGCCGCAGCCACCTCTGGCTCAACCACCGCCACCAACCCCTCCTTCATCCGCTTCGCATCCTGCACAAAACACCGCGACGCCAGAAACAGAAACACCATGGTCAGAAACAGCGCCACCGGGATCAGGTACATCGCATCATGCAGCCCGACCGCCTTGAACGCCTCGGTCATCTGCTCGCCCCCCGCTGCAATCATCGCCGACTTGGCGAAGTGATCGGACAAACCACCCACCACCACCGGCCCCAGGCCACCGCCCAGCAGATACAAGCCGGCAAAGAACAAGGCCATCGCCGTGGCGCGCAGACGCGGTTCGACCACGTCCTGAATCGCCGTGTACACGCAGGTGTAGAAGTTATAGGCAAATAGCCAGCCGAGGCTGAACACCGCGACAAACACACCGATCTCGATACGCCCGGCATGCAGCGCCCACGCCGTGCACACCGTCGAGACAATCAGGCTGAATGCGGCAAACAGCAGCCGCCCATTGGCCACACGCTGGTGGATCTTGTCGGCGATCCAGCCACCCAGAGTCAAACCGACCAGCCCGGTGACGCCGACAATCACACCGGTCGCCACCGCCGCCTCCTGCAATGGCATCAGGAAATAGCGCTGCAGCATCGGCACCAGAAACGAATTGCAGGCATAAGTCGCGAAGTTGAAACACAACCCCGCCATCACCAGCCACAGGAACGTCGGCACGGCGAGAATCCGACGGATCGGCTTGTCGACCTTCTCTTGCGAGACCTGCACGGTTTCCGCCGCACCGCGCTTGGGCTCTTTGATGAAAAACATAAAGATCGCGAGGAACAGGCCCGGTACGGCGGCGATAAAGAACGGTGCGCGCCAACTGTCGAAAGCCTTGACCATCCAACCGATGGTGAAGAACGCCAGCAACAGCCCCAGCGGCAGCCCCAACATGAAAATGCCCATGGCCCGCGCCCGACGGTGCGCCGGGAACAAGTCGCCAATCAGCGAGTTGGCCGCCGGCGCATAACTGGCCTCACCGATGCCGATCCCCATGCGTACGATGAGGAAACTCCAGAAACTGCCCACCAGCCCGTTGACGGCGGTCAGCGCGCTCCAGGTCGCCAGACCCCAGCCCATCAGTTTGCTGCGTGAGCCGGTGTCGGCCATGCGCCCCAAGGGCAAACCGGCAATCGCGTAGACAATGGTGAATGCGGTGCCGACGATCCCCAGTTGAAAGTCGCTGAGGTGCCATTCCATGCGGATCGGCTCGATGATGATCGCCGGGATGGTGCGGTCGAAAAAATTGAACAGGTTGGCGAGAAACAGCAGGAACAGAATGCGCCAGGCATTCGCCGCTTGGGTCGAGTTCTGCATGGGTCCGTCTCTTTATTGTTATAGGGCTTCACTGCCAACGCATCCGAGCCCGGAACCTGCAATCTAGTCAGCCAGACAGGGGCTGTCTGTGATCATTCGTCTGCCTGATATCGGGCCATGGCACTGTAACGAAACGTAAGCCCTTGATAAGTCTGTAATCCCCCGAAAACCGGGGCTTTTGCGGCAAAACCTTGCCACAAAAAAATAGTTTCGCGCCCCCCTTCCCAAGTCCGTGGCGAAGCCTAGAATGGCCGCCGGATCCGTCCGGATCTCCCGATCAATCCCTTTGATGCCCTCGCCCATGTCCGAAGTCAGTCCGTGTCTGAATTGCGGTGCCTGCTGTTCCCATTTTCGCGTGTCTTTTTTTTGGGGTGAGTGCTCATCTTCCGGGGGGACGGTGCCCGATGAACTGGTTACACAAATCAGCCCCAGTCGGGTGGCAATGAACGGCACCGACTGCAAATCGCCGCGTTGCACGGCATTGGTCGGCGAAGTCGGGAGTACAGTGCACTGCTCGATTTATGAAAAACGTTCCAGTCCCTGCCGGGAATTCGAAGCTTCCTGGGAGAACGGCGAACAGAATGTCGATTGCGATAAGGCCCGCGCCCGTTTTGGTTTGCCGCCCCTGCAATCGGACTGGGCTGAAATCCCTTTCGATAAAAGCGCCTGACATTTAGCACCAATCGCTATGACGCTAATGACGAAATCGTTAGCGCCAATGTGCCACTACCCCTTGCACCCCGGAAACGGCCTCTATACTCCTGTCATTCGCCTGCGTTAACCGCGCGGTTAGGACGACTTCAGAGACGGGGCATGCTATGGAGTGGCTTGGTTTGCAGTTTGTTACCGAGCTGCCGGAGAGCGGGCAGGTCATTCTTGATTGCACACATAATCCCTTGCTGGTGCTGGTGGCCTATCTGGTGGCCTGCGCCGCGAGTTTCGCTACGCTCGATATGGCCGAGCGGGTCGGTCACGCCGAAGACCTTGGTTCGCAACGCCTATGGCGCTGGATTGGCGCGACCTGCCTGGCCGGCGGAATCTGGGCCATGCACTTTATTGGCATGCTCGCTTTCCAGGCGCCGATCGAAATCCATTACGACCTGCCGATCACCCTGTTCTCCCTGCTGATCGCCCTGCTCGCCTCGTGGCTGGCGATGCACACGCTGAGCGAGGCACAGCCGAGTCTGGTGCTTTACCTGAAAACCGCTGTGGTCATCGGCCTCGGTATCGCCGGCATGCATTACGTCGGCATGGCCGCCATGGAGTCGAGCGCCACCGCCTACTACCAACCGACCTTGTTTGCGCTGTCGATCGCCATCGCCATCGGCGCCAGTTTCGCCGCGTTATGGGTCGCAGGCTACTTGCGCGAAGGCAGTGGCCTGGCTCATCAGATGCTCAAGTACAGCGCCGCACTGATTCTCGGTGCGGGCATTTTCAGCATGCACTTCACCGGGATGGCCGCACTGCAATTGGTGTTACCGGAAGGCAGCGCACCGGACCTGTCGGCCGAAACCAGCCATTTGCAACTGGGCCTGACAGTGGCGCTGATCATCCTGCTGATTCTCGGCAGCGCGATCAGCGCGGCGCTGGCCGACAAGAAACTGCAGAGCAAGGAACACGATCTGCGCCGGGTCAACGCCCTGCTCAGCCAACTCGATCAGGCGCGCATGTCATTGCAACAAGTGGCCAACTACGACGCCCTGACCAATCTGATCAACCGCCGCGGCTTCAACCAGATCTTCGCCGAGAAACTAAGCCAGAAAACCACCGAGGGCGGCATGCTCGCGGTCATGTTTCTCGACATCGACCACTTCAAACGCATCAACGACAGCCTCGGCCACGATGCCGGCGACGCCCTGCTCAAGGTCATTGCCAATCACATCAAAAGCTCTGTGCGCAGCCATGAAGACGTCGTCGCGCGTTTTGGCGGCGACGAGTTCTGCATCCTGATCGGCCTGCGCGATCGCGAAGAGGCGCGCACCATGGCCCAGCGCATCATGCTGAAGATGAAGGAGCCGATAGAACTGGCCGGACGCCGGATGGTGATGACCACCAGCATCGGCATCAGCCTGTTTCCCGAAGACGGCACCACCTGCGAAGAACTGCTCAAGCACGCGGATCTGGCCCTGTATCAATCCAAAGGTGCCGGGCGCAATGGCCTGCACTTTTTCAATTCCAACCTGAAAAACCGCGCGACTCTGGAACTGCAACTCGAAGAAGAACTGCGCCACGCCCTGCGCGAAGAAAACGGTCTGATGCTGTATTACCAACCGATCTTCGAACTGAAAACCGGTCGGGTCACCAAGTTAGAGGCGCTGATCCGCTGGCAACATCCGCTTCACGGACTACTGACGCCGGATCGTTTCATCAGCATTGCCGAAAACAATGGTCTCATCGCCGAACTGGACAACTGGGTGCTGCGCCGGGCCTGCCGGGACCTTGGCGAACTGTCGAACCACGGCTGCGAAGAGCTGAAAATCGCCTGGAACTGCTCACCGCTGAATCTGGCCCGGGAAGAGTTGGCTGACGAAATCGAAAGTGCGCTGCGCACCGCCGGCGTCGCGCCGGAACGGCTGGAACTGGAAGTCACCGAAAACGCCCTGATGGGTAACATTGCCAACACTCTGGTGCTGCTGCGGCAGATTCGCGCCCTCGGTGTGTCACTGTCGATCGACGACTTCGGTACCGGCTATTCGTCGCTGGCCTACCTCAAGCGCCTGCCGCTCAACACCCTGAAGATCGACCGCTCGTTCATCCTGGACATTCCCAAAGCCACGGCGGATATGGAGATCGTCCAGGCAATCATCGTCATGGCCCACACCCTGCATTTGCAGGTGGTCACTGAAGGTGTGGAAAGCCTGGAGCAATACGAATTCCTTGAGCGTTCCGGCTGCGACTTCATCCAGGGTTACCTGCTCAGCCGTCCGGTGCCGCTGGACGAACTGCGCCCGGTGCTGGAAGAAATCAATCAGCGTAAACATTCACATGCGGTCAATCCGTTGATTCTGGCGCGCGGTACATTTGCACCAGTGTCGCTGGATCCTTCGCCAAAAAGCCCTGGGCCCCATGCAGGCGCATCAGTTGTGCGGCCAATCCGCTGATCGGCGTCGCCGAGCCTTGCTCGCGGGAGAATTTCACCGCTGTGTCGAGATCTTTGAGTAGCGTGCGTACGTGCCATTTGATCGGTTCGAAACGGCTTTCGGCCATTTGCGGAGCGAGGATCTGCAACGGTTTCGAATCGGCAAAACCGCCGGCCAGCGCTTCGGCGATCAGACTCGCATCGACACCCGCCTGCTCGGCCAGCGCCACCACTTCGGCAATCACCAACGCATTGCAGGCAACTATCATCTGGTTGCAGGCCTTGGTCACTTGCCCGGCGCCAATGCCGCCCATGTGCGTAACGCGTTGACCGAGATTGAGCAACACCGGGCGCACGCGCTCAAGGTCGGCTGCATCGCCCCCGACCATGATCGCCAGACTGCCGGCCTCGGCACCGACCACGCCGCCGGAAACCGGTGAATCCATCCAACTCATACCGGTTTCACTTTTCAGCTGCGCCGCCATCTCACGAGTAGCCGTCGGTTCAAGACTGGAAAAATCCACCAGCAACTGACCGCCCTTCGCACCTTCGGCAACACCGGCCGGGCCGAACACCACTTCGCGCACCACCGCCGTATCGGCCAGGCACATCATCACCACGTCGGCGTGCTTGCACAGCTCGGAGGGGCTCGCCACCTGCCGGGCACCGGCCTCGACCAGTGGCGCGCACTTCGCCGGGTTACGGTTCCACACGGTCAACGGATAACCCGCGGCCAACAGGCGCCGGCACATCGGCAAGCCCATCAGACCGATTCCGGCGAATCCCAACGATGGTAGCGTTGACATCATTTTGCCTCTTTTCGATTAAAGATCGCCGAATAATGGCCGATTCATCAACGATCAGGAAAGGATTCCCCCAAGCGACAGTCAGGCCAAGTCCCTGACGCTCGGGCCTAATTCGCGCAAAAAAGACGCGAGATCTTATTCCGTGAGGTTCGCTGACATCAGTCACCGAGCCAACCAGTCCAGGTATATGGCGCAAAATGACTTCTAAAAATAATCCCGCCACTGCGGTATCCGATCTGACCCTGAGCCCCGCTGCGAACAGCCCGTCACCGTCGAAGCCATTGCACCCCTCGCGTCCGCTGGGTACCCAGCAATACCTGTACTTCACCGAAACCAACACCGATCGCATCCTCGACAACCTCGATGGCCTGCGTGATCTGGTGTTCCCGCGTCCGCCGCACCTGGAAGGCGATAACGAACAGCACAACGATCAGGAATTCCCGTCGGTGTGCCTGATCGGCCTCGGTCGCTGCGGCTCCAACATCGCCCTCGACGTGGCGGAGTTGGTGTACAACGCGCGCAAGTTCTACCTCAACGAATTCAATAACGAAGATCGGGCAGCCGACCGGCGCCTGGCCGACAAGGGTTACAGCCCGGCACAGTGGATCAAGAACAACCTGCGGATCGGCCCGAACAAGTCGACCAAACCGGTGTTTCTGGTCGAGCCGCTGGTGATGCTCGGCGACCTAGACAAAGACATCGCCGGGCGTATCCGTTTCTCGCGCAAGGGTGAGAAAAGCGGTTTCCTGCGCGACTACAGCAAAATGAAGATCATGGACTTGTCCGAAGTCCACGCCGGTGGCGCCGGTAACGCACCGATCCTCGGCCAGTACCTGGCGAAGATCATCCTCAACAAGGACACCCAGCGTTTTTCCAGCCCCGACTGGAAAATGATCCACTCGTACCTGATCGACAGCTGCGGCATCAAGGCCAACCAGTCGCGTCTGTACTTCTCGATCTTCAGTGCCGGCGGCGGTACCGGTTCGGGCATGGCCTCGGAATTTGGTCTGGCCCAGCAGCACTCGTACATGAACAAGACGTTCGACACCAAGCCGATGGACGAACATGACGGCAAGAGCGGTCATTCGTTCGTGTTCGAACCGATCTTCACCAGCGGCATCTGCGTGCTGCCGAACATTTCCGACCACCGCAGCGAAATGTCCGAGGCGCTGCACATCAACGCCGGTCGCCTGCTGTGCAAATACCTCTCGGAAGAATGGGATTTCTCCTACAACTTCGCCAACGAAGACAGCAGCGAAGCCAGCGTCATGGGGCGTATCCGCCCGTGGAACGCAATGATGCTGATCTCCAACGACATCATGCGTTACGCCGAAGAGAGCGACGACGGCAACATCCAGAACATTGATGTCAATGCGATGGAGAAGCACGCCAACCAGTACATCTCGCAGCAGATCTTCAACATTCTGACGGCGCAGGCGGTCACCACCGACTACGACCAGAACTACTTCCGTCGCGCCGGCATCGACATCGGCGAAACCATTCGCCTGGACGCCAACGACCTGTTCATGAGCCTGGCCGGACCGGTGGCGATTGCCTACGCCGAATCGGTAGTGCCGGAAACGCCGCCGCCGAGCAGCGACAAGTTCAAGGTGTTCGATAAAGAGCCGCAGCGCCTGAACATCGACGATTTGTTCTTCCGCTCGATCGACCTGCCGCACTTCAACAAAGTGACCCAGGCCATCGAAGGCATCAGCCTGTTGCCAATCGAGTCCAAGCGCTATCGCGCCTCGCTTGAGCAGTACAAGAATTCCGGTTACGACGCCGCCGCCCTGCACGATCTGCATTTCTTCAAGAACTGCTCGTCGGTGGTCTCGATCGTT
This sequence comes from Pseudomonas sp. N40(2020), assembly GCF_014472415.1. Classification (GTDB taxonomy): domain Bacteria; phylum Pseudomonadota; class Gammaproteobacteria; order Pseudomonadales; family Pseudomonadaceae; genus Aquipseudomonas. Next base: position 25,751 of record NZ_JACSZV010000024.1, read on the forward strand.
TCGCTGCCCAAAGACTACAAGTTGTCGTACATGGACCTGAACCGGTTGAAGACACACCTCAACAGCCTGTTCCCCAACACCACGCTCAAGCGCTATGCACTGGTGATCGGCGCCTCGGCCAACCTGTCGCTGACCACATTGATTGCGAAGAGCCCGTGCCTGTCGGACGACTTCCTGACCTTGATCGTCGCGTTCATCAAGCGCTGCTTCGCGAAGACCCCGTACCGTTTCGACGAGACGCTGGACAATTCGATCCTCGATTTCATCATCAACGAGGACTTCGACGAAGAACGCATTGATGATCTGCTCAACGAATTCGAAAACCCGGCGAAGATTCTCGACACCAACTGGTACGCGATCAAACCGATGTACGAGAAGAAGTACCGCGAGCTGATCAACGACAAAGAGAAGTTTGTCTCGATCAACGACATTCGCCTGTCGCGCGATTGCGTGAAGAAGTCGATCAAGTACCTGCGCGAGATCTATCGTCACCGGATTGGCAAGACCAAGGTTATTTCGCTGAATAACCATACCGGGAAGACGTTTTCGGTCTGACATTAAGACCGAGTCGCCCCAATCGCGAGCAGGCTCGCTCCCACAGGGGATTTGTGAACACCGCAGATCCAATGTGGGAGCGAGCCTGCTCGCGAAGAGGCCAACGAATTCCCTGAAAATTTCAGCCTTTCCAACATCCAGAAACAATTAAGCAGCCGTTAGGCTGCTTACTAAACTGTTCCCGTTACGTTTACGTCACCGTGAGCCACCCTCGCTTGTGGCGTTTCTCTACGGCAACGTGCCATCACGCTACTCGGCTACCCACTTTTCAACGATGATGACGCGCACTACAAAGGTGCAAGCCGTCAGACCTGCGCCCTTTCCTGGATCAGAATCCACGGCGAAACCACCACCGCCCACAGCTGCGGATCACGTTCAAAAAGATCCAGCGCCCGCGTTTCAGACAGCTTGGCGACCTTGTCTTCGGCCAGCCAGGCAGCGACTTTCTCGCCCTCATCCGACGCCACGGCCTCGGCAGCGGCGATCAAATCAAGGTCAGGGTCGACCCACAATAGGGCACCCTTGGCGAAGAACGGCTCCAGCTCTTTCCAGGTAATAGATGCGGTTTCACCAAGCAGCTTGGCATAGAGGGTGCTAGGTTCTTGATTCATGGGAACTGTCCGGAAAAGAAATCGACGCGAATGATAACGTCGGTGATCCGCCAGAAAAACCCGGTTGCAAATGGCTTTACCGAACGAAAAGAGCAGGAACGCCAGGGAATGCTGCTGATTGGGATATATGCCCACGAACGCCACGCCGCAATTCTGTCTTTTTCATTCAAAAATGCGACACCCCCAAGTTTTGCCCCTCGGCGCCCGCTTCCCAGGCTGACAACCGGCGCTCTACACTGTACCGGTACAGTTGCCGGGGGCATTTCCGGAGGGTATCGCAAAGATATCTGACCCGGTTCTGCTGCTACGGCGCCAGAACTCAAAAAAATTACAACAGTAAGAGTGGAGCACTATGACTAAGGCTACTAAGCAGATTTCCAAACTGTTTGCCGCTATGGTTCTGGCCGGGGTTGCCAGCCATTCGTTCGCAGCTGACACCATCAAAATCGGTATCGCCGGTCCAAAAACCGGTCCTGTAGCCCAGTACGGCGACATGCAGTTCAGTGGCGCGAAAATGGCCATCGAGCAGATCAACGCCAAGGGCGGCGTCGACGGCAAGAAACTCGAAGCCGTTGAATACGACGATGCCTGCGATCCGAAACAAGCGGTAGCTGTTGCGAACAAGGTCGTCAACGACGGCGTCAAGTTCGTGGTCGGTCACCTGTGCTCCAGCTCTACCCAACCTGCTTCGGACATCTACGAAGACGAAGGCGTGATCATGATCACCCCGGCTGCCACCAGCCCGGACATCACCGCCCGTGGTTACAAAATGATCTTCCGTACTATCGGTCTGGACAGCGCCCAGGGCCCTGCCGCCGGTAACTACATTGCCGATCACGTCAAACCGAAAATCGTAGGCGTCCTGCACGACAAGCAGCAGTACGGTGAAGGTATCGCCACCGCCGTCAAATCGACCCTTGAGAAGAAAGGCACCAAAGTTGCCGTATTCGAAGGCGTCAACGCTGGCGACAAAGACTTCTCGGCCATCATTGCCAAGCTCAAGCAAGCCAACGTCGACTTCGTTTACTACGGCGGCTACCACCCTGAGCTGGGTCTGATCCTGCGCCAGGCTCAGGAAAAAGGCCTGAAAGCCAAGTTCATGGGTCCGGAAGGCGTGGGTAACGACTCGATCACCCAGATCGCCAAAGACGCTGCCGAAGGCCTGCTGGTGACCCTGCCGAAATCCTTCGACCAGGACCCTTCCAACATTGCCCTGGCTGATGCATTCAAAGCGAAGAAAGAAGACCCGAGCGGCCCGTTCGTGTTCCCGGCCTACTCGGCCGTGACCCTGATCGCCGAAGGCATCAAGGCTGCCAAGTCCGAAGACCCGGCCAAAGTGGCAGACGCCATTCACGCCGGCACCTTCAAGACCCCGACTGGCGACCTGAGCTACGACGCCAAGGGCGACTTGAAAGACTTCAAATTCGTAGTCTACGAGTGGCACAACGGCAAACCTAAGACTGAAGTTTCGCCTCAGTAAGGCATTGTCGAACTGACTGCCAATAAAGCCCACGGCGTGCCGTGGGCTTTGTTTTACGAATGTATAGGGCCGCGCTGGCGTGATCCGCCAGTCTCCCCACCTGAAAATCTCAAAACCGTCATCAGCGGTTCGCTGGCAAAACCCGGATTCGAAGTGGATAAAGATCCACGGGGCCGGGCGGGAAAATGACTCCACCAGTGAAATGCGTATCAGGTTTTTAGGAGCGCTGTAATGCCTGACATCTATCACTTCTTCCAACAGCTGGTTAACGGCCTGAACGTTGGCAGCATGTATGCCCTGATCGCCATCGGCTACACGATGGTTTACGGCATCATTGGAATGATCAACTTCGCCCACGGCGAGGTGTACATGATCGGCTCCTACGTGGCGTTCATCGCCATCGCCGGGCTGACCATGATGGGACTCGACAGTGTCCCGCTGTTGATGACGGCGGCGTTCATCGCCAGCATCGTCGTGACCAGCTCCTACGGTTACAGCATCGAACGCATTGCCTACCGCCCTTTGCGCGGCAGCAACCGTCTGATCCCGCTGATTTCCGCCATCGGTATGTCGATCTTCCTGCAGAACACGGTTCTGCTGGCGCAAGACTCCAAGGACAAAGCTATCCCCAACCTGATTCCGGGCAACATTGCCTTCGGCCCAGGTGGCGCACAAGAAGTGCTGATTTCCTACATGCAAATCGTGGTGTTCGTGGTGACCCTGATCGCCATGCTCGGCCTGACATTGTTCATCTCCCGCTCTCGTCTGGGCCGCGCCTGCCGCGCCTGCGCCGAAGACATCAAGATGGCCAACCTGCTGGGTATTAACACCAACAACATCATCGCCCTGACCTTCGTCATTGGTGCTGCGCTGGCGGCCGTCGCGGCCGTACTGCTGAGCATGCAATACGGGGTGATCAACCCGAACGCCGGTTTCCTTGTCGGCCTCAAAGCCTTTACCGCTGCGGTACTCGGCGGCATCGGCAGCATCCCCGGCGCCATGCTCGGCGGGCTGGTGCTTGGGGTGGCGGAAGCCTTCGGTGCCGATATCTTCGGCGACCAGTACAAGGACGTCGTGGCTTTCGGCTTGTTGGTTCTGGTGCTGTTGTTCCGTCCGACCGGCATTCTGGGCCGTCCGGAGGTTGAGAAAGTATGACTAGGAATCTTAAACAGGCACTGTTCAGTGCTTTGCTGGTGTGGGCCGTGGCCTACCCGGTACTGGGTCTGAAACTGACCATCGTCGGCATCAATCTGGAAGTGCACAACACCAGCCCCGCTGTTCTGGCGACCATCGCCATCTGCTCGGTACTGATGTTTTTGCGCGTGCTGTTCAACCAGCAGATCAGCAAGGCCTGGCGTTCGTCGCCGGGCATGCCGCTGATCCCGGCCAAGGCCAGCAACTTCCTGACCCTGCCGACCACCCAGCGCTATTTCATCATTGGGCTGATCCTGCTTGCGCTGGTGTGGCCGTTCTTCGGTTCCCGTGGCGCGGTGGACATCGCCACGCTGATCCTGATCTACGTGATGCTCGGCCTGGGCCTGAACATCGTCGTCGGTCTGGCCGGTCTGCTCGACCTGGGTTACGTCGGCTTTTACGCCGTCGGCGCCTACAGCTACGCGCTGCTGTCGCACTACTACGGCCTGAGCTTCTGGATCTGCCTGCCGATTGCCGGCCTGATGGCGGCGACGTTCGGCTTCCTGCTGGGCTTCCCGGTGTTGCGACTGCGCGGTGACTATCTGGCGATCGTGACCCTCGGCTTCGGCGAGATCATCCGTCTGTTCCTGCGTAACCTGACGGACATCACCGGTGGCCCGAACGGTATCAGCAACATCGAGAAACCGACGTTCTTCGGTCTGACCTTCGAACGTAAAGCCGCAGAAGGGATGCAAACCTTCCACGAGTATTTCGGCTTGCAGTACAACTCGATCAACAAGGTGATCTTCCTCTACCTCGTTGCCCTGTTGCTGGCGCTGGCGGCACTGTTCGTCATCAACCGTCTGCTGCGCATGCCGATCGGCCGTGCGTGGGAAGCGCTGCGTGAAGACGAAATCGCTTGCCGCGCGCTGGGTCTTAACCCAACCGTGATCAAGCTTTCCGCGTTCACCCTCGGTGCTGCATTCGCCGGTTTTGCCGGCAGCTTCTTCGCGGCCCGTCAGGGTCTGGTGACGCCGGAATCCTTCACCTTCATCGAGTCGGCGATCATCCTCGCCATCGTCGTATTGGGTGGCATGGGCTCGCAGCTCGGCGTGATTCTCGCGGCCGTGGTGATGATCCTGTTGCCGGAAATGATGCGTGAGTTCAGCGAGTACCGCATGTTGATGTTCGGTGCCCTGATGGTGTTGATGATGATCTGGCGTCCACAAGGTCTGCTGCCGATGCAACGCCCTCACATGGAGTTGCGAAAATGAGCCGCGAGATTCTTAAGGTCGAAAACCTGAGCATGCGCTTCGGCGGCTTGCTGGCGGTCAATGGCGTGGCCCTGACCGTGAAGGAAAAACAGGTGGTTGCGCTGATCGGGCCGAACGGCGCGGGCAAGACCACGGTGTTCAACTGCCTGACCGGTTTCTATCAGCCAACCGGCGGCAGCATCCTTTTGGACGGCGAGCCGATTCAGGGCCTGCCGGGCCACAAGATCGCGCTCAAAGGCGTAGTGCGCACCTTTCAGAACGTGCGGTTGTTCAAGGACATGACGGCGGTCGAAAACCTGTTGATCGCCCAGCACCGTCACCTGAACACCAACTTCCTGTCCGGCCTGTTCAAGACCCCGGCGTTCCGCAAAAGCGAGCGCGAGGCGATGGAATTTGCCGAGTACTGGCTGGAGAAGGTCAACCTCAAGGAGTTCGCCAACCGTACTGCCGGCACCCTGGCATACGGTCAGCAACGTCGTCTGGAAATCGCCCGCTGCATGATGACCCGTCCACGGATCCTGATGCTCGACGAACCGGCCGCCGGCCTCAATCCGAAGGAAACCGAAGACCTCAAAGCGCTGATCGGCATGCTGCGTGAAGAGCACAACGTCACCGTGCTGCTGATCGAACACGACATGAAACTTGTCATGAGCATTTCCGACCACATCGTCGTAATCAACCAGGGCACGCCTCTGGCCGACGGCACGCCGGAACAGATCCGCGACAATCCTGAAGTGATCAAAGCCTACCTGGGGGAAGCGTAAATGCTGCAGTTCGAAAACGTTTCCACCTTCTACGGCAAGATCCAGGCCCTGCACAGCGTCAACGTCGAAGTCCGTCAGGGCGAGATCGTGACCCTGATCGGCGCCAACGGTGCCGGCAAGTCCACGCTGCTGATGACGCTGTGCGGTTCGCCGCAGGCGCACAGCGGCAGCATCCGTTACATGGGTGAAGAACTGGTCGGCCAGGACTCGTCGCAGATCATGCGCAAAAGCATCGCTGTGGTGCCGGAAGGCCGTCGGGTATTTGCCCGTCTGACCGTCGAAGAAAACCTGTCCATGGGCGGCTTCTTCACCGACAAGGGCGACTATCAGGAACAGATGGACAAGGTTCTCGGACTTTTCCCACGCCTGAAAGAACGCTTCAGTCAGCGCGGCGGCACCATGTCCGGCGGCGAACAGCAAATGCTCGCCATCGGCCGCGCGCTGATGAGCAAGCCGAAATTGCTGCTGCTCGACGAGCCGTCGCTGGGCCTGGCACCGATCATCATCCAGCAGATCTTCGACATCATCGAACAACTGCGCAAGGACGGTGTGACCGTGTTCCTGGTCGAGCAAAACGCCAACCAGGCGCTGAAAATCGCTGACCGTGCGTACGTTCTGGAGAACGGCCGCGTGGTGATGCAAGGCACCGGTGAAGCGCTGCTGACCGACCCGAAAGTGCGCGAGGCGTACCTCGGTGGTTGAGCGATTGCGGTAAATAAAAAACGGCCTTCGGGCCGTTTTTTTGTGCCCGAAAAAGCCCCCTTTAGGAGCTGCCGAAGGCTGCGATCTTTTGATGGTTAAAAAACAAGATTAAAAGATCGCAGCCTTCGGCAGCTCCTACGCTGGAGGATATTTCTGAAAAAACTTTCAGCCCGGCTGTAACGCATCGCCATGCCGTTTCTCTAGAGGGACAAGCAAGCGCACTTCGCTTGTAAAACCCAAGTTCAAATCGGAGAAACATCATGACTGCTACCACCCGCACCCTGTCCGCTACCGCCCTGGTTCTGGCCCTTGGTTCTGCCCTGAGCATCGCAGCCGTTTCCACCGTTCACGCTGCCGACGCCAACATGGAAAAATGCTTCGGTGTGGCCATGAAAGGCAAGAACGATTGCGCTGCAGGCGCAGGCACCACCTGTGCCGGCACCGCAAAAATGGACTATCAGGCCAACGCCTGGAAACTCGTTCCGAAAGGCACCTGCGCCACCACCGAAAGCAAAACCTCGCCGACCGGTTTCGGTCAAATGGAAGCGTTCAAAGCCAAGTCCTGATCAGTCGGCTGCCTGAGTGACGATCATGTTCACACCTAACGACCATGCCCACTCCTGCACTCAGGCAGCCCGCTCAGGGCTCCCGCCCCGTGCCGGGTTGGGGCTCAAGACCGGGCACTTGCGTGAAGTGCTCGGCTCATTACCGGACATCGGCTTCTTCGAAGTCCACGCCGAAAACTACATGGTGGCCGGCGGCCCGTTTCATCATTTTCTGAGATTGATTCGCGAGCAGTATCCGCTGTCGCTGCATGGCGTCGGATTGTCCATCGGGGCTGAAGGGCCGCTGGACGTTCAACACCTGCAACGCCTGAAGGATCTGACCGAGCGTTATCAACCCCACTCCTTTTCCGAACACCTGGCCTGGTCCAGCCACGGCCCGGTGTTCCTCAATGACCTGCTGCCACTGGCCTATGACGCGCCGACGCTGAACCGCGTCTGCGAACATATCGATCAGGTGCAGAACGCCATCAAGCGGCCAATGCTCCTGGAAAATCCGGCGACCTATCTGGCCTTTCAGCGTTCAACCCTCGACGAGGCTGACTTCATTGCCGAAGTCATTCGCCGCAGCGGCTGCGGTTTGCTGCTGGACGTCAATAACGTCTACGTGTCGTGCATCAATCATCAGCGCGATCCATTGGCCTATCTCGATGCCTTGCCATTGCACACCGTCGGTGAGATTCATCTGGCCGGTTTTGCCGAAGATTGCGACAGCCTCGGCGACCGTTTGCTGATCGACGATCACGGCGCGCCGATCGATCAAGCAGTCTGGCATTTGTACCGGCAAGTGCTGGAGCGCATCGGCCCGGTGGCGACGTTGATCGAGCGTGACAATCAGGTGCCGGCATTCGACGTCTTAATGGCAGAGGCGCAGCAGGCCGAAGTGCTGTTGAAGTGCGCGGGGGATCGATCATGAGCTCTCAAGCCGCGTTCACGGCAGCGTTGCTCAATGTGCAGTTGCCCTGCCCCGAAGGCCTTTACAGCGCCAACGGTGCCGATCCCGCCAGCCGTTTCGCGGTGTATCGCAACAACGTGCAGAGTTCGCTGATCAACGCACTGGGCGACAGTTATCCGGTGGTTGCGCAGTTGGTTGGCGAGGAATTCTTCCGAGCCATGGCGGCTGTGTTCGTACAAAGTCAGCCACCACAAAGTCCGTTGATGAGCCTTTACGGCGAAGGGTTTGCGGACTTCATCGCTGCGTTTGAACCGGCCTCAAGCGTGCCGTATCTGGCCGACGTGGCACGCCTTGAGCAGTTACGCACCCTCGCCTATCACGCCGCCGACGCAAACCCGATCCCGCCGGAACAGATCGCCGCTGCGCTGAGTGACCCGCAAGCCCTGAGCGAACTTGGCTTCGAACTTCATCCGTCCCTGTACCTGCTCGACTCAGGCTATGCCGTGGTTGCGATCTGGGCCGCACACCAGCGAGAGGCGACGCTGGAAGGCATCGAACTCAATCGTGGACAGCAGGCATTGGTGTTGCGCAATGGCCTCGATGTCGAGGTGTTTGCCCTGGATAACGGCGCCGGCGTTTTCATCCGCCATTTGCTCGGTGGGCGGCCGCTATTGGCAGCCGCAGAAAACAGCCCGCCGTTCGATCTCAGCCAGACCCTGGCCTTGCTGATCGCTCATAACGCCATCACCCATCTGAATTTCAAGGAATTGCCATGAATACGCTGATCACCCGCGCCATCTCGCTGCTGGAGAAAATCCCCCACAGCCTGATTGCCTTTATCGCGCGTTTTTCGATTGCCGCGGTGTTCTGGAAGTCCGGGCAGACCAAGGTTGAAGGCCTGGCCATCGACCTGTTCGACGGCAACTTTGAGTTGGGCTGGCCGCGTCTGGCCGATTCGACGATTCCGTTGTTCACCAGCGAATACCACGTGCCGCTGCTGTCGCCGGAAATCGCCGCGTACATGGCCGCGTTCGCCGAGCACTTTTTCCCGATTCTGATTCTGGTTGGCTTCGCCACACGATTTTCGGCGCTGGCGTTGCTGGGGATGACCCTGACCATTCAGTTGTTTGTGTATCCGGATGCCTACCCGACACACGGCACTTGGGCAGCGGTGCTGCTGTATCTGATGACGACCGGACCGGGGAAATTGTCGATCGATCATCTGATCGCCAAGCGCTACCGCTAAAGCCGATCCAGCGCCTCGCCGCTGCGTTTGAACCAACCCATCAGATAGTCCGCCAATACCTGAGTGCGTTTCGGTAATCCACCCTGATACGGATGCACCAGATACATCGGCATGCGCCGGGTCTGGTAATCGCGCAGGAGCCAGCGCAAGCGCCCGTCCGCCAATTCCGCTTGCAGCAGGTACGAAGGCAATCGAGCGATGCCGGCACCGGTCAGCGCTGCTTTCTTGAGCAGGTTGTAATGATTGCTGGCGAACGGCCCCGAGACGCGTACCCGTAACAATTCGTGCTGCTGGTGATACAGCCATTCCTCGCGACCGCTGTAGTGGCTGTTGAGCAAACAACGGTGCTCGGTCAACGCCTGCGGCGTCAGCGGCTCGCCGAAGCGCTCGAGATAGGCCGGGCTGGCGCAGGTCATTTCCTGCCAGGCCAGCAGCGGTTTGGCCACCAGCCGCTCATCGTTGGCCACCTCGCTGCGGATCGCCAGATCAAAGCCGTCCCGGGACAGATCGCGATAGCTGTTATTCAGCTCCAGCTCGATCTGCACCTCTGGATACTTTTGCGAAAACTCCAGCAGCAGACCATCGAAGAAGGTTTCCCCCAGCGAAACCGGAACCGTCATACGTACCGGCCCGGCTATATCGTCCTTCAATCGAGCCAACGCCTGACGCGCCCTTTCCACTTGGACTACAAGGGCCTGGGCCTGCGGCAATAACGCCGCGCCCGCTGCGGTCAGGCTTAAACGCCGGGTCGTGCGTTGCAGCAGCACCACGGAAAAGCGCACTTCGAGCTGGCTGATCCGCTTGGACAACTGGCCCTTGCTGCACCCGAGCTGCTGCGCCGCCAGGGTGAAACTGCCGGCCTCGATCAACACTGCGAACGCGGCCAGATCATCCATCTCGCTCATGGATTGTTTCCATTTGAAAACCAAAGGTTGCCCATTAGCGCGCTTATCCAAAGAAAAAACCACTCTAGACTCAAACCTCGTTCAATCACTTGAGGCACAGCACAATGAAAATTCTGTTGATAGGCGCGGGCGGCACCATTGGTTCGGCTGTGGACAAGGAACTGTCGCAACGCCACGAAGTTATTCGTATCGGCCGCAACAGCGGCGATTTGCAGGTGGATATCAGCGACAGCGGGTCGATCCGAAAACTGTTCGAACAAACCGGCAAGTTCGACGCACTGGTCTGCGCCGCCGGCAACGTGACCTTCGCACCGTTGGGTGAAATGAACGAAGACAGCTTCGCCCTGGGCTTGAAAGACAAGCTGATGGGCCAGGTCAACCTATTGCTGATCGGTCGCGAGTTTGCCAACGACGGTGCTTCGTTCACCTTCACTACCGGCGTGCTCAGCCACGATCCGATCCGCAGCGGCGCCTCGGCTGCAATGGTCAACGGCGCCCTCGACAGTTTTGTTCGCGCGGCCGCCATCGAACTGCCACGCGGTTTGCGCGTGAACTCGATCAGCCCGACCGTTTTGCTGGAAGCCATGGGCAGCTACGCCCCGTACTTCCGTGGCTACAAGCCGGTTCCTGCGGCGGATGTCGCGTTGGCCTACGCCAAAAGTATCGAAGGCCTGCAAACCGGTCAGACTTTTCACGTCGGCTAAACCCTTGTGATGAACGGTCAGCCTGCGTAACGTGGCGGCACTTGTCTGGAGAGCCGAAGATGCGTGTTGCCCGTTCGTTAGTCCTTGTTGCCCTGCTGCCGTTGTTTGCCGCCTGCCAGTTGTTCGATGGCCCGCGAGAAAGTGCCTCGCACGTGGGGCAGACGCGGATGCAGGGGCAACTGACCGCTGCCGACGGCAAACTGGTGTTCCAGCCGTGTCAGGATCAACGCCAATACGTGGTCAACGACATTGGCGGCACCAGCGTCTTGCAAGAGGCCGCGACCCTGGCCGATGACCAGGGCAAGTTGTTCGCCGACGTGCGCGGCAAGATCGCCGGTGACCGCCTCGATCTTGCCCAGCTGTATCGGGTCGAACGTTCGGGCACCGCGTGTGATGATCCGAATTTCAAGCTGCTGATTCTGCGCGCCGCCGGCCATGGCCCTGAGTGGAACGTCAAGGTCAGCGGCAAAGGCATGGTCATCGACCGCGACGGCCAGCCCCCGCTCGCCGTCCCATACGTTGAAGAGCAATTGGGCGACGGTCGCTTCAATCTCAGCAGCGAAGCCAACAACCAGCGCATCGAATTGTGGGTCGCGCCGCAACGTTGCGTCGACAGCAGCACCGGCAGCGTGCAGCACATGAGCACCGAACTGCGCATCGACGGCCAGGTGCAGCGTGGCTGCGGGTATTTCGGCGGCTCGCGTAACGACTGATCGTTTTACCCTCACCGGATCCGGTCTTTGCGGCTTATAATCGCGGCCTTCAAACGCCCTGGCGCAGTTGTGCGCCCCGCGAACCCGGATCCTCGCCATGTTACGAATCACTGAACTCAAGCTGCCAATCGACCATCCCGAAGAAGACCTGCGCGTTGCCATCGTGCAACGTCTGGGCATCGCCAGCGATGACTTGCTCGATTTCACCTTGTTCAAGCGCAGCTACGATGCGCGCAAAAAGTCCTCCGAACTGTGCTTCATCTACACCATCGACCTCACCGTACGCGACGAGGCCAAAGTGTTGGGCAAGTTCGCCGACGACCGTAACGTCAACGTGGCGCCGGATGTCAGCTACAAATTCGTAGGCGAAGCACCAAGCGACCTGAGCCAGCGCCCTATCGTCGTCGGATTCGGCCCGTGCGGGATCTTTGCCGGCCTGTTGCTGGCACAGATGGGCTTCAAGCCGATCGTCCTCGAACGTGGCACCGAAGTGCGTCAGCGCACCAAGGACACCTGGGGTCTGTGGCGTAAAAGCGTGCTCAACCCCGAGTCCAACGTGCAGTTCGGCGAAGGCGGTGCGGGCACGTTCTCCGACGGCAAACTGTACAGCCAGATCAAGGATCCGAAGTTCCTTGGCCGCAAAGTCCTGCACGAGTTCGTCAAGGCCGGCGCACCGGAAGAAATCCTCTACGTCAGCAAGCCGCACATCGGTACGTTCCGTCTGACCGGCATGGTTGAAAACATGCGCGAACAGATCCGAGATTTGGGCGGCGAAGTGCGCTTCCAGGAGCGCGTCAGTGATGTGTTGATCGAAGACGGCCAACTGGTCGGGGTCCAACTGGCCAGCGGCGAGACTCTGCATTCGAAACACGTGGTTCTGGCCCTCGGCCATAGCGCCCGCGACACCTTCCGCATGCTCCACAGCCGTGGCGTGTTCATGGAAGCCAAGCCGTTCTCGGTGGGTTTCCGCATCGAACACCCGCAGTCGCTGATCGACCGTGCGCGTCTGGGCAAATACGCCGGCCACCCCAAGTTGGGAGCCGCCGACTACAAACTGGTGCACCACGCCAAGAACGGCCGTTCGGTCTACAGTTTCTGCATGTGCCCGGGCGGCACCGTTGTCGCCGCGACGTCCGAGCCGAACCGTGTGGTCACCAATGGCATGAGCCAGTACTCGCGTAACGAGCGCAATGCCAACTCCGGCATCGTCGTCGGCATCACCCCGGAAGTAGATTATCCGGGCGGCCCGCTGGCCGGGATCGAGTTGCAGGAGCGTCTGGAATCCCACGCCTTTATCCTCGGCGGCAGCGACTACAAGGCCCCGGCGCAACTGGTTGGCGACTTCATCAACGACATTCCTTCGACCGAACTGGGTGAAGTCGAGCCGTCCTACAAACCGGGTGTGGCGCTGGGCGATCTGGCCCTGGCGTTACCGGATTTTGCGATTGAAGCGATTCGTGAAGCGCTGCCGGCGTTCGAGAAGCAGATTCGCGGCTACTCGCTGCACGATGCGGTGTTGACCGGGATCGAAACGCGCACGTCTTCGCCGCTACGCATTACTCGTAATGAGTCGCTGCAGAGCATGAACGTGAAGGGTCTGTTCCCGGCCGGTGAAGGCGCGGGTTATGCGGGCGGGATTCTGTCGGCTGGGGTTGATGGTATTCGGATTGCCGAGGCTGTAGCGCGCGACATCCTGGGTATAACCGACTGACACAAAACCCTATAGGAGTGAGCCTGCTCGCGATAGCGGTAATCCAGTCAACATTTCTGTTGAATGTTATTACGCCATCGCGAGCAGGCTCACTCCTACATTTAATTTCGGTGTGTCAGATATTGGCGCGCAGCACCGAAGTCGGCAGCATCTCTCCCCGCTCGGCACTCGCCGCCACAGCCTCGATCAATCCGCTCAACTCATAGCCCTGCGCCTTGAGCCAGTCCTGATCGTAATAGGTGTCGGCATAACGCTCGCCGCCATCGCACAGAATCGCCACGATCGACCCCGACTCCCCCGCCGCTTTCATCTGCTGCGCCGCCATCAATGCGCCAATCAGGTTGGTGCCGCTCGAACCGCCAACATGTCGACCGAGCCGCTGCGCAAGATAATGCATGGCTGCCAGTGACAGAGCGTCCGGCACCTTGACCATCGCATCGATTACCTTCGGCAGGAACGACGCTTCCACTCTTGGCCGGCCAATGCCTTCGATCCGCGAACCGCAATCCAGACGCAAACTGGCGTCGCCGGTCTGGTAGTAATCGAAGAACACCGAACGCTCGGCATCAGCGCACAACACGCGGGTGCAGTGCTGGCGATAGCGCACGTAACGACCGAGGGTCGCGGTGGTGCCGCCGGTGCCGGGGCTGGAAATCAGCCAGCTCGGTTCGGGATGTTTCTCGTAGCGCATCTGCTGGAAGATCGACTCGGCGATGTTGTTGTTCGCCCGCCAGTCGGTCGCCCGTTCGGCATAGGTGAACTGGTCGATGAAATGACCGCCATGCTCTCGAGCCAGACGCTCGGATTCGGCATAAATCTGCGTCGGATCTTTTACCAGATGGCTCTGGCCACCGTAGAAGGCAATCTGGGCAATCTTCTCTTTCGACGTGGTCGCCGGCATCACCGCAATGAACGGCAGCCCCAGCATCCGCGCGAAATACGCTTCGGAAATCGCCGTCGAACCGCTGGACGCCTCGATTACCGGCGCGCCGGGCTTGAGCCAGCCGTTACACAGCGCATAGAGAAACAGCGAACGGGCCAGTCGATGCTTGAGGCTGCCGGTCGGATGACTGGATTCGTCCTTGAAGTACAACTCGATGCCCGCAAAACCCGGCAGCGGCAAGGGGATCAGATGGGTGTCGGCGCTGCGCTGAAAATCCGCTTCGATGATACGGATGGCTTCGCGGGCCCACTGTCGATTGTCGCTCATGGTCATGGTTCTCGTTGAATCGGGCAGGAGATTGGCCTCCTGAAAAGGCTCATCCGTCAGCTTAGGAAAACACCTACATCGCGCACAGATACAGCTGAGTCTCAATATGTCCGGCAACTGCTAGGCTCAGCGTGGTTCGGGGTAAAGGCGTTGTAACGACATATAACAAAAAAGAATATAACTTTTGTTTTAACAACTAACCGTACGGGTTAGGGTGTCCCACCTTTTTGACTCATCGATGGAGAGCGACCTTGCCTCTGCGTAGCACTTTCACGCGTTTCTTTCAGTTGGAAGCTGCCAGCGGTCTGTTATTGATCGCCGCGGCCATCCTCGCTTTGATTATCAACAACTCGCCATTGTCGTGGCTGTACACCGGTTTGCTCGACACCCCGGTGGTAGCGCAGATCGGCGCGTTGAAAATCGCCAAACCCCTTTTGCTGTGGATCAATGACGGCCTGATGGCCTTGTTCTTCCTGTTGATCGGCCTGGAGGTCAAGCGCGAAGTGCTCGACGGCCAGTTGTCGAAGCCGTCGCAGATCGTCCTGCCGGGTGCGGCCGCTGTCGGCGGCATGCTGGTGCCGGCGCTGATCTACTGGTTCCTCAATCGCGACAATCCGGCCGCCCTGAGCGGCTGGGCAATCCCTACCGCCACCGACATCGCCTTTGCCCTCGGCGTACTGGCCCTGCTCGGCAAGCGTGTGCCGGTGTCGCTGAAGCTGTTCCTGATGACCCTGGCGATCATCGATGACCTCGGCGCCATCGTGATCATTGCGATTTTCTACTCCGGCGAACTCTCGACCCTGTCGCTGGGCCTCGCGGCCGCTTGCATTGCGGCGCTGGTGGCGATGAACCGGCTCGGCGTGGTCAAGCTCGGGCCATACATGATCATCGGCTTGATCCTGTGGGTTTGCGTACTGAAGAGCGGCGTCCATGCAACGCTGGCCGGTGTGACCCTGGCCTTCTGCATCCCGCTACGGACGAAAAACGCCGAGCCTTCGCCGTTGCTGACGCTGGAACACGCGCTTCATCCATGGGTCGCCTACGGCATCCTGCCGCTGTTCGCCTTCGCCAACGCCGGCCTGTCGCTGAGCGGCGTCACCGTCGAAAGCTTCACACACCATGTACCGATGGGTATTGCGGTCGGCCTGCTACTGGGCAAGACCGTTGGTGTGTTCGGCCTCACTTGGCTGGCCGTGAAGATCGGCATCGCCGCCCTGCCCCAAGGCGCCAACTGGGGTCAGGTGCTGGGCGTGGCGATTCTCTGCGGCATAGGGTTCACCATGAGCCTGTTTGTCGGCTCTCTGGCCTTTGTTCCGGGTGCAAGTGAATACGCGGGCATGGACCGGATGGGTATTCTGACGGGGTCGATTCTGGCGGCGCTGATCGGGTATGCGGTGACGGCGGCGGCGAGTCGTCGAAACACGGCACTTCCTGTTTGATAGAACATCTGTGGCGAGGGAGCTTGCTCCCTCGCCACAAGTTTCCTGAGTTCCTGTTACAGCGAACAATCCCCACGCCTTTAGAGACTCGTCCTACAGCCACCATTTTCCTGCTTCGTTAACGTTGCGCAGCCCTTTGCGAAGGGCTGTCGATGGATGAACGAAAGGACGATCAGTGGCTCGCAACAAGGACGATCCCCGGGTTCCGAACCCACCGCAAGGCGACGGACATCACGTCACCTACCGCTACATGACGGCCACTGAACTGGCCGAGCGCGAAGCCAGACAAAACGCTTACGACGCCATGCTGGCGCGGCAGGAGGCGTTTGAGCGCAATCGTGAGGTTGCAGCCAAAAAGCCTGATCCAGTGCGCGCCGGATGCGTGTTCGCCAAGTCCTGCAAGTTGCCGGACGCGATCATTGATTACTCCAATCCTTCGGGGATGGTGCCGACCGATAGTTTGAAAGACTACGGCGACCTGATTCTGCTCGGTGCTCGCGAAGCTGATGAGACCGGTGGATTTCATCTCAAGAAAATCGGTGCAACTGCCATCCCGGCAGGGTTTGGCAGTTTTGCATTGGCGGGGTCGGCTTTCGAAGCACTGCCCGCAATTGTATCCAGCGCAGTCATTACGCCATTGGTGGGCCTGGTGGCGCTGTTCATGCCATCAAACCTTGACGACAGTGCGCTATATACCGAGGAGCAATTGCGCAGACTTGAACAGGCGCGAACTCGTGTTCGGTTGAGAGTCGAGCAACAGGCTGATGGAAGCTTGAAGGGCTATGGTTTCTACACTGGCAAGAATCGCGATTGGGAAATGGTCGATGTCGTTCAGTTCACCGCGCGCGGTGACCGGTTCGTCGCCGACCTGAGTGAAGGCACCGAACTGCTCTGGACGCCTGCAGTGGATGGCTCAGACATCCTCGGTATTCCAGCGCTTGAGGCTGCACCGCAAGCACCGCATATCTGGGTTTATCCACCGACGAAAGCGGCGGATGGAATTCTGGTGAATCCGGTTTATCCGCCGGAGTACCGGGATTTCATTTTGGTTTTTCCGGTGAGTTCGGGGGTAAAACCGTTATACGTTGTACTGAACACAGCACGCAAAGGCTTGGCACCTGCTGGCCATAGCTACCATAAACCGCCGACTACAGAGCAAATCACCGCATTTCCAGACTTGAAAAAAGTTAAAGACAAAAATCCCGTTCAGGGCGGAGGTGGACTTCGCAAGCGCTGGACAGATGCCAAAGGAAAGAAAATCTACGAATGGGATTCAAGGCATGGAGAGTTAGAAATGTACCGAAGTGATGGAACTCACCTGGGAGCCTTCGATCCCTACACAGGTGAGCAACGCGAAGGGCCTATAAAAGAAAGAAGCATCAAAAAAAGATATCTGTGAGGAAGAGATGGGACTGGAACTGAGATTGGAGTGGTACGACACAGCAACCCTGCAATTCCAAGGCGAGGAGTCGTCAAAAGATCTGGGGGATGATGAATCAGTATTGAATGCCTTGGGCATTCCGGTGGAGGGCAACATCAATAATGGCAGCTTCAACGTCGTCGAAAAGTGGGTTGCTACTATTCAGCCGTACTTTCAACATCAAATCGCCCTGAGTAACAACGACTATCAAATTTCGTTTGACTACAGTTAATACCGACAATCAGGCTGATTGACCTTAATGCGCTACCTTTCGATCACCGGTTTTTTCCCTGATGAAGTTCAGGACGACTCCTTGCAGTTCGAGCTGGATATCACCGGTCGTGAGATGAATGAGAAAATTGCCCAACTCATAGAGTCCAAGCCCCTGAGCAAACTGGAACCCGGTGAGTTGTTGTTGAATCAGGATCAAGTAACGGCGTTGGAAGAACTTCTGAATGTCAGATTCCCGAAGGGTCTGGAGTATTTTATGGGCGTCTGTGCCGAGCAGTGAGTTAGTGAATTGAAAATGAAAAACCCCGACCAGTCACCTGATCGGGGTTTTCTTTTGCCGCTCGTTCCCGCTTAGTGCGAAACGCGGCTGGTCCCGCCAACGGTCGAAATCCGCACACGCTCACCAACGCGGAACACTTCATTCTCCTGAACCTGCTGCACATAGGCGCGCATGCTGCCGTCGTCTTCGCGCACGGTGATTTCCACACCTTGGGTACGCGTCAGGCCTTCTTCGGTCGCCGAGCCGATCAGACCACCCGCCACCGCACCGATCACAGCAGCGACGATGCTGCCTTTACCGCCACCGATGGCGCTGCCGCCGACACCGCCGACCACTGCGCCTGCTGCGCCGCCGATCGGGGTCTTGGTGCCTTCGATTTTCACCGGACGCAGGGATTCGATGGTACCCATGCGAATCGTCTGCACGCGACGCGCTTCGTCACGGGAGTAGGAGTCACCGGTCAGGCTCGATTGGCAGCCGGTAAGCAACATCGCCATCGTGGAAAAGGAAGCAACCAGCAGAACAGACTTACGCATAGCATCAACTCCAAAGGACAGGTATTCATTAAACTCCGCAGCTTGACGCCTGTCACGGCGCAGCTCGGATAAAATTGCTTTCATTCAGGCCCGGTACAGGCGCCCTTCGAACTCACCCAACATTAGCGCCAAATTCCATTTCTTGCGCCGCCGACCCAAGGATTTTCATGGATTACTTCATCATTGTCGTCACCACCGTCGCCGGTCTGTACTTCCATGGGTGGCTGTACGTACGGATCAAACGCTGGATGGATCGCGATCTTGCGTTGTCGCTGGCCGGCAAGGATGAAGGCAAACGCGCTTTTATGCTTGAACAATTGGCCCACGCACATTCGCAGAAGATCAAGCGTCGGGACCTGCCGAAGTGGCTTGAGGCCGCTGCGGCAGGGTATCCCGCTCGGTAGACTGCTTAAGGTGCCAGACGTTCAAGAATCCAGTCGGCGCCCTGCAAACGGTAGTTGAGGCGATCGTGCAGACGGCTCGGACGGCCCTGCCAGAATTCGATGCGCTCGGGCAGCAATCGGTAACCGCCCCAATGTTCCGGACAATCCGGCTGAGTATCGCTGAAGCGTTGCTCGGTCGCCTTGAGCAAATCCTCCAGTTCCCCGCGCCCGTTGATCACCCGGCTCTGCGGTGATGCCCAGGCACCGAGGCGGCTGCCCAGTGGACGCACCTGGTAATACGCATCGGATTCTTGCGTGGTGACCTTCACCACCCGCCCTTCGATGCGCACCTGGCGCTCCAGGGTCGGCCAGAAGAAGGTCATGGCGGCAAACGGATTGGCCGCCAGATGCTGGCCCTTGGCGCTGTCGTAATTGGTGAAGAAGGTGAAACCCTGCTCGTCCAGGCCCTTGAGCAGCAGAATGCGGCAATGCGGACGCCCCTCCGCATCGACCGTGGCCAGGGTCAAGGCGTTGGCTTCCACCGGCGCCTGCTCGGTTTTCACCGCGTCGGCGAACCATTGGTGGAACAGCGCAAACGGCTCGGCCGGGGCTTGTGCCTCGGTCAAACCGTCCCGGGTGTAATCACGACGCATATCTGCCAGAGCCTGGGTCATGGCGCATTCCTTTTCGTTAGCGGATCACTTCTTGGTGGCATCGGTCGCGGCGACTTTCTTGTCGGTCGCGGCGGCTTTGGCTGGAGCGGTTTTCTTCGCTGGAGCCTTCGCCGGTGCCTTTTTGGCTGGAGCCTTGGCGGCGGCTTTCTTCGCCGGGGCTTTCTTGGTGGCCGGTACAGCAGCTTTTTTCGCGGCTGGCGCCGGGGTTACCGGTTTGGCCACTGGCTTGGCGTCCTGCGCAGCAACCAGGGTCACTGGCTTCGGCGCTGGCATGTTGTATTTGCTCAGCAGCGCAACCATGGTGTTCTGCGGAGTCACCAGCATTTCAACGCGACGGTTGAGGGCACGACCTTCAACGCTGTCGTTGGCGGCACGTGGCGCTTCAGAACCCATGCCGCGCAGCATCAGGCGATCACGCTGCAAGCCGCTGAGACGGAAGATCGCCGCAATGGCTTGAGCACGTTCCTGACTCAATTTGATGTTGGCCGGCGCAGCGCCGCTGGAGTCGCTGTGACCGAGTACCAGAACGGCGGTTTTCGGGTCGGCTTCGAGGATTTTCGCCACGCGGGTAAACGGGCCAAGCGTGACTGGCAGCAGCATCGCCGGACGATCCGGGTTGAATGAGCCTTCGACCGGCGCGGTGACGACTAGCACATTGTCGCGGCGCTCGAGTTGCAGATTGCTGTCCTGAATGGCAGTACGCAGGCGCGGCTCGTAGTCGTCAAGCCAAGCCTGAGTGACTTTCGGATCCGGCATCGGCACCACTTTGGCGGTGTCCTGATCCTTGCCGCCAAACGGCCACCACCACTTGCCGCCCTTGTCAGCCTCGGCTTTGGCCACGGCGACCGGTTTGGCTTCAGGCTTCACTTCAGGCTTGGCATCTGCCTTGGCGGTCGAATCGTCGGAGCCGAACGGCCAATACCATGGGTTGCTGCTTTCAGTTTTGGCAACCGGCGCAGTAGCAGCAGGCTTCAACGGTGCTGGGGCCTGTGCCGGCTCTTTGGCCGCCACTTTGTCGGAAGAACCAAACGGCCACCAACTGCCGCCGTCCGCATCATTTTTAGGAGTCTGTGCACAACCGGTGATCGCAACACACAGGGCCAGGGCGAGTGTCTTTTTAGATGACATTGAAAATCCACAAAATGAAGTAATGAAAAATCAGAGCACTTTCGCCCGGATAAACTGTCGGTTTGAATCGAAAAACCTTTCGAGGTTCCGGCCCTGGAACCTCTGATGACGCTTTACAGACAAGTGGCAAGCACCCGCGCGAGCTTTTGCGCGCGCGGATCCATCAAGACGTACGGCCCAAGGGTATTTGTCACAAAACCAAACGCGACATCATGCTCAGGGTCAGCAAAACCGATCGAGCCGCCCGCGCCCGGATGCCCGAACGCACGCGGGCCGAGGCCGTAGGTGGCATTCGGTACGTCGGGTTGATCAAGCATGCAGCCCAGACCGAAACGGGTGCGAGTCAGCAGGGTCTTGTCCTCGCCGATACTGTGTTCGCGGGTCAGTTCTTCAAGCATGTCGCTTTCGAGCAGGCTGCCGTCGAGCAAACCGGCGTAGAACCCGGCCAGACTCCTTGCATTGCCGTGGCCATTGGCCGCCGGCTGCTGCATGCGCCGCCATTCCGGTTTGTTCGTGCTGGTCAGCACCGACGGTGGATTGGTAAAGGCGCGGGTGGTCATGGCGGTCGGCTCGCGCATCGTCACTTGCAGCAGACGCTGAGCGGCGGCGTCGCCGGCATTGCCCTTGCCGCGGGCGATGTGCGCCACACGATGGAATTCTTCGTCCGCCAGACCGACGTGAAAATCCAGACCCAATGGTTTGGCGACACGGGCAACGATCGATTCACCCGGCCCGCGACCATCGGCACGACGGAGCAGTTCGCCGATCAACCAACCGTAAGTGATCGCGGCATAGCCGTGACCGGTGCCCGGCGCCCACCAGGGTGCTTCGGCCGCGAGGGCGTCGACCATGGTTTGCCATTCATAGAGCGCTTCGGGGGCCAGCAGCTCGCGCAAAGCCGGCAGGCCGGCCTGATGGCAGAGCAATTGGCGCAGGGTAACGGACTCTTTGCCAGCGGCGGCGAACTCCGGCCAGTAGCGGGCAACGGGAGCATCCAGGTGCAACTTGCCTTCGGCGACCAATTGCAGAGCCGTGACGGCGGTAAAGGTTTTGGTGCAGGAGAACAGGTTGGCGATGGTGTCGCTGTGCCAGGCCTCGGCGCCGTCCTTGTCGGCGGTGCCGGACCAGAGGTCGAGGACGGTTTCTCCGCCGACCTTGATGCACAAAGCTGCGCCGCGTTCCTGGGGATCGTCGAACAGTGCGGCGAATGCCTCGCGCACCGCATCGAATTGAAGCTCGTAATGTCCCTGAATCTGCACCCGCAACTCCCCCGCGAAAACGCTCTACAAAGTGGCCCGCATTGTTCCAGCCCTTGAGGGTTTTGGGAACAGCTGTGGGCTAGGCGGTCGGATCAAAAGCAAGATCAAAAGATCGCAGCCTGCGGCGGCTCCTACAGAGAAGCGCGTCCCATGCAGGAGCTGCCGAAGGCTGCGATCTTTAGCGCATCACGCCTTAATGACCATTGCCCGAATGCCCACCGGCATGGCCATCGCCCTGCCCCGGGCCTTTGCCGGCCTCACCTTTCCTGCCGCCTTCGGCTTCATGGACCGCTGCGGCTTTCTCCGCCTGTTTGCCAAGTTGATCAACCGCCTGCAAATTGCTCTTGCGTACCGTCTCGACAAAGCCCTGATACGGCAGATCCGTCACCCCGACCAAACCGAAGTGGCCGTTCTCGCCATCCTGTAGACGCCCGGTCACCGGTTGGTCCAGATACTGGAACCAGTGCACGCCGACAATCGACGGCTCGCTCAGCGCCTGTTTGAGGAAGTTGGCGTACGCCGCACCGCGATCCTCTTCCTTGGCCAGTTGCGTCACGCCGCCCCAGAACGGGCCGCGATCAGCAGAGCCGAAGTTGAACTCGGTAATCAGCACCGGTTTGTCCATAGCGTTCAATGCGGCGAAGTCATAGCCGTCTTGCGGCTTGAGGGTGTACATGTTGAAGCTCAGCACATCGCAATACTGCGCGCAGGAGGCCACGGCTTCCGGGGTGCTGATGGCAAAACGGCCGCCGAGCAGCAGTTGATTCGGCGCGTGCCATTTCAGCGAGTCGGAGATGGTCTTGAAGTAGGTATCGGCGAAGACCTTCTGGAAGTATTTGAAGTCAGCCTCGATTTCCGGGTGCTCCGGATTCGGCAGCGGTGGCACGAAGCCCGGATCTTCCATCAATTCCCACGCCGGCAGGTCAATACCCCAGGCCTTCGACAGCCCCGCCTGGTTGCGGTACTTGTCGCGCAATTGCTTGAGGAACGCGCGTTTGGCCGGCACGTCGGTAGTCATTTTCAGGGTGCCGTAAGCCAGTGCGTAGCGCGATTGCGGATCGTTGCCCGCGCCCGCCCAGGCCAATTCGTTGTCGGCGAAGTAACCGATCAGCCAAGGATCGTCGCGGTGATCGCGGGCCGCGATGGCCACGGCGCGCTCGGTGGCCATGGCGAAACGCGGGTCGAACGGGTCAGGCATGGCGCCCCACCAGTCGTTGCCGGTACTGATGCTGGCGTAATCGCCGACGATCGCCAGCGGCAAGGTGTAGGGCACGCGTTCCGCGTCGCTCAGCGAGTCAGCACTCCAGTTGCCGACCGTGTTGAAGCCCCAGGCTTGCAGACGATCAAGGGCGTGGCTAGCCCACTTCTGCTCATCGACCGTGGCGGTGCACGGAGTAGTGACGGGTTGATCAGCGGCTTTTTCAGCCGTCGTCGCCACGGCGTCGGTTTTCGCCGCTTCGGCGACACCGGCCTTCGGTTCGCTTGACTGTGCCGCAGGCTCGGCGGCTTTCACTGCGGTTTCTTCAACTGCGCCAGCCTTGGCCGCTTCAGCGACCCCGGCCTTGCTGTCGCTATCCGGTTTGCAGGGCTCGCCGTAAACCCGCTGCAGGTTAGCGCCGTAGAAGTCATACCAGCGCCCATTGCCGTAGCCTCGGCCCTGATCGGCGCCGTTGCCGCCACGGTTGTCGCCCTCGCCAAAGTGACTGGCGAGCGGTTCGTCGGGTTTTGGCAGGGACTCGAACATCCACTCGCGCCCGGCCACGTAGGTCTGGTTGACGTCGGGGGTGACGGTGTTGACGCCAAGGGAATAGAACGGATGCCCCTCAGGCGTGACCAGATACCAACGGCCATCACGTTTTTCGGTGCGGAAGAAACCGCTGGCCTTGAACGCCGGGCCTTTGCTCCAGCCGCCGAACTTGTCCAGCGAGGACTTTTCGCGCTCGGCCAGCCAGGTTTTCAGCTGTTGCTGGTCCTTGGCGGCGGCGGATTTGAGTTGTTCGTCACTGGCAATTTTTTCCGGCCATTTGCTGCGGGTCGATTGCCCGTAAGCGTCAACCAGATTGCCGTACACCGCTTGCGTGACCGCCTCACCGTCCTGCACACCAAAGCGCTCGAGCAGCAAACTCTGGGCAACTTTCGGCTGTTCCATCGACAGGCTCACCGATACCACTTGGCTGCGATCGATTTCGCCGGTGCTGCTGGCGAGCAGAATCCGCTGGCCATCAACGGTCATTGGCATCGGTGGCCCGGCTTTCATGCCCTTGCTAAGCGGCGTAGTCGCCACCAACGGCACCAGCAAGGTTTGCGCAGGGCCGGCCGGCAGGTCGACGCGGCTGGTCAATGTCTGGCCATTGTTGCTCTGGATCTGCACGTAGACCGTCACGGCCCAGTTCATTGCGCTCTGAATGCGCAGGCTCATCATGCCGGACTGCGACCAGTCCCAGGCGCCGGTTTGCGGGGTCAGGCGCAAGGTCGGGCGGGCCGCCGGGTTGAAAGTCACGCGTCGCAGCACTTCACCTTCCGGGGTTTGCTCGGCGTTGGCTTGCGGCAGGTCGGCGTTTTCAGTGGCGATTTTCACCACGTCGGCGGGACGGACAAAGTTGAACAGTGTTTGCGGCGCAGCAGGCGCCGCCAGCAACGGGGCAGCGAAGATCAAGGCAAACACGGCAGGCAACGAACGGCGGATCATAAGAACGGAGTTCTCCCTAACGACCAACAATGGCCAATGGAAAAGCGATAACAGAGAGATAGACAACAAAGTGGGCAAAACTGCCCACCTATGTCTCAGGAAATTTCACGACGGAAAGGAGGCAACGCATTGAGGATCGCCTTGCCATAGCGCTGGGTGACCAGACGCCGGTCGAGCAAGGTGATGGTGCCGCGATCTTCTTCAGTGCGCAGCAGACGACCGCAGGCCTGAACCAGTTTCAGCGAGGCATCGGGCACGGAGATTTCCATGAACGGATTGCCGCCCCGGGCTTCGATCCACTCCGAGAGCGCCGCCTCAACCGGATCGTCCGGCACCGAGAACGGAATCTTGGCAATCACCACGTGTTCGCAGTACGCGCCGGGCAAGTCCACGCCTTCGGCGAAACTGGCCAGACCGAACAGCACGCTGGAATCGCCGCCATCGACACGAGCCTTGTGTTTGTTCAGGGTTTCCTGTTTCGACAGGTTGCCTTGAATGAACACTTGCTTGCGCCAGTCGCGGTCGAGGCCGTCGAATACGTCCTGCATCTGCTTGCGCGAAGAGAACAACACCAGCGTGCCGCGCGAGCCTTCCACCAGATCCGGCAACTCGCGAATGATCGCGGCCGTGTGAGCGGCGGCGTCGCGTGGATCGGCCTTCAGATCCGGCACCCGCAATACGCCAGCGTCGGCATGGTGGAACGGGCTCGGCACCACGGCGGTGACGGCTTTTTTCGGCAGGCCGGCGCGCATGCGGAAACGGTCGAAAGTGCCGAGCGCGGTCAGGGTTGCCGAAGTCACCAGACAACCGTACGCCACGTTCCACAGGCTGCGGCGCAAGGTTTCAGCCGCGAGGATCGGGCTGGCGTTGACCTCGATGTCGAACAGCGAACCGCTCTCCGCCAGGGTCAGCCAGCGGGCCATCGGCGGGCTGTCTTCCGGGTCTTCGGCGGTGAACGCCGTCCACAGTTCCCAGTTGCCCGACGCACGGGACAACAGGCTGCCGAACAGCGGATACCACTCTTCGGCCTGGTTGCTGGCGATGCCGATGTTGACCTCGCCATCCATGCCTTCCTTGAGCAGGTCGGTCAGACGGGTGAACAAATCGTTGAGACGGGAGAAGCCTTTTTTCAGCTCGATGCCCATTTCGCGCATGTGCTCGGGAATCACCCCACCGACAAAGCGATGGCGTGGCCGTTCGCGACCTTCGACGTCTTCACCGGGTTTGAAATCGGCGATCTGCTCACAGGCGCTGAACATGAACTGCTGCTGGGTCTTGATCTCCCGCGCCAGTTCCGGCACCTGCTCGATCAATTTGCCGAGATCGCCCGGCAGCGGATGCTGAGCCAGCAGTTTGGTGAGGTTCTTGGCGGTGGTTTCCAGCCAGTCGGCGGTGGAACGCAGGCGCGTGTAGTGAGCGAAGTGGCCGATCGCCTTGTCCGGCAGGTGATGGCCTTCGTCGAACACGTAAAGGGTATCGCGCGGATCCGGCAGCACGGCACCCCCGCCCAATGCGAGGTCAGCCAGAACCATGTCGTGGTTGGTGACGATCACGTCAACCTTGCCCATGCCTTCACGGGCTTTGTAGAAGGCGCACTGGCCAAAGTTCGGGCAATGGCGGTTGGTGCACTGGCTGTGATCGGTGGTCAGCCGCGCCCAGTCGGCGTCTTCCAGAGCATTGGGCCAACTGTCGCGGTCGCCGTCCCATTTATTGCCGGCGAGCTTCTCGATCATGCTGGTGAAGAGCTTCTGACTGGCCTCATCGACCTCGATCTTGAAGCCTTCTTCTTCGAACAGCTGGGCAGTGGCGGTCTGCGCGTGGCCTTCCTGCAACAGCATGTCGAGCTTGGACAGGCACATGTAACGGCCACGGCCCTTGGCCAGGGCAAAGCTGAAGTTCAGCCCGCTGTTGCGCATCAGGTCGGGCAAATCCTTGTAGACGATCTGCTCTTGCAGGGCCACGGTCGCGGTGGCGATGACCAGACGTTTGCCGGCCAGTTTCGCCGTCGGAATTGCCGCGAGGCTGTACGCCACGGTCTTGCCGGTACCGGTGCCGGCTTCCACCGCAACAATTGCGGGGTCGCCACTGCGCCGGCCTTCGTCGTCGGTATCGATATCACCGAGGACTTTGGCGATTTCAGCGATCATCAGGCGCTGGCCGTAACGCGGCTTGAGGCTCTTGGCCTCTAGAAAACGCGAGTAGGCGCCCTGGATCGTGGTTTTGAGTTCAGTGCTGATCATGGATTGTCGGGCGCAAAAAACGCTGGATAAATTTTCAGTGGTTTCGGATGGCGGCTATCATACCCCGCTAATTAATCCCGCGCAGAACGGAGTGCCCCAATGACACCTTTTAGCCTCGTTTATCCGCTGCATGTCCTGTCCGCTCTGGTCTGGGTCGGCGGCATGTTTTTCGCCTGGATGGTCTTGCGTCCGGCGGCTGTGAAGGCTTTGGACGGCCCTGCCCGGCTGACCTTGTGGGTGGAAGTGTTTCAAGGTTTTTTCCGCTGGGTCTGGGTCGCGGTGATTCTGTTGCCGATCAGTGGTGTGGGTATGTTGCATTTGCAGCAGGTCGGGTTTGAGACCGCGCCAAAGTATGTGCAAGTGATGATCGGGCTGTATGTGGTGATGACGGCGCTGTTTATCCGGATTCAGGGGTTGATGCTGCCGGAGTTGCGTAAGGCGGTTGAAGCGAACGACTGGCCGGCGGGTGCGGCGGTGCTTGGGCGGATTCGCCGGGTGGTGGGGATTAATTTGATTGTCGGGTTGGTGCTGGTGGCGATTGCCGCGGCGAGGCCGATGATTTGAAGATCGGGGATTAGATCAAAAGCCCCTCACCCTAGCCCTCTCCCGGAGGGAGAGGGGACTGAGTGGGGGATATTGAAGAGCTACGCCGACTTGAAAGATTGGCTTTGAATCCATAATCGACTCGGTTTTTCAGGTCGATGGATAGCGTGAGTCACCTCGGTCGGCCCCCTCTCCCTCCGGGAGAGGGCTGGGCGGGCGGCGTTCCGATGAGGGT
Source organism: Pseudomonas sp. N40(2020) (assembly GCF_014472415.1). Lineage (GTDB taxonomy): Bacteria > Pseudomonadota > Gammaproteobacteria > Pseudomonadales > Pseudomonadaceae > Aquipseudomonas. Next base: position 53,275 of record NZ_JACSZV010000024.1, read on the forward strand.
CTGCTTTTACAAGCGCTGCACCGTCACAGCCCCCGCCGCCCCCACTGGCCCAGGCTGACCATCAGCCCCTGCCTTGCCATTCTTGCCACCATCGGCGCGATACACCAGGCAGCCCTTGGACTTGCCGCCCTTGCCTGCCTTGCCGCCAACACCCGCCGGGCCGCCAGCACCGCCGGCGACGTTGACCTTGATTTGCTCAACCGGGAAGTCGCGCGGCACTTCCAGCCGCACCAGCGCACCTGGAGCGCCCGGTTGACCGTCGCTGCCGTCACTGCCATCCGCACCGTGCCCGGCAGAGCCATAGGTGCAGCCCGGATCTTCACCGTTGCCCCCGTCGAGACCGACAAAACCCGGTGCACCGGTACCGCCACGGGCATCGACCAACAGTTGCGGCGCGTTCAGTGCCTTGAATTGCAGATTCAGATTGCGCCCGGCACGGGCGGCTTTTTCGTAGGTGCCCGGCGCACCGCGCGCGGTGATCTGACTGCCTTCGCTCAAATCTGCACGAATGACCTTCATCTCCAAAGCCTGTTCACCCGGAACGATGGCGATGCGTGCTTCATGACCGAGGCGCAATTCGCCGACACTCAGTTCGGTCACGTTGGCCGGAACCAGCAAGGTGCCATAATCGGCCACTTCCAGTCGTTCGAGCTGCAAGGTGCCGGCGGTGTTGGGCAGACGCATCAGGGAATTGGTTTCGACGCTGACCACCTGGGCGCAGGCCAAAGGGCTGATAAAAGCAGCGAGCAGACACAATTTACGCATGGGAAGAAGCCTCCGGAGCGGCCGGGGCCGGGATGGTTTGCAGATGGAATACGCCGAACAGCAGGATGCGGCCACGATCACGCCAAGGGTGCGGGCGCCCCTTGAGGCTGCGATTGCACAGCAGCACTTCGAACACATGGATCAGCAACAGCAGAGCGCCGGCCAGATTGACCAGCAGATGCAGCGGATGTACGAACGGCACCAGCTGATTGGCCAGTACCACGCAGCAGAACAGCAGGGTCAATAACCGCCCCAGCCCCCAGAACACTTTCATACGCTCCCCCGTGTTGCGAATTATTCTTTGGGCGCACAGTAACGGCTTCTGCGGGGGATAAGCCAGAGGGAAAAATGAAAAATCTTCGCCGAGCCGCTAAATGGCTGCCGGATCGACGATGATCGCCCCGGCAGCTCTAGCTCGCGGACTACAGACACCTCCTAACGATTGATGTGCAGCTCCACGCGACGGTTTTGCGCGCGCCCCTCGTCGGTTGCGTTATCGGCCACCGGCTCACTCTCGCCTCGTCCTTCACTGGTCAGTTTGTTCGGTGCCAGCCCCTGACTCAGCAAATAAGCCGCGACACTGCTGGCGCGCCGTTCCGACAATGCCTGGTTATAAGCATCCGAGCCTTTGCTGTCGGTATGACCGATGACCTTGATGCTGACCACGTCGGCATTGCGCAATTTGTCCATCAGCGTATCAAGTTGGGCTCTCGCGGCGGGCGTCAGGTCGGACTTGTCGAAATCGAACAGTACGTTGCCGGCATCGCTCAACGTGATGACTTCGGTTTGCGGGGCCGGTTCGACCGGTTTCTCAACAACCGGATATTGCGGCAGCGGGCAACCACGGTGATCGACCGGGGTATTGGCCGGAGTATCGGGGCAACGGTCGCGGCGGTCGAACACGCCGTCGTCGTCTTCATCGCCGTCCTGGGCATAACAGATCAGTCCGCCGGTAAGGATCCCCAGCGCAGCGCCGCCACCGGCCCAGCCAGCACTTTCAATAGCGCCGAGGCCGCCACCGACCAGCCCGCCGATAAGGCTGCAGATCGGCCACGTACGTTGATTGAGGGGTGCAGTGCCATCGCTGTGAGTGGCGCAACCGGTGAGCAAGCTGCCAAGCAGCAGCACCGGCAAGACGGACCTTGAGAAAACAGTCATTGTGAAAGCTCCTGTGTCACCGGCCCATACCGGTTACACAGGAGTAAAGACCCGCATCCGCGACTGCACAAGCCGCGGATGCAAGAGGGCTAGCGGTTGATTTTGATTTCGGTACGACGGTTCTGCGCACGGCCGTCGGCGGTTTTGTTGTCCGCGACTGGCTGGCTTTCACCGGCGCCGGTCACCGAAACGAAGCTGCTTTGCGGTACGCCGCTCTCCACCAGGTACTTGACCACCGAGTGCGCACGACGATCCGACAGTTTCTGGTTGTAGGCATCGCTGCCCACGCTATCGGTATGACCGGTCACGGTCAGTTGCGCGGTCGAGGACTCCTGTTTCAGGCGCGTAGCGACCTTGTCGAGCACCAGTTTGTCAGGGCCGGTCAGCGTGGCTTTGTCGAACTGGAAGTGAACATCGCGAATGACAATGGTTTCTTCCTTGACCACGACAGCTTCTTCAACCACGGGTGCAGGCGCTGGTGGAGGGCAACCGTCAGCATCGACCTGAACGCCTTTTGGCGTGCCCGGGCACTTGTCGCGACTGTCCGGCACACCATCGCCGTCTTCATCGCCATCACCGTGCACCCAGCAATAGGCCGCTGCCGTACCGCCGATAAGTAACGCACCATATCCGGCCCATGCCGAACTCTCGGTAGCGCCAAGACCGGCACCGACGACACCACCGACCGCCGCACAGGTCGGCCAGTCGGTTTTCTGCAAACCTGCGCAACCAGTCAACACACTGGTTAGCAGAACCAAGGGTAATGCTGTCCGAACTATGCTCATCTAGTTTTCTCCTGAGGGATCGGCTTAAAACCGATTCAGGGAGTAAAGACCGGAGTTTTAATCTCCGCCAGCAATAGGCCATTGCTGTTTGCGACCGTGTTCACAGGACTTTGGCGCATTTGCTGCAAACCTGCGTGGTCGGGCTCTTTGCCGCCGCAGTCAGGCAGGCTAGTCTTGGCGGTCTGATTGAGGAGCTTCGATGAACGTCGCCATTTCTTCCCGCACGCCGCAACAGGCGTTGGCCGCTTTGCTGGACCGTTACGCCCCGGCGCGTCTGCTGTTGATCGGCGCCAGCGAATTTCCGGCGCTGACTGCTTTTAAAGAAGCGCATCCGGACACCATCGTCGCCCACGCCGCGCCCGGTGCCTTGCCTGCCGAACTGGCGGCGCAACGTTTCGATCTGGCGCTGGTGGTCGATTGCCTGGAACATTTGCCCAAGCGTGACGGCCTGAATCTGTTGGGCGGGATCCGCAACCTCAACGCCAGTCGCATTGCGGTGCTGGCTGATCTGTCGGCCAGCGGCTGGCAGGAAACCGATTTTTACTCGCTGGCGCTGCAAGCCAGCGAACGCTTCCAACGCGACGATCAAGTGCTGACCCTGTTCACCTATGATCTGCTTGACTACAAACAAGTCCCCGACTGGCTCAATTCAAGGTTCTGGGCCAATCCGGAAAACTTCGGGAAATACTGGTGGTAATGCAATGAGTACAGCCATTTGCCCTTGCGGCAGCGGCAATCTGCTGGATGCCTGCTGCGGTCACTATCACGAAGGCCTGCCGGCGCCGTGCGCGGAAGCCTTGATGCGTTCGCGCTACAGCGCTTATGTGCTGGGGCTGATCGACTATCTGGTGGCGACCACCCTGCCCGCTCAGCAAGCGGGGCTGGATCGCCAATCGATCAGTGCCTGGAGCGCGCAAAGCACCTGGCTCGGCCTCGACGTCGAAAGCTCGGAAGTCTTCGGCGGCCAGCCGGAACATGCCTTCGTCACCTTCACCGCGCGCTGGCACGACAGCCAGGGCGAACACAGCCACCGCGAACGCTCTTCATTTGTGCAGAACGCCGGGCGCTGGTACTTCATCGACCCAACTGTGCAATTGAAGCTGGGTCGCAATGACAGTTGCCCGTGCGCAAGCGGGCAGAAGTTCAAGAAGTGCTGTTCGGGGTATTTCGGCGCGTAAAGACAGCGGCAACTAGACTGGAGCACAAAGGGAGTCACTCGATGCTCGGTCAACGCCACACACTGCGATTGTTTGTTCTGATGCTGATGCTGAAACTCGGCGGCTGCGCGTCGTGGTTCAGCGATGACCGCGTCGACCCCGCCGTGCACCTGGTAAAAGTCGAAGTGGTGCGCGCCAAGTTGCTTGAGCAGAAGTTCATCCTGCACTTTCGCATCGACAATCCAAACGACAGCGACTTGACCGTGCGCGGCCTGGAATACCGCATTCATCTGGCCGACATGCTGCTGGCTGAGGGCGAGCATGAACACTGGTTTACCGTCGGCCCCAAACGCAGCGCGTACTTCAAGGTGCCGATCCGCACCAATTTATGGCCGAAGGTGAAGGACGTGGTGAAAATGCTGAAAAAACCGGACCAGCAGATCCCCTATCGTTTGCAGGGCGAAATGGAAACCGGTTTATTCATCGCTCACTACGTGCACCTTGAGCGCAATGGCGTGATAATCCCCGCCGATTTAATTCCGGAGCAACACCGATGACTCAGCAACCTCATGTCCATGGCCCTGACTGCAACCACGATCATGATCATGACCATCACCACGATCATGACCATGGCCACGTCCACGGCCCGAACTGCGGCCACGCTCACCAGGAACCGGTGCGCAATGCCTTGAAAGACGTCGGCCGCAACGACCCTTGCCCATGCGGCAACGGCAAGAAATTCAAGAAGTGCCACGGGGCTTGATGCTTCGGGCGAAGATCATCATCGCCTGATCAATCGCCTTCGCGAGCAGGCTCGCTCCTACAGGTTAATCAGCGTCTGTCACATATTTTGTGTACATCGCGATCCTTGTGGGAGCTGGCTTGCCAGCTCCCACAGAGTTCTCAGGCGACGGCCAGAATCTGTCCGGCACTGACCACCGTCGCATACTCCCCATGCAGATTCCCCAGCGACATCCCGTGCACCTCTTCGGCTGAACGCGGCGTGCCGAAATAATCGGTCTTGTCGAAGGTGAAGCACGCATCCTCCGCGACCCACGTATCAAACCCCAGATTGCCCGCCGTGCGCGCCGTGGATTCCACCGAGTTGTTCGTGGCCACGCCAACGATGATCAACTGCCCGATCACGGCCTGCCGCAACCGTGCTTCCAGTTCAGTGGCACAAAACGCATCCGGCACCTGTTTCTGAATCAGCCACTCGCTGTCCTGCGGCAAAAACCTCTCCTGAAATCCCACCCCGGATTGCTCCGGCCAGAACACCGAATCCGGCGAACGTGACAAGTGCTGCACATGAATCACCGGCCGCCCGCTGCGGCGCCAAAGCGCCAGCAGATCAAGGATTCGTTCTTCAGCCTGCGGATTGTTCCTGCGCCCCAATCGCGGCTGCAGGATGCCTTTTTGCTGGTCGATGATGATCAGTGCAGCGTTGGCCTGCAGCTCCATAGAGGTCTTCTCGCAAGGGTCATTTGATTGGCCGCACTTCAACATCCCTCCCTTCACCTAAGCAAGTCATGAAACGATCATCGATCAGTGGCAAGAAATAACCACTCGCCCCGCTTGCGCGGCCACCTCCCGCTCACTAACGTAGCGGCTTTATTGCGCCCCCAGCCTCGACACCCCCGCAGGAGCTTTGCCATGGCCTCGCCAGCCCTTACACATTTTCTTCCCCGGTTCGGCGTTGCCGCAGCAGTGACCAGTGTTTTGAGCCTGTCCGGTTGCCAGACCTGGAACGCTCAGGACACCCTCCCTCCCAACTCCGGCGTGCAACCGCTCAAAGGGCTGGCGCAGAACGTTTCGGTACGCCGCAATGCCATGGGCATGCCGTTGATCGAAAGCAACAGCTTCCACGACGCGCTGTTCGCCCTCGGCTATGTCCACGCCAGCGACCGCATCAACCAGATGGTCACCCTGCGCCTGCTCGCTCAGGGCCGTCTGGCGGAAATCTCCGGCGCCTCGATGCTCGACGCCGACCGCTACATGCGCGCGGTCAATCTGAAAAAAAGCGCCGCCGAGCTCTACAAGGCCTCGTCGCCGCGGCTCAAGCGATTCTTCGAAGTCTATGCGCGCGGCGTCAACGCCTACCTGTTCCGCTATGCCGACAAACTGCCGGGCGACCTCGCTGCCAGCGGCTACAAGCCGGAATATTGGAAGCCGGAAGATTCCGCGCTGATTTTCGCCCTACTGAACTTCAGCCAATCGGCCAACCTGCCGGAAGAAATCTCGTCACTGGTGCTCGCGCAAACCGTGACCACCGACAAACTCGCCTGGCTGACCCCCTCCGCCCCGGACGAAAATCTGCCGCTGGCCGAAGCCGACAAGCTGCAAGGCCTCAAGCTCATCGGGCAAATCCCCGGTCTGAGCGAACTGAGCAGCGCCAGCCAGCAACTGTCGACGCTAAACCTGCTCGGCACCCCCTCTTCGAACAACTGGGCGATTGCCCCGCAACGCAGCCGCAGCGGCAAAAGCCTGCTGGCCAGCGACAGCCATGGTCCATTGGCCGCGCCGTCGCTCTGGAGCTTCGTGCAGATTCGCGCGCCTAAATATCAGGCTGCCGGCGTGACCGTAGCCGGTTTGCCGATGGTGCTGGGTGGTTTCAACGGCAAAGTGGCGTGGAGCATGACCAGCGTGCTCGGCGACAACCAGGACCTGTTCCTGGAAAAAATCCGTCGTCAGGGCAGCACGCTTTCCTACGAAGTAAATGGCAAATGGCAGCCTGTAGGCGTGCGCAACGAAACCTATTTCGTCAAAGGCCAGCGGCCGATTCGCGAAGCGGTGTACGAAACCCGCCACGGCGCGTTGCTCAACAGCGCCCAGGCTGCCGCACAAGGCAACGGTTATGGCCTGGCCTTGCAGACGCCGAGCTTCACCGACGACAAAACCCTGGACGCATTTTTTGATCTGAGTCGTGCGCAGAACGTTGAGCGCGCTTCGGACGCGAGCCGGGAAATCCGCGCCATCGCGCTGAATCTGGTATTCGCCGACGCCAGCAATATCGGCTGGCAAGTCACCGGCCGCTTCCCCAACCGTCGCGAAGGCGAAGGCCTGCTGCCGTCGCCGGGCTGGGAAGGTCGTTACGACTGGGACGGTTATGCCGACCCGATGCTGCACCCATACGATCAGGACCCGGCGCAAGGCTGGCTCGGCACCGCCAACCAGCGCGTGATTCCTCACGGTTACGGCATGCAACTGTCGAACTCCTGGGCCGCGCCGGAACGTGGTGAGCGTCTTGCTGAACTCGCTGGCAGCGGCAAGCACGACAGTCGCAGCGTCATCGCCATGCAATACGACCAGACCACCACGTTCGCCGCCAAGCTGAAGAAAGTGTTCGAAGCGCCGGGCATGAAACAACCGCTGAAACAGGCGATCGACGCCCTGCCGGAAACCGATCGCAGCAAAGCCCGCGAGGCGTTCACCCGATTGATGGCGTTTGACGGCAAACTCAGCCCGACCTCGGCGGATGCGGCGATTTATGAACTGTTCCTGCAAGAAAGCATGAAGCAGATCTTCCTCGACGAACTAGGCCCAGAGTCCAGCACGGCGTGGAAAGCGTTTATCGCCAACGGTGATTTATCCTACGCCGCGCAAGCCGATCATCTGCTGGGGCGCGAGGACAGTCCGTTCTGGGATGACCTGCGCACGCCGCAGAAAGAGGACAAAGCGGTGATTCTCGCCCGCAGCTTCGCGGCAGCGATTGCGGCTGGCGACAGCCAGTTGGGTGGCGATCACAAAGCCTGGCAATGGGGCAAATTGCACAGCTACGTGTGGAAGAACGCCAATGGCCAGACTGTTCGTGGGCCGCTGGCGGCTGGCGGCGATCACACCACACTGAACACCTCGGCGTTTACCTGGGGCCAGGACTTCACCACCACGCGTGCGCCGTCGATGCGTTTTATCGTCGACTTCGGTCAGGCCGAACCGCTGATGGGGCAGAACGGTGCGGGGCAATCGGGTAATCCGGTCAGCCCGAACTACCTCAATGGCATTGATCAGTGGCTCAAGGGTCAGTACATCGGGTTGCCGATGCAGCCGCAGAACTTTGATCGGGTGTATGGCAAGACGCGCCTGACTCTCACCCCCGGCAAATAAACGCAGATTCCCTTGTAGGAGTGAGCCTGCTCGCGATAGCGGTCTGACAGTCAAAATTGATGTGTCAGGCACACCGCTATCGCGAGCAGGCTCACTCCTGCACTGCTTTGTGTCGTCCTGAAAAAAATCCATAGAACTTCTGACCCCGCCCAAACCTCATAGCTAACAAGCCCCCCATTTCTGGTAACGACATGGACCTTGTTATCGCCCGCCCCGAAGGTTTGTACTGCCCCGCCGGGGATTTTTATATCGATCCGTGGCGGCCGGTGGAGCGTTCGGTGATTACCCATGCCCATGGCGATCACGCCCGCACCGGCAATCAGCATTATCTGGCCAGCAGCGCCAGCGAAGGGATTCTGCGTGCGCGTCTGGGTCAGGACATCAACCTGCAAACCCTCGCCTACGGCCAACGCCTCACCCACCATGGCGTCACCCTGAGTTTCCATCCAGCCGGGCACGTGCTCGGTTCGGCCCAGGTGCGTCTGGAATACGGCGGCGAAGTCTGGGTTGCCTCAGGCGATTACAAGATCGAGCCGGACGGCACCTGCGCACCGTTCGAACCGGTGCGCTGCCACACCTTTATCACCGAATCGACCTTCGGCCTGCCGATCTACCGCTGGCAGCCGCAAGCGCAGGTGTTCAGCGAGATCAACGAGTGGTGGAAAGCCAATATCGCCGTGGGCAAGGCCAGCGTGTTGTTCTGTTACTCGTTCGGCAAGGCTCAGCGCATTCTCCACGGCATCGATGAAACCCTCGGCCCGATCCTCAGCCACGGCGCGGTCGAGCCGTTGAACCGGGTTTATCGCGAAGCAGGGGTGTATCTGCCGCCGACGATCTACGCCGGTGACGTGAAAAAAAGCGATCCGATCATGCGCCAGGCCCTGGTCATCGCCCCGCCATCGGCAGGGGGCAGCACCTGGATGCGGCGTTTCGGCGACTTCAGCGACGGGTTCGCCAGCGGCTGGATGCGTTTGCGCGGCACCCGCCGGCGGCGCGGGGTCGATCGCGGTTTCGTGCTGTCCGATCACGCCGACTGGCCGGGTCTGCTTTGGGCGATCAACCAGACCGGCGCCGAACGAGTGATGGTCACCCACGGCTCGATCGGTGTGCTCGTGCGGCATCTGCGCGAACAAGGCCTCGATGCCAAAGGCTTCAACACTGAATACGGCGATGACGAAGAAGAAAACATCGCCTCCGCACCGACCGTCGCCGAGATGCCAGCATGAAGGCCTTCGCCGAGTTGTACGCAGAACTCGACGCCACCACGTCCAGCAACGCCAAACTGGCAGCGATGCAGGCTTATTTCGCTCAGGCCGAACCGCAGGATGCGGCATGGGCGGTGTACTTTTTGTCCGGTGGTCGACCACGGCAACTGGTGCCGGTGCGGATCCTGCGTGAACTGGCAGTCGAGGTGTCCGGGCTGACGCCATGGCTGTTCGAGGAAAGCTATCAAGCGGTCGGCGATCTGGCGGAAACCATTTCGCTGGTGCTGCCGGAAAATCCGCACAGCTCCGACGCCGGCCTGGCTGAATGGATCGAGGACAGACTGCTGCCATTGCGCGGTGAAACACCGGAGTTCCTGTCACGGCAACTGCCAGCACTTTGGGCGCTGCTGGATCGACCAAGCCTGATGCTGTGTATCAAGCTAATCACCGGCAGCTTTCGCGTCGGTGTGTCGAAACTGTTGGTCACCCGGGCACTGGCCTCGATGGCCGGGCTCGACAGCAAGCGCGTAGCCCAGCGTCTGGTGGGCTACACCGACCTGTCCAACCGGCCGAACGCCGCCAGCTATCTGAAGTTGATTGCGCCAGAGTCTGCTGACGAGCACTCCCAGCGCGGAGGCCAGCCGTACCCGTTTTTCCTCGCGCACGCCTTGGCGCAACCGGTCGAGGAGTTTGAAGCATTGATCGGCCCGGCAAGCAATTGGCAGGTGGAGTGGAAGTGGGATGGCATCCGCACGCAAGTGGTCAAGCGTGACGGGAAGTTGTGGGTGTGGTCGCGGGGTGAAGAACTGGTTACCGAACGTTTTCCCGAACTTGATGTGCTGGTGCACGGTTTGCCCGATGGCACGGTGATCGACGGTGAAATCGTGGTGTGGAAAAGCACCCACCCACTGACTGAAGACGCCTTTGATCCGCAGTCGCCGGAACCGCCAGCGGTGCAACCGTTCGCCCTGCTGCAACAACGGATCGGCCGCAAAACCCTCGACAAGAAAATCCTCGAAGAAGTACCGGTGGTGGTGCTCGCCTACGACTTGCTGGAATGGCAGGGCGAAGACTGGCGCAACGAGCCGCAGGCCAAGCGGCGCGCGCAGTTGGAAGACGTCATCGCCCGCTGCAACAGTCCGGTGCTGCTGGCTTCCCCGGTGCTGACCGGTACGGATTGGTTCGACCTCGCCCGCCAGCGCGAAGCCTCCCGACGCCTGGGCGTCGAGGGCATGATGCTCAAGGCCCGCGACTCGCTGTACGGAGTCGGTCGCACCAAAGATATGGGCGTTTGGTGGAAGTGGAAGGTCGATCCGTTCAGCGTCGATGCCGTATTGATTTACGCGCAACGCGGGCATGGCCGTCGCGCCAGTCTGTACAGCGATTACACCTTCGCCGTTTGGGATGGCCCGCCCGAGTCCAGCGAGCGTGCGCTGGTGCCGTTCGCCAAAGCCTATTCGGGTCTGACTGACGAGGAAATGCGCCAGGTCGACAGCATCGTGCGCAAGACCACTGTGGAAAAGTTCGGCCCTGTCAGCAGTGTCAAGCCGAGCCTGGTGTTCGAACTGGGTTTCGAAGGCATCGCCCTGTCACGGCGGCACAAGAGCGGGATTGCCGTGCGCTTTCCGAGGATGCTGCGCTGGCGGCAGGATAAAACCGTGGAAGAGGCGGACAGTCTGGCGACACTTCAAGATCTGCTCGCCTGACCTGATCGTTGCCACGCTCAAAAAGAGTGCGCGCAATTTCCCCCGCCCATTTCCGTGCACCATTCCCTTCCCCATCGCCCTCCCCGCACCTTTTAAAACGCTTGTTCGGGACTCTGGTTCGGAAATTGCTACTTTCTATAGGTCGTACGCGTTCCAGTAACAATAATTCTGCGCCACAAGCGCTCATATTGGTTCTTAGGGATTGAATAATGAAAAAAGCATTGCTGACCCTTTCTGCACTGGCGTTGTGCATGGCCGCTGGCTCCGCGCTGGCCAAGGAATACAAAGAGCTGCGCTTTGGCGTTGACCCTTCGTATGCACCGTTTGAGTCGAAAGCGGCCGACGGCAACCTGGTGGGCTTCGACATCGACCTGGGCAACGCGATCTGCGCCGAACTGAAGGTCAAGTGCAAGTGGGTCGAAAGTGACTTCGACGGCATGATTCCGGGCCTCAAAGCCAATAAATTCGACGGTGTGATCTCGTCGATGACCGTGACCCCAGCCCGCGAAAAAGTCATCGACTTCTCCAGCGAGCTGTTCTCCGGCCCGACCGCTTACGTGTTCAAGAAAGGCTCGGGTATCACCGCAGACGTCGCGTCTTTGAAAGGAAAAACCGTCGGCTACGAGCAAGGCACCATTCAGGAAGCCTACGCCAAAGCCGTGCTGGACAAGGCCGGCGTGAAAACCCAGGCCTATCAGAACCAGGATCAGGTGTATTCCGACCTGACCTCCGGCCGTCTCGACGCTGGCATTCAGGACATGCTGCAAGCCGAATTGGGCTTCTTGAAGTCGCCAAAGGGCGTCGACTATGAAGTCAGCAAGCCGGTCGACAGCGAATTGCTGCCGGCCAAAACCGCTGTCGGTATTAAGAAAGGTAACACTGAGCTGAAAGCGCTTTTGGATAAAGGTATCAAAGCGTTACACGATGATGGCACCTACGCCACCATCCAGAAGAAACACTTTGGCGATCTGAATCTGTACAGCGGCAAATAATGCCCCGGCGCCCATCCTCGATGGGCGCCTTTTCCATCCGCTCAGGTTGCTGATTTATGTTCGAAAACCTCCTGCAAAATCTGGGGCTATCCGCCTTCAGCCTCAAGGGTTTCGGCCCGTTGCTGCTGGAAGGCACCTGGATGACCATCAAATTATCGGCGTTGTCGCTGCTGGTGGCCGTGTTGCTCGGCCTGCTCGGCGCCAGTGCCAAGCTGTCAAAAGTCAAAATGGTGCGCCTGCCTGCCCAGGTCTACACCACGTTGATTCGCGGGGTGCCGGATCTGGTGCTGATGCTGTTGATCTTCTACAGCCTGCAAACCTGGCTGACCTCGCTCACCGATTACATGGAATGGGAATACATCGAGATCGACCCGTTCAGCGCCGGGGTGCTGACCCTGGGCTTCATTTATGGCGCGTACTTCACCGAAACTTTCCGTGGCGCGATCCTCTCGGTGCCGCGCGGTCAGGTTGAAGCCGCTACGGCATATGGCCTCAAACGCGGCCAGCGCTTTCGCTTCGTGGTGTTCCCGCAAATGATGCGCTTCGCCCTGCCAGGCATCGGCAACAACTGGATGGTGATGCTCAAGGCCACCGCGCTGGTGTCGATCATCGGTCTGGCCGACCTGGTCAAAGCCGCGCAAGACGCCGGTAAAAGCACCTATCAACTGTTTTACTTCCTGGTTCTCGCCGCGTTGATCTATCTGCTGATCACCAGTGCCTCGAACATCATCCTGCGCTGGCTCGAACGCCGCTACGCCGCCGGTGCCCGGGAGGCCGTACGATGATCGAACTCTTGCAGGAATACTGGAAAGCCTTCCTTTATACCGACGGCAATAACATCACCGGGCTGGCGATGACGATGTGGCTGCTCAGCGCCTCGATCTTCATTGGCTTCCTCGTGTCGATACCGTTGTCGATTGCCCGTGTGTCGTCGCACTTTTACGTGCGCTGGCCGGTGCAGTTCTACACCTACCTGTTCCGCGGTACGCCGCTGTATATCCAACTGCTGATTTGCTACACCGGCATCTACAGCCTCGCCGCCGTGCGCGCGCAGCCGATTCTCGACAGTTTCTTTCGCGATGCGATGAACTGCACGATCCTCGCCTTTGCCCTGAACACCTGTGCCTACACCACGGAGATTTTCGCCGGGGCGATCCGCAGCATGAACCACGGCGAAGTCGAAGCGGCCAAGGCTTACGGTCTGACGGGCTGGAAGCTGTATGCCTACGTGATCATGCCTTCGGCCTTACGCCGTTCGTTGCCTTACTACAGCAACGAAGTGATCCTGATGCTGCACTCGACCACCGTGGCCTTCACCGCGACCATCCCCGACATCCTGAAAGTCGCCCGGGACGCCAACTCGGCGACCTTCCTGACCTTTCAATCGTTCGGCATTGCCGCGCTGATCTACCTGGCCATTACCTTTGCGCTGGTCGGCCTGTTCCGCCTCGCCGAACGCCGATGGCTGGCCTTCCTCGGGCCGACTCACTAGGAACCTTGTAATGCGACACCAGATCCATGACCTGCTGGCCCCACTGCCAGGGACCGCACGACAGATCCACAGCTTCCACTTCGGCCCGCAGCAGGCCAAAGGCAAGATCTACATCCAGTCGTCACTGCACGCCGACGAATTGCCCGGCATGCTCGTCGCCTGGCACCTCAAGCAGCGCTTGGCGGAGCTGGAAGCCGCCGGGCGCCTGCGCAGCGAAATCGTGCTGGTGCCGGTGGCCAACCCGGTCGGCCTCGAGCAAGTGCTGATGGACGTGCCGCTGGGCCGCTACGAACTGGAGAGCGGGCAGAACTTCAACCGCTGGTTTGTCGATCTGAGCGAAGAAATCGGCAACGACATCGAGGGCAAGCTCGGCGATGACCCGCAGGGTAATCTCGAACTTATACGCGTCAGCCTGCGCAACGCCCTCGCCCGTCAGACCGCCAGCACGCAACTGCAATCCCAGCGCCTGACCCTGCAACGGCTGGCCTGCGACGCGGACATGGTGCTGGACCTGCATTGCGATTTCGAATCGGTGGTTCACCTCTACACCACGCCCGAAGCGTGGCCGCAGGTCGAGCCGCTGGCGCGTTACATCGAGTCGCAGGCCAGTCTGTTGGCCACCGATTCCGGCGGGCAGTCGTTCGATGAATGTTTCACGCTGCTGTGGTGGCAACTCAAGGAGCGTTTCGGCGAACACTTCGAGATTCCGCTGGGCAGTTTCTCGGTGACCGTCGAGTTGCGCGGCCAGGGCGATGTCAATCACCCGATGGCCAGCCGCGACTGTCAGGCATTGATCGATTATCTGATCCAGTTCGATGCGATCGTCGGCGAGACCCGACCACAGCCGCCATTGGCCTTCCCTGCCACGCCGCTGGCCGGGGTGGAACCGGTGACCACGCCGGTCGGCGGCTTACTGGTCTACACCGCCACGGCGGGGCAATACCTGGAGGCCGGGCAACAGGTTGCCGAAATCATCGATCCGATCAACAACCGGGTCACGCCTGTTCATTGCACCACGGCCGGCCTGATGTATGCCCGCTCGCTGCGGCGCATGGCCACCGCCGGCATGGTGATCGCCCAAGTCGCGGGCGCCGAAGCCTATCGCAGCGGCTACCTACTTTCGCCTTGAGGATGTCTGTCCCATGTACAAACTGACCGTTGAAGGCCTGCACAAAAGCTATGGCGACCATCAGGTGCTCAAAGGCGTTTCGCTCAAGGCCAAGACCGGCGACGTGATCAGCCTGATCGGCGCCAGCGGCTCGGGCAAAAGCACCTTTTTGCGCTGCATCAACTTTCTCGAACAACCCAACGACGGCGCCATGAGCCTGGATGGCCAAACGATCCGCATGGTCACCGACCGCCACGGCATGCACGTCGCCGACCCGGACGAACTGCAACGCCTGCGCACGCGACTGGCGATGGTGTTCCAGCATTTCAACCTGTGGAGCCACATGACCGTGCTGGAAAACATCACCATGGCCCCGCGCCGGGTGCTGGGTTGCAGCAAACAGGAAGCCGAGGATCGCGCTCGGCGCTATCTGGACAAGGTCGGTCTGCCGGCCCGCGTGGCGGATCAGTACCCGGCGTTTCTCTCCGGCGGTCAGCAGCAACGCGTGGCGATTGCCCGGGCGCTGGCGATGGAGCCGGAAGTCATGCTGTTCGATGAACCGACGTCGGCGCTGGACCCGGAGTTGGTGGGTGAAGTGTTGCGCGTGATTCAGGGCCTGGCCGAGGAAGGCCGGACGATGATCATGGTGACTCACGAAATGAGCTTCGCGCGCAAAGTCTCCAGCCAGGTGTTGTTTCTGCACCAAGGGCTGGTCGAAGAGGAAGGCGCGCCTGAAGAGGTACTCGGCAATCCGAAGAGCGAACGCCTGCGGCAGTTCCTCAGCGGCAACCTCAAGTAACCTGCACACATAAAACCTGTGGGGCCGAGCCTGCTCGCGAAAGCGGTCGGTCAGTCAACGATGATGTTGAATGTGACAACGTCTTCGCGAGCAGGCTCGCTCCCACAAGGATATTCATCTACTGACGAAATTAAACTTGTTAGCGGGCACTGCGGTCATTGGAAGAACACCTCTAGAGCGCGCGCAGCAGGCATGGCGAAATCCCCCGACCTCGCAAAAACCTGGTTCAGCGCTCGCGGCTGGAAGCCGTTCGCTTTTCAGAAACAGGTATGGGCCGCCGTCAAAAATGGCGAGTCTGGATTGCTGCACGCCAGCACCGGCGCCGGTAAAACCTATGCGGTGTGGTTTGCCGCACTCAATCGTTTCGCCAAATCAGCGCCAATCGTAGAAACATCGCGTAAACGCAAACCGCCGGCCGAACCACTGACTGTGTTGTGGATCACGCCCATGCGCGCCCTCGCCGCCGACACCGCGCGCGCCTTGCAAACCCCTGTCGATGATTTGCAGATCCCGTGGAGCATCGGCCTGCGCACCGGTGACACCAACAGCAGCGAACGCGCGCGCCAGAGTCGACGCCTGCCAACTGCGCTGATCACCACCCCGGAAAGCCTGACCCTGCTGCTCGCTCGCGCCGATGCGCACGCAGCGCTGTCGACCCTGCGCATGATCGTAGTGGACGAATGGCACGAATTGCTTGGCAACAAACGCGGTGTGCAACTGCAACTGGCCCTCGCCCGTCTGCGCCATTGGCAACCCGACCTGATCGTCTGGGGCGTATCCGCCACGCTCGGTAATCAATCCCACGCCGAACAGGTGCTGATCCCACAAGGCGGAGGCATTAGCGTTCAGGGCCAGAGCGAAAAATCCTTGAAGGTCGACACCCTGCTCCCACCGACCATCGAACGTTTTCCATGGGCCGGACACATCGGTCTGAAGATGCTGCCGCAGGTGGTCACCGAACTCGATGCCTGCGCCAGTAGCCTGGTGTTCACCAACACCCGGGCGCAGTCGGAAATCTGGTATCAGGCGTTGCTTGAGGCGCGCCCGGACTGGGCCGGGCTGATCGCCTTGCACCACAGTTCGCTGTCCCGTGACACCCGCGATTGGGTCGAACAGGCATTGAAGGACGGTCAGCTTAAAGCCGTCGTGTGTACGTCGAGTCTCGACCTAGGGGTGGATTTCCTGCCGGTGGAGCGCGTGCTGCAAATCGGTTCGGCCAAAGGTGTCGCGCGCCTGATGCAGCGCGCCGGACGTTCGGGGCATGCGCCCGGGCGCACCTCGCGGGTGACGTTGGTGCCGACTCACAGCCTCGAGTTGATCGAAGCGGCTGCCGCTAAAGACGCCGTGGCGCAACGGCGCATCGAACCGCGCCTGTCGCCACACAAACCGCTGGATGTGCTGGTGCAACATCTGGTCAGCATGGCGCTGGGCGGCGGATTCTTACCCGATGAGCTGTACGAAGAGGTCCGCGGTGCTTGGGCTTATCGTGACCTGACACCTGAGGATTGGGCCTGGGCGCTGGCTTTCGTACGCCATGGCGGAATGTCTCTGACAGCCTATCCGGATTACCGCCGGGTCGAACCGGACGAGCACGGCGTCTGGCGCGTGCCCGATGCGCGCCTGGCCAGGCGCCACCGCATGAGCATCGGCACCATCGTCAGCGATGCAAGCATCCAGTTGAAATTCTGGAGCAAGGGCGGTGGTGGCAAACAGTTGGGCAGTGTCGAGGAAGGTTTTATCGCGCGGCTTAAACCGGGGGATGGTTTTCTCTTCGCCGGACGTTTGCTGGAGTTGGTGCGCGTGGAAAACATGACGGCCTACGTCAAACGCAGCACCGCTAAAAAAGCCGCCGTACCGCGCTGGAATGGCGGGCGCATGCCGCTCTCCAACGAGTTGGCCGAGGCGGTGGTGGCGCGCTTTACCGCCGCCGCGCGGGGTGAGTTCGTTGGGCCGGAAATGCAGGCGTTGCGGCCATTGCTGGAAACGCAGGCCCGCTGGTCTGGCCTGCCCACCACCGACAGCCTACTGGCCGAGGTGCTGAAATCCCGCGAAGGCTGGCACCTTTTCCTTTATCCGTTTGCCGGGCGTCAGGTGCATTTGGGGCTGGCCAGCCTGCTCGCGTGGCGGGTCAGTCAGCGTCAACCGGTGACATTTTCGATCGCGGTCAACGATTACGGTCTGGAGCTGCTCAGCGCGACGCCGGTGGACTGGTCGCAACAACTCGATACCGAACTGCTCAGCCCCGATCATCTGTTGCGGGACGTCCTGGCCAGTCTCAACGCCGGCGAGCTGGCCCTGCGACGCTTTAGGGAAATTGCCCGGATTGCCGGACTGGTGTTCGCCGGTTACCCCGGCGCGCCGAAAAGTACCCGGCAAGTGCAGGCCTCCAGCGGCTTGTTCTTTGAAGTGTTCAAACAATATGACGCCGACAACCTGCTGCTGGCGCAGGCCGGGGAAGAAGTCCTACGCGAAGAACTGGATATTCGGCGCCTGGAACAGACACTGGCGCACATCAATCAGATGACACTAGAGGTACATCAGATCAAACGTCCTACACCCTTGGGGTTTCCGCTACTGGTGGAACGCATGCGCGAGAGCATGAGTTCGGAAAAACTTGCTGACCGGATAAGACGGATGGTCGGTGATCTGGAGAAATCTGCAGACAAGGGCAAGCGCACATGAACGCGCCCTACCCGGTGCGTCTGGCTGGCGAGGAACTCTGGCTGCTGCCGGAGAAAGCCCTGTATTGGCCGGAACAGCAGGCGCTGCTGATCGCCGACGTGCATTTCGGCAAGGCGGCCGCCTATCGCAGCCTCGGGCAACCCGTCCCGCAAGGCACGACGGCGAGCAATGTCGCGGTGATTGATCGGCTGCTGGCGAAACTGCCCTGCCGACAACTGATATTTCTAGGCGACTTCCTGCATGGGCCTGGCTCGCATGCAGCGGGCACTTTAAGCGCGCTGGCTGAATGGCGGTCACGCCACGCTGATCTGCCGATGACGCTGATTCGCGGCAATCACGACAAACGCGCAGGCGACCCACCGGCGTCGCTGAACATCCGCGTGGTGCCGGAACCGCTGCTGCTCGGGCCGTTCGCCTTGCAGCATGAACCCGATCCCCATCCCGAAAGGCACGTGCTGGCCGGGCATGTGCACCCGGTTTATCGGCTGCATGGCAAGGGGCGACAGAGTTTGCGCCTCGCATGCTTCAGGCTGGGTGAACGCATCAGTGTGATGCCGGCATTCGGCGCCTTCACCGGCGGCTATCCGGTCGAGCGCGACGAGTCCTGTAGGATCTTTGTCATTGGTGACAACGAAATATGGCCAGTCAGTTGAAGTCTTGCCGGACTTCAACTGACTGGCCATTCATTTCCCATCGGGATCAGGCAACTGGCGCCGGTGGTGGCTCGTCGGGAAGGGTCGGCTCGCCCGGCTCGGTCGGTTGTTCATTGGGGGTATCGGGATCAGGCTGGCCAGGAATTCCGCCGGCCATGCTGATGGGCGGGTGTGCCAACAAGGACCAGGCTAAAACGCCAATCTGATTGGGTTCAAGCCTTGCCAGTTCGGCACTGATATGCGGATCGATCTTCATAGGGCACTCCTCGGCGAAGGCCCGTTTCAGCAGACGCAAAAACGGGCAGTACACCCCATAGAGTGTCTGCCCGCCAAAGAATTCCCGACAATTGCCGGATGAACCAATCAGGTACGCGGCAGAGTTACGCCACGCTGGCCCTGGTACTTGCCGCCGCGATCCTTGTAGGAAACTTCACATTCCTCGTCGGATTCGAGGAACAGCATCTGCGCCACGCCTTCGTTGGCGTAGATTTTCGCCGGCAGGTTGGTGGTGTTGGAGAACTCCAGAGTCACGTGACCTTCCCACTCAGGCTCAAGCGGAGTGACGTTAACGATGATGCCGCAACGCGCGTAGGTGCTTTTACCCAGGCAGATGGTCAGTACATTGCGCGGAATACGGAAATATTCGACGGTACTGGCCAGGGCGAAGGAGTTCGGCGGAATGATGCACACGTCGCTATGGATGTCGACGAAGCTGCCGGCGTCGAAGTTTTTCGGGTCGACAATGGCCGAATTGATGTTGGTGAACACCTTGAAGTGGTTGGTGCAACGCACGTCGTAGCCGTAGCTCGACACACCGTAGGAGATCACCCGGCTGTCGTCGCTGCCGCGCACCTGGCGCTCGACGAACGGTTCGATCATGCCGTGTTCCTGCGCCATGCGGCGAATCCACTTGTCCGATTTGATGCTCATGGCGGGTGTCCTGAATAGCGAGGTGGAAAAATTCTGTCCGGCATCTTACCGGTCGCGCCGCCGGGTTCAAAGTGCGCGCTGCAATTCTCGCCGAACACCCATGAAATACGGACTTTGGCGACGAACCGTCACACCGCCGATCCCGAAAACAGAGAAACCTTCGCAAGAAGCATTGGCACTTCTCGGAAAAAGGGTTAAGGTGGCGTCACTGTGTTGCTTGTGTCACTGAGAATCTCTACACGATATGTTGAATTTCGATCCAACCATCTACAAGAATTTTTCCTGCTCTTTGCACTCAGTCTCGGCCAGGGTTCTTCCTGAGTCGCAGTTATCTTTGTTCAAGGAGTTACACCATGTCTAATCGCCAAACCGGTACCGTTAAGTGGTTCAACGATGAAAAAGGCTTCGGCTTCATCACCCCACAATCCGGTGACGATCTGTTCGTTCACTTCAAAGCTATCCAATCCGACGGCTTCAAAAGCCTGAAAGAAGGCCAACAGGTTTCTTTCATCGCTACCCGCGGTCAGAAAGGCATGCAAGCTGAAGAAGTACAAGTTATCTAACTTGTAGCTTCTTTAGAAAAGAGCCCCGCCCTCAAAGCGGGGCTTTTTTGTGGGCGTCTGTTTTTAAGGCGCTAAAAAAAACGCAGCCTGATCAGGCTGCGTTTTTTATTGAAGCCGCTACCGGCCTTACCAGGCCACGCCAAACCCTGCGGTGTAACGGGTTTTGTTCAAATCGGCATCGTTGGTGCCGCTGATGATGTCCCGCTCGGCTTTCAGATTCAGCGACGCCCAGTCGGTGACCTTGTAGCGCAGGCCCAATTCAGCATCCAGCGCGTAGTCCGCCACACCGGACAATGGCTTGCCGACTTCGCCATTGGTGAAGAACTCGACCTTCTTGCCGATCAGGTAGCGGTTGTAGTCCCACTTCATCGCAACGGAATAGAAGTTGTCCTTGCTGCCATCTTTGTATTCATAGTCGGTACGGTTCAACAGCGAGCCGAGCGAGAACGCACCCAATTCGTCATCCCAAAACTGGTAACCCGGACCTGTACCGACGACTCGCTGACGGGCCAACTCTTCAACGTGGTCGCGCTTGTAATTCAGGCGCCCTTGCCAGAACCACTTATCCGTCAGGAAGCGGTCGAGTGCGTACTCGGCGCGCCAGTTGTCGGTGGTAGTCACTTCATCCTGCACTTCGCGGTTGTATTCGCCCTCGGCGGTGTGCCGCCAGCGACCGTGGCGCGCCGTAGTCTTGAAGCCGACGTCGTAATCGTCGGTGTCTTTTTCTGCGCGCTGATAATCCAGCGCCAGATCGACATTACCCTTCCACACCAGATCCTCGACCACCGGTTTCGGCTTGAGGATTTGCTGGATGCTCGCCAGCTCTACGGTTTTCGGCGCTTCACCGTTGGCCAGCGTGACCTTGCCGTCATCGGCAGCGGTCAACGATTTGGCTTTCTCGCCATTATAGGCATCCTGCTTGACCAGCAATTCCTGGTCACTTTCCAGGGTCTTGACCTCTTTCCAGTCGATCGAGACAGCGCCGGCGTACTGGGTCTGAACCAACAGTTTGCCGCCATCGAACACGGTAATTTTGCCGCTCAACTTGTCACCGTTCTTCAACCAGACGGTGTCGGCAAGCAGGGGCGTGGACGCACTGAAAACAGCAAGGCACAGCAAGGTTCTGGAAAACATAAGCGAGTCGGGGGCTCAAGTTTGCGAAAAAGAACGGCATTATCCGTAGGAATAAGACCATGACAAGGACTGACCGGACTATTTCTATTGAGTTCATTTCTCAATTGACCGATGAGGGATTACGCTTAAGCCATCCATCCGCTCCTGTTCAGGAACCGCGTACGTGACAGACCCGAACCACGATGGCGAGAGCGAAGCGCAAATCCGACGCACGGCGCTCTACTCGACCCTCGCTCAAGTGCCCGAAGGCAAGGTCGTCAGCTATGGTCAATTGGCTGACCTTGCCGGGTTGGGACGCGCTGCCCGCTGGGTCGGGCGGACCTTGAGTCAATTGCCCGGCGACACCAAACTGCCCTGGCACCGTGTATTGGGCGCCGGCGGGCGAATCAGCCTGCCGGTGGGCAGTCCATCGGGTGATGAACAACGGGCGCGTTTGCGCATGGAAGGCATCACCGTCCTGAACAATCGTGTGGATATTCAGCGCCATGGCTGGCGTCCGGTAGAGCACAGCGGTTAGAGTGCGCGCTTTGTTTTCGCAATCTTGAGGCAGACTTCAGCCCATGCCCCGTAAAACCTGGCGCGCCGCGCTCGCCGCCTATGCCAGTCCTTCGACGCTCGTGCTGTTGTTGCTCGGTTTCGCCGCCGGCCTGCCGTACATGCTGGTGTTTTCAACGCTTTCGGTCTGGCTGCGTGAAGCAGGTGTGGCCCGTGAAACCATCGGCTACGCCAGCCTCATCGGCCTGGCTTACGCGTTCAAATGGGTCTGGTCACCGCTGCTCGATCAATGGCGCTTGCCGTTGCTGGGCAAGCTCGGCCGTCGCCGCTCGTGGCTGGTGCTCTCGCAAGCACTGGTGATTCTCGGCTTGATCGGTATGGGTTTCTGCGATCCGCAGAAGCACCTGTCCTGGCTGATCGCCATCGCCGTCGTCGTTGCGTTCGCCTCCGCCACCCAAGACATCGCGGTAGACGCCTATCGCCTGGAAATCGCCGACGACAGCCGCCAGGCCGCACTCGCCGCCAGTTACATGTCCGGCTACCGCATCGCCGCGCTGCTCGCCACCGCTGGCGCGTTGTTTTTCGCCGAAGGTTTCGGCTCTACCGGTTTCAACTATCAACACTCAGCCTGGGCCGGCACTTACGCGCTGTTCGGCGCACTGATGATTCCTGCGCTGCTCACTACCCTGCTGATGCGCGAGCCGCCTGTGCCGTTGCGCACCCAATTGCAAGCGGGCCGCTATACCTTCATGCATCAATTGATGTCGGTATTCGTACTGATCGTGCTGCTGGTGTCCGTGCCGGCGATGTTCACCCAGCTCTACAACACCGATTTCGCCAGCGTGTTGTTCGAAGGCGTCAGCCCGCTCGACCTGCTGCTGGAAGACCGCGCCTTCCTGCGCGCCATTCTTTATACCTTGCTCACCTGGATGTGCCTGTCGGCCATGGGTCGCCGCGGGCTGGCGCCGGTCCTGACGCCGGTCAACGACTTCATCCTGCGCTACCGCTGGCAGGCGCTATTGCTGCTCGGGCTGATCGCCACCTATCGGATGTCGGACACGGTCATGGGCGTGATGGCCAACGTGTTCTACATCGACCAGGGGTTCACCAAGGACCAGATTGCCAGCGTCAGCAAGATCTTCGGCCTGATCATGACCCTCGTCGGTGCGGGCATGGGCGGGCTGCTGATCGTGCGCTTCGGCATCCTGCCGATCCTGTTTATTGGCGGCGTGACATCGGCGGGCACTAACCTGCTGTTTCTGATGCTGGCTGACATGGGGCCGAACCTGAAGATGCTGGTGGTGACCATTTCCCTCGACAACTTCAGCTCGGGACTGGCGACTTCGGCGTTCGTTGCCTACCTGTCGAGCCTGACCAACCTTAAGTTCTCCGCGACCCAGTACGCCCTGCTCAGCTCGATCATGCTCCTGCTGCCGCGCCTGATCGGCGGCTATTCCGGGGTGATGGTGGAGAAGTTCGGTTACCACAACTTCTTCCTGATCACCGCCATGCTCGGTGTGCCGACGCTATTGCTGATCGCCCTGCACTGGCTCCAGGAAAGCCGCCGCGAAGGCCCTACACCAACGCCTGAGCCTGTGCCGACGCCGCTTGTGGAAGAATCGTAAGACGTTTCGCCAAGGGCGGGAAGAATCCCGCCCTTGTGTCCCTCCGCCGGCCGCACTTCTGTACGTCAGCAAAACTCGCCGGTACACTGCTCCGTCATTTCCAGTCATAGCAACCGACAACGGCCAACCATGCGCACCAGTCAATTTTTGCTCGCCACACAGAAAGAAACGCCTTCCGACGCGGTCGTAATCAGCCACCAGCTGATGCTGCGCGCCGGCATGATCCGCAAACTCGCCTCAGGTCTTTACACCTGGCTGCCCATGGGCCTGCGAGTGATGCGCAAGGTTGAAGCCATCGTTCGTGAAGAAATGAACGCTGCCGGCTCTCTGGAAGTGTTGATGCCGAGCACCCAACCGGCCGAGCTGTGGCAGGAATCGGGACGCTGGGAAGAATACGGCCCTGAGCTGCTGCGCATCAAAGACCGCCACGGTCGCGACTTCTGCGCAGGCCCGACCCACGAAGAAGTGATCACCGATCTGATGCGCAACGAGTTGAGCAGCTACAAACAGCTGCCCATCAACCTGTACCAGATCCAGACCAAATTCCGTGACGAAATCCGCCCACGCTTCGGTTTGATGCGCGGCCGCGAATTCATCATGAAGGACGCGTACTCGTTCCACGCCGATCAGGCTTCGCTGCAGGTCACCTACGACCGCATGCATCAGGCGTACTGCAACGTGTTCACCCGTATGGGCCTGAAATTCCGCCCGGTTGAAGCCGACAACGGCTCTATCGGCGGCGCCGGTTCCCACGAATTCCACGTACTGGCCGAGTCCGGCGAAGACGATATCGCCTTCAGCAACGGCTCCGACTACGCAGCGAACATCGAAAAGGCCGAAGCTGTGCCACGGGAAACTTCCCGCCCAGCACCGGCCGAAGAGCTGCGTCTGGTCGACACTCCGGACACCAAGACCATCGCCGCGCTGGTGGAAAAATTCAGTCTGCCGATTGAAAAGACCATCAAGACCCTGATCGTGCACGCGGAAGAAGAAGGCAAGCTGATTGCCCTGATCATCCGTGGCGACCACGAACTGAACGAAATCAAGGCAGCCCAGCAACCAGGCGTGGCCAGCCCGCTGGTCATGGCGTCCGATGCCGAACTGCGTGACGCCATTGGCGCCGGCGCTGGTTCCCTCGGGCCGCTCAACCTGCCGCTGCCAATCATCATCGACCGCTCGGTCGAACTGATGAGCGACTTCGGCATCGGCGCGAACATCGACGACAAGCACTACTTCGGCGTGAACTGGGAGCGCGATCTGCCGGTTCCGACCGTGGCTGACCTGCGCAACGTGGTTGCCGGCGACCCAAGCCCGGACGGCAAAGGCACGCTGGAAATCAAACGTGGCATCGAAGTCGGGCACATCTTCCAGCTGGGCAACAAGTACAGCAAGGCGATGAAGTGCGAAGTGCTGGGCGAAAACGGCAAGCCAGTGACCCTGGAAATGGGCTGCTACGGCATTGGCGTGTCCCGCGTGGTGGCTGCCGCGATCGAGCAGAACAACGATGCGAACGGCATCATCTGGAGCGACACCCTGGCGCCGTTCCAGATTGCTCTGGTACCACTGCGTTACGAAACCGAGCAGGTTCGCGAAGCCACCGACAAACTGTACGCAGAACTGACTGCGGCCGGTTTCGAAGTGCTGCTGGATGATCGCGACAAGAAAACCAGCCCGGGCATCAAGTTCGCGGACATGGAGCTGATCGGCATTCCACACCGGATCGTGGTCAGCGACCGTGGCCTCGCCGAAGGCAACCTGGAATACAAGAGCCGTACCGAAGGCGAGGCGCAAGCGCTGCCGGTGGCTGACGTATTGTCCTTCCTTCAGGCTCGTATCCGCCGCTGAAACCAGATAGAGACGTCATGTTCAAGCGAAACACCTTGGGCCTCGGAGGCACCGCCCTGTGCGGTGCCCTGCTGGTCAGCGGCTGTGCCAATCACATGTCACAGCGCAGCGAGCACGAAGAGCGTGTCGAGCGAAAGTTGCTCGATCACACTTTGCAGATCGATGTCGGTGAGCCCAAGGAACTTGAGCTCCCGCAGCGACGCGTGAAGATCAACGAGCAGAAGACATTCGAAGTCACCGAATTCGAAGTCACCCGCCGTTACGACCGCTACACGCCTTACCAACCCTGGCGGGAAGTCTACGAGATTCCGCTGGGCGCGGTGGCGGTGGTCGGTGGCGTCGGCGCGAACGTGGTTAACGTCTTTGCGCTCGGCAATTTGCCGGACAGCGTGACCAAGGACTGGCTGAGCTACGGTTTTGCCGGGCTCAATCCGTTCATGAACGTGCAGTCCAACGGTCGTGCGCAACAGAATCTGGCCGGCATCGATGAAATCCAGCGCGACAAGCGCACGGAGTATTCGAGCCTGCCGTGGAGCGAGCGACCGGTGCAAGTCAAGGCCGGCAAGCAGACATTCGACATGACCACCGACCGTAACGGCGTGCTGCGTCTTAACCTGCTCGACAGCCCGTTTGCCGAAAATGATCTCAATCATGTCGGCAAATTGCAGATCAGTGTCGAAGACGCCAAGGATGAAGTTCAATCTGACTCAACCCTGATGATCAGCAGCCACCTGCGGGGCAAGTTGCTGGAAGCTCACGGGCTGATTTACGACGATCTGGAAGACGACGAAGTGAGCCAATGGGTACACCGGGTCAAACGCCTGTCGGAATTGGGTCTGGAAGAAGAAGCCAGCGAGCTGGAACAAAGCCTGATCGAACTGACGCGTAACGATCCAGAGTTGCAGGCTGAGTTTCTCAAGTCGCTGACCAAGGATGCGGGGCGGTTGGTGGCGGATCCGGGACCGAATTAAGCTCTGTTAAAAGATCGTCCTGTCGGACGATCTTTTGCTTTTAAGGGTTCAACGCTCAAACAACTCCATCTGCTCAAACCCGCCACGCAAATCCTCCAGCCTCACCCCAACCCCAAGCAATCGCACCGGTTTACCTCCGCGATTGAACGCCTGCGTCAGCATCAACTGATAACTGCCCAGATCCCGACCTGCCCCGGCCTGCTCCAATGTGGTCTGGGTAAAATCGTGGAATTTCACTTTGACGAACGGCTTACCCGGCCGATAGCTGCTGTCGATCCGCGCCATGCGGGTTTTCAGGGTTTCCAGCAGCTCCGGCAATTTGTCCAGGCAACTGCGCAGGTCCGGCAGATCGACATCGTAGGTATTTTCCACACTGATCGACTGACGGCGACTGTCGTTGTGCACCAGCCGATCATCGATCCCACGCGCCAGACTCCAGAGGCGCTCGCCAAAACTACCGAATTCACGCACCAGCGCCAGCTTGTCCCACTCACGTAACTGCATGCAGTCGACGATACCGAGCTTGCCCAACTTGTCCGCGGTGACCTTGCCGACGCCGTGCAGCTTGTTCACCGGCAAACCGCTGACGAAATCCTCGACTTGATCCGGTGTGATCACGAACAAGCCGTTGGGCTTTTTCCAGTCGCTGGCGATCTTCGCCAGAAACTTGTTCGGCGCCACGCCAGCAGAAACCGTGATGTGCAACTGATTGGAGACCCGGCGACGAATATCCTGGGCAATGCGCGTGGCACTGCCGCCAAAATGCGCGCTGTCCGACACGTCCAGATAGGCCTCATCCAGCGACAGCGGCTCGATCAGGTCGGTGTAATCAGCAAAGATCGTGTGAATTTCCTTTGAGGCTTCGCGATAGGCATCCATACGCGGTTTGACAATGGTCAGATCCGGGCACAACTTCAAAGCATGCCCGGATGCCATTGCCGAGCGCACGCCATAGGCACGCGCCTCGTAATTACAGGTGGCGATCACCCCACGCCGATCCGCCGAACCACCCACCGCCAACGGCTTGCCGGCCAGACGCAGGTCATCGCGCATCTCGATGGCGGCGTAGAAACAGTCACAGTCGATGTGGATGATTTTTCGCTGAGTCATGTCAGAAAAGGAAACGTGGCGAGCCGGATCGGCAGTATCTCACTGACACCTGTATATAGCACCAGTGGTGCTGAATGTTCTTTTATGACTGTAGGAATCGTCCTGTGAATTTATTTTCTCAATCGAAAAGCGACCTTCAATAGAGCTGAAAGCCTTGCCCCACCTGCCCTGCGGCTTCTTTCAAGTACCGACAAAGAGCGCTAACCGATTGAACCTCAACAGTTTTATCCGGATTGAAGGTTGACAGCCCAGCGATCCTCTGTAGAATGCCGACACACAGACGCGGGATGGAGCAGTCTGGTAGCTCGTCGGGCTCATAACCCGAAGGTCGTCGGTTCAAATCCGGCTCCCGCAACCAAACATCAAAAAAGGCTACTCGAAAGAGTGGCCTTTTTTGTGCGCGCTTGTTTTTCAGGTTCAGACCTCTTCACCCAGAGAATAGCCAAACAGGAACTCGTTTCATTTCCGAAACTTAACGCGTTACCTGCGACCGTTTGACGCGATTCCACACTTATTTGACCCTTTACGGGATTAGCGGTTGACACCTCGCCGTTCGCCTGTAGAATGCCGCCACACAGACGCGGGATGGAGCAGTCTGGTAGCTCGTCGGGCTCATAACCCGAAGGTCGTCGGTTCAAATCCGGCTCCCGCAACCAAACATCAAAAAAGGCTACTCGAAAGAGTGGCCTTTTTTGTATCTGTGGAAAAAGTCCTTTCGCAACAATGATCTGTCACTGTGCAGTGAATCGTCCAGGATCTTCAGAACCGCCGTGTTGCGACTATGCTTCGAGTCGCGGGCAAGAGGTCTGCAATCCATGACTGCCCTCGCCGATACCTGGTGAGAGGCGTAGTATTTTGTGATTATTTTTTTCTACAGGGATTGGTAACTTGGCTGGATACCTCCATCCTGTCGCGCACAATCCAAGAGGTGATTGATGCGCGCCAACTCGTCTGATCCACAAGACACCGTCACAGCGAAGCAACCGATCAAACCCGAGCGCCTGCGCTTGCTGGATCGGTTAAGCAAATACCGTCAACCGATCGGTCTGGCGGTCACTCTGCTGTTGTTTGCCATTGCCCTGATTGCCTGTCGCCACTTGCTCGCCGAACTCGATCTCGATGCTTTGCACGACTCGATTCTCGACGTACCGAAACCCGCCCTGCTCGGCGCATTCGGCGCGACCGTGGTCGGCTTCATTATTCTGCTCGGCTATGAATGGTCGGCCAGCCGCTATGCTGGCGTGACATTGCCACCGCGCACGCTGGCCCTCGGCGGCTTCACGGCGTTTGCGATTGGCAACGCGATCGGTCTGTCACTGCTGTCCGGCGGTTCGGTGCGCTACCGTTTATATGCACGACTGGGTCTGGGAGCGTCGGAAGTCGCGCACATGACCTTATTCGCCAGCCTGTCGCTGGGCTGTGCCCTGCCGCCACTGGCTGCTCTAGCGACGTTGAGCGACCTGCCCGCTGCATCTCAGGCACTCGGCCTCTCGGAAGGCTTGCTCGGCACTGTTGCCGTTACCGTGCTGCTGCTCGGCGCCATCCTGATGATAGGCATCTATCGCCGTCGCCTGCCGGAACAACCCTACCCCGATAACCTGCTGGTCAAGGCCGGACGCCGCACCCTGCGCCTGCCGGGTCGACGCCTGACCTTCCTGCAACTGGTGATCACCGCCCTCGATGTCGCGGCGGCCGCCACCGTGCTTTATCTGTTGCTGCCAGAAGCCCCGCCCTTCGGCGCGTTTTTGCTGGTGTACCTGCTGGCGCTGGCCGCTGGCGTACTCAGCCATGTACCGGGTGGCGTTGGCGTGTTCGAAGCGATCCTGCTCGCCGCATTCGCCGACAAGCTCGGCGCTGCGCCACTGGCCGCTGCATTGCTGCTGTATCGCCTGATCTATGTCGTGCTGCCGCTGCTGGTGGCTTGCGTACTGCTGCTGATCAACGAAGGCCAGCGCCTGTTTCAGACCCAGACCATGCGCGCGGCGTCCGGTCTGGCTGCGCCGATTCTGGCGGTACTGGTGTTCCTGTCCGGTGTGGTGCTGCTGTTTTCCGGTGCTACTCCTGAAATCGATACGCGTCTGGAGCACATCGGCTTTCTGATCCCACATCGCTTGGTCGACGCCTCGCACTTCGGCGCCAGCCTGATCGGCGTGCTCTGCCTGATGCTGGCGCAGGGCCTGCGCCGTCGCTTGTCGGCCGCGTGGATGCTGACCACCATTCTGCTGCTGGTTGGCGCCCTGCTCTCCCTGCTCAAGGGTTTCGACTGGGAAGAAGCCTGTTTGATGACCCTCACTGCCGCGCTGCTGGGGGTATTCCGTCGCTCGTTCTATCGTCCGAGCCGTCTGACTGAGTTGCCGTTTTCGCCGCTGTATCTGGTGGCCAGCCTGTGCGTGCTCGGTGCTTCGGCCTGGCTGCTGCTGTTCGCCTATCAAGACGTGCCGTACAGCCATCAATTGTGGTGGCAGTTCACCCTCGACGCTGATGCCCCGCGCGGCCTGCGCTCGCTGCTCGGCGCCGCCGTGCTGTTGCTGGTGATTG
The DNA here is from genome assembly GCF_014472415.1 of Pseudomonas sp. N40(2020). GTDB lineage: Bacteria > Pseudomonadota > Gammaproteobacteria > Pseudomonadales > Pseudomonadaceae > Aquipseudomonas. The sequence continues at coordinate 83,092 of NZ_JACSZV010000024.1, forward strand.
CCCTGACCTGGCTGCTGCGCACTGCGCGCCCGGTCATTCATTTGCCGACCCCGGACGAACTCGACCGCGCGGCGAAGATCCTGATGGCGTCGTCGCAACCCGACGGCGGTCTCGCGCTGACCGGTGACAAGGCGTTGCTGTTTCACCAGAACGACGAAGCGTTCCTGATGTACGCCCGCCGTGGCCGCAGTCTGGTGGCGCTGTACGACCCGATAGGCCCCGGCCAGCAACGCGCCGAGATGATCTGGCAGTTCCGCGACCTGTGCGATATCCATCACGCTCGCCCTGTGTTCTATCAAGTACGCGCGGAGAACCTGCCGTACTACATGGACATCGGCCTGACCGCGATCAAACTCGGCGAGGAAGCCCGGGTCGATCTGCATCGCTTTGACCTGGAAGCCAAGGGCAAGGAGATGAAGGATCTGCGTTACACCTGGAACCGTGGCACCCGTGACGGCCTGTCGCTGGAAATTCACGAGCCGGGTCAGGCGCCGATGGATGAGCTCAAGGTGATTTCCGATGCCTGGCTGACCGGCAAGAACGTGCGCGAGAAAGGCTTCTCCCTCGGCCGCTTCAGCGACAATTACTTGAAGCATTTCCGCATTGCGGTGATTCGCTTCGAGGGGCGCCCGGTGGCGTTCGCCAACCTGCTCGAGACCTACAGCCATGATCTGGCCAGTCTCGACCTGATGCGCGCACACCCGGACGCCCCCAAACTGACCATGGAATTCATGATGGTCGGCCTGATTCAACACTATAAGAGTCACGGATACGCGCGCTTCAGCCTGGGCATGGTGCCGTTGTCGGGGTTGCAACCCCGGCGTGGTGCACCGCTGACCCAACGTCTGGGCTCGATGGTTTTCCGCCGTGGTGAGCAGCTGTACAACTTCCAAGGCTTGCGCCGCTTCAAAGACAAGTTCCAGCCTGACTGGGAACCCCGTTATATGGCCGTGCCCGCCGGACTCGATCCGCTGGTGGCGCTGGCCGACACTGCTGCCCTGATCGCGGGCGGCTTGACTGGATTGGTGAAACGCTGATGATTCAACGCTCCCTGAAGTACATCCTGGCCGCACTGATCGTGCTGGCCGTGATTGCCGGCGGCGGTTTCTGGTACCTCAAACGCCCGGCACCGGAACCGACCATCGAACAGCTGACTCCGGCCGATGGCCCGGCCATGACCCGTGTGATTCCCGGCACCAAGCCGAAGTCTCAGGTGCTGGTAGCCGTCAATGACGATCAGAAGCTCAGTGAAAAGCAACTGACCACCCTGAGCCGCAGCGCCTCGGCGCAAATCGTTCAGGTAATTCTGCCCAAGGACTGCCTGCTGCAAAGCCGCGCTCTGCAAACCGGTCTGCGCGAACTGAACGGCCCGGCCACGCTGGTCAGCGGTATCGGCCCCGGCGCGGTGCTGGCCTGGCGCTGGTTGGCCGAGCAAAAGGACGACAAGGCCCAAGCGATTTCCGTGGACCTGGCACTGGAAAAAGGTGGCTGCACGCACCTGCTGCCTAAATCCGCCACCCACGGTCACTGGCTGGCGGCATGGAACGACAACCCGGACGACGCCAGCGCAGGTTTCGTGCGTGATCAACCGAACGCCGAAACCAGCATCAGCGACTACGATATCAACCTGCCGCAAGTGCTGAACAACGAGCTGCGCAAGATCCTCGTCGGCGGTGACAAGGCCAACGGCGGTCTGGCGATACCGGTGGTTGAAGTACCTGCCGGTCAGGCCAAGGACACCGTGACCCTGTTCCTTTCCGGTGACGGTGGCTGGCGTGACCTCGACCGCGACGTAGCGGGTGAAATGGCCAAGATCGGCTACCCGGTCGTCGGCATCGACACCCTGCGCTACTACTGGCAGCACAAGAGCCCGGAGCAAAGCGCCCTGGACCTGACCGAACTGATGCAACACTACCGGCAGAAATGGGGCACCAAGCGCTTCATCCTCACCGGTTACTCGTTCGGTGCCGACGTTCTGCCAGCGATCTACAACCGCCTGCCGGACACCGAGCAGCAACGCGTCGACGCCATCATCTTGCTAGCCTTCGCCCGCACCGGCAGCTTCGAAATCGAAGTCGAAGGCTGGCTCGGCAACGCCGGCAAAGAAGCCGCCACCGGCCCGGAAATGGCCAAGCTGCCACCGGCCAAGGTCGTGTGCATCTACGGCGAAGAAGAAACCGATGAGAGCGGCTGCACCGACAAGACTGCGGTGGGTGAGGCGGTGAAACTGCCTGGCGGTCATCACTTCGACGAGAACTACCCGGCACTGGCCAAGCGCTTGGTGGATCTGATCGAGAAGCGTCAGGCGGCGAGTCAGGTGGCTGAAGAGTGATCTGAAGCGCACCCACAAAAAGCCCCCGCCATCTCACGATGTCGGGGGCTTTTTACATTCAGATAATCACCCCATTCCCCTGTAGGAGTGAGCCTGCTCGCGATAGCGGAGTATCAGTCACTGATTTGCAAGCTGACACTCTGCTATCGCGAGCAGGCTCACTCCTACAGGGAATTGCGTGTCAGGCGTTTAGTTTCGTTTACTTCTCGTCTCGCAATATCGGATGACGCCGACAGACCTTGTAGGCAAACTCCGAATCGCGTGTTGCGGCGCCTTGCTGCCCTGTTGTGCTGTTTTTTGACGGGATACTCTCCAGACGTCGCTGACCCATTCAGCGATCGGGCTTGGTAACCCGGTGGAATAAGGCGCAACAGCGCACCCGACACGACTCAGGCGTTATCCCGTCCGAGCCCCTGTGTTATGGCAGCTGTGTGTGGGACGCTTTCGAGCGTGCCGGTTTCCTTGGTTCCCCGGTTTACCAACCTGCGCACAGCTGCCACCCATTCGCTTGGTATCGGATGCGGCAGCTCTCGAAATCAAGGGAATTGAACATGAGCAATCAATCTGATCTGAAAACAATCGGCTTCACCCCCTTCCTCTACAACTCCGATCAAGCGTATTTCAACGTTCGCTCCGGCATCCCGATCATCGATGCCTTGTCCCAATCCTCCGATCTGCTGTACCTCGCCAAATCCTTCGCCGAGGATGCCGCCTACACCAAAGACACCGACCGCCACGCCTGGGCCGCGCATTATCTGACAGTGATGGGCAAAGCCTTGATTGATGACGTGATACAAGCACTGATCCCACGACCTGCGCGGACGAAGACCGAGTCTGAAGAAGATTTCCCTGAAAGCCTGTAAAGGCAACCGAGACAAAAAAGCCCCCGCAGCCTTTAAGGCTACGGGGGCGCTTGATCTTGCTCAATCCTCACTTGATTACAAGCGGCGCTCTGCGGCGTCGTAGACTTCTTCGTCACGTCGAGCACCGACTGCAACGATCAACACCTGAATGGCTATACCATCGACGCGGTAGACGATTCGTGTGTCCCCCGTTCGAATCCTTCTACAACCCGCAAGGCTGGCTCGAAGGGGTTTACCACTCTAATCCGGCTCGCCGTTGATGATCCGTTCCTCGATAACATCAAGTATCCGGTTGGCAGCCGCCGATCCCAGTTGATCCAGATCTCCTTGGACCTCCGGATGATAAATTACTCCCCAAACCATCCAGCGCTCCTTTAATCCTTCTTGGCATACCTTGCCCGCATAGCGTCATGGCTGACTGCTCTGGTTTGATCAAAATTGCTCAGACGCTCACGAGCTGCCGCCTCGATGCGAAGCTCCTCAAGCTCATCCAGCATTTCCTGGTAGGCCTGCACATTGATAATGACCGCTGCCGGTTGATTGTCCTTGAAGATAACCAGACGCTCAGTGGCACGACTGGAAATCTCCTTGAGCCTCGCACTGAAGCTCCTGACCATGGCAGTCACGGAAATAGCCTGGTCAGCACGTTCTAATAATGCCGTCATAATCACCTCTTGCTCAGTTGCTGCAGCGCAGAATAATGCACAGAGTATTGCGTTGAATTAAACACCCTGCAACTTTGTATTTCTTTTGACTGACCAAATGAAAATCCGCCGGGCGCCCACAAAAAAGCCCCCGCCAGCCGCAAGGCTGACGGGGGCTTTTCAGTTGAGGCGGGGTTACATCTCCACCTGCGTCCCCAACTCAATCACCCGGTTCAGCGGCAGATTGAAGAACCGCAAGTTGCCATTGGCATTCTTCAACATGAACGCAAACAACGCTTCACGCCAACGCGCCATACCCTCGAGCTTCGAGGCGATGACCGTTTCACGGCTGAGGAAGTAAGTCGTGCGCATCGGGCTGAAGTCCAGATCATCCAGATGGCATAGCTTCAGCGCCTGCGGCACGTCCGGCTCGTCGGTGAAGCCGAAGTGCAGGATCACCCGGAAGAACCCCTCACCGTGCGCTTCCACTTCGAAACGACGTGATGGCGGCACGCGTGGGATGTCTTCGTAGACCACGGTCAGCAACACCACTTGCTCGTGCAGCACCTGGTTGTGCAGAAGGTTGTGCAACAGCGCGTGGGGCACGGCGTCGGAGCGCGCGGTGAGGAACACGGCGGTGCCCTGCACGCGGTGCGGTGGTTGCACGCGGATGCTGCTGATAAAGATCGGCAACGGTAGCGCGCCTTCGTCGAGACGATCGACCAGCAGTTCCTTGCCGCGCTTCCAAGTGGTCATCAGGACAAACAGCACAATACCCGCCAACACCGGGAAGGCACCGCCCTGGATGATCTTCGGTACGTTGGCAGCAAAGAACAAACCATCGACCAACAGGAACCCTAGCAGAATCGGCACCGCCAACAGCGGCGGCCATTTCCATAGCAGCAGGATCACCGCCGACACCAGGATGCTGGTGATCAGCATCGTACCGGTCACGGCCACACCGTAAGCAGACGCCAGCGCGCCCGAGGATTCGAAGCCGATGACCAGCAGGATCACGCCCACCATCAGCGCCCAGTTCACCGCGCCGATGTAAATCTGGCCCTGTTCGGCACTGGACGTGTGCTGAATGTGCATGCGCGGAATGTAGCCGAGCTGGATGGCCTGACGAGTCAACGAGAACGCGCCGGAAATCACCGCCTGCGAAGCAATGACCGTGGCCAGGGTCGACAACACCACCAACGGCACCAGTGCCCAGTTCGGCGCCAGCAGGTAGAACGGGTTACGCGCCGCTTCCGGGTTTTCCAGCAGCAAGGCGCCCTGACCGAAATAGTTCAGCACCAGGGCCGGCAGCACCAGAATCAGCCAGGCGCGGGCGATAGGCTTGCGACCGAAATGGCCCATGTCGGCATACAGCGCTTCGGCACCGGTCAGCGCCAGCACCACCGCGCCGAGGATCGCTACGCCCATGCCAGGATGTACGATGAAGAAACGCACGCCCCAGATCGGGTTCAATGCACTCAGCACTTCAGGGTGTTTGACGATACCGCTGACACCCAAAGTGCCCAGCACCAGAAACCACGCCACCATCACTGGGCCGAACAGCTTGCCGATGCGATCGGTGCCGTGCTTCTGAATCAGGAACAAGGCCACCAGTACGATCAACGAAAGTGGCACTACCCACCGCTCGAGCCCGTCGAAAGCCAGTTCCAGGCCTTCAACCGCCGACAGGACGGAAATGGCTGGCGTAATCATGCTATCGCCGTAAAACAGCGCTGCACCGATCAGCCCCAGAATCACCAGCACCGTTTGCAGTTTCGGGTAGCGGCTGGATGCACGTCGCGCCAGAGCGGTCAGCGCCATGATCCCCCCTTCCCCCTGGTTGTCAGCGCGCAGTACGAACAACACGTACTTGATAGTGACGACCCAAATCAGCGACCAGAAAATCAACGACAGAATCCCGAAGACTCCATCGTGATTGACCGGCACACCATAATGACCGGCGAAGACTTCTTTGAGGGTGTACAGCGGGCTAGTGCCGATGTCGCCGTAAACCACCCCGACCGCGGCGACCAGCATGCCGATCGGCTTTGCCGTCGAATGCTCGGCGCCCGCCGCCTGACTACTTGCCTGAACCATCCAACACTCCTACTTCTCAGAACCGGCTTCTTGGAATGAAGCACTATGCTTTGTGGTGCAGCATGCGCTGTTTTACCTGCTGTTACAGACGTTTTGTTGACTGTAAATAATCGGTAAAGCTCAACGGCGCGAAGCATAGCGCAGCACTCGTCGCATTTCCCGGCATAAAGCTGGTCAAGTGCGCTCCTCGCCGCTAGAATTGCGCACTTTTTGATCAGAGGCGCGCCCTAAGCGCCCATCCGTCGGCTTTCCCACACGGCAAGCGACGTCACAAAATACCGAGGTTAGACATGTCCACCACTCCTGCGCCGGCCAATCCAAAGGTTGGCTTCGTATCTCTGGGTTGCCCGAAAGCACTGGTCGACTCCGAGCGCATCCTGACCCAGCTGCGCATGGAAGGCTATGACGTGGTGTCCACCTATCAGGACGCCGACGTCGTGGTGGTCAACACCTGCGGCTTCATCGACTCGGCCAAGGCTGAATCTTTGGAAGTGATCGGCGAAGCGATCAAGGAAAACGGCAAGGTTATCGTCACCGGCTGCATGGGCGTGGAAGAAGGCAACATCCGCAACGTGCACCCGAGCGTGCTGGCCGTGACCGGTCCGCAGCAGTACGAGCAAGTGGTCAACGCTGTGCACGACGTCGTGCCGCCACGCAAAGACCACAACCCGCTGATCGACCTGGTGCCACCGCAAGGCATCAAGCTGACCCCGCGTCACTACGCCTATCTGAAGATTTCCGAAGGCTGCAACCACAGCTGCAGCTTCTGCATCATCCCGTCGATGCGCGGCAAACTGGTCAGCCGTCCAGTGGGTGATGTGCTCGACGAGGCCCAGCGCCTGGTCAAATCCGGCGTCAAAGAGCTGCTGGTGATCTCCCAGGACACCAGCGCCTACGGCGTCGATGTGAAATACCGCACCGGTTTCTGGAACGGCGCGCCGGTGAAAACCCGCATGACCGAACTCTGCGAAGCGCTGAGCACCTTGGGCGTCTGGGTCCGTCTGCACTACGTTTACCCGTACCCGCACGTTGACGAGCTGATCCCGCTGATGGCCGCCGGCAAGATCCTGCCGTACCTGGACATCCCGTTCCAGCACGCCAGCCCGAAAGTGCTGAAGTCGATGAAACGCCCAGCGTTCGAAGACAAGACCCTGGCGCGCATCAAGAACTGGCGCGAAATCTGCCCGGATCTGATCATCCGTTCGACCTTCATCGTCGGCTTCCCGGGCGAAACCGAAGAAGACTTCCAGTACCTGCTCAACTGGCTGACCGAAGCCCAACTCGACCGCGTCGGCTGCTTCCAGTACTCGCCGGTTGATGGCGCACCGGCCAATGACCTCGATCTGGACATCGTGCCGGACGACGTCAAGCAAGTCCGTTGGGACCGCTTCATGGCGCACCAGCAAGCGATCAGCTCGGCGCGCCTGCAAATGCGCATCGGCCGTGAAATCGAAGTGCTGGTGGACGAAGTCGACGAGCAAGGCGCGGTCGGCCGCTGCTTCTTCGACGCCCCGGAAATCGACGGCAACGTGTTCATCGACAACGGCAGTAACCTCAAGCCGGGCGACAAGGTCTGGTGCAAGGTGACTGACGCTGACGAATACGATCTGTGGGCTGAGCAGATCTGAGCATCACCCAGTACCTGTGGGAGTGAGCCTGCTCGCGAATGCGGTGGGTCAGTTGCTGAAATTGTTGACTGAACCAACGCCTTCGCGAGCAGGCTCGCTCCCACAAGGGGAATAGTGTTGTATTGAAAAGCCCCGCTCTTTTTACGAGATGCGGGGCTTTTTTACGTCTATCGTTTGCTGAGGGAAGGATCCTCATCAAACCGGGCATAAGAGGCACACAGGCATGCGTCACCATTCGGTCATCCACACGCCGAAACTCAGCGATTATCAGGAACTGACCCGGGTCTGGGAGGCCTCGGTCCGCGCTACCCATGATTTTCTGCCGGACAGCTATATCGAATTGCTGCGCAATCTGGTGCTGACCCGCTACCTCGACTCCGTGATGCTGATCTGCACCAAGGATCGCGAGCAACGCATCACCGGTTTCGCCGGTGTGGCGGCGGGCAAGATTGAAATGCTCTTTATCGATCCCGACCATCGCGGCCAGGGTCTGGGCAAAAAGCTGTTGAATTACGCCATGCAGCATCTGAACGCCGATGAACTGGACGTCAACGAGCAGAACCCGCAGGCGCTGGGGTTTTACTTCAAGCAAGGGTTTGAGGTGATTGGTCGCTCGGAAGTGGATGGCATGGGCCAGCCGTATCCGTTGCTGCACATGCGCTTGCGCCAAAACCAGCAGCGCTCGGGCAATGGCTGATACACCACAGCTCCCGCATGATTTCACTGCCTGCAAATGGAACCGGGCTTAACCGGCGCCACACAGGTACAATGCCCACCCCTTTTTTGTTACGGCCCTGTCATGACTGACCCGATTCGCCTCTCCAAACGCCTCATCGAACTGGTGGGTTGCTCCCGCCGCGAGGCCGAGCTGTTCATTGAGGGCGGCTGGGTTACCGTGGACGGCGAAGTCATCGACGAGCCGCAATTCAAGGTCGGCGACCAGAAGGTCGAGCTCGACAAGGACGCCAAGGCTACTGCGCCGGAGCCGGTGACCATCCTGCTCAACGTGCCGGCGGGCATGGATGCGGACAGCGCGATGCAAACCCTGAGTGCCGAAACCCTCAGCGAAGAGCACCGTTTCAGCAAACGCCCGTTGCGGGGCCACTTCCTGCGCCTGACCGCCAGCACTGATCTGCAGGCCAAGGCCAGCGGCCTGTTGGTATTCACTCAGGACTGGAAGATTCTGCGCAAGCTCACCGCCGACTCAGCCAAGATCGAGCAGGAATACATCGTTGAAGTCGAAGGTGACATGGTCGCCCACGGCCTCAACCGCTTGCAGCACGGCCTGACTCACAAGGGCAAGGAGCTGCCGCCGGTCAAGGCCAGCTGGCAGAACGAAAACCGCCTGCGCTTCGCCATGAAGAACCCGCAGCCGGGCATCATCGCCCAGTTCTGCGAAGCGGTAGGCCTGAAGGTTATCGGCATCCGCCGCATCCGTATCGGCGGCGTCTCGATCGGCAAAGTCCCGGTCGGCCAATGGCGCTACCTGTCCGGCAAAGAGAAGTTCTAAGACTTCCACTGCCGCCACATATTTCGGCATTGCCCCCGCGCGATGCCCACAACGCCTATCAGGATTACTCACATGATTCATAACGACGTATTGCGCAGCGTGCGCTACATGCTCGACATCAGCGACAAGAAGGTTGTCGAGATCATCAAACTCGGCGGCATGGAGGTGACCCTCGCCGACGTGATCACCTGGCTCGACAAGAAAGAAGAAGACGAAGAAGGCTTCGTGCGCTGCCCGGACGAAGTCATCGCGCACTTCCTCGATGGCCTGGTGATCTTCAAGCGTGGCAAGGACGAAAGCCGTCCGCCGCAGCCGATCGAACTGCCGGTGACCAACAACATCATCCTGAAAAAGCTGCGCGTGGCCTTCGAACTGAAAGAAGACGACATGCACGCGATCCTCAAGGCTGCCGAGTTCCCGGTGTCCAAGCCAGAGCTGAGCGCACTGTTCCGCAAGGTCGGCCACACCAACTACCGTCCGTGCGGCGACCAGTTGCTGCGCAACTTCCTCAAGGGCCTGACCCTGCGCGTTCGCGCCGCCTGATATTGCTTCCAGCGGTGGCGACTGACCGTCGCCGCCGCTGCGCATGACCGCTCATTCCCTTCGAAAATAGTGGCTCCGCTTTTCGCGGCTGGCGACTAGGGTGTATTGATCCCTAGCCCTCAGGATTCGCCATGCACCCGTACTTTTCTCTGCAAGGCCGCACCGCTCTGGTAACCGGCGGCACCCGTGGTATCGGCAAAATGATCGCCAAGGCCTTTGTCGAGGCCGGCGCCCGTGTGTTCGTCTGCTCTCGGGACGCCGAAGCCTGTCATCAAACGGCGGAAGAGCTCAGTGCCCTGGGCACTTGCCACGGCGTGGCGGCGAATCTGGCGACTGAAGAAGGCGTACAGGAACTGGCCGCGAGGCTGGGCGAGCAGATCACCCATCTGGATATTTTGGTGAACAACGCCGGCACCACTTGGGGCGCGCCGCTGGAAAGCTACCCGGTCAAGGGCTGGGAAAAAGTCATGCAGCTCAACGTGACGTCGGTGTTCAGTTGCATTCAGCAGTTCCTGCCGCTGCTGCGCAAAGCAGGGTCGGCGGCGAATCCGGCGCGGATCATCAATATCGGTTCGGTGGCGGGTATTTCGTCTTTCGGCGAGCAGGCATATGCCTATGGGCCGAGCAAAGCCGCGCTGCATCAACTGTCGCGGATTCTCGCGCGGGAACTGGTGAGCCAACACATCAACGTTAACGTGATCGCTCCAGGGCGGTTTCCAAGCAAGATGACCCAGCATATTGGTAATGATCAGCAGGCATTGGCCGAGGACACGGCACTGATTCCGATGAAGCGTTGGGGACGTGAGGAGGAGATGGCGGCGTTGGCGATCAGTCTGGCGAGTACGGCTGGGGCGTACATGACGGGAAATATCATTCCGCTGGATGGTGGGTTCAGCCTCTGAGATCGGCGGCGCGGCCATCGCTGGCAAGTCACCACCGCACTCGGGTTATCATGCCCGCCCTGATTCCCGCCTCGACTGCAAACCATGACTTACAGCGTCTCCCCCATCGGCTTCGTGCGCTCCTGCTTCAAGGAGAAGTTTGCCATCCCTCGCCAACCGCAACTGGCCCCCGCTGCCCGGGGCGTGCTGGAACTGGTGGCGCCGTTCGATCAGGGTGACGCGGTGCAGGGTCTGGAACAGGTCAGCCACGTCTGGCTGCTGTTCCTTTTCCATCAGGCGCTGGAAGAAAAACCTCGCCTGAAAGTCCGCCCTCCCCGACTCGGTGGCAACAAGTCCATGGGCGTCTTCGCCACCCGGGCCACCCACCGCCCGAATGGCATCGGCCAATCCGTGGTGAAACTCGACAAGGTCGAAGCCAATCGCCTGTTCATCTCCGGCATCGACTTGCTCGACGGCACGCCGATTCTCGACATCAAACCCTACGTGCCCTACGCCGACATCATCACCAGCGCCTCCAACAGCATCGCCAGCGCTGCGCCGCAGTTGATTGACGTGCAGTGGACGGACGCAGCGTTGCAACAGGCGCACACCCACGCTCAGCGCCTTGCCGAGCCACTGGTGGAGTTGATCGAGCAATGTCTGGCCCAGGATCCGCGCCCGGCGTATCAGACCCCGGCGCCGGAACGTGAATATGGCGCACAGTTCTGGGATCTGGATGTGCGCTGGCACTATCCGACCCCTGAACAGATTCGCGTCCTCGAAGTCATCCCCGCCAGCGCCTAAACCCGCGCCCAATGTAGGAGCTGCCGCAGGCTGCGATCTTTTGATTTTGCTCTTCAAAAGCAAGATCAAAAG
>NZ_JACSZV010000025.1 GCF_014472415.1 Pseudomonas sp. N40(2020)
CTTCAACCACTTGCGCTTCCGATCTCTCGTTAGCGGGAGGCGAATTCTACAGCGTTACTCGCTGTTGTCAACACCTCTTTTTCTCCGCTTTCGACCGAGAAGATCGAACCGTTAAAAGAGCCAAACATCACCGCTCTTTCAACTCCTTCCAGGCTTCGACGAACTGAAGCAACCCGCTGCCGAAAACCGCATAACTCATTGAATCTCAAGGAGTTTTCCGTTTCGACTGCGCCGGAAGTGGGGCGAATTATAGACTTCCAGAATCTGCCGTCAACCGTTAATTTTACTTTTCATCGAAACAGCTGAAAACCCAGCTTATATATAGACGGCATAGGCGCGATTGCGCAGTATATTGCCCAATAGCCAAAACAATACTCTGCTCTTATTTCGGACGATGCCGCGCAATGAATGACCAACCTCGCTCTCTTGCCTCCATGCTGTTCCCGGTTGGCCTGCTATTAATAGCCATGGCGTCGATCCAGTCCGGCGCATCCCTGGCCAAAAGCATGTTCCCCGTAGTGGGCGCTCAAGGAACCACCACTCTGCGTCTGATCTTCGCCAGCGTGATCATGTTGTTACTGCTGCGTCCGTGGCGCGCGAAGCTGACATCCAAGTCGTTGCGCACAGTGATTGTCTACGGCATGGCGCTGGGCGGCATGAACTTCCTCTTCTATATGTCATTGCGCACAGTGCCGCTGGGCATAGCTGTTGCTCTCGAATTCACTGGCCCGCTCGCTGTAGCTATATATGCATCCCGTCGCGCCATCGACTTTCTATGGATCGGCCTGGCCGCCGCCGGACTCATGCTGTTGATACCGACGGGAGCAACCACTGCCGGAATCGATTTGATCGGTGCAAGCTACGCCCTGGGTGCCGGAGTCTGCTGGGCACTTTACATTCTGTTCGGCCAGAAGGCCGGCGCTGACAACGGCGTCACGACCGCAGCGTTAGGCGTGATGATTGCGGCATTGTTTGTAGCCCCCATAGGCATCGTGCATGCTGGCGCTGCGCTACTGACGCCATCACTGATTCCAATCGCGATTGGCGTCGCGATCCTGTCCACTGCCCTCCCCTACACACTGGAGATGGTCGCGCTAACCCGCATGCCCGCGCGCACTTTCGGTACGTTGATGAGCATCGAACCCGCGTTCGGAGCATTGTCGGGCCTGCTGTTTCTGCAGGAATACCTCACGCTGTCACAATGGATGGCGATCCTGTGCATTATTCTGGCTTCCGTTGGCGCGACCATGACCATGGGCAGTGCCGCCAAGCCTGCCATCGCGGCAGATTGAAACAGGATTTAACGAAGGTCTGGCAATTGGCGTTCATATAGGCCATGTTTAGGCTCGTAACCCAATGCCAGACATGGATTTTTTCGGACAGGGATTTCAAAACGCTTTGAGCGCAGGCGAATACAGGCAGACCCGAGCGTCAGACTCGTGGCCGCTATAAGGACGGGAATGAAACGAATTTTGATATTGATCGCCGTACTCGCAATCGCGGGTTGCGCGGCGACCTCGAAAACCCAGGTAAAGCACGGCAAAAAAGGGCTGCACATCAACTGCTCGGGGCTCTCGTCCTCCTGGGACCAGTGCTATAACAGCGCAGCCAGCTCCTGCGCTCCGAAAGGCTACAAAGTTATCGCCAAATCGGGGGATTCCGTGGAGGAGCCTGGCGACTATCCATTCGGCCTCAATCCTGCGGGCTATACCAGCCGCAGCATGATCGTCATCTGTAAATAGGTCAGGGCTGCCTGGTGATCTGGCGACAAATCTCGTCATGGCTGGACTTCAGCACTGTTCTCTGAATGTCCGGGCTGGCCAACATGCGCGCCACCACCAGTGCCCCCACGCACTGCGACAGAACCGACCATGCCAGACTGTCACTCTCAAGTATCCGCGCCCAACTCTCCTGGAGCCGGCAGATCCACAGCTCTGCCTGCTCGCGCACCTGAATATCCGAACGAGCGATTTCCGCGCCTAACGCAGGCAAAGCACAGCCAGATTCGGGTTGTTCAACATGAGCCATGCTCAAATAGTGTCTGAGGCAGCGTTGCAGCCGCTCGCGATCCGGCTCGCTTTGCCCACCCAATCGCTCCATGCTTTGCCCCAACTCTCTCTCGACGATGGCAATGAACAGCGCATCTTTCGACGAAAAGTGGCTGTAAAACGCCGCGCCACTCAGGCCAATAGCCTTCATCAAACCATCGACACCGACCGTGGAAAACCCGGATCGCTTCGCCGACAGCGCACTGCTCTGCAATAATTTCTCCCGGGTTTCCAGCTTGTGACTGGCGGAGTAACGCATGTGTTTGCCCTCGAATTGACCGCCTTGACGTTAACCGGATCCTAGCATAACGTTCGTTCACTTAACGATCGTTTACTAAAGGGGTCTACCCATGAATAACAAGAAGGTCGTATTGGTTGTCGGTGCAGGCGATGCAACTGGCGGAGCCATTGCCAAGCGCTTTGCCAAGGAAGGATTCATCGCCTGTGTTACACGGCGCAGCGCCGACAAATTGCAGCCGCTGGTGGAGGCCATTGAGGCTGAGGGCGGCGAAGCTCATGGTTTTGCCTGCGATGCGCGCAAAGAAGAAGACGTAATCGCTCTGATTGAAGACATCGAAACCCGCCTCGGTCCAATCGAAGCCTTTGTATTCAACATCGGCGCCAACGTGCCCTGCAGCATCCTCGAAGAAACCGCGCGCAAGTATTTCAAGATCTGGGAAATGGCCTGTTTCTCCGGCTTCCTCAATGCCCGTGAAGTAGCCAAACGCATGGTCACCCGTCAGCGCGGTACGATTCTGTTCACCGGTGCCACTGCCGGACTTCGCGGTGCATCAGGTTTCGCCGCGTTCGCCGGAGCTAAACACGGCATTCGCGCACTGGCGCAAAGCATGGCGCGGGAACTTGGCCCTATGAACATCCACGTCGCCCATGTGGTAGTCGATGGAGCCATTGATACCGACTTCATCCGCAACAGCTTCCCTGAGAAATACGCCACCAAGGATCAGGACGGTATTCTCAACCCCGAACACATCGCCGAAAACTATTGGTATTTGCACAGTCAGCCACGTGATGCCTGGACCTTTGAGCTGGATCTGCGTCCCTGGAACGAACGCTGGTGAACCCACCGCCCAAAACAATAAATAGAGAGCAGCGACAATGACGAAAACCGTGGAATTCTATTTTGACCTCGGCAGCCCTGCGACGTATCTGGCCTACACCCAGCTGCCAAAGATCTGCGCTGATACCAATAGCGAGCTGACATACATTCCGATGTTGCTCGGTGGTGTATTCAAGGCGACTGGCAATGCATCGCCGGCAATGATTCCGGCCAAGGGTCGCTATATGTTTCAGGATCTGGATCGCTACGCCAAACGCTATGGCGTGTCCCTCAAGTTCAACCCGCACTTCCCGATCAACACGCTGCTGTTGATGCGCGCCGTCACTGGCATACAGCTACGCCAGCCGGAACGCTTTGAGGCGTTTATCGATTGCCTGTTCGCTGCATTGTGGGTGGAAGGCGCAAACCTCAACGACCCGGTAATCGTTGCTGGCGTATTGATCGAACATGGGTTCGATCCCGATGAAGTCCTGGCGTTGACCAACGATGAAACCGTGAAGGCTGCACTGAAGGTGAACACCGAAACCGCGGTTAAACGTGGCGTTTTCGGTGCCCCAACAATGTTTGTCGGCAACCAGATGTTCTTCGGGCAGGATCGCCTGGACTTCGTCGAAGAAGCCTTGACCTAGATTGATCCCGGCACTCAAGCGCGGACTTCGGCGCCTGAGTGCCAACCCATCAAATGGCCGCAGTACGCGCGTTCAGCCATTCCAGGGCAGCACCGTCGAGCAACGGACTCAAACGTTCACGCACCTGCGCGTGGTAAGCGTTGAACCACTGTTTCTCGTCCTGAGTCAGCAACGCTGGCACCAGGCAGCGCGTGTCAATAGGGCACAGGGTCAAGGTTTCAAACTTGAGAAACTCGCCGAACTCGCTACTCTCCGCCACTTGGTTCATCGCCAGGTTCTCGATACGCACGCCCCAACGGCCCGGACGATAAGTACCAGGCTCGATGGAAGTGATCATGCCCGGTTGCATCGCGGTTTGCGGCGCCGGCGCTGCCTGATAGGCAATGACCTGTGGGCCTTCGTGAACATTGAGGAAATAACCGACGCCGTGACCGGTGCCGTGACCGTAGTCGACGCTTTCAGCCCAGATCGGCGCGCGAGCGATGGCATCCAGCAACGGCGATAGAATGCCTTTCGGAAACTGTGCCCGCGACAGCGCAATCACGCCTTTCAACACGCGCGTGCAATCGCGCTTCTGCTCTTCGGTTGGCGTACCGACCGGCACCATCCGCGTGATGTCGGTTGTGCCGCCGAGATACTGACCGCCGGAATCGATCAGCAACAGGCCGTCGCCTTCGATCACCGCGTGTTCTTCTTCAGTGGCGTGATAGTGCGGCATCGCGCCATTGGCGTTGAATGCCGCGATAGTGTTGAAACTCAGCGAAACGTAATCCGGACGACGTTCACGGGCAGCGGTGAGCTTCTCGTCGATGGTCAGTTCGGTAATGCGCTCGCGGCCCCAGGCCGACTCCAGCCAGGCGAAGAATTCGCACAGCGCTGCGCCGTCCTGCTCCATCGCTTTACGGATGTGCGCGGCGTCGGCTTCACTTTTTTGCGACTTGGCCAGTGTCGTCGGGTTCAAGCCTTCGACCAATTTCACACCGCTGTCGAGGTTATCCAGCAGACCGCTGGTGACGCGCGCCGGATCCACCAACAGGCTCGCGCCACTCGGCACGGCGCGCAAGGCGTCGGACACTTCGCTGTAATCACGCAGCGTCACGCCATCGTGTTCCAGTACTGCACGCAACTGCGCATCGATCTTGCTCAGCGCGACAAACAAGGTGGCCTGCTGCTGATTGATCAAGGCGAAGGAAACAAACACTGGGTTGAACGACACATCGCCGCCACGCAGGTTGAACAGCCACGCGATATCGTCGAGGGTGGCGATGAAGTGCCAATCGGCGCCGCGTTCCTGCAAGGTTTCCCGCAGTTTGGCGAGTTTCTCGCCACGGCTGACGGTCGCTTGTGGCGGCAGATGCTGATAGATCGGTGCATTCGGCAGCGTCGGCCGGTCGCTCCAGACTTCCGTCAACAGATCGATATCGGTACGCAGACGGGCACCGCGCGCTTCAAGTTTACTGCCCAGTGTGCGCGCAGAGGCCACTGCCATCACTGCGCCATCGACCGCAACCACGCCACCTTCAGGTGTCTGCTCGGCTAGCCAGTCCAGCGGGCTTGGCTGACCGGGTTGCAGCTTGACCAGCTCGATGCCGCTGCCATTGAGTTCCTTGGTCGCCTGTTCCCAGTAACGACTGTCGGCCCAAACGCCGGCGAAATCGTGGGTGACAATCAAAGTCCCGACCGAACCATGGAAACCCGACAGCCACTGGCGGCCTTGCCAGTACCCCGGCAGATATTCCGACAGATGCGGGTCGGCGGAAGGCACCAACAGCGCATGAATGCCTTCGCGGCGCATCAGTTCACGGGTGTGCGCAAGGCGCTGGGGAACCGATCCCTCGGTCAAAGTCTGGGTACTCATCATGTCTCCTGCCAATCACTTCATCGTTATTGTTCGTCGCCATCAGGTCGGCGCGTTTAAAGCCCTGTCGCCCAGAATGCCGGAGCACTGGTGCAGGCGGTCTTGATCAGTTCAAAAGCCTTGTCGATATCTTCAGCGGTGGTGAAACGGCCGAGACTCAGGCGAATCGTACGCCCGGCCAGCCTTGTGTCATGTCCCAGTGCCAACAGCACGTGGGATGGCGCGTTACTCGCGGAATTGCAAGCCGAGGTCGCGGAGAATGCGATTGAATGGCTAAGCGCCGCACTATTGAACTCGCCTTCGCTGAAGGTCAGGCTCAAGGTATGCGGAATGCGTTGCGTGGCACTGCCGTTGAGGCGCACGCCCGGCAGGCTCAAAAGTTGTTCGAGCAAGCGTTCACGCAAAGCGACGATGGAGTTTTTCTCTTCATCTAATTCGGCAGCGGCCAAGGCGAATGCCGCACCCATCGCGGCGATCTGATGCGTCGCCAGTGTGCCGGAGCGCAACCCGCTCTCATGCCCGCCACCATGTATCTGCGCTTGGACGCGCTGTTGCGCACGCGGGCCGACGTACAGCGCGCCGATGCCTTTGGGGCCGTAGAGTTTATGCGCCGAGAAAGACATCAGATCGACCGGCCATTGCGTCAGATCGATTGCCACTTTGCCCGCGCCCTGAGCCGCATCGACATGGAACAACACCTCGCGACCGCGAACGACTTCACCGATGGCAGGGATGTCGTTGACGGTGCCGAGTTCGTTGTTAACCAGCATCAGCGACACCAGAAAGGTGTCATCACGCATCGCTTCGCTGACCGCTTGCGGGGTAATCAGGCCGTCGGCGTCCGGCACCAGATAAGTCACGGCAACGCCAGCGTCCTGCAATTGACGGGCGGTATCGAGGATGGCTTTGTGTTCGATCTGGCTGGTAATGATGTGCCCGCCGGACACGCCGCGCGCTTGGGCTACACCTTTGAGAGCAAGGTTATTGGACTCGGTAGCACCGGAAGTCCAGACGATCTGTTCGGCTTGCGCGCCGACCAGTTCGGCGACTTGTCGGCGGGCCTGCTCAACCGTTTGCCGGGCCTGCTGGCCAAAAGCATGGGAGCTGGAAGCCGGATTGCCGAAATTACCGTGAAACCCCAGACATTCGATCATCACCTGGATGACCCGCTCGTCCACCGGAGTAGTGGCGGCGTAATCGAAATACAACGGACGTGTGTTCATAAAAGACTCGCAGAGCGTGTTCCGGGATCAGGAGGCTCGTATCTGCAAACGGCACAGCGCAGCCTTGTGAGCTGCGCGTCGGTTCGAGAGCGTCATCAATACCTGATCGGATGCCGTTAAAGAAGAACAACTTCATTTAAAAGTGCGTAGGAACGCTCCTGAAGCCGAGCTTAACAGGCATCGGGCCGGCGGTTGAAGCAATGCGTCAGCTAAAGCTTTCGAGAAGTAACGGGTACAGGGAAACCACCAGCAACGCCGCCATGCCCCAGTTGAACACGCGCAACCAGCGCGGGTCCTTCAGCACATTGCGCAGGAGCGTGCCGCACGCCGCCCAGACGCCGACGCTCGGCAGATTGATGATGGCGAACACGGCAGCGATCACCAGCACATTGGTGAAGTAACCCTGCATCGGCGTGTACGTGCTGATGGCACCGATGGCCATGATCCACGCTTTGGGATTGACCCACTGGAACGCTGCTGCGCCGAGGTAGCTGATCGGTTTGGCTTCGCCTTGAACGTTGTCACCGACCGGTCCCGAGTGAGCAATTTTCCACGCCAGATACAACAGATACGCCGCGCCGACATAACGCAGAATCGTATAAAGAATCGGATAGGTCTGAAACACCGCGCCCAGGCCAAAACCCACCGCCACCACCAGGACAAAAAAGCCACAGGTAATGCCCAGCATGTGCGGGATGGTGCGGTTAAAGCCGAAGTTCACGCCCGATGCCAGCAACATGGTGTTGTTTGGCCCCGGCGTTATCGAGGTGACAAGAGCAAACAGGGCAAAGCCCAACAATAGATCAAGCGAGAGGGTCATCGTGGGCAAATCCGTCAGGGTCATTCAGGTGTAGACCCTATCCCACGCAGGCCGGTAAACCCACGGACAGTTGGGTAAAACTTCTAGCAGTACAGTTTGTTTTCAGCTTGGCCGACCGTGCAGCTGTACGGCACGTTCCGCGCTCATTTCAGCCTTCTTGTCGAACTGCGACTGGCCGAGCAACTGAGCTTTCTTAGCGTGGTATTCGTCAAAGGACAAACCGCTGCGGTTCAGCGCTTCCATCGCCAACTCCCGAGATTCTTCTTCGGTGTAGGGGCGCAGCTCTGGAGAGTTGTGAGAAGCACAACCGGCAAGTACGGAGACAGCGAGCAGCAGAGAAACAGTCAGTAAACGATTCATGGGAGCGTCCTGGCGAGCGGTGGGGGTCGATGGAGAAAGGCTACGCCCCGGTACGCTCGCGCAGAAATCAACGCTTTCAATAGTGGCTATCAGTGAATCAGCAATGACTGCGCCTATCTCTTAGATATCTATAAAGATCGATAAACGTTCTAAGCAGCTGATCCAGTTGTCCATCTAACTCACCAGTTTGCAGTGCAGTGCATCGTCGTGACTGCGGGCGATGCTGCTCAATACCTGAAACGAGTTAAATGTCACGGTTTTCGCCTGATGGGTGCGGATCAACTGCCAGAAATCCTGCTCGCCGCTTTCGAAACTGCTGAATGCGGCCTCCCCCGCCTCGCGGCTCTGCCATTGCAGAAAGCTCAATACCCGCCGGCCATCGTCGCTGGCTTGCACACTCGCGCTGACGAAACCTCCGTAGCGCTGGGCCAGACGCTCGGTCTGCACCGACAGCGCCGAGACCAGCGCCGGTTGCTGCCGTGGCTCGATCTCGAATTCGATCAATTGTGTGAAGCTGCGGTTTTTCGCTGATGCTTGCATGAAAAGTCCCCACTTGGCTGTAAGGCGAATCTTGCGACTCGACGAAGCGCAGGGTAAAACCTCTAGTTAAGTCAAGGTCAAGAGCTATCTTCAAATGATCACCAAAGAGACTGTGCACAAGCAGCTAACCGTCGGCGAGGTTGCGGCGCGCAGCGGCGTTGCGGTCACCGCGCTGCATTTTTATGAATCCAAAGGCTTGATCAAGAGCCAGCGCAATGCCGGCAATCAACGCCGTTATCCACGAACCGTGCTGCGCCGGGTGGCGTTGATCAAAGTTGCGCAGCGTCTGGGGATTCCTCTGGCAGAGATCGGTGAGGCACTGAAAAATCTTCCGGATGATCGCGCACCGACGGCAGCAGACTGGAAGATTCTGTCTGAGCAGTGGCGTCGGGAGCTGGATGAGCGGATCAATCAATTGACACTGCTGCGCGACCGGCTCACGGGCTGCATCGGTTGTGGCTGTTTGTCGATGGAGGCCTGCCCGTTGCGCAATCAGGGTGACGTGTTGGGCGAACAGGGGCCGGGGCCACACTTTATCCAGGACTGATGATGGGTGCTGCTCGTCGGGCGAAAATCCTGGCCGCGAAGACAGCCCTATAGTGGTTTTTCCGGTAATCCGGTGAAGTTACACCTCGTAGAACAACAATCAGGGAGAACGTCATGAGCGTCAAACCTATCCCGGAGGGGTATCACAGCATTACCCCGTATCTCGGCATCCAAAAGGCTGCTGAGGCCATCGATTTCTATAAGAAAGCCTTCGGCGCCACCGAAGTCATGCGCCTGGCCATGCCCGACGGCGGCATCGGCCACGCGGAACTGCGCATTGGCGACAGCGCAATCATGCTCGGCTCGCCGTGCGATCAGGGGCCATTGAGCAATCCCGACAAAGCTGTATCAGTCGGTTTGCATCTATACGTGACCGATGTCGATAAATCATTCCAACGGGCGCTAGATGCCGGCGCGACGGTGGTGTCCGAGGTCAAGGATCAGTTTTACGGTGATCGCAGCGGGACGTTGAAGGATCCGTATGGGCATCTGTGGTTTCTGGCCACGCACAAGGAGGATCTGACCGAGGAGCAGATCAAGCAGCGGGCGATGGAGATGTTTCAACAAGGTTGAGCTTTGGAGTGTTATCACTGGCCTCTTCGCGAGCAAGCCCGCTCCCACAGTGTTTTGCGGGGTGGCATAAATAGCTGTCACCCCTCATATCTCTGTGGGAGCGAGCTTGCCCGCGATGAGGCCATCACTGACAACACACTTCATGAACCCGCCCCTCACGCTTTGCCCCTTGCCCCAACCCCCGGACAATTTCAGGATGCATCTATAAAACCCTGAAAAAGGATCAGCCCGATGTTTGCCGGATTCCTCAAAAACCAGCGTCACGTCAACGGCGTCGACATTGCCTATCGTCTCGGCGGTAGCGGCCCGGGCCTGTTGCTGTTGCACGGTCACCCGCAGACCCATGTGATCTGGCACAAGATTGCCGAACAACTGGCCGAGCACTTCACCGTGGTCGCCGCCGATCTGCGCGGTTATGGCGATAGCGGGCGCCCGGCCGCCGACGAGTTGCACCTCAACTATTCAAAACGCGAAATGGCCCGGGACAACATCGAACTGATGCAGGCGCTGGGCTTCGAGCAGTTCTCGGTCCTTGCCCACGACCGCGGCGCCCGGGTCGCCCATCGCCTGGCGCTCGACCACCCCGCCGCCGTGCAACGCATGATGCTGCTGGACATCGCCCCGACCCTGTCGATGTACGCACAAACCAACGAAGCCTTCGCCCGCGCCTACTGGCACTGGTTCTTCTTGATTCGCCCGTCGCCGCTGCCGGAAACCCTGATCGAGGCCGATCCCGAGTCTTACCTGCGCAGCGTGATGGGCAGTCGCAGTGCCGGACTCAAGCCGTTTACCGACGAAGCGTTCGGCGAATACCTGCGCTGCTTGCAGCAGCCGGGCAGCGCTCGCGGTATCTGCGAGGACTACCGCGCCAGCGCCGGCATCGATCTGGAACATGATCGCGCCGACATTGCTGCGCAGCGCCATCTGCACCTGCCACTGCGGGTTTTGTGGGGCGCCGAGGGCACAGTCGGGCGCTGCTTCGATCCGCTCAAGGAATGGCAGCAGGTGGCCGCCAACGTTAGCGGCCAACCCTTGCCTGCCGGCCATTACATCGCCGAAGAAATCCCCGAGCTATTGCTTGCCGAAGCGCTGGATTTTCTGCGCTGAACCGAGCCTGCAAGTGCCGATGCTATGCTGGCGGCTTGTGCCGCAAGTGCTCGTTTTGCCATGACCCAGAAGAAAGACACCGTGCCCCTGCCCGAAGACCTGCGCGTGCTGCTCACCGTGATCCGCAAGAACGGCTTCGCCGCTGCGGCGGATGAGTTGGGCCTTTCCCCGGCTTACGTCAGCAAGCGCATCCAGATTCTCGAAACCACCCTCGGCACGCGCCTGTTGCACCGCACCAGTCGCCGCGTGTCTCTGACCGAGGACGGCGAAAGGGTGCAGCGCTGGGCGTTGCGCATTCTCGATGACTTCCAGCAACTGCACGACGAACTTTCCGACGCCCATGATAGCCCGCGTGGGCGTCTGCACATCTGCAGCAGTTTCGGTTTCGGCCGCAATCACGTCGCGCCTGCAGTGTCGTTGCTGGCCGAGCGTTACCCGCAACTGGAGATTCGCCTCGATTTGTTTGACCGGGGGGTGGACATCGTCAATGAGGGTTTCGATCTGGAGATCCGCGTGGGTGATGACATTCCCGGCCAGCACATCGCTCGCCGTCTGGCCAGCAACCGACGGGTGTTGTGTGCCGCACCGGACTATCTGCGACGACGTGGTACGCCCCAGACACTAGATGATTTGCAGCAGCACGATTGCCTGGTGATCAAGGAGCGCGACAACGCGTTCGGCATCTGGGATCTGCATCGTGACGGCACGCAGGAAAGCGTGCGGGTCAGCGGGCCGTTGTCGTCGAACAATGGCGAGATCGTCCTGCAATGGGCGCTGGATGGTCGTGGGATGTTGCTGCGCTCATTGTGGGACGTGAAGCCGTTGCTGGATGAGGGACGGTTGGTGCAGGTGCTGGACGATTACAGTCAGAGCGCCAACGTCTGGGCGGTGTACCCGACGCGGTTGGCGCATTCGGGGAAATTGCGCGCGTGTGTGGAGTTTTTGCAGGTGCATTTCCGGGATCTGTCCCTGTAGTTCAAACACCACAAAACCAATGTAGGAGTGAGCCTGCTCGCGATTGCACAGTGTCAGCCAACATCATCATTGACTGAATGGCCGCTATCGCGAGCAGGCTCACGCCTACAGGGTCAGAGGTGTATCAGGACAGCCAAGGGTTGTTAGCTAGATGCTCGCGCTCGAACGCCTTGATCTGCTCGCGCCGCTGCAACGTGCTGCCGATCGCATCCAGCCCCAGCAACAGCGCGGTCTTGCGCAACGTATCAATCTGAAAATCAATCACCGAGCCATCCGCCAATTCAATCTGCTGTGCCTCCAGATCAACACTGATCCGCGCGCTGTCAGGCTGGCCGACAAGCTGCCCGATCCGCTGCACCTGCGCCTCTTCCAGCGTGATCAACAACACCCCGTTGCGCTGGCAATTGTCATAAAAGATCCCGGCAAAACTGCTGCCGATCAGCGCGCGGATGTTCATCTGCTGCAAGCCCCACACCGCATGCTCACGGCTGGAACCGCAGCCGAAATTCGGCCCGACCACAAGGAAACTCGCCCCTTGCCAGGCTGGCTTGTTCAACACGAATTCGGGATTTGGCGTGCCATCGGGCAGAAACCGCAGATCGAAAAACAAGCCGCGATCCAGTCCCTGACGATCGATACCCTTGAGAAACTGTTTAGGCATGATCACGTCAGTATCGACGTTGGCCGCCAGCAACGGCGCGGCCTGGCCGCTGACCTGAGTGAAGGGTTGCAGGCTCATGAGCGTTCTCCAAAGTGGCGGATGTCGGTGAGTCGCCCTCTGATCGCAGCGGCGGCGACCATTGCCGGGCTCATCAGATGGGTGCGCGCGCCGGCGCCCTGACGGCCCTCGAAATTGCGATTAGTGCTCGAAGCGCAGCGGTCACCGGGAGCGAGTACGTCGTCGTTCATCGCCAGGCACATCGAGCAGCCCGACTGGCGCCACTCAAAACCGGCATCGATAAAGGTCTGCGCCAAACCTTCGGCCTCGGCTTGGGCGCGGACTTCGCTGGAGCCGGGCACGATCATCGCCCGCACATGCCCAGCCACACGTTGCCCGCGCACGACGCTGGCGGCATCACGCAAATCCTCGATCCGCGCGTTGGTGCATGAGCCGATAAACGCATGGCTGATGACGATATCGCTGAGCGCCATGCCCGCTTCCAGGCCCATGTATTTGAGGGCGCGGCGCATGCCCTGACGCAGGATCGGGTCGTTGATGTCCTGTGGATCCGGCACTCGCGCACCAATGGCGGCGGCCTGATCCGGGCTGGTGCCCCAAGTGACCATCGGTTCGAGCAGGCTGGCGTCGAGATGAACTTCCCGGTCGAACACCGCGCCCGGATCGCTGCGCAATTCACGCCACGCTGTCAGTCCGCGCTCCCACAGCTCACCTGCGGGCGCCCGGGGTTTGCCTTTGAGGTAGGCGAAGACCTTGTCGTCCGGCGCCATGAATGCGCCGCGCGCACCGGCTTCGACCGCCATGTTGCAGATGGTCATCCGCGCTTCAACGCTCAGAGCGTCGATGGTCGAACCGCAAAACTCGATGGCGAAGCCGGTGGCCCCGGACGCGCCGATCCGGCCGATCAGCGCCATGATCACGTCTTTTGAGGTCAGCCCCGGGGCCAGTTCGCCATCAACGGTCACGCGCAGGCTTTTCAGGCGTTTGTAGACCAGGGTCTGCGAAGCCAGCAGATGCTCGATTTCCGAGGTACCAATGCCGAAACCGAAGGCGCCGAGTGCGCCATAGGTGGTGGTGTGGCTGTCGCCGGCAGCGATCACCATGCCCGGCAGAATAAAGCCTTGCTCGGGAGCGATGACATGTTCGATGCCCTGGCGCTTATCGAGGATATCCAGCAGCTCGATGCCGAAGTCCCGGCAGTTTTCCGCCAGATACGACACTTGCCGCGCGCCGCCCTCATCAGCCATTGCCGCCACTCGCACAGGCGCAGTCGGGTTGACGTGATCGACCACCGCCAGCGCCGTGCCCGGGCGCCAGACGTCACGTCCGGCATCGCGCAAACCGCTGAAAGCCTGCGGGCTGGTGTACTCATTGATCACCTGACGATCGATATACAGCAGCACGTGGCCCTGATCGTCGAGGCGGCACACCGTGTGTGAATCGATGTGTTTGTCGTAGAGGGTTCTGGGGGTCATCAAAGGCGCTCACTGAGGCAATCCGGGTGATTTCCATCATAGGGAGCGGGTGGCGGGCATCAATTGGCGGAAGGTGATGGCGTCATTCATGAATCGTGTTTGATCTCCCACAAGGGTCAGTGGTGCAGATGCGAATTGCGAAACATTTGCTTTCATATCGATCATCGGGATTTACCTCGCTCATCCGTCCTATAGAGATGCAGGCCGTTCGCGTAGGCAAAAGCCACGAACGCCTTTCGGGGAATACCGTGCTGCGAAGCCCGTAGCCGTGCTCCCTTCCACCGAAATCAAGACGCGTAATCATGTCGAAGAAATCCCGCTCCAAACTGTGGTTCCTGGTACATAGCTGGCTCGCGTTACCCATCTGGTTTTTCGTCCTGATCGTCTGCGTGACCGGGACGTTGGCGGTGGTCAGCCAGGAGATCGTCTGGCTCGCCAATCCGCAGATGCGCGCCAGTCAGCCGTCGGACGATGCACCGCTGCTCAGCTACGATCAGGTGCTCGCGGCGATCAAGAAAGCCGAACCACAGACCGTGGTCGAAAGCATCAGCCGCCCCGACGAATCACACTTTGCCCTGGACGTAGAGGTCAGCTACCCGGACGGTCGTTCGCTGACGGTCTACGTCAACCCTTACACCGGGGTGATCCAGGGCACGGCACCGACCTTCAATTTCAAGGCGTTCACCCGTGCATTGCATGGCTGGTGGCTCGTGCCGTTCACCAACGGTTTCAGTTGGGGCTGGTATCTGGTGTCGTTCCTCGGCCTGCCTTTGCTGGTTTCGCTGATCACTGGTCTGGTGGTTTATAAACGCTTCTGGAAAGGTTTCTTTAACCCGACCCTGCGCTTTCGCCACGGCGCGCGGATTTTCTGGGGAGACTTCCACCGTCTCAGCGGTATCTGGTCGATCTGGTTCATTGCGGTGATTTCCATCACCGGCACCTGGTTCCTGATTCAGGCGTTGCTGTCGGATAACCAGATTTCCATTTCCAGCGAACCGATCATCCCGGCAATGGCCCGTGAGGCTGTACCGCTTTCGCCGGACGGCTCACCGCCCACGCGAATAAGCCTGGATCACGCCATTGAAATCGCCCAGCAGAAGATCCCCGGCCTGGAGGTCAGTTTCGTCAGCCTGCCGGGCAATGCCTACAGCCATATGAGTGTCGGTGGCCGGGGCTGGTATCCGCTGATGTTCCAGACCGCCAAGATCAATCCGTACAACGGTGACATGGCGGCTTCGCGGTTGTTGTCCGATCGTTCCTCACTGGAATTCGTCACCGAATCCATGCGCCCGCTGCATACCGGGGACTTTGGCGGATTGTGGATCAAGCTGATCTGGTTTTTCTTCGGCCTGCTGCTGAGCATGATGGTGCTCAGCGGCCTGTTGATCTGGACCAAACGCACCGCCCTGGCGACCGCCAACGCACTCAAGCGGGAAAGTAAAAAGAATCGTGTCCTGCCCCGACCGGCCATGAATCGTGAAGTGTCGGAGGCCAACCTGTGAGCAAATCCACTGCTGCCGCTCAACCCTCACGCCTGAGTCTGTTCTGGCACAAATGGCGGTTTCACATCAACGTGCTGTTGCTGCTGATTCCGCTGGGCTTCATGCCCAAATACTTCGCCGATGCCGCCCTGTTCCGCGGCGATACTGGTCTCGGTGAACGGGAAGTCGGCGAAATTCAGGTCGGCCCCTGGAGCCTGCGCCTCGCCGAGTTGCGCGATGAAGCGCCGCGCGGCGGCCCGGCCGGTTATCTGAAAGGCTTCAACGCCGCCCTGTGTGACGCTTGCGTCGACAAGGTCAAGGCGACTTATCTGCGCATCGGCAAACCCCGCAGTCTGCGCGCCGCCGGGGTGATTTTCTTCGGCACCCCTTACCGCATGGGTGCCCAACTGCCAGTCCCGGAAAAAACCAAAGCCGATGCCGAACTGTGGATCACCATGGAAGGCTGGGACGGCAGCATGCATCAGGCCTCGATTCCCCTGAGCCAGGCCTCTCCCGCCACCCTTGCCTGGCTGAACACACAAGGAGCCAAACCATGAGCTGCTCTCGCCCTTCCCGCCTGCGGCTGAGCGCCGCGCTGCTGGTGCTGTTCGCCGGTTTCAGCGCCAGCGCTCTGGCGCATAACCCGATGTGTGAATGCAAAGCCATCGACGACGAGCAGATCCAATGCACCGGCGGTTTTTCCGACGGCAGCGGCGCCCCGGGCGTGACCCTCGACGTGATTGGCTACGACGAAACCATTCTGGTGCCCGGCAAGCTCGGTAGTGACTCCACCCTGACCTTCAAGAAACCCGGCGCCGAGTTCTACGTGCTGTTCGACGCGGGCCCCGGCCATGTAGTCGAAATCGACCAAGCGGATATCGAAGCCCCATGAGTACGCCCACCACACAAATCGTGCGCCCGGCAGGTGCCGGCCACGAAACCCTCAACGTCCTGTTGTTGTGTCTGCTGATCCTCGCGCTGGCCGGTTCCGCGGTGGCCTGGCGCGGGGTTTCCCATGAACCGGAGCCGGTCGCCAGCAACCAGTTCGATGCCCGGCGTGACCTTAGCGCCGCCGAGCAAGGCATCTATGCCGACCTGCGGGTGACGCTGGACGAAATCCAGTTGCTGCGTGAAGAGCAGAAAACCCTGCCAACCCCGCAAAACCTGGCGGATGAAGGTTTCGCTCCGTTTGCTCAGGACGCCAGTTCCGTCAGTCGTGGCGGTCACGTCTGGCAAATGCAGGCCGACAGCGCCTATTTCGGTCACAGCCAGACGCCTGCCGTCGCCGGTTCGTTTCTGATGCGCGTCGATGCCGATGCCAAAGCGGCGCCAGATATATGGCTCAACCGCCAAGCCGAACTCAAGGCGCCTCAAGCGCTGACCGACGCGGTCCTGTCCGCCGCCGGCTGGAAACAGATCGTCGCGCAATACGATGCCGGGGTTACCCGCGAACATCGCCATTGATTCCTCGCACTCACCCGAGAGAAGACCGTTTGCCCATGTCTATTTCATCGCCACGCCGTCCGTTGTTGCGCCTGTTTCTACTGGGCCTGTGTGCCTGTCTGTTGAGCCCACTGGCCAGTGCCGATCAGGCCAAACGCCTGCGCATCGGCATTACCTTGCATCCTTATTACAGCTACGTGGCGAACATCGTCGGCGACAAGGCCGAGGTCGTGCCGCTGATTCCGGCCGGTTTCAACCCGCACGCTTACGAGCCACGGGCCGAGGACATCAAACGTATCAGCGGCCTGGACGTGATCGTGCTCAACGGTGTCGGCCATGACGACTTCGCTGACCGCATGATCGCCGCCAGCGAAACACCGAACATCAAGACCATCGAAGCCAACGAAAACGTGCCGCTGCTGGCCGCCACCGGGGTTGCCGCGCGCGGTGCCGGCAAAGTGGTCAACCCGCACACGTTCCTGTCGATCAGTGCTTCGATTGCCCAGGTCAACAACATCGCCCGGGAACTGGGCAAACTCGACCCGGACAACGCCAAGACTTACACCCAGAACGCCCGCGCCTACGGCAAACGTCTGCGGCAGATGCGCGCCGACGCGCTGGCCAAGCTGACCCAGGCACCGAACGCCGAACTGCGCGTCGCCACCGTTCACGCGGCTTACGACTACCTGCTGCGCGAATTCGGTCTGGAAGTGACGGCCGTGGTCGAACCGGCCCACGGTATCGAGCCGAGCCCGAGCCAGTTGAAGAAGACCATCGACCAACTGCGCGAACTGGACGTGAAGGTGATCTTCTCGGAAATGGACTTCCCGTCCTCTTACGTCGACACCATTCAGCGTGAGTCCGGTGTGAAGCTGTACCCGCTGTCGCACATTTCCTACGGCGAATACACCGCCGACAAGTACGAAAAGGAAATGACCGGCAACCTCAACACCGTGGTGCGGGCGATTCAGGAGTCAGGGGCATGACCTCCAAAGAAACCTTCTCTGACCAGTCCGAAACCCCTGTGGGAGCGAGCCTGCTCGCGAATGCGGTTGAACACTCAACGCATCCGTTGACTGACACGACACCTTCGCGAGCAAGCTCGCTCCCACAGGTTTGCGGGCCGACTCTCGATTTTGCTGATGTCAGCCTGACCCTCGGGCGCACCACCATTCTCGACAAGGTCACCTTCCAGGTACACCCCGGCAGCGTGCATGCGCTGGTCGGCCCCAACGGTGGTGGCAAGAGTTCGCTGATCAAGACCTTGCTCGGCCAAATGCCGCATCAAGGCCAGTTGAGCCTGCAATGGCCCGGCGAGCCCGGCACTATTGGCTACGTGCCGCAAGCGCTGGAATTCGACCGCGGCTTGCCAATGACGGTCGACGATTTCATGGCCGCCATGTGCCAGCGCCGCCCGGCGTTTCTCGGCTTGAGCAAACACTACGCTGGCGCCATCGGTGAGGCGCTGGAACGGGTCGGCATGCAAG
The DNA here is from genome assembly GCF_014472415.1 of Pseudomonas sp. N40(2020). Taxonomy (GTDB): domain Bacteria; phylum Pseudomonadota; class Gammaproteobacteria; order Pseudomonadales; family Pseudomonadaceae; genus Aquipseudomonas. Next base: position 18,323 of record NZ_JACSZV010000025.1, read on the forward strand.
ACAAGCGCAAGCGACGCATGGGCGCTCTGTCCGGCGGTGAGCGTCAGCGGGTCCTGCTCGCCCAAGGGCTCATCCCGGCGCCGCAACTGCTGGTGCTGGATGAGCCGATGTCGGCGCTCGACGAGGCCGGGATTCAGGTGTTCGAACGCCTGCTCGGGGACTGGCGCGCGGCGGGCATCACCGTGTTGTGGATCGAACATGATCTGGAGGCGGTCGGACGTCTGGCCGATCGCGTCACCGGTCTCAACCGTCGCGTGCTGTTCGATGCCACACCGCAACAGGCGCTGACCCCGGAGCGTCTGCTGACGCTGTTTTCGACCCATCCACGGAGCGCTCTCTGATGAGTTACGAAGCCTTTCGTTTGATGGTTCAGGGCTGGGCCTCGTCGGGTTACCTGCCCGAAGCGCTGGCCTATGGTTTTGTGGTCAATGCGCTGCTCGCCGGTCTGTTGATCGGCCCGGTGCTCGGCGGCCTCGGCACGCTGGTGGTGGTCAAGCGCTTTGCGTTTTTCTCCGAAGCAGTCGGCCACGCAGCGCTAACCGGCGTGGCCATCGGCATCCTGCTCGGCGAACCCTACACCGGGCCGTATGGCAGCCTGTTCGGTTACTGCCTGCTGTTCGGCATTCTGCTCAACTACCTGCGCAACCGCACGGGTCTGGCGCCTGACACCTTGATCGGCGTGTTCCTCTCGGTATCCCTGGCGCTGGGTGCGAGCCTGCTGCTGATCCTGGCCGGTAAAATCAACGTACACATTCTGGAAAACGTGCTGTTCGGTTCGGTGCTGACCGTCAACGGCAATGATCTGGCGGTGCTGGCCATCGTCGGTTCGCTGGTCATGGCCCTCGCGCTGCCGCTGTACAACCGCATCATGCTGGCCAGCTTCAATCCGCAACTGGCGGCGGTACGCGGGGTGGCGGTGAAGACCCTCGATTATTTGTTCGTGATTCTGGTGACGCTGATCACCGTGGCGGCGGTGAAAGTCATCGGCGCGATTCTGGTCGGTGCCCTGCTGGTGATTCCGGCGGCGGCGGCGCGTTTGCTCAGCCAGTCGCTCAAGGGCTTCTTCTGGTGTTCGGTACTGATTGCCACCGTCAGCACCTTGTGCGGGATTCTTGCGCCGATCGTCTTCGATCTGCCGATCCCGTCAGGCGCCGCGATCATTCTGGTCGCCGGCATTGCGTTCGCCCTCGCCGCCATCGCGCGCGGTGTCGTACCCAGTCTGAAAGGGAACCTTGGATAAATGGCTTTTTCACTGAGAAAACTGACCCTGAGCATGGCGCTGTGCGGCGTGGTCTGCAGCCCATTGATGGCCGCCGAAAGCGCCAAGCCCTTGCGGGTGCTGGCCTCGCTACCGATCACCTACGGCTTGGGCGAAGCATTGCTCAAAGGCACCGATATCAACCTGGAACGCGCGGCGCCGGCGAACTTGCCGGGCAGCCGCCAGACCGCATACTTCACGGGTCGCGGCGCTCCGGCGCTGGACAAACTGGCGAGTAATGCCGACGCGGTCATCGGCGTGCGCTCGCTGTGGGCCGATGACCCGCTGTACCCGATCGCCCGTCGCAGCAACATCCGTATTGTTGAGGTCGATGCCGCACGCCCGGTCGACGGTGCCCTGCCCGGTATTGCCGTGCAACCGGGGTTGAAAGTCGATGGACTGAACAGCCAGCCATGGCTGGCGAGCAACAACATGGGGCGCATGGCAGACGTGATGGCAGCGGATCTGGTGCGTCTGGCACCGACCGCCAAGCCGAAGATCGAAGCGAACCTGGCGGCGTTGAAACAGCGCCTGCTCAAACTCAGCGCCGACAGCGAGGCGCGTCTGGCCAATGCAGACAATCTGAGTGTGATGAGCTTGAGCGATCACTTCGGCTATCTGATCGGTAGCCTGAATCTGGAGCTGATCGGGCAGGATCCACGTCCTGATACAGAGTGGACGCCGGAGGATTTGAAGCAATTGACGGCGGCGCTCAAGGACAATGACGTGGCGGTGGTGCTGCATCACCGACAACCGTCAGACGCGGTGAAAGCGGCGATCGCCGAGTCCGGTAGTCAGCTGGTGGTGTTGAGCACTGATGCCGAAGATCCGGTGGCGGAGCTTGAGGGGAATGTGGATCTGCTGCTCAAGGGGTTGAGTGGGGCGTAAGTTCAGTTACACCGCGTTATCGTTCATCGCGAGCAGGCTCACTCCTACAGGGGTTAGGTGATCCCATGTGGGAGCCAGCCTGCTGGCGATGAGGCCCGCAAAGACAACGCATGTTCCGGACATGAAAAAACCCGCTGACTGTCTCCAGTCCAGCGGGTTTCTTTTTGGCCGGAAGCTTATTGAACCGCAGCCTGCCCTTCCATTTTCTGGCGCAGGCTCAGCGGGCGCATGTCAGTCCAGACTTCCTCGATGTAGGCCAGGCATTCCTTTTTCAGGCCGCTCTTGCCCACGGTGCGCCAGCCTTCTGGCACGGCCTTGTAATCCGGCCAGATCGAGTACTGCTCTTCGTGGTTGACCACGACCTGAAAGAGGATGTCCTCGCGGTCGAATACTGACGTCATGCTGGTTCTCCATCGTTGTAGGGGGGGCTGCACGGCAGGTGCAGCCGGGTATGTAGAAAGAACGTTCGGCGCGGCGAAAAATTTACTCGGCGGCGATGGCAGCAGCCAACGCACGACCGAAGATCTCGGCAACGCAGTCGATTTCGGCAGCGGTGATCACCAGCGGCGGAAGGAAACGCACCACCGCGCCGTGACGGCCACCCAACTCCAGAATCAAACCGCGTTTGAGACATTCGCGCTGCACCAGCGGTGCCAGCCGCGCAAACGCTGGTGGATGGCCGAGTGCGTCCGGCGCGCCGTTCGGGTCGACCAGTTCGACGCCAAGCATCAAGCCACGGCCGCGAATATCGCCCAGTTGCGGGAAGTCGCGCTGCAGGATGCGCAGGTGCTCGCTCAAGCGCGCGCCCATGGCGGCGGCGTGTTCGCACACTTTGTGCTCAACCAGATAACGCATCACCGCAGAACCTGCAGCCATCGCCATCTGGTTGCCGCGGAAGGTGCCGGCGTGAGCGCCCGGCTGCCAGGTGTCGAGCCAGTCGCGATACACCACCACCGCCAGCGGCAGGCTGCCGCCGATGGCTTTGGAGAGCACTACCACGTCCGGGATGATGCCAGCGTGTTCGAAGGCAAACATCTTGCCGGTACGGGCGAAACCGCTCTGGATTTCGTCGACAATCAGCGCCACACCAGCCTTCTCAGTGATCCGACGCAAGCCGCGCAGCCATTCGATATCCGCCGGAATCACCCCGCCCTCGCCCTGCACCGCCTCGACGATCACCGCTGCTGGCAATTGCACGCCGGCCTCGGGATCGTTGAGCAGGTTTTCCAGGTAGCTCAGGTTGGCCTTCACCCCGGCTGCGCCGCCGAGGCCGAACGGGCAACGATAGTCATACGGGAACGGCATGAACTGCACGCCGTTGCTGAGCAACGCGCCCAGCGGTTTTTTCGGCCCCAGGCTGCCCATCAGGCTCAACGCCCCTTGGCTCATGCCGTGGTAACCACCGGAGAATGACAGCACCGTGCTGCGCCCGGTCGCAGTGCGCACCAGTTTCAATGCCGCTTCCACTGCATCAGTGCCGGTCGGGCCGCAGAACTGGATCTTCGCTTGCGCCGCCAGATCCGGTGGCAGCAGGCCGAACAGATCCTGAACAAATTGATCCTTGACCGGGGTGGTCAGGTCGAGCGTATGCAGCGGCAACTCATCGGCCAATACCTGCTGGATCGCTTCGATCACCACCGGGTGGTTATGCCCCAGTGCCAGCGTGCCGGCACCGGCAAGGCAGTCAATAAAGGTGCGCCCTTCGACGTCTTCGACATACAGACCCTTGGCACGCTTGAGCGCCAGCGGAATGCGGCGCGGATAGCTGCGGGCATTGGATTCCTGCTGTGCCTGACGGGTCAGCAGTGGCGATTCATTGAACTGATACAACGTTTCCGCTGGCACCGTGGTGATCCGGGCCGGCGACTCTTCGATAAGGCTGGTGGCGACTGACATCTCTCGACCCCTCAATTCGCTATGGATTGTGACCAAAACAGCACACCGGACAGGTGCGCGTTCCGGTCGCGGGGCGCACTTGCAGGTTTTCCTGTTCTGGAAACGCATAAGCGAGGCGAGGATTTAGCCCCTTGATCGACTCGTCATCCGGATAACGGCAGTGGCTTGTACATGGGCAGGACCTGCAAGCCTTGGTGCATGAGGGGTGGTTCAGATTCGCGATAGCCCAGATGACGATAGAACGCTTCGCCAGTGCGTGTGCTGTTGAGGTGGGCATGGAGCACACCGCGCACCCGCAGCCAGCCTTGCAGATCGTTCATCAGCGCTCGCCCCGCGCCACGGCGAAAGGATTCCGGTTGTACATAGCAGAGCACAATGTCGCCACTGCCCTGAGCCATGCCGACACCGACCGGTTTGTCCGCAAGCAAGGCGATATTCAGATAGAAATGCGGGTCGGCAAGCCAGGCGCTGAGCAAATCGGCAGATTGCTGCCGGATCCAGTCGTTGACGATAAGCGGGTCGTTGCGATGATCGAGCGCACAACCGAAGCGGATCGAACGTTCGATGATGCGACAGATGATGCCGACGTCGGCCAGGATGGCCGGACGAATACAGATGGGTGCTTCCATGGCGCTGTTCCCTCAATCCATTGAGTCAAAGCTGTCGTGACCTTAACGTCACGACAGCCGGATAGCCATTGGAGAGAGGTTACATTTGATGTGCCGCATGCAGATCCCGCGAGAGCGGTTTCAAATGGCCTGCAATGGCATGGTCAACTCAACGCGCAGCCCATCCGGGCGGCTGTCGAAATGCAGGGCACATTCGCAACGCTGGACGATGGCCTGAACAATCGCCAGGCCCAAGCCGCAGCCGGTACTCTGACCATTGCGCCAGAAGCGTTGGGTCAGATGTTGCAGATCATCCTGAGCGATGCCCGGGCCATGGTCACGCACAATAAAACGTACGCGGTTGCCGATGGTTTCCAGACTCAACTCGACCGCACAGTCGTCGGGGGTGTGGCGCAGGGCGTTGTCGAGCAGATTGCGCAGCGCGGCAATCGACAGCACCGCCGGCATTTGCAAGGGTGCTGTCGAAAGCTGTTCCGGCAGTTTCAATTTGATTCGCAGGCGCTCGCCGCCCGTGGCATCGGCAATCGCCAGCCGCGCCACTTGCTCGGCGCTGCACTGCGAGCCGTCGTCAAACGACAGGCTGCCCTCGACCCGCGCCAGCAAAAGCAATTGTTCAAGCGTGCGATGCAGGCGATCAGCGCCCTCCTCGGCCTTGGCCAGCGACTGATCGCGGGCGGCGCCGTCGGTCATGCGCGCCACTTGCAGGTGGGTCTTGATCGCCGTGAGCGGGCTGCGCAGCTCGTGGGCGGCGTCGCCGGTCAGCCGACGTTCGCGCTCGATGGTCTTGCCAATGCGCTGGAACAGTTGATTCTGGGTATCGAGCAACGGCTTCAATTCGCTGGGAAACGCCTGCAATTGCAACGGTTCGAGCGAATCGGCATTGCGCCGCATCAAGGCCTCACGCAGACGGTTAAGCGGCGCCAGCCCTTGGCCGATCCCCAGCCACAGCAGGCACAGGCAGCCGAGCAACGCCACGCCCACCGGCACCGACGCCGCCAGCAGGATCGACATGTTCAGCGCTTCACGTTCGATCTGCCGATCCGCTGTGGTAATCCGCACATCACCCCGGGCGAGAGTGAAACTGCGCCACGGCGCACCGTCGATCATCTGGTCGTGGAAGCCCATTTTCTCGGCTTCCAGCGCTTGTTCGGGATTGTTGTGGCTGCGTGCGAGAATTTCTCCGCGCAAGGAACTGACCTGGCAGGCCATGCCACCGGGAATGTTCAGTTGTTCGGCACTGAAATGGGTGCCTTCGCCCTTGCTCGGCAACGTCGGAAGTTGCTCCAGCAAACCGGCGACCATGCGCGCCGACGCTACCAGACGCTGATCGAGGGAAAACATCATCTGATTGCGCAGGTCGCTGAGCATCCAGGCCGCCGCCAGCGCCCAGATCAGCGCAAACGCGGCGCCGAGAGTCAGGCTCAGGCGCAGTCGTAGGCTCATCACTTGCCTTGTTCTCCACCATCGGCCGGCCCCAGGCGATAACCCAGACCGCGCACGGTTTCGACGATGCCTTTGCCGAGTTTGCTGCGCAGGTGGTGGATATGCACGTTCAACGCGTTGCTCTCCAGCTCATCATTGAAACCGTAGACGCTGTCCTTCAATTGCTCGGTGGACAGCACCCGACCGCGATTGTGCAGCAGAGCCTGCAACAGGGATTGTTCGCGTCGCGACAAATCCACCGGTTGCCCGGCCAGCATGGTTTCGCGGCTGCTTGGGTCGTAGGTCAACGCACCGTGTTCAATCAGGTTGACGCTGCGCCCGGCCACTCGACGCAGCAAGGTTTGCAGACGGGCGAATAGCTCACGCAGATCGAACGGTTTGAGCAAGTAATCGTCGGCACCGGCCTGCAAGCCGTCGACCCGGTCAGTGACCGAATCGCGCGCGGTCAGAATCAGCACCGGAATCTCCAGACCGTGCTGGCGCAGTTGCTGCAGCAGTTTCAGGCCATCTTCGTCGGGCAGGCCGAGATCAAGCACCATCACGTCAAACTCGGCAACCTTGAGCATCGCCCGCGCCTTGGACGCGGTATTGACGTGCTCGACAGTCAGCCCTTGAGCCGTGAGGCCGGCAACGATGCCGCTGGCGATCAGTTCATCGTCTTCGCAAACCAGTACGTGCATGGGCGCTCCCTGAAAAAAACGCGAGTGAAGCAGGTGAGGATTAAGCGGCAATTATGGCCATCCTCGGTAGTGACGGGAAGCCGCTCGCAGAATTGAGCAGGCCTGCACCCGGCGAAACACATTCCTTAATTGCGCACTGCAGGCACTTCAATAAGTCCCGAGAAATGAAATCCCACACTTAAGCACTACTGATAATTAATCTGGCCGGATAACCTGACTGTGTATTAAGACAACCCGTTAAAAGGAATTAACAAACATGACTAAACTGGAAAACTTCGTGGCCGTTGACTGGCGCTCCGGCCCCGATAGAATCTATTTCTTCTTCAAAAACACCGATACTTACTCCCGATTCAACATTGGCGACAATACAGTAGCTGATGGCTATCCACGTCCAATCATGGGGCGCTGGGACGCATTTGATCCGCATGCCCAGAATCTGCGTTTCGGATTTACCTCGACCTCACTGGGTTTCAACGCCGGGAGCGACGAAGACATCGCCTGGCTGTTCTTTTACTACGGCGACATACCAGCCGTGTGCAAATACAACCAGGATGAAGATAGGGTCACCGGCATTTACAAGGTCGCCGATACGCTGTGGAAACCGATTGTTCCGTACTTTGACAAGATCATCGCCGGCACATGGGCAGCGATAACGGGCCACCCTTTTCTGTTCAGGTTCATACTCAACGACGGGCACTATCTGACGTTCAATTACAAAGCAAAAACACTGACCCACAACGCTTTGGGTCAACATCGTCTGGGCGCGCTGATCCCGTTCAAAGATCGAATGATCACGGCCGCACAAAATGATCGAACTTTCGCAGACAGTTATTGGTACATCTTTCTCACCAACAACCAGTACCTTACTTACAACATTCAGACAGACAGACTGATCAGCGGCCCACACACCATTAATGAGTCGAACTGGCCGGGGTTGCTGCGCGGCTGATTGGCCAATCATGGAGAGCCTTGTAGGATACGGTTAATTATCGGTTAATCGCCGCCGCCCATTCTGCACCTCAATTGCACAGGGACAAGGCTTCTCCATGCGTCATATTTTTCTACTGTTTGCGCTTCTGATCTCGGGCCTGGCCCAGGCCGGGAACAATCCTTTCGAGACAAAACCGGAGTTTTTGCCGGTCGACAAAGCGTTTGTACTCACCTCCGAACGCCTGGAATCGGGTGAAACCCAGCTCTTCTGGCAGATCACCGACGGCTATTACCTGTACCAGAAACGTCTGAAGTTCGACGGCCTGACCGCCGAGCAGCAGCCAACACTGCCCGAAGGCGAATCCCACAGCGACGAGTTCTTCGGTGAACAACCGGTCTATCGCCAAGGGCTGGAAGTGAAGATCCCGGCCGCGGCCACCGGGCAGATCAAAGTCAGTTATCAGGGCTGTGCCGATGCGGGCCTTTGTTATCCGCCGCAAACCCGGGTCATTGATCTGGGCGGTAAAGCGCCGACAACGACAACGAGCGATCAGGCACCGGATCAAGCCCTCGCCAGCGGCCTTCAAGAACACGCGCTGGGCTGGAGCTTACTGGCGTTTTTCGGTTTCGGCTTGCTGCTGGCATTCGCGCCATGCTCGTTGCCAATGCTGCCGATTCTGGCCGGCATGGTGGTCGGCAGTGGCGCCACCCCGCGACGCGGTTTTGCCCTGGCCGGCAGTTATGTGATTTGCATGGCGCTGGTGTATGCCGCGATGGGCGTGATTGCTGCGCTACTCGGTGCGAACTTGCAGGCGTGGTTACAGAATCCGTGGCTGCTCGGCACGTTTGCCGCGATCTTCGTGGTGCTGGCCTTGCCAATGTTCGGTTTCTTTGAACTGCAATTGCCGGTGGCCCTGCGTGATCGTCTCGAACACGCCTCGAGAAGTCGCAGCGGCGGCAGCCTGATCGGCGCCGGAACGCTCGGTGCCTTGTCCGGTCTGCTGGTCGGCCCGTGCATGACCGCGCCGCTGGCGGGTGTGTTGTTGTATATCGCGCAGACCGGCAACGCACTGCACGGTGGCTTGATTTTGTTCTCGCTGGGCATCGGCATTGGTGTGCCGCTGTTGCTGCTGGTGACGGTCGGCAATCGCTTCCTGCCCAAACCGGGCGCGTGGATGAATCTGCTCAAGGGCATCTTCGGCTTCCTGTTCCTCGCGACGGCATTGTTGATGTTGCGCCCGGTGCTGGATCCATCGTTGTGGCTCGGTCTGTGTGGTGCCCTGCTGTTGATCGCTGCTTATTGCGCCTGGAAACAGTCCGATGGCTTTGGCCGTGTCGCCCAACTGTTTGGTGCTACTGGATTACTGCTCGGGTTATGGGGCGGTTTGCTGGTAATAGGTGCGGCAGGCGGCAGCGATGATCCGTACCAGCCATTGCAGGTTTACAGTGGCGGCCGTGCCGTCAGCGCTGCGCCGAGTGGCCATGACGCGTTCACCACGATCAAGGATCCGGCGGCACTGCAACGCGAACTCGATACCGCCAAGGCTCAGGGCCAGTGGGTGCTGCTCGATTACTACGCCGACTGGTGCGTATCGTGCAAAGTCATGGAAAAGCAGGTGTTCGGCAAGGACAAGGTGATGCAGGCGCTGAGCGATGTACGTCTGCTTCGACTGGATGTCACCGCCGACAACGCCGCCAGTCGCGAATTGCTCAGCCGTTATAAAGTGCCCGGGCCACCGAGTTTCGTGTGGATCGGCGCCGATGGCGAAGAGCGCCGCAGCCAGCGCATCACCGGCGAAGTCGATGCCGATACGTTCCTGCAACGCTGGACCACCACCCGAGACGCCAATTAATGCTGACTTTCACCCTCGGCACCTTTGCCATCGCGCTTAACCACCTGCTGCTGATCAGTGCCTTGGCACTGGCAACCTTCGTCGGTTGGCGAGTGGCCAAACGCGGTGGCGATAATCCCGAGTCGGCGCTGTTCAGTCTTTTTCTGCTCGGCATGCTGGCAGCGCGCATTGCCTTTGTGGCTTTGTATTGGTCGCACTACCGCAACGATCCGTGGCAGATCGTCGATCTGCGCGATGGCGGTTTCCTCGCTTGGCCGGGGGTGATCGTCCTGCTGCTCGCCGCGCTGTATCGCGGCTGGCGGCGTCCGGGCCTGCGTCGGCCTTTGGGCTTTGGCGTCGCCAGCGGTGTAGCGTTCTGGCTGTTGGCGACGCTGTCGCTCAACATCTACGAACAAGGCACCCGACTGCCGGACATCACCCTGCGTAACGCTGCCGGGGAAACCATCAAACTCAGCGACTATAAGGGCGGCCCGCTGGTGATCAACCTGTGGGCGACCTGGTGTCCACCGTGCCGGCGCGAAATGCCGGTGCTGGAAAATGCCCAGCAGCAACGCCCGGACCTGACGTTCCTGTTCGTCAATCAGGCCGAAAGCATGCAAAGCGTGGCGACATTTCTCGAAACTCAAGGCCTGAGCCTCAACAACGTGTTGTTCGATCGCGGCGGCCGACTGGGCCAGGCCGTGGGTTCAATGGCATTGCCGACTACCCTGTTCTATAACCCCGATGGTCGATTGTTGGCCAGTCATCTGGGCGAGTTGTCGAACGCCAGCCTGGCTCGCGCCCTGGAAAACTTCGATACCCCAAATCCGACCGCCGCACCGTCCACCTCTTCAAGGAAACTGCCATGCCCCGCCTCCGCCACCTGCTGACGCTGACTCTGGGCACTGCCCTGCTGCAACTGCCGTCGGTTCAGGCCGCTGAAGAATTGCCTGCGGCGATCAAACAGATCGAAGCCAAAGGCGCAAAAATCGTCGGCCAGTTCGATGCCCCCGATGGCTTGCGCGGTTACGCGGCGCAGTACCAGAACCGCGGCATGGCGCTGTACCTGACCCCGGATGGCAAACACGTGCTGCTGGGCAATCTGTACGACGCCGATGGCAAGGACTTGAGCAGTGAACCGTTGCAAAAACTGGTCTACGCGCCGCTGGCCAAGGAAGTCTGGGCCAAGTTCGAGGCGAGCAACTGGATTCAGGACGGCAACAAGGATGCGCCGCGCACGGTGTACCTGTTCAGCGATCCGAATTGCCCGTATTGCAACATGTTCTGGGAACAGGCCCGACCTTGGGTCAAGGCCGGCAAGGTGCAGTTGCGCCACATCATGGTCGGCATCATCCGCGAAGACAGCCCGGGCAAGTCCGCCGCGCTGCTGGCGGCCAAGGATCCGAGTAAAGCCCTGGAAGATCACGAAAAGGCCGGCAAGGGCAGTTCACTCAAGGCATTGAAAGACATTCCGGCGGCAGTGCAGACCAAACTGGCGGCGAACATGCAGTTGATGGAAGACCTGGAGTTGCAGGCCACTCCGGCGATTTTCTACATGGACGACAAGGGCGAGCTGCAACAGCAGCAAGGCGCGCCGACGCCGGACAAACTGGCGAAGATTCTCGGGCCGAAGTAAGCAAAATCAAAAGATCGCAGCGCACCGCAGCCTACAGAAGAATACGATCCGCTGTAGGAGCTGCGGCACGCTGCGATCTTTTTAATCGCGCTCAGCCAAAAACTTCAGCAATGCCTCATTCACAAACTCTGGATTCTCCAGATTGGAGATATGCCCCGCCTCCGGTACCAGCCCCCACGGGCAGCCGATCAGCTCTGCCATTTCCTTGGCTTCCGACGGCGGCCGTGGCTTGTCCTGATCGCCGCACAGCACCAGCGTGGTCTCCGCATTCAGCTCGCCCAGACGCGACAACAGATCATCGCGACCAAAGGTGATGCGGCCCATTGGCACGATGCTCTCGCGCAGGCGATCGGCTGAATACGCCGCCAGTTTTGCGCGGAAGTCCTGGTAAAGCGCCGACTGTGGATCGATCCCCGGCCGGAAGAAAATCGGCACGACGATATCGAGCAATTGCTCCGAGATTTCGCCGGTTTCTTCGATCTGTTTGAACAACGAGAAGTAGTACTGACGGGTGGGCTCGGGTTCAACACCAACATAGGTGTCCATCAACACCAGACCATTGAGCCGCTGCGGTGCCGACAGTGCCAGACGCACGCCCCACATGCCGCCGACAGACAATCCCACCAAAGTCACCTGATCGATATCCAGATGATCGAGCAAGGCCTGCGCCTGACGGGCGATGTCGTCCAGAGATGTGGTGCCTTGCGGCAATCGCCCGGACTCGCCATGGCCCCACAGATCCAGCGCAATCACCCGATAGTGCGGCGCCAGCGCAGCGATTTGCGGCGCCCACATGGCTTGATCCCACAAGTAACTGCCGGCCAGCAGCACTGCCGGGCCGGTGCCTTGGTCAATGTAATGAAGGGCTTGTCCGTCCACCGTGAAAAAAGGCATCGATTCACCTGCGCGGGAAAAAAGAGAACCGGCAGACTGAGCTGCCGGTTCTGGATCGTCAACCCTGGAAATGTACGCGAATGTAGCGCCTCCATTCGCGAGCAGGCTCGCTCCCACTGGGGATCTGCGATCGACACAAACCCCATGTGGGAGCGAGCCTGCTCGCGAAGAGGCCGGTTCAGGCGCTATAAAATCAAAAGCCCTCCAGCTCCGCCATCAGGTCATTCAAGCGATCCACCTTCTCCTCGGTGATATCACTCGCCGCCAGCCCATCGATGTACTCGGCCAGTTCCGCCACCGTGCTGCATTCGAACATCGCCCGCAGCGGTACGTCGCGTTTCAGGGTTTTCTGCACCCGCGAAGCAATCTGCGTCGCCAGCAACGAATGGCCGCCCAGTTCGAAAAAGTTGTCGCGCACGCCGACCTGCTCGACCTTCAGCACTTCGGCCCAGATATCCGCCAGGGTCTGCTCCAGTTCGTTACGCGGGGCCAGGTAATCCTGGCTCTGCAACTGGCCGATCTCCAGCGCCGGCAAGGCTTTGCGATCGAGTTTGCCGTTGGCGTTGAGCGGCAGTTGCTCCAGCCACAACCAGTGCAGCGGCACCATGTATTCCGGTAGCTCGGCACGCAGACGCTGTTTGATTCGCTCCAGACGTTCACTCGGATTGACCGCCGAACCCGCAGCAACCAGATACCCGACCAAGTGCTTGCCGTTTACACCTTCCTGCACGCCAACCGCCGCATCACGGACTTCCGGCTGTTCGTGCAGACGCGCTTCGATTTCACCCAGCTCGATGCGGTAGCCGCGGATCTTCACTTGATGATCGACCCGGCCAACATATTCCAGCACGCCATCGCTACGACGTCGCGCCAGGTCACCCGTGCGATACAGACGCTCGCCCGGCGCGCCGAACGGGTTCGGCACAAATACTGGTGCAGTACGCAGCGGATCGCTGACATACCCGCGACCGACGCCGGTGCCCGCCACACACAACTCACCCACCGCACCCAACGGCACCAGTTCCAGCGCGCCATCAAGCAGGTACAGCAAGTTGTTGTCGGTCGGTGTACCGATCGGCAAGTAACTGCCGCGAGTCGAGGCCAGGTCGACGCGGAAGAACGCCACGTCATCGGAACATTCCGCCGGGCCATAAGCGTTGACCAGGCCGATCTGCGGGTAACGCAACAGCCACTGATGCGCCAACTCCGGCGGCATCGCTTCACCGGTAGGCAGCATCCAGCGCAGGCCGTCGAGGCTCAGGCGATCCGAGGCGAGCATGCCTTGAATCAGCGAAGGCACGCTCTCCAGCACGGTGATGCCCTGTTCCTGCACATGCACCAGCAAACCTTGCGGATCGTGGGCGATGGTGTTCGGCACGATGTCGACCCGCGCACCAAACAGCGGCGCGGCGAGGAATTGCCAGACCGAAATATCGAAACTTTGCGACGCGGTTTGCGCAATCACGTCGGCGTCGCTCAAATCAAGATAAGGACGCTTGCTCAACTGGTTATTAAGCATGCCGCGCTGCTCGACCATCACACCTTTCGGCAAGCCGGTGGAACCCGAGGTATAGATCACATAGGCCAGATTGTCCGGGCCACTGTGGATACCTGGGTTTACCAAGGATGTCGCGGCTGCTTGCACCTCTTCCCAGACCAGCAGACGTGGGCGATTGGCGCAGCTGAATTCATCCAGCAAAGTCTGCGCTTGCGCGCGGCACACCTCGCTGCACACCAGCACTGGCGTGCGGCTCAGCTCGATGATCCGTTGCAGGCGCTGACTCGGCAGGCCGGGGTCCAGTGGCAGGTAACCGGCACCCGCCTTGAAGCTGCCGATGATCATGCCCAACAGATCAAGGTTACGTTCGGCCAGCAACGCCACCGGTTGATCCATCTGCACCCCGGCCGCAGCCAGTGCATGACCGAGACGGTTGGCGTTGTGGTTCAGCGCCTCGAAACTCAATTGCTGATCGAGGCAACTGGCAGCAATCCGCTGTGGATGCTGCGCGACCTGCGCTTCGAACAGCGAAACATAGCTCTGCTCCAGCGGATAGACATGGGCGCTCTGGTTGCAACCGTGAAGCAGGAAGTCCTGTTCCTCAGCGCCGAGCAACGGCAGGTCGGCCATGTCGCCATGGAAACCATCGACCAGCGCCAGCAGCAGACGCTTGAATTCACCGAGCATCCGCTCGATCGTCAACTCGTCGAAGTAACGCTGGTCATACGACAGATGCAGGCCGAGGTCATCGCCCGGGTAGCACACCGCCGTCAACGGGAAGTTGGTGTGGGTGCGGCCCGAGTCCGAAGTCGCGTTGAGGCTTTGCGCGCGGTCCAGCACGGAAACTTCCACCGGAGCGTTTTCGAACACAAACAGACTGTCGAACAGCGGCTGGCCTTTCGGCAGTTCGCTCTGTTCCTGAATGCTCACCAGCGGCAGGTATTCGTACTCGCGCAGCTGCATGTTGCTGTCGAGCAAACCGCTCAACCACTGACGCACACTGGCGCGCTGATCGTCCGCCGGGATCTGCACCCGCAGCGCAATGCTGTTGATGAACAGGCCGACAGTGCGTTGCATCTCGGGCATTTCCACCGGACGCCCGGCCACGGTTACACCGAACAGCACGTCGCGATCACCGCTCATGCGCCGCAGCACCAGTGCCCACGCCGCTTGGGCGAAGGTGTTGATGGTCAGTTGATGGGCCTGGGCCAGCTCGCGCAGACGGGCACCGTCCTCGACGTTGAGTCGGGTGTGGCGGTCGCCGACGACCATCCCGCCGCTTTCGCCGGCATGTTCACGCAGGAACGGACGGTCGCTCGGGATCGGCGTGGTGCGTTCGAAACCTCGCAGGTTCTGCTGCCACCATTGGCGCGCCTCGGCCAGGCTCTGGCGTTGCAGCCAGCCGATGTAATCGCGGTAACGCGGCGGCACGCTCAACTGGGCTTCGCGACCTTCACCAAGGGCGGTGTAGATTTCGAAGAAGTCATTCATCAGCAATGAACGGCACCAGGCATCGATGAGGATGTGGTGGTTGCTCATCATGAACCAGTAGCGCGCCGCCCCGACCTTGATCAGGCGCAGGTGGAAAGGTGCCTGATTGAGCAGATCGAACCCGGCCTCACGCTCGCTTTTCAGCAGTGCTTGCAGCTTTGGCTCTTGATCGGCATCGCTGATCGCGCTCCAGTCGAGGTACTCGATCGGCGTGCGGCCCGGGGTGTGAATCACTTGCAGCATGTCTTCGCCGACGTTCCAGCAGAACGATGCACGCAGTGCCTCATGACGGGCGATCACCGCTTGCCACGCCTGAGCGAAACGCTCGGGATCAAGTTCGCTGTTGATGCGGTAGCGATCCTGCATGTAGTACAGACCGGTGCCCGGTTCGAGCAAGGTGTGCAGCAGCATGCCCTCCTGCATCGGCGTCAGCGGATAAACGTCTTCGATGTGCGTGGCCGGCACTGGCAAGGCATCGAGTTGCGCCTGGGTCAGTCTGGCCAGCGGGAAATCCGAAGGCGTCAGGCCACCGGCCTCGTCTTGCAGGCAATGGCTGATCAGACTTTGCAGTTCGGCGAGGTAGGCGTCGGCCAGATCATTGATGTTCTGCGCGTCGTAACGCTCGGCGCTGAAGGTCCAGCGCAGCAGCAATTCACCGCCATAAACCTGACTGTCGACGCTCAACTCGTTCGGCAACGGTGCCTGCGGATCGTGGGCCGCGCCGACCGGCCCATCCAGCGGACGGAACAGCGCATCGCTGCCGAAGCTCTGGTCGAACTGGCCGAGGTAGTTGAAGGTGATCGGTGCGTTCGGCAGCGCCGACATGCTGCGCTGGCTGAAATCATCGGCCAGATAACGCAGCACGCCATAACCCAGACCTTTATGCGGCACCGCGCGCAGTTGCTCCTTGATCGCCTTGATCGAAGCGCCCTGCCCGGCGGCCTCTTCGATGTCGTGTGGGGTCAGGCGCAGCGGATACGCGCTGGTGAACCAGCCAACGGTGCGGGTCAGGTCGATGTCGTCGAACAGGGTTTCGCGACCGTGACCTTCGAGTTGAATCAGCGCCGACTCTTGACCGCTCCAGCGGCACATCACGCGGGCCAGGGCGGTCAGCAACAGATCGTTGACCTGGGTGCGATAAGCGCTTGGCGCCTGTTGCAGCATTTGTTTGGTGTGTTCTGCATCCAGACGCACGCTGACCGTTTGAGCGTGGCGATTCTGCTGGCCGCCCTGTGGATTTTCGCAAGGCAAATCAGCGTTCGGGCCCGCCAGTTGGGTTTGCCACCAGTTGAGTTCTTCACGCAGGGATTCGCTGCCGGCGTAAGCCTGCAAGCGTGCCGCCCAATCCTTGAAGGCGCTGGTTTTGGCCGGCAGTTTTACCGACTGACCGGAGTCGAGTTGGCGATACACGGTTTGCAGATCGTCGAGCAAAACGCGCCACGACACACCGTCGACCACCAAGTGATGGATAGCGATGAACAGGCGTTGGTGACCCTCCGGGCCATCGACCAGCAAGGCGCGCAGAAGCGGGCCGTTTTCCAGATCGAGACTGCGCTGGGCATCGGCGAACAATGCCTCACACTTGTCCATCGAGGACACTCGCACTTGCCACAGCACAGGCGCATCGGACACCGGTTGGTGCGTCGCTTGCCACGCGCCGTTGGCCTCGGTGAAGCGCAGACGCAAGGCGTCATGCTGCTCGATCACTGCCAGCAGCGCCTGCTCCAGACGGTGCGGTTCCAGCGTAACGGTCGGCTCCAGCAGCAACGCCTGGTTCCAGTGTTGACGCTGAGGAATATCGCTATCAAAGAACCAGTGCTGAATCGGCGTCAGACGTGATTCACCGGCGACCAAACCTTGCTCGGCCGTCACCTGCTCGCTCCGACTCGCCACAGCGGCGAGAGTCTGCACGGTCTGATGCTGGAACAGGTCACGCGGGCTGAAATGAATGCCCTGCTGGCGCGCGCGGCTGACCACTTGAATCGACAGAATCGAGTCGCCGCCCAGTTCGAAGAAGTTGTCGTTGAGCCCGACCTGCTCGACGTTGAGTACTTCGCACCAGATCTGCGCCAGGGTTTGTTCGAGCTCGTTGCTCGGTGCCACATAATCCTGACGATTGAGCTCCGGGTCCGGCGCCGGCAAGGCGCGGCGGTCGAGTTTGCCGTTGGCGGTCAGCGGCATGCTAGCCAGCAGGATCAGGTGCGTCGGCACCATGTAATCCGGCAACTGCGTCTTGAGGTGCGACTTGAGGGCTTCGCGCAATTCGGCCTGTTTGGGTTCGCTTTGCTCTGCGATCTCGGTGACGAGGTAGCCAACCAGTTGCTTGCCGCTCGGCGCATCCACTGCCAGCACCACCGCTTCGCGGATCGAATCGTGATCGAGCAGGCGGGTTTCGATTTCGCCCAACTCAATACGGAAGCCACGGATTTTCACCTGATGGTCGATCCGGCCCAGGTACTCGACCAGACCGTCGGCGCGCTGGCGCACCAGATCGCCGGTGCGGTACATGCGACCGCCATCGACGGCAAACGGATCAGCGACAAAACGCTCGGCAGTGATGCCCGGACGATCATGGTAAGCCTGCGCCAGACCGGCGCCGCCGACGAACAGTTCGCCGGTCGCACCTTGCGGCACCAGTGCCAGATCGGCGTCGAGGATGTACGCAACACGCGCACCGATCACGCTGCCGATCGGCACACTGCCGGCGCCCTCCTCCAGCACATCCGGGGCCAGACTGGCCAGTGGCATGACCACGGTTTCGGTCGGGCCGTAGGCGTTGAAGAACAGGCTCGGTTTGAACGCTGCGCGAATCCGTTGCAGGTGTTCGCCGGTCAATGCTTCGCCGCCGGTGATGATCATCCGCACCGGGAGGACTTCGTTTTGCGTCGCCAGGAGTTGCGCCAACTGGCTGCCGTAGCTCGGGGTGAAACCCAGCACGTTGATGCGATGGGTGCGAATCAGCCCGCAGATTTCTTCGGCGTCCCACTGACCTTGCGCACGCAGCACAACTTGCGCGCCACTCAGCAGCGGCACCAGCAGACGCTCGGTGGCGGCATCGAAGTTGATCGAATAGAAGTGCAGCTCGCAGTCGTCCGGGCGCATGCCGAAGCGTTCGATCACGGCTTGGCAGTGCATGGCGATTTCACCGTGGGAGACCACCACACCTTTCGGCTTTCCGGTCGAGCCCGAGGTGTAAATCAGGTAGGCCTGATGCTGCGGCAGGCTGATAAAGGGCAGCTCCGTGGCCGGGTAATCCGCCAGTGCCGCGCTGTCATCTTCCAGGCTCCAGCGCGCCACACTCGGCGGCAAATCGCCAAGCGCTTTGAACATCGCACGGTCGCTGAGCAGCAGACCGATGCGGCTGTCTTCGATCATGTAGTGCAGACGGTCGAGCGGGTATTCCGGGTCAAGCGGAACGTAGGCGCCGCCGGCCTTGAGTATCGCCAGCAGGCCGATGACCATTTCCAGCGAACGCTCCAGCGCCAGACCGACCCGCACTTGCGGCCCAACCCCACGCTCACGTAGCGCCCAGGCCAGGCGATTGGCGCGGGCGTCGAGTTCGGCGTAGCTCAGGGTCTGGCCGGCGAAGGTCAGGGCCGGCGCGTCTTTGCGCACCAGGGCCTGCTCGGCGAACAGGTGATGGATGCACTGATCGAGACGATGCTCACCCGGCTCGATGCCAAGGCTGTCGAGCAGGTGCTGCTGCTCAGGTTTGTCGAGCAACGGCAGTTCGCTAAGGCATTGCTGCGGATCGGCGATCAGCGCTTCCAGCAAATTGCGCCAATGCTTGGCCATGTGCGCGATGGTCGGTTCGTCGAACAGATCGGTGCTGTACGTCAGGCAGCACCCGAGGCGATGGTCGAGGTCGGTGACTTCCAGGTTGAGGTCGAACTTGGTCGCCCGCGCATCGTTGGCCAGGTACTCGACAGTCATACCGGCGAGCATGCGGCTCTGCTGGAACTCCCAGCGCTGCACATTGCACATCACCTGGAACAGCGGGTTGTAAGCCGCGCTGCGCGGTGGCTGCAAAGCCTCGACCAGATGATCGAACGGCAGATCCTGATGGGACTGGCCTTCGATCACGGTGTGACGAACCTGCTCGAACAACTCGCCGACCGACATCTGGCCGTCGAGTTGGCAGCGCAACACCTGGGTGTTGAGGAACGCACCGATCAGCCCTTCGCTTTCCGGGCGGATGCGGTTGGCCACCGGCGCGCCGATACGCAGATCGTTCTGGCCGCTGTAGCGGTAAAGCAGCGTGGCGAGCGCGGCGGTCATGGTCATGAACAGGGTCAGACCGTTTTGCGCATTGAAGGCACGGACGCGGGCGGCGAGGTCGTCGCTCAGGTCGAAACGGAACAGTTCACCCTGATGGCTTTGCACCGGCGGACGCGGACGGTCGCCCGGCAGTTCCAGCAGCGGATGTTCGCGCCCCAGTTGCGCGGTCCAGTAGTCGAGCTGACGCTGACGTTCGCCGGACTCCAGCCAGTTACGCTGCCAGACGCTGTAGTCGAGGTACTGCACCGGCAGCGGCTCCAGCGGCGAATCACGGTCATCGACAAAGGCTTCGTACAGCGCGCTGAGTTCGCGGGCAAAGATGTCCATCGCCCAGCCTTCGGTGACGATGTGGTGCAGGGTCAGGACAAAGTAATGCTCTTGCTCGGCGGTCTTGACCAGACAGGCACGCAGCAGCGGACCGGTTTCCAGATCGAACGGCTGGTGCGCTTCCTCGTCAGCCAGTTGCTGGACGTTTTGCTCACGGACATCAGCCGCGAGTTTCGAAAAATCCTTCCAGTCCATGCGCACGCCGGTCTCGGCATGCACGCGCTGACGAGCAACACCATCGACGCTCGGGAACGTGGTGCGCAGGGTTTCGTGACGCAGGATCAGCGCTTGCAACGCTGCCTCGAAACGCTCGACATGCAATACGCCGCGCAGGCGCGCCATGCCGCCGACGTTGTACGCCGGGCTGTCCGGTTCCATCTGCCAGAGGAACCACATGCGCTGTTGCGAATAGGACAACGGTACCGGTTGGCTGCGGTCGACTTTTTCAATTGGCGGCTGTTTGTTGGTGCGGCCGCTGGCCTGGATCAGACGGATCTGTTCAGCGAAATCACCGAGTTCGCTGTGTTCAAACAGCGCCCGTAACGGCAACTCGACGTCGCAGGCCTGACGGCTACGGGAGATGATTTGCGTGGCCAGCAGCGAGTGACCGCCGAGGGCAAAGAAGTCGTCACGCAGGCCGACTTGCGCCAGACCCAGCACTTCACGCCAGATCGCGGCGATCTGTTGCTCAAGTTCAGTGACCGGCTCGACGTGTTCGCGCACTTGCCATTGCGGCTCAGGCAAGGCACGACGGTCGAGTTTGCCGCTCGGGCTGAGGGGCATTTCGTCAAGGCGCATCAGTTGCGCCGGGACCATGTATTCCGGCAGTTCAGCGGCCAGAGCGGTTTTCAGGCGAGTGATCTGCGCGTCCTGATCTTCGCTGGCGTCGGTGGCGGTGAAGTAGCCGATCAGTTGTGCGCCAGCGGCGGTTTCGCGCACCAGCACCACGGCTTGGGCGACGCCGTTTTGAGCGAGCAAACGCGCTTCGATTTCTTCCGGTTCGACACGAAAGCCGCGCAGCTTGACCTGTTGATCGAGACGACCGAGGTATTCGATGACGCCGTCGGTTGTCCAGCGTACACGGTCGCCGGTACGGTACAGACGCGCGCCCTGCTCACCCAATGGATCGACAACGAAACGTTCGGCAGTCAGCGCCGGGCGGCCGAGGTAACCACGGGCCAGGCCGATGCCGCTGATGCACAGCTCACCGGGTACGCCGGCCGGCATGGGATTGAGGTCGGCGTCGAGAATGCGGCACACCACGTTGCCCAGCGGTCGGCCAATCGGCGAGCGTTCGCCATCGGCCGTTGTGCAATGCCAGTGAGTGACGTTGATCGCGGTTTCGGTCGGGCCATATCGGTTGTGCAGTTGCACCGCTGGCAGTTGCGCCAGTACGCGGTTACGCAACTCCGCCGGCAAGGCTTCGCCGCCAGAGAAGACACGGCGCAGGCTGGTGCATTCAGCGCTGAGCGGCTCGTCGACGAATAACGAAAGCAGCGGCGGCACAAAATGCAGCGTGGTCACGCCGTATTGCTGAACAAGCTGAGCAATGCGATGCGGATCACGGTGTTCGCCCGGGCCGGCAATCAGCAGACGTGCACCGGTGATCAGCGGCCAGAAGCATTCCCACACCGACACGTCGAAACTGATCGGCGCTTTCTGCATCAGCACGTCGGTTTCGTTGAGGCGATAGGTGTTCTGCATCCATTGCAGACGTTCGGTCAGTGCCGCGTGCGTGTTGCCGACGCCTTTCGGCTGGCCAGTGGAGCCGGAGGTGTAAATCACATAGGCGAGGTTGTCGCCGTGCAGGCGCAAAACCGGTGCCTGGCTCGGCCAGTTTTCCAGGTGCAACGCGTCCATGGCGATAACGCTGACGCCTTCGCTGGCCGGCAAGCGGTCAAGCAATTCGGTCTGGGTCAACAGCAGTTCGACGCCGCTGTCGCTGAGCATGTAGGCCAGGCGATCAGCCGGATAATCAGGGTCCAGCGGCACGTAGGCGCCGCCGGCCTTGATGATTGCCAGCAGGCCAATCAGCAGCTGCGGCGAACGCTCGGCAGCGATGGCCACGCAGACATCCGGGCCGACGCCTTTGTCGCGCAGGTAATGCGCCAGGCGGTTGGCTTGAGCATGCAGTTCGGCGAAATCGAGGCTGCCACCGTCCCAGACCAGCGCAGTGCGTTCCGGGGTCAGGCGCACTTGTTCATTGAGCAGCTCCGGCAGCCATTGTTGTGCCGGGACGCACGGGGCGATGCCCCAGTCTTTTTGTTGATCGTATTCAGTGGCGGTCAGCAGTTGCAGATCGCCAATGGCCTGCTGTGGACGCTCGCAGACGTCGCGCAACAGATTGCTGAAGTGTTCGGCCAGACGCTCGATCGTCTGCGCATCGAACAGTTCGTTGGCGTAGTCGAAGGACAGCGTCAGGCGACCGTTACGGTCTTCCTCGCTGTGCAGTTGCAGATCGAACTTGGCCTCGCGGCTGTGCCACGGCAATTCTTCGGCGAGCAGGCCCGGCAGGCGCTTGAGCGCACTCAGGTCGCGCTGCTGATGGTTGAACATGACTTGGAACAGACCTTGTTCGCGGGCCTGCGGGAAAGCTTCGAGCAGTTGTTCGAATGGCAGATCCTGATTCGCTTGTGCCCCGAGTGCAGCCTGACGGGTTTGCGCCAGCAACTCGATAAAGGACAGCCGCGAATCGACGTCAGCGCGCAGCACTTGGGTGTTGATGAAGAAGCCGATCAGGCCTTGGGTTTCCAGGCGCGGACGGTTGGCATTGGGCACACCGATGCGGATATCACGCTGCCCACTGTAGCGATGCAGCAGGCTCTGGAACGCCGATAGCAAGAGCATGAACGGCGTGGCATCGTTCGCTTGGGCAGTCTGTCGGATCGCTTCGCTGAGGCTGACGCCCAATCGCACGCTGTGTCGTGCCGCGCTGTGAACCTGCAAGGCGGAACGCGGATGATCGGTGGCCAGTTCCAGCGTCGGATGCTCATCCCCCAATTGCGCTTTCCAATACGCCAGTTGCCGCTCGCCCTCGCCTTGCGCCAGCCATTGGCGCTGCCAGCTGCCGTAGTCGGCGTATTGAGTTGGCAACGGTGCGAGTTCGGCACGTTGCCCTTGGGAAGCGCAGGCGTAAAGACGCGAGAACTCATCGATCAACACGTTCAGCGACCAGCCGTCAGCGATGATGTGATGCAGCGTCACCAGCAGTTGGTGATCTTCATCGTCGAGGCGGATCAGCGTCACCCACAGCAGTGGGCCTTTTTCCAGATCGAACTGGGTACTCGCTTCGTCCTCACGGATCTGCTGGGCTCGGGCCTCACGCTCATGGGCTGGCAGGTCGCTGATGTCGATCAGTTGCAGATTGAATTCAGCTGTCGCGTCGACCTGTTGCAGCGCCACACCGTCGCGTTCGAAGAAGCGTGTACGCAGGGATTCGTGGCGGTCGATCAGTTGCTGGAAACTGGCGTGCAAAGCGTCTTCGTCCAGTTCACCGCGCAAGCGCAGGCCGCCGGGAATGTTGTAGGCGCTGCTTTGCGGATCGAGCTGCCAAGTGATCCACAGACGGTTTTGTGCCAGCGATTGAGGCATCGGCTCACTGCGCGACAGGACGGAGATTTCGCCCTGGGCGCTGCCGCCGTCCTGTTGCTGTTGCGCCACCGCAGCGGCGAACGCGGACAGGGTCGGGGCTTCGAAGAGCAGGCGCAGATTCAGTTCAAGACCCAGCTCTTCGCGGACGCGGGCGATCACTTGCGTGGCGGCGATCGAGTTGCCGCCGAGCAGGAAGAAGTGATCGTCGGCGTTGAGCTGTTTGACGTTCAGCTGTTCGGCCCAGATTTTGCCGATCAGGGTTTCCAGTTCAGAGGCTGATGCCATCGCATCCCGGGTTTCGGAAGTGGTCGACGGGAACACTGCGTAGCTGTCGAGGCTACCGTCAGCCAGACGATTGCGGCAGGCCGAACGTTGCAGTTTGCCGCTGGAAGTCTTGGGCAGCGCACCTGGATTGAGCAGCACCACCACCCTCGGAGCTTCTTGATATGCCTCGGCCACCGCTTGGCGGATGGCTTTGATCAATGCGTCCGGCGGCAGGATTTTTTGCACGCTGCGGCTGATTTCCGCGGCAATGCCGATGCCCTCTTCGCCATCCTGATTGACCGCGAACGCCGCAACCCGGCCCTTGCGCACCACCTCCACTTCGTTTTCGACAGTCTTCTCGATGTCCTGCGGATACAGGTTGTGCCCGCGCATGATCAGCATGTCTTTCAAACGACCGGTGATGAACAACTCACCCTCGCGGATGAAGCCCAGGTCGCCCGTGCGTAGCCAGGTGCGGCCGACGTGCTGGACGAAGGTCTTGGCACTGGCCTCGGGGTTGCGCCAGTAACCATGAGCGATGCTCGGCCCGGCAGCCCAGACTTCGCCAACGGCGTTGTCGACGAGTTCTTGCAGACTGGTTGGCTCGACGATCAGCACCGCGTGCTCTGGCTGGCTGATGCCGCAACTCATGATCGGGCTGCCATCGCCAGGCTCGGCGCGGTTTTGCGCCAGCGCCTGATCATCCACGCGCAGCGCGGGAATACCGGTGCCACGCGGGGTGCCGGCAACGAACAGCGTCGCTTCGGCCAGACCGTAGGAGGCCATGAAACTGTCTTCGCTGAAACCGCAGGTCACGAACTTCTCGGCGAAGCGCTCAAGGGTGTCGAGACGGATCGGCTCAGAGCCGGAATACGCGACGCGCCAGCGGCTCAGGTCGAGACGCTCCAGCGCCGATTCGCTGACTCGCTCGCTGCACAAACGGTAGGCGAAATCCGGCCCGCCGCTGATGGTGCCGCCGTATTGGCTGATCGCTTCGAGCCAGCGCAATGGCCGGCCAAGAAAGTATGCCGGCGACATCAGGATGCACGGTACGCCACTGAAGATCGGTTGCAGTAATCCGCCGATCAAACCCATGTCGTGGTAAAGCGGCAGCCAACTGACGATGACGTCGTCCGGGTTCACATCGATGCCGAAACCGTGACGGATCAGCAACTCGTTGGCGACCAGGTTGCCATGGCTGACCTGCACGCCTTTGGGCAATGCAGTAGAGCCAGAGGTGTATTGCAGAAAGGCGATGTGGTCTGCCGGCAGATCGGGTTCGACCCAACGATCAGCCAATGCGCTGTCGAGGGTATCGACGCACAACAGCGGCGGCGCACCTTCGATCTGTTGCAGCGCTTCACGCAGGTCGGCGCTGGTCAGCAGCAGGCGCGGTTCGGCGTCGACGATGATCGACTGCAGACGCTCCTGGTGATGACGGCGGGCGGACTCCGGCGGATAGGCCGGCACCGCGATCACGCCCGCATACAGACAACCGAAGAATGCCGCGACGTAATCCGGACCGCTGGGAAACAACAGCACCGCGCGATCACCAAATTCGGCCTCGGCCTGCAACGCGGCAGCAATGGTGCGCGCGCGCTGATCCAGTTCGCGATAGCTGAGCACCACAGCCTGCTCTTCGTTTTCAGCGAGAAAACGCAAGGCCAGTCGATCCGGCGTCAGGGCCGCGCGGCGCTTGAGGGCTTGGACCAGGGTGCTGGGGAGTTCGAACGCGTCGGTCATGAGGTTTCCTGCCTGAATTCGGCTTGCTAGTGGAATCGGGTTGCTGCGTCACGCCCTTCGAGGGCATGCAGGACGCGGTCTACGCCGACCGCGCAAGGCATGGGAATGCTGTCTGGCCGGGACTCTTTATCCGGAACCATTCACCAATGAGAACGGATGACGTCTTGAAATAATTAGTCGGCAGGCTGGATCGTCAATGGGGCCGGGGTGCGGCGGCGTGTCGCAGTTCTCAGATCGCATTAATTCAGAGCATTACTTCTCTTTCTCATTTGACAATCATTATCATTCAACATAATTTGTCGCTCGATGTGTAGGGCGCCCCCCCCCCTCCCCGGCGTCCCACGAACCAATTGGCAGCAAGGTGATTTCCATGACGGAACAAGTATCCACAAGCAGGTGCGATTCACCGCTACTCCAGGCTTTTGTCGACAACCGACTGATTCTGGTCAAAATTGCAGCGCGCATTACTGGCTGCCGCTCGCGTGCCGAGGATGTCGTGCAGGATGCGTTTTTCCGACTGCAATCAGCACCACCGATCACGTCGTCGATCAAGGCGCAACTGAGTTATCTGTTCCAGATCGTGCGCAACCTCGCCATCGATCACTACCGCAAACAGGCGCTGGAGCAGAAGTATTCCGGCCCTGAAGAGGAAGGGCTGAACGTGGTCATTCAAGGTGCTTCGCCGGAAACCTCGCACATCAACTTCTCGACCCTGGAAAACATTGCCGATGCGCTGACCGAGCTGCCCAGCCGCACTCGCTATGCATTCGAGATGTACCGCCTGCACGGCGTGCCGCAAAAGGACATCGCCAAGGAACTCGGCGTCTCGCCGACCCTGGTCAACTTCATGATTCGTGATGCTCTGGTGCACTGCCGCAAGGTGTCGGGCAGTCGTCGGGATGCGGTGGCTGTGGGTCGTCGCTGAGACCGAGTTGTCCGCACAAAAAAGATAGCAGCCTTCGGCAGCTCCTACAGGGTTAACGCGATACCCGTGCAGGAGTTGCCGAAGGCTGCGATCTTTTGCTTCAAGCCAACTTGCAGCGATCAAAAAACCGCTCACGCCCCAGGATCATCAGCGCCGCGCGCTTGTGCGGGAAGTCGAACTCTTTCTCGCAATGGAAGCACTGATTCTGCATGTGGCCGATCATCTTCGCGTTGTCGGCACGCGGCTCGGCAACCACGCGCTGCGTGCGCGGGTCATCCAGAAACAGGTAGTGCACCAGCGCCGATAACCAACTCGCTACTTTGTGCGGACCGCGGTGATCCTCCTCCCCTACCAGCATGTGAATGCCACGGTCGTAGTTGTCGGCTTCGTAGAACGGTGCGATGCGATCTTCCTTGGCCCAATAGGCTTCGAAATAGGCAAACGGCTGATCATCGAAACAGCCGATCAAGGTCAGCGAATGCGGATCGGCGTCGAGTTTGCTCAGGTACTCGCGATGCTTTTCAATGCTGCCCTCTTCCTGCCAGAAACTGGCCACCCGCGGACTGTTCTGCCAGCGATTGAAACGCGGCAGATCCTCTTCGATCTCTACCGTACGCAGGGAAATCCACGCTCCCAGGCGTGCATCAAAACGCCGGTAAACCTCACCGCGCGGCTTCAATGGTCGCAACGGATGGCGCTTGCCAGCGCTGATGACCATCTGCTGCGGATAGCTGCCAGTGAGCGACGCGCCGAGCCAAGATTGCGGCAGTTGCCAGAACAGCGTGCGCTCGCAGCGGTATTCACCGGGCACATCGGTGTTTACCAACAAACCGCTGAGCAAGGCCTCGGTCGGTGGCTGATCGAGTTGCCAGGTCAATTGCTGGCACTCCGGGTCCCGCGCAAACAGCCAGTAACAGGCAGCCCACAGCGCCTGGCCAGGCGGCAGGGCAAAACGCTCATCGATCTGGATCGGCCCTTTGGCCTCACGATCCAGTCGCAGGCGAATCAATGGTTGCCCATCCAGGCTCAGGCTCAGACGGCTTTCGGTTGCATCGGCTACCAATTGGCTGCCCGAAGGCAAGGCCAGGGCAGTCAGGTCATTCAGATTGGACATGGGTCGGGCTCACGATAATCGTCGACAGTTCAACGATGGGACGTGAGCCGAGCGGAGAAATTTAGGCTTGGGCAGCAATCAGTGCTTCAGTGATGGGGCACCGGCACTACCGCAATCCGGTACGGATCGAAGATTTTCAGCATCTCACCGTTGTCGCGCAAACCTTTCAGCAGTTTGCCGAACGCATCACCGGTTATTGGTGCGGTTGGACGAAGAATTGCGTAGTGGTGGTAGACCTGATCGATGCGCTGCGACACCAGCAACTCATCGCGCACCTTTTCGTTGCGCAGCAGGTAATCACTCAGATAGGAGCGGGTCACCAGCGCGATATCCGCGCGCCCGCGCAGCACCATCAACAGGTTGCTGTCGTGGGAATAGGTCAGTGTGGCCTTGAAGTTCTGGGCAAGGAATTTTGGATCAGCATTGAAGTTGGCGAACTCGTAGTGATAGCCACTGAACAGGGCCAGACGCTTGCCGGTGAGATCGGCAAAATAGCTCTCCTTGCGCCCCTCTTCCCGTTGTGCGACGAAAATTTCGGCGTCCTCCAGCCCCATGTCGACGTCGGTGTGGGGAATCTCCTTCCAGCCCCACTCCGGGTTTTCGAAGATCGCCATATCGATCCGGCCCTGCTTGAAATCACCGAAACGCCGGGGAATCGAAGTCGGTACCAGAACGAACTGATAGTCGCTTTGCAGGCGATTCAACGCCTCGACCAATTGTGGCAAGAGACCGGTGTCGGCACCGTTTTCCGGGCGAACGGTGTAGGGCGGAAAATGCGCCGCGCCCACCCGCACCAATTGCGCTGCCTGTGTGGGCATTACCCATATTGCAGCCAGCGCTGCGAGCAAAAACCCCGCGGCCGTCCGAATTGGCGAAGACTTCAAAACACCCCACTCCCCGAAAAAGTACCGATCAATGCATTCAAGCTAGGCGGTTTCGCCCAGTTAGCCAGTTTCCCGACCCGATAGAAAGTGCTTCAACGTTCTTCAAGAACCAGAATCAGCGCCTCATCGGCCAACTGATCCAGGCTCAAACTGCCGCCGGCACGGAACCAGGTGGTGGTCCAGGACAGTGCACCAGTGAGGAAACGTCGGGTAATAAAGACGTCGCCGCGAATAAATCCGGCGTCCTTGGCCTCGCCCAGCACTTGCAGCCAGATGTCTTCATAAACATCGCGCAACGCGAGAACTTTGGCCTGGCCCTCTTCGGACAACGAGCGCCATTCGTAGACCAGCACCGCCATGGCTTCGCCGCTGCCGCCCATGATCGACTGCAATTCGCAGCGAATCAGCGCCAACACCCGCTCGCGGACATTGCTGGCGTCGGCGAGCGCTGCGCGCATCAAGGCAGTGTTGTAACGGATGGTTTCTTCCATCACCGCGCGCAGGATTTCATCCTTGCTTTTGAAGTGATGAAAAATGCTCCCCGACTGAATGCCCACCGCGCCGGCCAGATCGCGCACGGTGGTGCGCTCATAGCCTTTGTTGCGGAACAGGTGAGCCGCCACTTGCAGCAATTTGCCACGGGCGCTGTCCGGGTCGGTCAACTGGCCGTCGTCGACCAGTTCGCGCATGACCCTCAGGGCTTTTTGCTCGTCCACCCGTTCTCTCCTACAGTCGATCAGTCTGTTGCCCCCTGAAACCGCAGGGTTGCGCGCAATTTAAGCCGCCGACGGCGACCAAGCAAGCGCTTGGGTAGAAGATAGTTTCAGTTGTTTACAAACCAAGCGCTTGCTTGGTAGCCTCCAGACACTTCTGTCGCAGGTTCCTGAGTCGGAGACAAAAATGCCCACAACCGTTCGCATCGGATGCGCCAGTGCCTTCTGGGGTGACACGTCAACCGCCGCCGCGCAGCTTGTGGCGGGAGGATGCCTGGATTACCTGGTGTTCGATTACCTGGCCGAGATCACCATGTCGATCATGGCCGGCGCACGCATGAAAGACCCGCAGGCCGGGTTCGCCGGTGACTTCGTCGACGTGCTGACGCCGCTGCTGCCACAGTTGGTCGAGCAGAAAATCCGCGTCATCAGCAATGCTGGCGGGGTCAACCCTCAGGCTTGCGCTACTGCGCTGCGAGCGGCGTGCGACAAGGCCGGCGTCGAACTGAAAATCGCCGTCCTGCTGGGCGATGACTTGCAACCGCAATTCAAACAACTCACCGGCATCAGCGAAATGTTCACCGGCGCCCCTCTGCCACCGATGTGCGTATCGACCAACGCCTACCTCGGTGCCCCTGGCATCGTCGAAGCCCTGCGACTGGGCGCCGATATCGTCATTACCGGCCGGGTAGTCGACAGCGCCGTGGTCAGCGCAGCGCTGGTGCATGAATTCGGCTGGTCGTGGCACGACTACGACAAACTCGCCCAGGCCGCGCTGGCCGGACACATCATCGAATGCGGCGCGCAATGCACCGGCGGCAACTTCACCGACTGGCGCGACGTGCCGGATTACGAGCACATCGGTTTCCCGATCATAGAAGTCAGCGCCGACAGCCAATTCATCGTCAGCAAACCCGAAGGCTCCGGCGGACTGGTCA
The DNA here is from genome assembly GCF_014472415.1 of Pseudomonas sp. N40(2020). Lineage (GTDB taxonomy): Bacteria > Pseudomonadota > Gammaproteobacteria > Pseudomonadales > Pseudomonadaceae > Aquipseudomonas. The sequence goes on from NZ_JACSZV010000025.1 coordinate 48,175, forward strand.
CGCCGCTGACCGTTGGCGAGCAGATGCTTTATGAAATCGGTGATCCGCAGGCCTATCTGTTGCCCGATGTGGTCTGCGATTTCAGTCAGGTCAAACTTCAGCAACAAGGTAAAAACGCAGTGCATGTGCACGGCGCCAAAGGCCTGCCTCCCAGCGACAAATACAAAGTCAGCGCCACCTGGCCGGACGGCTTCCGCTGCACCGCCAGTTGCCTGATCGCCGGCATCGACGCGGTGGAAAAAGCACAACGCGTCAGCCAAGCGATCATCGACAAGACCGCCGAGATGTTCAGTCAACGAGGCTGGGCACCTTATAGCGAAACCAACATTGAACTTCTGGGCAGCGAAGCCACTTACGGCCCCCACGGCCAGCGGCGCGACAGCCGCGAAGTGGTGATAAAAATTGCGGTGCGCCATCCGCACAAACAGGCGCTGATTGTGTTCTCCCGGGAAATCGCCCAGGCCGCGACCGGCATGGCCCCGGGGCTGACCGGCATCGTCGGCGGACGGCCGACGGTCTATCCGGTGATCCGGCTGTTTTCGTTCCTGATCGACAAAAGTGCCTGCGCGCTGCACGTCGAAATGGCCGGTGAAAAACATCCATGCGCCCTGCCCTCACTGACCGCACTCGACAGCCATGATCTGCCAATCGCCGATCACCCCCCCAAACCTCAAGGCCGCGCCGACGCCAGTGTTGCGCTGGTGAAACTGGCCGTGGCGCGTTCCGGTGACAAGGGCAACCACAGCAACATTGGCATCCTGCCACGCCGGCCCGAATACCTGCCGTGGATCGCCGAAGCGTTGACCCCGGCGGTCATCGTCGACTGGATGAGCCATGTCCTCGACCCGATTCACGGTCGGGTCGAACGCTGGTATTTGCCCGGCACCCACAGCCTGAATTTTCTCCTGGAAAACGCCCTCGGCGGCGGTGGCGTGGCCAGTCTGCGCATCGATCCGCAAGGCAAAGCCTTCGCCCAGCAACTGTTGGAAATCCAGATCCCGGTGCCACAGAGCATCGCCGAGCAGTTCGACTAGAGGATTGTTTGCATGGCTTACGCGTCGATTTTCACAGCCGATCTGTTCAGCGGCCAAACCATCATCGTCACCGGTGGCGGCAGCGGCATCGGTCGCTGCACCGCCCATGAGCTCGCAGCCCTCGGCGCCAATGTGCTGCTGGTCGGGCGCAAGCCGGAAAAGCTGCAAAAGGTTGCTGCCGAGATCGCCGAAGACGGTGGTCGCGCGCACTGGAAAGCATGCGATATCCGCGATGAAGAAGCCGTCAAACTGCTGGTCACCGAGTTGATCTCAGAACATGGGCCGATCCACGGACTGGTCAACAACGCCGGTGGCCAATACCCGTCGCCGCTGGCTTCTATCAATCAGAAAGGTTTCGAAACCGTGCTGCGCACCAATCTGGTCGGCGGTTTCCTGATGGCGCGGGAAGTGTTCAACCAGTCGATGAGCAAGCACGGCGGCAACATCGTCAACATGCTCGCCGACATGTGGGGCGGTATGCCCGGCATGGGCCATTCCGGCGCGGCACGGTCGGGCATGGACAACTTCACCAAGACCGCAGCGTTCGAGTGGGGTTATGCCGGGGTGCGAGTCAACGCGGTTGCGCCGGGCTGGATTGCGTCCAGCGGCATGGACACCTACGAAGGCGCGTTCAAAGCGGTGATCCCGACCCTGCGCGAACATGTGCCGCTCAAACGCATCGGCACCGAGTCGGAAGTCAGCGCGGCGATTGTGTTTCTGCTCAGCCCGGCAGCGGCATTCATCAGTGGCAGCACGCTGAAAATCGACGGCGCCGCCAGTCTCGGCAGTCGGGCATGGCCGTTGCACAAGGCGACGCACAGCGAGTCGTACAACGGTTTCCACCGGGCGTACCTTCCGGACGTACTCAAGGACAAGGAGTAAGCCATGGCGCAGATCCAGTCCCAACTCGATCCGCACAGCGAAGCATTCGCCCGCAACCGCGCAGCGATGCTTACGGCCATCGAGCAAGTGCAACAACTCGAACAGAACTTGCTGAACAAGGCCGCCGAAGCCAAGGCGAAATTCGACAAGCGCGGGCAATTGCTGCCGCGCGAACGCCTGAACCTGCTGCTCGACCCCGGCGCGCCGTTCCTCGAACTGGCCAGCCTCGCCGGTTACAAACTGCACGATGACAAGGACGGCAGCGCGGCCGGTGGCGGCCTGATTGCCGGCATCGGTTACGTGTCGGGCATTCGCGCGATGGTGGTGGCGAACAACAGCGCGATCAAGGGCGGGACGATCTCGCCCAGCGGCCTGAAAAAATCCCTGCGCCTGCAACAGATCGCCCAGGAAAACAAACTACCGGTGATCACCCTGGCCGAAAGCGGCGGCGCCAATCTCAATTACGCGGCGGAAATTTTCGTCGAAGGCGCGCGCAGCTTTGCCAATCAGGCGCGCATGTCGGCGATGGGCTTGCCTCAGATTACCGTGGTTCACGGTTCGGCCACGGCGGGTGGTGCTTATCAACCCGGGCTGTCGGATTACGTGGTGGTGGTGCGCGGCAAAGCCAAGCTGTTTCTCGCCGGCCCTCCGCTGCTCAAAGCGGCGACCGGTGAAGTGGCCACCGATGAAGAACTGGGCGGCGCCGAGATGCACGCGCAAGTCGCCGGCACTGCCGAATACCTGGCTGAGAACGATGCCGACGGCGTGCGTCAGGTTCGTGAAATCCTGCGCATGTTGCCTTGGAATGAACAACTGCCGTGGCTGCCGGAACCGCAGTACAAGGAGCCGCTCTACCCCATCGACGAACTGCTGGGGTTGATCCCGGACGATCCGAAAAAGCCTTATGACGTGCGCGAAATCATCGCGCGCATCGCCGATGAATCAGAGTTCCTCGAATTCAAGGGCGAGTTCGATCAGCAAACCATTTGCGGCCAGTTGAAAATCCAGGGCCGCGCCTGCGGCTTCATCGGCAACAACGGCCCGATCACCCCCAACGGCGCGAGCAAGGCTGCGCAGTTCATCCAGCTGTGCGACCAGAGCCAGACGCCGCTGCTGTTTTTCCACAACACTACCGGCTTCATGGTCGGTACCGAATCCGAGCAGCAAGGCGTTATCAAACACGGCTCGAAACTGATTCAAGCGGTGGCCAACGCACGGGTGCCTAAACTGACGATTGTCGTCGGCGGCTCCTACGGCGCCGGCAACTACGCGATGTGCGGACGCGGTCTCGATCCACGGTTCATCTTCGCCTGGCCCAACAGCCGCACGGCGGTGATGGGTGGCGCCCAGGCCGGCAAGGTGCTGCGCATCGTCACCGAAGCCAAACAGCTCAAGGACGGGCTGGAGCCTGATCCAAAAATGCTCGACATGCTCGAACAGGTCACCGCGCAGAAACTCGACAGCCAATCCACCGCGCTGTATGGCAGCGCCAACCTGTGGGACGACGGGCTGATCGATCCACGCGACACGCGCACCCTGCTCGGCTACCTGCTGGATATCTGTCACGAAGCGGACATTCGCGCACTGCAACCCAACAGCTTCGGCGTCAGCCGGTTCTGACCGCCACGGATCTTACGGAGAACAATAAAAATGATCTTCACCCCGGAACACGAAGCGCTGCGCCGCACCGTCCGCCAGTTCGTCGACCATGAGATCAATCCGCACGTCGAGGAATGGGAAAAGGCCGGACGCTTTCCGATCCACGAGATTTTCCGCAAGGCTGGCGAACTCGGTTTGCTAGGGATTTCCAAACCGGAAAAATTCGGCGGCATGGGCCTCGATTACAGCTATTCGATTGTCGCGGCCGAAGAGTTCGGCACCATTCACTGCGGCGGCATTCCGATGTCGATCGGCGTGCAGACCGACATGTGTACCCCGGCGCTGGCGCGCTTCGGCTCCGATGAACTGCGCGAAGAATTCCTCCGTCCGGCGATCACCGGCGAGCAGGTCGGCTGCATCGGAGTTTCCGAAGTCGGTGCCGGCTCTGACGTTGCCGGGCTCAAGACCACCGCGCGCAAGGATGGCGACGACTACGTGATCAACGGCAGCAAAATGTGGATCACCAACTCGCCGAGCGCCGATTTCATCTGCCTGCTGGCCAACACTTCGGACGACAAGCCGCACATCAACAAGTCGCTGATCATGGTGCCGATGAACACGCCCGGGATCAGCCTCAGTTCGCATCTGGACAAGCTCGGCATGCGCAGTTCGGAAACCGCCCAAGTGTTTTTCGACGACGTGCGCGTGCCGCAGCGCAATCGCATCGGTCACGAAGGCGCAGGCTTCATGATGCAGATGCTGCAGTTTCAGGAGGAACGTCTGTTCGGTGCGGCGAACATGATCAAGGGCCTGGAATACTGCATCGACAGCACCATTGAGTATTGCAAGGAGCGCAAGACCTTCGGCAGTGCACTGATCGACAATCAGGTGATCCACTTCCGCCTCGCCGAGCTGCAGACCGAAATCGAATGCCTGCGAGCGCTGGTCTATCAGGCCACCGAGCAGTACATCAAAGGCCAGGACGTCACCCGCCTCGCTTCGATGGCCAAGCTGAAGGCCGGGCGCCTTGGTCGCGAAGTCAGCGACAGTTGCCTGCAATATTGGGGCGGCATGGGTTTCATGTGGGACAACCCGGTGGCCCGCGCCTATCGCGATGTGCGACTGGTGTCGATTGGCGGCGGCGCCGACGAAATCATGCTGGGGATCATCTGCAAACTGATGGGTATTTTGCCGGAAAAAAAGAAATGAGCACCCTGCCCGCTTGCCAGACGCTGCTGCTGGAGCTGCACGGCGGCGTACTGCACATCACCCTCAATCGCCCGGACAGCCGCAATGCGATGAGCCTGCAGATGGTCACTGAATTGCGCGCCGTGTTGGCGGCCGTTCACGATGACCGGACTGTTCGGGCCCTGGTGCTCAGCGGCAGCGGCGGACATTTCTGTGCCGGTGGCGACATCAAGGACATGGCCAGTGCCCGCGCCCAGGGAGCCGACGCTTACCGTGATTTGAATCGGACGTTCGGCGCGCTGCTCGAAGAAGCTCAGCACGCGCCGCAAGTGCTGATCTGCGTATTGCAAGGCGCGGTCATGGGCGGCGGATTCGGTCTTGCCTGCGTAAGCGACATCGCAATTGCCGACCACAAAGCGCAGTTCGGCTTACCGGAAACCAGTCTCGGCCTGTTACCGGCGCAGATCGCCCCGTTTGTGGTGCAACGCATCGGCCTGACTGAAACCAGACGCCTGGCCCTCACCGCTGCGCGTTTCGACGGCCATCAGGCTCGGCGGTTGGGGCTGGTGCATTTTGTCGAGCAGGATGCACAAGCGTTGGCCGAGCGGTTGGATGAGGTGCTGCAACATGTTTTGTGCTGTGCACCAGAGGCGAATGCCATGACCAAACAACTGCTGCTGGCCAGTGCCGGGCAGCCATCAAGTGAGCTGCTGGATGAGGCGGCGCAGTGGTTCAGCGAAGCGGTGACGGGTGCCGAGGGAATCGAAGGAACCATGGCGTTCATGCAAAAACGCAAACCCGGGTGGGCCACCTGACCCTGTGGGAGCGGGCTTGCCCGCGAAGAGGCCAGCACATACACCGCAACTTTCGAGGGAACAGCCCATGCCCGCCATCCACAAAATCCTGATCGCCAACCGCGGTGAAATCGCCTGCCGTATCCAGCGCACCGCCCAAGCCCTCGGCTATCGCACCGTCGCCGTCTACAGCGATGCCGACGCCGATGCACTGCACGTGCAAATGGCCGATCAAGCCGTGCACATCGGCCCGGCGCCGGTGCAGCAGTCGTATCTGAACATCCCCGCCATCCTCGACGCGGCTCGCCGCAGCGGGGCCGATGCAATCCACCCCGGCTACGGTTTCCTCTCGGAAAACGCCGAATTCGCCCGAACCTGCGAACAGGCCGGGCTGATCTTCATCGGCCCGAGCGCCGACGCCATCGAATTGATGGGCAGCAAGCGCCTGTCGAAACTCGCCATGCTCGATGCCGGCGTACCGTGCATTGCCGGTTATCAAGGTGCAGAACAGGACGACGCAACGTTGCTGCGCGAAGCCGAACGCATCGGATACCCGCTGATGATCAAGGCAAGCGCCGGCGGCGGCGGGCGCGGTATGCGTCTTGTGCACAACGCTGACGAGCTGCCTGCACAACTGCGTACCGCCCGCTCTGAAGCCCTCAATGGATTTGGCAGCGACGAATTGATCCTCGAACAAGCACTGATCGAACCGCGACATGTCGAGGTGCAACTGTTTGGCGATCACCACGGCCACCTGATCTACCTTGGCGAACGCGACTGCTCGATCCAGCGGCGCCATCAGAAAGTCATTGAAGAAGCGCCCTGCCCGGTCATGACCGCCGAGTTGCGCCAGGCCATGGGCGAAGCGGCGCTCAAGGCTGGGCGCGCGGTGAATTACGTCGGCGCCGGCACCGTGGAGTTCCTGCTCGACGCGCGCGGGCAGTTCTACTTTCTGGAGATGAACACCCGCTTGCAAGTGGAACATCCGGTGACTGAATTGATCACGGGGCTGGATCTGGTCGCCTGGCAATTATCGGTCGCCGAGGGGCAGCCGCTGCCGTTGACCCAGGAGCAAGTGCAACTCCATGGTCATGCGATGGAAGTACGGCTGTACGCCGAAGATCCGACGCAAGATTTTCTCCCGCAAACCGGCCGCATCGAAGCATGGGAACCGGCGCTTGAGCACGGCGCAAGAATCGATCACGGACTGTTCGAAGGGCAATCGGTCAGCCCGTTCTATGACCCGATGCTCGGCAAACTGATCGCTCACGGCGCTACCCGTGAAGAGGCGCGGCGCAAACTGCTGCGTGCGGTGCAGGACACCGTCTTGCTGGGCGTGCAAAGCAATCAGCGATTACTCGACAACCTGCTGCAACATCCGCAGTTCATCAGTGGCGAATTCAGTACCGGATTCATTCCTCGGCACTTCAGCGATCACCCAAGCCTGCACCCGTACACACCGAGTGCCGAAGAACTGGCCATTGCCGCTGTGCTGTTTTACCAGGCGTCCGCTCGACAGCACCGAGCGCCCTTGAGCCATTGGCGCAACAACGCCAATGTTCCGCTGCACTATCGGCTTGGCCTCGATGAGCAGAACTGGACCGTGCAACTGCTCAAGCTCGCGGGAGAGGTGATTCAGGTGCAAACCGCGGAACGCTCCCTTGAACTGAAACTGATTAATCACAGCGAAAAATCGGTCACGCTGGAAATCGACGGCCTGCGCCAACGTCACGCCTATCGCCTCGATGTCGGGCAACTCTGGCTGTTCACCCATCCCGGCAGCCTGCGCCTGCAGGATCGAACTCATGCCGTGATCGGCAGTCAGACCAGCGTCAGCTCCGGCACCTTGAAGGCGCCGATGGACGGCGCCATCGTCGACGTCCTCGTCAGCGAGGGCAGTCCGGTTAGCAAAGGTCAGCTGCTGGTGGTGCTGGAGGCAATGAAAATGGAGCACCCGCTCAAGGCCGGCATCGACGGCGTGCTCAAGCGGGTGCAGGTCAAGGTCGGCGATCAGGTAAAAAATCGTCAGGTTCTGTTGCAGGTAGAGTGAGTCGCCAGGCGCAAACGCAGGGTTTGACTACGCTCTGATCTATCAGGACGCGGAAATCAGGAACCCTGCGATGCCCCATTGGCTGGTCATTGATCTGGAAGCCACCACCGACGAGGGTGGCTGGCCGGTTACGGAAATGGAAATCATCGAAATCGGCGCCACGCTGGTCGATCGTGCGGGGCGCGAACAGGATCACTTTCAGCGTTTCGTCAAACCCACACGTCGGCCATTGCTGACGCCGTTTTGTCGTGAACTCACGCACATCACCCAGGCCAATATCGACACGGCGCAGCCTTTGACGGAGGTCTGGCCAGCGTTCGAGCGCTGGCTTGGTCAGCATCAGACACGTCTTGAAGGCTGGGCGAGTTGGGGCGATTACGACCGCAAACAGTTATTGCAGGAATGGCAGCGGCTACAACTCGACAGCGCCTTGAGCCGGGTACCGCATATGAACCTCAAGCAACGCTTCGCCAAGGCCCGGCGCCTGGAACGGCCATTGGGGCTCAACGGCGCGCTGCAACTGGCCGGCATGCAGTTCAGCGGTCAGCAACATCGGGCGCTGGAGGATGCGCGCAATACCGCACGCTTGCTGCCGCTGGTTCTGCCGCTTTAGGGGCGTGACGGCGTTAATGGCCTTGTGCATACTGGCCGCCCCACTTTTTAGCCCTTTTCGAGGAATCGCCCATGTTTAAAGTCAACGAGTACTTCGACGGTACCGTCAAGTCGATCGCCTTTGGCACCGCTGAAGGTCCGGCGACCATCGGTGTCATGGCTCCGGGCGAATACGAATTCGGCACGGCCCAGCGTGAAATCATGCACGTTGTTTCCGGCGCACTGAGCGTCAAATTGCCAGACAGCAACGATTGGGAAACCTTCGCCGCCGGCAGCCAGTTCAACGTACCGGCCAACAGCAAGTTCCAACTGAAAGTCGCAGTCGACACCGCTTACCTGTGCGAATACCGCGGCTGAGTCCACGGCTTTCCCCCGGCGTAATAAAAATGCCCGTGTCCAAAGACACGGGCATTTTTCATTTCAGGGTTGGGTTACTCGAGAATTTCCACCGGCATCCCGACCTCAAGACGACCATTGCTGTCATTCACCAGATTCTGCCCGAACATCGCGCCATCGGCCTGCGCGCGGGTCTTTTGCAGCGTCGCCAGCGGTTCGCGATCAGCGCTGCGCTCGCCGGTTTGCGGGTCGATGGTGGTGAGGATGCAGCGTGAGCACGACTTGACTACGCGGAACTCGACATCGCCAATACGAATACGCTTCCAACTGTCTTCGGCATACGCGTCGCTACCTTCAATGACCAGATTCGGCCGGAAACGCAGCATTTCCAGCGGCCGTCCGACCTGTTGCGCCAGGTGCTGCAGCGACGCTTCACCGATCAGCAACAACGGAAAACCATCGGCGAATGCGACCTGATCGTCCTCCTTGCCATAACCAGCCTGCGTCGTACGCGCACGATCCACAGGCACCTGCACCAGACGGGTCGGCTTACCGATGAAATCGCTGACCCACTTCGCTGCGTCATCGCCAGCGTCCGGCACCCGCAAGGTGTCACGCCAAATGGTCACACCACGCAGTTCGGCACCGCTGTCCGGCACGGCGATTTCAATGGACGCATGCGAAGGTGCGCTGAGCGTCAGTCCGCCGTGGGCATTCCACAGTGCCGACAACTGGCTCATCTTCGCTTCTGCGCGCTGAGTCAGGAAACGCCCGCTGGCTTCGTCCACCAGCATCCAGCGTCGATCACCCTCAAGCCCCAGCTTGTCCAGGCTGATCCCTTGCAGAACCTCGCCTTTGCCGGATTTCAACGGGTAACGATAAAGCGCGCTCAGACGCAGCATGGCCAGCTCCCTGATGGGTAAAAAACGCCACCCTATACGAGCTTCATCAACGAATCAAAGGCTGACATGAAGTCAGCCTTTGAGCAGGGCTATCAGGCCGGCACTTCATCGAGCATCAGACGCTGGCGAACCACATCGACCAGTTTGTCCGGCTGGAACTTGGAGAGGAAATTGTCGCAGCCGACCTTCTTCACCATAGAGTCGTTGAAACTGCCGGACAGCGAGGTGTGCAACACCACGTACAGCCCACGCAGGCGTGGATCGTTGCGAATTTCGGTGGTCAGGCGATAGCCGTCCATCTCCGGCATTTCCGCGTCGGTGAACACCATAAGCAGTTTGTCGGTCATGTTCACGCCGGTGTCGGCCCAGGCCTTGAGCATGTTCAGCGCCTTCAGGCCATCGCTGGCAATGTGCATTTTCACGCCGAGCTGGCCAAGCGTGTCACGCAATTGCGAGAGTGCCACGTTGGAGTCGTCCACCAGCAGCACTTCTCGGCCACGGGCACGTTCCAGCACCGGATCATCGAGCTTGTCGCGCGATACTTTGGCGTTGTACGGAACGATTTCGGCGAGCACTTTTTCGACGTCGATGATTTCCACCAACTGATCGTCAACTTTGCTGATCGCGGTCAGATAGTGCTGGCGGCCAGCACTGGTTGGCGGCGGTAGAATGGCTTCCCAGTTCATGTTGACGATGCGATCCACACCACCGACGAGGAAGGCCTGCACCGAGCGGTTGTACTCAGTGACGATGATGGTGCTGTTCGGACCGGGTACCAGTGGACGCATGCCGATCGCTTGCGAAAGGTCGATCACCGGCAAAGTCTGCCCGCGCAGATTGACCACACCGCAGACAAACGGGTGACGCTGAGGCATGAGGGTCAACTTTGGCAGTTGCAGAACCTCCTGAACCTTGAACACGTTGATCGCGAACAATTGCCGTCCGGCCAGGCGGAACATGAGAATTTCCAGGCGATTCTCACCCACCAGTTGCGTGCGTTGGTCTACCGTGTCGAGAATGCCGGCCATCAATGACTCCTGGGCTTGTTCTGATGAATTCACTAAGAGGTGTTATCGGCTGTAAATGCCGAATCTTGATCCCCGCAGAAATCACTATCAAAATGCCACATCAGGGCATTGATGTCACATTAACATCATGCTTTACTGGCCCCGTGTTTTTCATCTGCTAAAGTCTTCGCGGCGAGACCTCGGTTTGCACGGTAGGTTCCCTCGCCTAAGGGATTCCCCTAGTAACAATCAGGCCCAACCTGATATTCGCAATATCCAATAGCCATTAATGTGACGCCATTCTCATTGCATGAACGGAGTCAGGCTATTGTGTGCGATCGCAGTTCAGCGGAAACAAACCCTCTGGAACCTCTCAGCCTGTGTAACTGCACGTCTGGGCGCGATCTCCCGACGATTCACGATCGTCGTCACACACGGCATTCCCTCATCAGACATGACGTTGTGGAGATAAGCATGCCAATCGACCGTAAAGAGTGGGCGCAACGGTTCCCCGAATTTCTTGTCGAAGCTGAAACGCTCCTGGCCAAGTCCGAAGAATGCCTCAGTCATCTGCAACTGATCAGCAACGACAAGGACGCCATCGACTGCATGCTCAGCACGCTCCTCAAGCTTGCCAGCAGAGCTGAAGCCCTGGCGCTTGAAGCGATTTCCGAGTTTTCCCTGCATATTTACGGCTTGCTCAATCTGGCTCAGGACCACGTCGACCTGCACCAACAGGCCCTGGATGCATTGAAGGATTGCTTCACACTGATGGCCTGGCAACTTGAACTGGTCGACCAGAACACCGGACAACTGAGCCTCGATAACAGTGAACAAACCTTGCTGATCGAGGCCTTCGCCTTTCAAGTTGGTCAACCCGAGTTTCAACCAGCGCTCACAGCCAAACGCTTGCCCCTCTTGTCCTTTTCGGAGCGCCAGGCCTGATAGGGTGTGATCCACCGCTGGAAAGATCGCCGTCTCGCATCGTCCAATGTCGCAATTGAACAGTTCATACCTGCCAGCGACAAATCGAATTAAATAATCACACCTGACAGAGGCGAATATTTCCAGCCGGGCTCAGGGTTTGCCTGTGTCTAAAGAACCCAACTTCAGGCAACACCGATATCTATCGATGACAATAAATCGATTCCCCCCAGTTATGGAACTCGCGTCCAACATGGCGTATTTGCTGGCTCATTGGACATATATAGCGAACGCGACCAACGGTATCTTAAGTGGTATTATGCCGCCCACTAGTTGCCTTCAAGTTAATGGCACAGTGACTTCAGAGAAAGACATCCTACGAAGTTGGCAGTCAAAATACGTACACTGAACCACGTTGAAATCAATAACATAATTGACAGCATTTTCAGACAGAGACCCGCCAGCCACCGGCCGGTCTGCCCGCAGCGAAAATCCATTGGCTCCATCCGTTATGTACGCCAGCCTCAAGTCGATCACAACATGGCCACCCTCCCGGGAAAATGCACGCCGGTTCACGCTCATACTTTGTATCGCAGCCACACTTGGCAGCCTGCTGACCTATGGTTTTTCCACACAGATCGGCCTGGGACTGTTGCTGCTGAACATCGCCGCCACCGCCTGCGTCTGGGTGCAATATCGGCTGTCGCGCAAATCGATCAAATTCCAGCCGCAAGAACTCGCTGACCGCCTGCTGGAAGTCCAGGAAAACGAACGCCATCGCCTCAGCCGCGAGCTGCACGACGATATAGGCCAGTTGCTGACGGCCGCCAAGCTACAGAGCGAGTGGCTCAAACGGCGCATGCCGGAAGACTTGCAGGAACAATGCACGGCGCTTTGCGACACCCTTGAAGAAACACTGAACAAGGTGCGCGATGTCTCGGCCATTCTCAATCCACGTCAATTGACCAGCCTCGGTCTTGAGGCTAGCCTGCGCGCGCACCTGCTCAAGACATTGACCAACTCCAGCGTGCACTGGAGTCTCGATTGCCAGCAGCGCCTCAACGGCATCCCGGAAGAAATGGCGGTCGCCGCCTTTCGCATTACCCAGGAAGCTGTGACCAATATCCTGCGTCACGCGCAGGCGACAAATCTGTTGATACGCGTGCAACGCCTGCCAAAAGGCCTGACATTGCTGATCAGCGATGACGGAAAGGGATTCGCTCCGGCCGCGAATCCGGGTCTTGAAGGACAACGCGGCATGGCCGGGATGGCCGAACGGATCGAACAATTGGGTGGCACCCTGAGCGTCATTAGCGAACCGGGCAAAGGCACTCAAATCGAAGCACTTTTCCCCTGGGCGCCCCGCGCACTCGAGCGGGCCAGTACGAATAAGGTTATGCGTTGACTTGTAACTTACTTCTGGTGGATGACCACTCGCTGATCAGGGCCGGCGTGCGCGCTCTGGTGCTGGATATTCCCGGTTACGCGGTGATTGGCGAGGCCAACGACGGCTCGCAGTTGCTGGAGATGGTCGAGCAACTGAGCCCCGATATCGTGCTGCTGGACATATCCATGAAAGAAACCGGCGGCCTGGAAGCCCTGCAACGGCTCAAGCGGGTGCGTCCGCAGAGCAAAGTGCTGATCCTGTCGATGCACACGGACCCCGCGCTGATCATGCAGGCACTGGAATCCGGCGCCCACGGTTATCTGCTCAAGGACACCACCGCCACCGAACTCGAGCACGCGCTGGAAGCCTTGCGCAACAACGAGCGTTACTTGAGTCCGGCCATCGCCCACACCGTGATCACCCAGGCGCTGACCCGCAATCAGAAGCAACAGCCGGAAATCGCCGACTCGCACAATCTGACCGCCCGACAGTTGGAAATCCTGCGCTTGATCGTGCGGGGCAAATCGACCCGGGAAATTGCCAACGGCCTGGGCTTGAGCATCAAGACCGTCGAGACCCACCGCTCGCAAATCATGAAGCGTCTGCAAATCTACGATGTGGCAGGCCTGGTGCTGTTCGCCGTGCGCGAACAGATCATCAGTCTGGACGACTGAGAGGCTGCTTGACGGTCAACAGAGGCGAGTCCTTCGGCAGGTGCACCTGCAACGCCGCAGGCCTTGCCTCGAATCGCATGCTTTCGCCTTCCAGCGGTTCACCATCAAGATTAATGTACAGCCCCTCGGCGACCTTGATTTCGACCCACGGCAAACGGGTTCGCACAAACATGTTGTCGATGCCAAAACCGTCGCTCAGCAGACTCTTCAACGTGCCGACCAGCTCCTGTGGCGCTGGCAAGATGCTGACATCCAGTAATCCGTCGTCGACCAGAGCCTGCGGACACAGCACATGCCCGCCTCCCGCCTGACGACCATTACCGATCCCCAATGCCAGCAACTCACCACTCCAGTGAAAATCTGGCCCCTGCAACTCACCATATGCGGCATGCAACTCGCTGAATCGTGACAGACCGGTGAACAGATAGGCCGCACCGCCCAGCACTTTCTTCAGATCCTCTGAAGTATTGGCCGTGACCTGACTGCCAAAACCACCGGTGGCCATGTTGAGAAAAATCTGCCCGCCCACTTCACCCAGATCAATATCACGCGCCGGCACATCGAGAAGCTCAAGCGCCTCGGCCGGCTCCAGCGGGATTCCCGCTGCGCGGGAAAAATCGTTGGCAGTCCCCAAGGGCAAAAGTACCAGACTGGCTTTCCCCGGATGCGCCGCGAGAGCTTCGGCGATATCGCGCAAAGTGCCGTCTCCGCCACCGGCAATGATCTTCCGATAGCCTTCCGCCAGCGCTTGCTCCACCCATCGTTGGGCATCGCCTGCCTCCCACGTCAGACGCACTGCCAATTCCCAGCCTTGCTTGCGTTTGTCCTCGACTGCGGCGCGAACCGCCTCGTTGAGTGCCTGCTTGCCATGCAGAATCAACAGTGCCCGGCGTTCACTCATAGCGTCACTCCCTGAATTGAATCGGTTGAAACATCTTGACCGCAGCGGCACGTAAAAAAGCCGCAAGAATGACAATTAATTCAAGCGACCGGACGAGGCGTCCTACACAGCGGTATTTTTTCTTACAAAACAAGAGGAATCGGCTTAATTGACCAAGCTCGGCCATTGGTTCACCGTGTGTCGGCGGTATCAATCATCCCAATAACACAAGGACGTGCATGTAATGAGTCGATACACCCCGAGTTTTTTTAACAGCTCGACAGATGGAAAAGGTTACTGGCTTCTATTCGAAACAGCCGCTGTTGGATTTTTCCATGCAGAGCCTTGAAGCCAGAATGCCAGTGAGTCCGGTTGGCCCTCTCGCCGAAAGTCGCGCGAACCCCAAGTCCGAGTTCAAAAGCAACGCCAAGACCACTGGAGAAGTTGATATGGAACCTCGTGTTACCGAGTTGGAAACCCACCTCAAATACATTCGACGGGACATGGACGAAGTTCGTAGTGACGTCAGAACAATCAAACACCGTCTTGCCTATTCGGCGGGTGCAACAGCAGTAGTACTGGCTCTGCTGGGTTGGGTGGCCAATAGCCGATTCGACCAGCTTGTTACGCTGATCAGCCATTGACTCAGAGAAACATTGCAGGCATCGACTGTTTCAGCCGACGCCTGCATTTACGCTCGATCAGCCCAGTAGATCACTCAGTGGAATGAAAACGACCTCATCCCCTACATTCAGAGTGCGGCCTTCCAGCACTTCAACCAATCCATCTGCCCACGCGGCACTGCGCAGCACACCGGAACTCTGGTTGCGATAGATCGTCGCTCGCCCTTGCTCGAGACGCCCACGCAGGTATTCACGGCGATTGCCGGCAACCGGCCAGGTGAAGCCTGCCGGCACCGGGAACTTCAGAGGCTCGACATCCCGCACTCCCTGCCGGCGCAACAGGTAGGGGCGAGCCAGCAGAGCAAAGGTCACCAACGTCGACGCCGGGTTACCAGGCAAGCCGATGACCGGCACATTGCGGAAATGTCCGAATGTCAGCGGTTTTCCGGGCTTGATGGCCAGTTTCCAAAGGGCCAGTTCGCCCTCTTCTCGCAGGGCAATACCCAGAAAATCCGCTTCACCTACTGATACACCACCGGTGGAAAGTATCAGATCAACATTCTGCAACTCACCGAGCCGGGCACGGGTGGTGGCAAGGTCATCAGGAAGAATGCCAGCGTCGATCACCTCACAGCCCAGACGCAGTAACCAACTGCACAGCAACACCCGATTACTGTTGTAAATCTGCCCCGGTCCCAATGGCTGACCCGGTTCGACCAGTTCGTCGCCAGTAGAAATCACCGCAACTCGAACCTTGCGCACAACTTTCAGCCCGGCGCAGCCCAGCGACGCGGACAAGCCTTGTTCAATCGGACCAAGTCGCGTTCCGGCGGGAAGTATCAGTTCCCCGACGGTTGTTTCCTGGCCTTGGGGGCGAATGTTCTGCCCGATCTTCAGAGCTTCAACGAAACGCACGCTTCCATCGGACTGAACGTCAGCGTTTTCCTGCATTTCCACGCAATTGGCACCGGGTGGTATCGGCGCCCCCGTGAAGATTCGCGCACAGGTACCGGGTTTCAAAGCTTCCGGAGACTGCCCGGCAAACACCTTTTGACTAACCGGCAGCGGTTCGCCCGCCCAGTCCGAGAGGTTCAAGGCATATCCGTCCATGGCACTGTTGGGCCAAGGTGGCAGATCCAGGGTCGAAACCAGATCTTCGGCCAGTACCCGACCCTCGACCTGAGCCAGTGGCAAATATTCGTGCTCGACGATTGGCGAGGCCTCGGCCATTTCCAGCAGTCGCGCCAGCGCCACTTCGACGGGCATCAACGAGCCCGTCTTGCCCGGCTTACCCACGGGATTCACAAGGCGCTGCCTGTTTCAGATGAGGAACGAAATTGCACGGACGGTGACGAGCGTCCAGTTGCTCACCCAAAATCCCATCCCACCCCGTACGCACGGCATTGGTCGAACCCGGCAAGCAGCAAACCAGCGTGCCATTGGCCAGACCGGCCAGCGCTCGGGATTGCACGGTCGAGGTGCCGATATCGGCCACCGATATCTGCCGGAACAACTCCCCAAACCCATCCACTTGCTTGTCGAGCAGACACGTGACGGCTTCAGGGGTGCTGTCGCGGCCCGTGAACCCGGTGCCACCGGTGATCAGCACCACCTGTACGACATCGTCGGCAATCCAGTTGGCGACTTGCGCGCGAATTTTGTAGAGGTCATCTTTGAGCAGGACCCGCGCTGCCAGATTGTGGCCGGCGGCCGCCAGGCGGTCGACGAAGACCTGGCCTGAAGTGTCGGTTTCCAGGGTTCGGGTATCGCTGACAGTCAGAACCGCAATATTGAGCGGCACGAAAGGTACATCAGCCTTGGCTTTCATAGGCTCTTCCAGTTGTAGGGAAAACAGCCCGGTGTTATATCACAGCGCCCCCTTTTTTCGCCGCCCCTCCGGAGAGCTGCCATGACCTTTGACACGCAACTGCCGCCCTGCTCCATCTTGCTTCTGGCGGGTGGACGCGGGCAACGCATGGGTGGTCAGGACAAAGGTCTGGTGGAGTGGCTGGGCGAGCCGTTGATTGCGCATCTACAGCGCAAGACCCGTCCGCTCACCGATGACTTGATCATCTCCTGCAACCGTAATCGTGAGCGTTATGCGCCGTTCGCCGATCAGTTGGTGGTGGACGACGAGGGTGACTTTCCCGGTCCGTTGGCCGGTATTCGCGCCGGCCTGAAAGCCGCACGCCATTCGCATCTGCTGGTATTGCCCTGCGATGTCCCGCGTATTGATGGTGCGTTGCTACAAAGCATGCGCGAGACCGCGAATCTGCATCATGACAAACCATTAATGTTGCGCCATGACGAGCACTGGGAACCGTTGTTGTGCGTGATCCCGGTCGCCCTCTTACCAGCCTTCGAAGACGCCTGGAATGCCGGGGAACGCAGCCCCGGGCGGGTCATGCGCGGTCTCGGCGCCACCGCGCTGCACTGTCCCGACAACGACCCACGGCTGGCCAACCTGAACACCCCCGACCTGTTAAATGCGCACAACACTGTGTCAGACTGACACTATTCAAGGAACTCTCACGCCTTGTATACGTCTCAAGCTCAGTAACCAAAAGAATTCCCATTCGGAGACACACTCATGACTCAACGGACCCTCGCCACTTTCATGCTCGCACTGGGCCTAGCTACCCTCGCCGGTTGCTCGTCGCCAACAGTGATCACCTTGAATGACGGTCGCGAAATCCAGGCCGTCGACACCCCGCAATACGATGATGATTCGGGCTTCTACGAGTTCAAACAGCTCGACGGCAAAGAAACCCGCATCAACAAGGATCAGGTTCGTACCGTTAAAGAGTTGTAAGCTCTGGGTCGACACCGGATACAGAAAAGCCCGCATAGATATGCGGGCTTTTTCATGGGCGCTCGAAAAATGGCACCGATGTCACCATTGCAGGGTGATGCGACTTTCGAATTCACGTTCCTCACCGGTCACCGGATCGATAAAGCGCAGCCCTTGTGCCAGTAATTTGAGTGGATTGGCGTAGTCATCCTCGACGTCTTTCAGTGCATCCGGGTAAAACGGATCGTTGCAGATGCTCGCCCCCAACGCGGTCATGTGCACGCGCAGTTGATGTTTCTTGCCGGTCACCGGATACAGGCCGTAGCGCCAGAGATCGCCGTTCTTCTCCCGGACTTCCACAGCCGTTTCGGTGTTGCTGACGCCCGGACCTTCCTGCATACGGAAAAAAGGCTCGCCATCAATAAGGCGGCTTTTGTGCACCAAGGGGAAACTGAGTTCAGGCAATGCCGGAGCAATCGCTTCGTAGCGCTTGTCGATCTGCCGTGTCGGGAACAGCGACTGATACGCGGAACGGGTTTGCGGATTAGCCGAGAAGATCACCAGCCCCGCCGTATGCCGGTCGATCCGGTGCAGCGGCACCAGATGAGGATTGTCCAGCCGACGAATCAGCCTGCGCAGCAAGGTTTGTTCGACATACTCGCCGGCCGGGGTCACCGGGAGAAAGTGAGGTTTGTCAGCCACCACCAGATGTTCGTCGGCATAAAGAATCGACTCGACCACCGGTATCGGTTTTTCGTCCGGCACTTCGCGAAAGTAGTGAATCCGCAGGCCTTCCTTGTAGGGCAAGTCCAACGCAATCGGCTGACCTTGGCCATCCAGCACCCGCCCCCGGGCAATCCGGTCCAGCCACTGCTCGCGCCCAATGGCACTGAAATGCTCGCACAAACAATCAAGTACGGTCAGCCAAGTACCCGGCGGCAGGTACAGTGTGCTGGCCTGATTCTGTGCAGCGGAAAATGTTGATGTGGACATATGGAAACTCGAACCATTAAAGCAGTCCGGCATTATCCAACACTGGGGAAACGAACCTAGCGCTGAATCCTCAGGCGGGAATCGACTTGAGCGCCGCCGCCTCGGTGAATTCCTTGAGCCAGCGCAACACGTCGACCGCCTCCCAGCGGCCCGGGTCGTACAAGGCGTAGAGCAAACCCTGATAACCGACCACATCCAACTGCTTGTGATAACCGGCTCGCTGAAACAGGGCTTCGATCTCGGCAAAACAGGTATTGAAATGCAGTTTGTTGAATGGCGTCTTGCCCTCCGTGACCAACCCGTCCAGGCGCAATTCGAGAACGGCCTCGCGTACCACATCAACCGACATCCGGTTAACGCTGTTCTTCAACTGTTCGACATTGACCACGGTTCATCCCTCTGACCCAGTTACTGTATGAACATACAGTAACCGAACAAACCGGGAAGTGCCAAGGGCTGGATGCTCGTGAGCGACCAGCGGGATGCAGCACGAAAGCTGATTAACGGAGAAACGCCACGACCTCATCGGCGCTGAACGGCCAGTCCAGTTCCGCCCCGGTATCGATTCGACGCAGTACCGGAATCCGCAGGCTGTAAGCCTCAAACCAGTGCTCGTCCTCGGCGATATCAACCAGCTCAACGAGCAAGCCGTGCTCGACAAAGGGCATCAGTTCAGCTTCCGCGACTTCACACAGATGACACCCCAAGGTGCCGAACAGCTGACATTCAGGAGGCATGATGGCTTCGACCCAGAAATGAGTGCGCCTATTCTATGCCGCCCCTGAAAACCCGTCGAGCCACCGCAGCCCGAAGGCTTAAGCGTATTTGTGGCGTTTCACTCGCAAAACCCTGACGCAAATCAGCCCGCTGAAAAACCAATTACGCAATGCTCCCGGTCTTTTTGCCTCTACGCTTGAAAAGCCAGAGCCCTGACATCGGAGTGTCCAGTGTTTGCCAACCTGTTGATCATCCTCGCCTCGTCCCTCGTGGTGATTGCGCTGTTCCGTCGCCTGCGATTGCCGCCGGTGTTGGGCTACCTGTGCGTGGGCTTGCTTGTTGGGCCGAGTGCATTCGATTGGGTCAACGAGAGTGAACACCTCCCCGACGTGGCTGAACTGGGTGTGGTGTTCCTGTTGTTTTCGTTGGGCCTGGAGTTTTCCCTGTCGAAGATGATTGCGCTGCGCCAGGTCGTATTTCGTCTGGGCAGCCAGCAGGTTCTGATCAGCACGGCGCTGTTGGGTCTGCTGCTGATGTCGCTGGGCATGCCGATGACTTCTGCACTGTTGCTTGGCGCAGGACTGTCGCTGTCGTCCACGGCGATCGTGACCAAAGAGCTGGGTAGCCTCGGCGAAGTGTTCAGCAGTCACGGCCAGAATGCCGTCGGCGTTCTGCTGTTTCAGGACGTGGTCGCGGTCTTGCTGCTGACCCTGGTGCCGGTGTTCGCCGGAAGCAGTGATCAGGTCTGGTATTGGGCATTGCCGATGACCCTGGCGAAAACCGTGGTGCTGTTTGTCGGCCTGCTGCTCGCCAGTCGCTGGTTGTTGCCTCGGCTGTTCCATGAAGTGGCTGCGTCGCGCTCGGCTGAGTTGTTCGTACTGTTGGCGCTAGTGATCGTGCTGTTGACCGCATGGCTGACTCACTTGCTCGGCCTGTCCCCTGCCCTTGGCGCTTTTCTCGCCGGCATGCTGTTGGGTGAAAGCCACTACCGACATCAGATCGAAGCCGATATCCGGCCTTTCCGCGACATTTTACTCGGGGTGTTTTTTGTCAGCATCGGCATGCTGATCGACCTGCAATTGTTCGTCAGCCATAGTCTGCTGATCCTCGGCCTGACCCTCGGTTTGATGGTGATCAAGGGCATCGTGGTGGCGCTGCTGGTGAAATGGCGCGGCAGTGACAGTGAAACCGCTTGGCGCAGTGGTCTGGCGCTGGCCCAAGGGGGAGAGTTCTGCTTCGCACTGATGGCGCAAATGCAACAAAACAGCCTGATGCCGGCAGAGTTGGGCGCCCTGCTGCTCGCGGCCACGTTCTGCTCAATGCTGCTGACACCGCTGTTGCTGCGTGCGGCACCACGTATCGCCGCGGTCCTGCACCGCAAACCCAATCAGGAAGCACAGATAGAGGAGATCAGCGCGCTCAACGCCAGTCTCGACAAGCATGTGGTGATTTGCGGATACGGGCGCGTCGGTCAATCGATCGGCCGTTTCATGCGCAACGCAAAGCAGCCTTACATCGCTCTGGACAACGACCCGGTGCGGGTACAGGAAGCCTCGAGCGGGGAAAGTGACGTGCATTACGGCGACTCCTCTCGCGGCGAACTGCTGACCGCCATCGGCCTGATGCGTGCGCGATTGCTGGTGATTGCCGTGGATCAAAGCGATGTCGCCCTGCGCATCCTCAAGGAAGCTCGTCGACTCAATGCGCACGTGCCGATTCTGGTGCGCACCCGTGACGACAGCCAATGGGCCGAACTGAAGGCCGCCGGCGCCACCGAGGTGGTGCCGGAACTATTGGAATCGAGCCTGATGCTCGCCTCGCATGCCTTGATCATGCTCGGCCTGCCAGCGCATCAGGTACAGGAGAAAGTCGATCAGGTGCGCATTGATCGCTATCGCCTGCTGCACGGTTTTTATCCCGGGGCCGACGATGTTGAAAATTAGTCCTGACTCACCGCGCCGATCTTGTGCAACGACAGGTCGGCGCCGTAATACTCTTGTTCCTGACTCAGGCGCAGGCCATGCAGCGCCTTGATCACGCCGTAAACGACGAAGCCGCCGATCAGCGCCACCGCCACGCCGAGCGCAGTGCCGATCAACTGGCTGATCAGGCTGACGCCACCAAGACCACCGAGCGCTGTCTGGCCGAAAACCCCGCAGGCAATCCCGCCCCACACGCCACACAATCCGTGCAACGGCCATACGCCCAAGACGTCGTCGATGCGCCATTTGACCTGCGCGGCGGTAAAGCACCAGACGAACAGAGCACCAGCAATGGCGCCGGTCACCAGTGCGCCGACCGGATGCATCAGATCAGAACCTGCACAGATCGCCACCAACCCGGCCAACGGGCCGTTGTGCAGAAAGCCCGGGTCATTGCGCCCGACGATCAACGCCGCCACCGTGCCACCGACCATCGCCATCAACGAGTTGACCGCCACCAGTCCGCTGACACCCTGCAGCGTCTGTGCGCTCATTACGTTGAAGCCGAACCAGCCGACAATCAGAATCCACGAGCCCAGAGCCAGAAACGGAATACTCGACGGAGCGAACGCGACCAGTCGACCATCGCGATAACGCCCATTGCGCGGGCCAAGCAGCAGCACCGCCGCCAGCGCCAGCCAGCCGCCCATGGCATGTACCACCACGGAGCCGGCGAAATCATGGAACGCCGCACCAAACTGCGCCGTCAGCCAGGCTTGCAGGCCATAGTTGCCGTTCCAGATCATCCCTTCGAAAAACGGATAGATGAACGCCACGATCAGCGCTGTGGCACACAACTGAGGAACGAAACGCGCCCGCTCGGCAATGCCGCCGGAGATGATTGCCGGGATCGCTGCGGCAAAGGTCAGCAGAAAGAAAAACTTCACCAGCCCATAGCCATGATCGGCACTCAGCACCGCCGCCGGCTGCATGAACGTCACGCCGTAGGAGATCCAATAGCCTATAAAGAAATAGGCCAGGGTCGAGACGGCGAAATCGCTGAGGATCTTCGACAAGGCGTTGACCTGGTTTTTCTGGCGCACCGTACCGACTTCCAGAAATGCGAAACCGGCGTGCATCGCCAGCACCATCACCGCACCGATCAGAATGAACAACGTATTGGAGCTGTGAACCAACGTGTCCACAGCGCTTTGCAGATTTTCCATAAAGAGGCAGACCTGGCAGGTAAATAGAGCACCAAATCAGTTCATACGAGCATTTCATGCACCAAGTTGCGACCGCGCAGTCATGGATCAGGCTGTCCGATGAACCGCTTTGGCGCACAAGGTCGATGCCCTGATACGAACCGTGGTTATTTGAGTTAAGGTTTTCCCGCTTGTACGCTCGGCAACAGCGCACGACTGTCGGGCGACGCACCACGACATAGCAAAAGCTGTACCAGTCATTTGTACTGAACCTTCGCGCAAGGCTCATACTCGAACGCTTCAGACGCCACTTACGGAGATCCACCCATGGCCAGCATCAAGGCAAAGACTGCTCAAGAAATCCTCATGAACGACTTCCAGACATTGGTCGCCGACACCGAACGGTTGCTCGAGCACACCGCCACTCTGGCCGGCGATCAGGCTGATGAGCTGCGTGAACAGATCCACGACAGCCTGCTGCGTGCACGGGAAACCCTGAAGCTGACCGAAGACACCCTGCGCGAGCGCGGTCAGGCGGCGGTCACCGCCACTGAAGACTACGTGTCGGCCAATCCTTGGCAATCCGTTGGCATCGCTGCCGGTGTAGGTTTCTTGATCGGCCTGCTGGCTACTCGGCGCTGATTATGTCGATCGGTGAATCCGGCCCGGCTGCGGGCACCACTTCCTCCACGCGGCGTCTGGGCGCCGCTGTCCTTGGCTTGCTGCACAGTCATGTCGAATTGTTCGGCATCGAATTGCAGGAGCAGAAAGCACGTACCGTCAGCCTGTTGCTGTTCGCAGGCTTGGCCTTGGTGTTTGCCCTTCTGTTGCTGGTAGGTTTGTCGACGTTGGTGTTGATCGTGTTCTGGGACACCTATCGTCTGCCCGCGATCATCGGCCTGTGCGTGTTCTACACACTGGCGGCCGCGTTCTGCGGGGTGCGCCTGAAGGCTGCGGTCTTCGATGAATCCTCACCCTTCCACGGCACGCTCGAAGAGCTGGCCAACGACCGGGAGCGTCTGCTGCCATGAGCCTGCCTGAACTTCCACATAACAGCTCTCGTCGGGAAATGCGCAAGGCACTGATCCGCCTGCGCATGGAAATGCATCGTCAGGAAATCCGTCACGAAGCCGGGCAAGTGCTGCAACCCTTGCAGCGCATGCGCGGCATGTCGCAAAACCTGCAAGGCGGATTCGGCATCAAACACGCGCCGTTGTGGGGCGTGGCCGCTGTCACCCTGCTGGGTTTCATCACCGGTAAGGGCGCGAAAAGCGGCGGCGTCGGTGGCCTGACCCGACTGGTTCGCCTCGGTACCAGCCTCGGGCCACTGATCAAACTGGTCATGCAGAGTTCGGGTAAACGCTGACCTCTCGCAACTGGCTACATTCTTGCAATACCTTCGGGATGAACCTCTTTCTAGAAGAGGTTCAATCCTGAACGCCTACCCGGTCGGCAGGTTTCAACCAGAACAAGAACGACTAAGGAGGCCCCGTGATCGACGGGCAACCGCTCGCCTGTTTTCAGCCTTTCATCGATACCGCCACTGGACGCATCGCCGGCGTCGAAGCCTTGGGCCGCCTGCGCCAGAGCGATGGACAATTGACCTCGGTCGGGCCGCTGTTCGCTGACCCGCGCACGCCGGCCATGGCCCTGCGCCGCCTCGACCGGCAGATCCGCGACAACGCCCTGAGCCGTCTGCATGAAGCCCCGGCTGACTGGTTTCTCAGTCTCAATATGTCGCCGCGCTGGATCAGTCGCCTGCGCCCCGACCAGGCCCTGCCCAGCCTCAAGCAACTGGCGCGACACAACGTTGATCCACAGCGTATTGTGTTCGAGATCACCGAACTGGGCGGCAATGGTCAACGTCTGGCCGAAGTGGTTGCGCGTTATCGCGACGCTGGGGCGCGGATTGCCATTGATGATTTTGGCGCCGGTTATTCGCAACTCGATCGGGTGCTGGCGCTGCAACCGGACATCCTCAAGCTCGACATGCGACTGTTTCAGGCCGCCGCGTTGGGCGGGCCGAGCAGTGATGTGGTCAAGGCCCTCGCGCAAATGGCCGAGAAAACCGGCTGCTGGATCATTGCAGAAGGGGTCGAAACCGAGGCGCAGCTGAATTTCGCTCTGGAATGCGGATCGCGCTACGTACAGGGTTTCCTGTTCGCTCGGGCGCAGGAGGCGTTCTTTGCCACCGACGCCTTTGTGCAGCGCTTTGCCGAGCTGCGCCAGCGTTACGTTCAGCAGAAGCTCGCCGAGCGTGGGCGATTGATGCAGATGCGCCAGCAACTCAGTGAATTGATGGCGATCCTGCAAAAATGGGCGCAAGCCCGTGCGCCACTCAGTGCATTGCCCCACCTGGAAGCATTTCCATGGCTGCTGCGGTTTTATCAGTGCGACCGCCACGGCACGCAACTGACCCCCAATCTGGAATGGCGCCACAACGGCTGGATCGCCGACAACCGCTATCTGGGACACAACTGGTCGTGGCGTCCGTACTTCTATCATCTGTTGGCCGAAGGTTGGGACGAACGGCGCCTGACCCTCTCCAATACCTACCGAGATGCCACCAGCAATCAGTATTGCCTGACGGCCGGGCAGTTCTTCGACAATGGCGAACGCCTGCTGTTGATCGATATCGATGCTGCAGGATTATAGTTCCGCTTGCAGGCATACGGCTGAACCGGGAAGCTAGGTCAATTCAGTCACCTGACGGAGAGAATCAGCCTTGGATTGGCAAACCCTGCTCAACCGCGAACGCCTCGGAAAGCCGCTGTACAGCCCGCAAGAGCTTGGCCGCAGCCCTTTTCATAAAGACCATGACCGCATCATTTTCTCGGGAGCTTTCCGTCGCCTGGGCCGTAAAACCCAGGTGCACCCGGTCACCAGTAATGATCATATCCACACACGCCTGACCCACTCGCTGGAAGTCAGCTGCGTGGGCCGTTCGCTGGGCATGCGCGTTGGCGAAACCCTGCGCAGTGCCCTTCCCGACTGGTGTGATCCTGCCGACCTGGGCATGGTTGTGCAGTCGGCCTGCCTGGCTCACGACATCGGCAATCCGCCATTCGGCCATTCCGGTGAAGACGCCATTCGCCACTGGTTTCAGCAAGCGGCCGGGCGTGGCTGGCTGGACGGCATGAGCGAAGCCGAGCGCGGTGACTTCCTTAACTTCGAAGGCAATGCCCAGGGCTTCCGCGTGCTCACGCAGCTTGAGTACCATCAGTTCGACGGTGGCACCCGCCTGACCTACGCCACCCTCGGCACTTATCTGAAGTATCCGTGGACGGCTCGTCACGCCGACTCCCTCGGTTACAAGAAGCACAAGTTCGGCTGCTATCAGAGCGAACTGCCGCTGCTTGAGCAAATTGCCCACAAGCTCGGCCTGCCGCAACTGGAAGACCAACGCTGGGCGCGCCATCCATTGGTGTACCTGATGGAGGCCGCTGACGACATCTGCTACGCGCTGATCGACCTCGAAGACGGTCTTGAGATGGAGTTGCTGGAGTACGCCGAAGTCGAATCCCTGCTGCTCGGCCTCGTGGGCGATGATTTACCGGAAACCTATCGCCAACTCGGTCCGCAGGATTCACGGCGGCGCAAACTGGCGATCCTGCGCGGCAAAGCCATCGAGCATTTGACCAACGCCGCCGCGCGGGCCTTTGTCGAGCAACAGGACGCACTGCTCGCCGGCACGTTGCACGGCGATCTGGTCGAGCACATGCACGGCCCGGCCAAGCGGTGTGTGCTGAACGCCAAGGACATCGCGCGCAAGAAGATCTTTCAGGACAAACGCAAAACCCTGCACGAAATCGGCGCCTATACGACGCTGGAGATTCTGCTCAATTCGTTCTGCGGCGCCGCGCTGGAACAGCACAATGGGCGTACTCCGTCGTTCAAAAGCCGACGCATCCTCGATTTGTTGGGCAACAATGCGCCGGACCCACAAGGTTCATTGCACGCATCGTTTTTGCGCATGATCGATTTCATCGCTGGCATGACCGACAGCTACGCCAGCGACATGGCACTGGAAATGACTGGGCGCTCCAGCCACTGATCCAGCGTATTCAGCCGGCCGGTACCGCCGGCAGGCTGATTACCTGTCGATCATTTTCTACCTGAAATGTCATTTTCGACGAGTGCATTTTGCAGTTTTATGCCGGGATATAACGGTAAAACAACCAACAACAAAAAAGCGACGAATCAGCACACTTAAACAGTGATGAAATAACTATTGACATCCAGCACTTGCAAAACAAACACAGCCAACTATAAGCCGATACCATCCCTGCACTTCCTTACGTTGATCCTAGTTTGGCCGTAGTCCCTTTCCTTATTAATTGTAGGAATTATCCGATAACGCGACTGGAGCCAAGTCAGTTCATGCGAGTGTTCATTCATCTGAGCTAAGGTGCGCGCTTTATTCGTGCTTGTATGGGATTTGATTATGAACTCCGTTTTTATTGTTGACGATCACCCGGTCATCCGTCTCGCCGTTCGCATGCTGCTGGAACATGAAGGTTATAAGGTCGTCGGTGAAACCGATAACGGGGTCGATGCCATGCAGATGGTGCGCGAGTGCATGCCTGACCTGATCATTCTCGACATCAGTATCCCCAAGCTCGACGGCCTGGAAGTGCTGGCCCGCTTCAACGCCATGAGTTCACCATTGAAGACCCTGGTACTGACCGCCCAGTGCCCGACTTTATTCGGTATTCGCTGCATGCAGTCCGGCGCGTCAGGATATGTCTGTAAACAAGAAGACTTGAGCGAACTGGTCAGCGCGATAAAGGCAGTACTTTCCGGTTACAACTATTTCCCCAGCCAGGCGTTGAATCCGGTGCGCAGCGACGATATTCGTTACGCAGAACTGGAACTTTTCAAATCCGTCAATGATCGGGAGTTGATGGTATTGCAACTATTTGCTCAGGGCCGTACCAACAAGGAAATAGCCAAGGGCATGTTCCTCAGCAATAAAACCGTCAGCACCTACAAAAAACGCCTGATGCAAAAACTCAAAGCCAAATCACTTGTAGAACTTATCGAGATGGCCAAACGTAACGCACTCGTGTGAGAGCCCGCATGCCCAGTCGTTTAAAGGACTATTTAATTGCGTTGTGCGCCGGTCTGTACTTGAGCGCCAACGTGTTCGCCATGCCTGGCGCTTCAGCGGACTATGTCTTGCTCAGCCGGTCGGCAAGCGAGTCGGTCCCGGTCGCGCTCGAACAGTCCCAACGGCAGTGGCTGCATGAGCGCAGCGAATTGATACTCGGCACTTCCGCGCCCGACTACCCACCCTTTGACATGACTGTCAGCGGAAAGGATTACGAAGGTCTGACGGCTGACTACGCCGGAATCCTCAGTCAGGCCACCGGTTTGCCAATCCGGGTGCAGCGCTTCCCCTCCCGGGATGCTGCGATTCGCGCGCTGGTCGACGGCCAGGTCGACCTGCTCGGCACAGCCAACGGCTTCGAGGCGAGCAACGCCAGCCTCGCACTTTCCACACCCTATGCCATTGATCAGCCTGTACTCGTCACCCGCGAGGACGAAACCCGCTCACTGAGCGAAGGTCTGGCGGGGCTGCGACTGAGCATGGTCTATCACTATCTGCCGTTGCCCGAGGTCAAGGCGCTGTATCCAAAAGCGCTGATTACCTGCTATCCCTCCTACCAGAATGCAATCAACGCCGTGGCATTCGATCAGGCCGATGTGTTTCTTGGCGATACCATTTCCACGCATTACATGATCAACAAGGGCTACCTCAACAACGTGCGCATGGCCAATTTCGGCAAACAGGAAGCCCAGGGGTTCAGCTTCGCCGTACGCCAAAACAATCCGCACCTGTTGGGCATCATCGACACCGTTCTCAAAGCGGTGCCAAGCAGCGAACGCGACAACATCGCCAAACGCTGGAGTGCCGGCAGCGACCTGTTGCTCACCGATCAGAAAATGCAACTGACCCAGCGCGAAGAGGCGTGGCTCAAACAGCACCCTGTCGTGAGCGTGGTGGTCAATGAGGCGTTTGCGCCGCTGACCTTCTTCGACAATGATGGAAATTTCCGCGGCATCAGCGCCGACCTGCTCGAACTGATCCGATTGCGTACCGGCCTGCGTTTCGAGATCCGCCGCAGTCGCAACGACGCGGACATGATCAAGCAACTCGACAGCCATCAAGCCGATCTGATTGCAGCACTGCTGCCGACCGCCGAACGGGAAAAAGCCCTGAACTTCAGTCGCCCTTACCTGGAAAACTCCTATGTCTTGCTGACCCGCAAAAGCGCCGATGGCCCAACCAATCTGGGCCAGCTCAAAGGCAAGCAACTGGCGATCGCCCAGGGCAACCCGATGGTCGAGTACCTGCGCCGAGAGTTTCCACTCATTCAGTTGATCGAAACGGCCGATACCTTCAGCGCCGTTTCGTTGCTTGCCGAGGGGCATGTCGACGGCGCGGTGAACTCGCTGGTGATCGCCAATTACTTCATTTCTTCGCGGATCTTTGACCATCCATTGCAGATCACCACCACCATCGGCACCGGTCAGGCCGCGTTCTCTCTGGCGACCGCTCGCGACAACAAGGAACTGAGCTCGATCATCAACAAAGCTCTGCTGAGCATTGCCCCGGAAGAGCTGGGTGTGATCAATGGCCGGTGGCGCGGTTACTCCACCGCCTCCCAGAATATCTGGCACAACTACCAGCGTCTGTTCTATCAAATGATCACTGCCGCTTGCCTGATTCTGCTGCTGTTGCTGGCCTGGAATGCTTATATGCGACACCAGATCAAACAACGCCAGGCGGCCGAACGTGCCCTTAACGACCAGTTCGAATTCATGCGCTCGCTGGTCAACGGTACACCGCATCCGATCTACGTTCGCGACCGCCAGGGCCTGTTGCAAAGCTGCAATGACAGCTACCTCGAAGCCTTCAATGCCAAGCGTGAGGACGTTATCGGCAAAAGCGTCATGCAGGGCACCCTGAGCAACGCTTTCGAGGCACAGGCCTTTCAAGCCGATTATCAGCGCGTCGTCACAGAAGGCACTCCGCTGGTGCTCGACCGGCCGCTGCACATCGGCAACCGCCGCCTGACGATCTATCACTGGATACTTCCCTATCGCGACTCCAGCGGCGATGTGAAAGGCATCATCGGTGGCTGGATCGACATCAGTGAACGCCGCCAGCTGTTCGAAGACCTTCGCGCGGCCAAGGAACAGGCGGATGAAGCCAACCGCGCCAAAAGCACGTTTCTGGCCACCATGAGCCATGAAATCCGTACCCCGATGAACGCCGTGATCGGCATGCTCGAACTGACGCTCAAACGCATGGACACGCAGCATCCGGATCGTTCGTCGATCGATACGGCCTACCATTCGGCAAAGGATCTGCTGGGCCTGATCGGCGACATTCTCGACATTGCACGGATCGAGTCGGGGCGCCTGAGTCTTTGTCCTGAACGGGTGAATCTGGTCGACATGGTGGCGTCGGTTGCCAGAATCTTCGACGGCCTCGCCCGACAAAAGAATCTCGCCCTGCAAGTCATCGTCAACCCGCCGGACCTGGCGGTCGATGTCGATCTGGACCCGCTGCGCTTCAAGCAAGTGCTGTCCAATCTAGTCAGCAATGCCATCAAGTTCACCGAGCACGGTCACGTCAGGATTACCCTCGATCTGATGAACACGGAGATGCCTGCACGGGCCCTGATGCAACTGACCGTACAGGACAGCGGCGTCGGTATCAGTGCGGAGGATCAGCAACGCTTGTTCGAACCTTTCGCGCAAGCGGAAAACAGCCATCAGCAGGCCAGAAGCGGCGCGGGTCTGGGCCTGGTCATCAGTCGCAACCTGTGCGAAATGATGGGCGGCCAGTTGCAATTGAGCAGCCAGCCCGGAATCGGCACTCAGGTCTGCGTTTCGCTGCCGCTGGAAACTCTGCCTGTCCAGGTGAGCACGACCAGAAACGAACCCGCGCTCAAGACTTCGCTAACGCCTCTGCGGGTGCTTGTGGTCGATGACCACCCGGCCAACCGCCTGTTGATGTGTCAGCAACTGGAATTCCTGGGCCATCACTTCAGCCTCGCCGAGAACGGCCGCAGTGGACTTGAACGGTGGATGGATGGCGGCTTTGATCTGGTGATTGTCGACTGCAACATGCCAGTGATGAACGGTTATGAGCTCACCCGTGCCATTCGCCAGCAGGAGCTGCAGAACCGCTGGCCGCCCTGCACCGTGCTGGGTTTCACGGCCAATGCGCAACCCGAAGAAATACAACGCTGCAAACAAGCCGGCATGGACGACTGCCTGTTCAAACCCTTGAGCCTGAGTCTCCTCAGCCAGTGGGTCGACGGCATCACTCCAGCGTCGCAGCCTGCGGCATTCAACCTGCAAAGCCTTAACCTGTTGACCGGCGGCAACCCGACACAAGCCCGACGACTGCTGGTCGAGCTGCTAAAAAGCAGCCGTCTCGACCGACAGGAACTGCTCGCGCTATCGCCGCAACAAGATCGCGGGGCGTTGGCCGTAGTCGCTCACAAAATCAAGGGCGCCGCGCGCATCGCGCAGGCGACGCAGGTGATCGAATGTTGCAATGCTCTTGAACAGGCCTGCGCGCAGGCTTTGCCAACAGATGAGATCGCCCGACTCTGCGAGGCGAGCAACAGGGCGATGCTCGAACTGGAGCAAGCCTTGCAACAACAATTGGCGTTGTCTGACCAAAGCACAATGAGCTTGCCTTAACTATGCTTGGCGCTGAGCAGTGAGTTAACCATCATGGAGAACCCGAAATGCCCAGCCCACTGCACCCGGAGCAACGCCGGTTTCCGCTGCACGTACACATCAGTGTCATGTTCACGTTTCTCCTGTTGCTCACAGGCGTGGTGCTGGGGCTGTTCAACTATCGCCAGACGACGCAGATCATCCTGTCGAGTAGCGAGAAGCTGTTCGATCGGATCGAGCAGGAAGTGCGCCTGGACATGTCTGCCACCTATCAGCCGATCCGTCACCTGCTGAGCCTGCTGGCGGACAATCCCGCTACCCGGGCTTCGGGGCTTGAACAACGATTGCCGCTGCTCAGGCCGTTCAGCCAGTCCCTCACGGACAACCCGAACCTCGCTTCGCTGTATCTGGGTTATGCCAACGGCGATTTCTTCATGGTGCGCCCGCTACGCAACGCGGCCCTGAAAACACTGCTCAGCGCCCCCGAAACGGCGGCGTATCAGGTCTGGAGCATCGAGCATGACCCGCGCGGCGAAGTGCACTCGCAGTCACTGTTCTTCGATCAGGCATTGACGCCGATCAGCCGGCAGGACAATCCCCGGGATCCCTACGATCCGCGCGACCGCGCCTGGTACATCAATGCCCGCCAGCAAACCGAACAAATCACCACAGAGCCCTACGTCTTTTTCTCAACCCACAACGTCGGCACTACGCTGGCCCGACGCAGTGGCGAAAACGCGGTCATTGGCGCCGATCTGACGCTGGTAGCCCTGTCTGCCACCTTGCGTAAACATGTCGTCACACCGTCCACCGAAATCGCCCTGTTCGATTCCGACGGCAACGCCGTGGCCTACCCCGACAGTAGCCGACTTATCGTCAATGACAGCACCGCACACCTGGCCAAAGTGGCTGACTTGAGTCCGAGCCTCAATAGGCTGCTGTCCGCTGAGCACATCGGCAATCGTCTGAATGCCGATGGCCGGCAATGGATTGTTGCCCGCAGCAGCATTCAGGAAGGCGGTCCGAAAGGTTTGCAGCTGGCGTTGCTAGTGCCGGAAGACGAATTGCTGGCCGATGCCTATCACATGCGCTGGCAAGGTGCGCTGATCACCCTCGCCACCTTGCTGCTTTGCCTGCCATTGGGCTGGCTGATCTCACGAATTCTGGTCAAGCCCTTGCACGCGCTGGTCAAGGAAGCCGATGCGATTCGCAGTTTCGACTTCAATTTTCCGCTGGCTCGACGCTCGCCGGTGCTGGAAGTCGACCAGTTGAGCGTGTCGATGGCGCGGATGAAAGACACCTTGGCGAGCTTCTTCCGGATCACCGACAGCCTGTGCGCCGAAACCCGATTCGCACCGCTGCTGCAACGGGTGCTGTTTGAAACGGTGCAGATCGCCCAGGCTCAGGCTGGGCTGATTTATCTGCGTGAACACGACGGCAGTCGCATGGAGCCTTACGGTCTGGTAATCGATGGCGCGCCACAAGCACTGGAGGCGTTCGACATTCAGGGCCACGACCTGCAAGAGCGCGCGGGTCCGGCGTGGTTTGAACAACTGGTCAGCGCCGACAACGTGGTGAGCAACTTCGGTTTCGAAAACGCAGGGGATTTGCAGAAAGTGCTGCTGGCAATGGCAGCGCCGAGGATCCATCTCATAGGTATCCGTCTGCGCAACCGCCACAACGAAACCATCGGCCTTTTGATCCTGTTGATCAACGACAGCGGCACCCCGGCTGATCTGGAAAAACTGCGCCCCGACCGTATCGCCTTCTTGCAAGCGGTGTCCGGCGCTGCGGCGGTGAGCATCGAGAGCCAGCGCCTGCAAGCCAGACAGAAGCAATTGCTCGATGCCTTCATTCAGTTGCTCGCCGGGGCCATCGACGCCAAGAGCCCGTATACCGGCGGACATTGCCAACGCGTACCGGAACTGACGCTGATGCTCGCTCAAGCCGCGGCAGCGAGTCAGGCGCCCGCCTTCAGCACTTATCAGCCCAGCGAGGACGAATGGGAAGCCTTGCACATTGCCGCTTGGCTGCACGACTGCGGCAAGGTCACGACGCCGGAATACGTAGTCGACAAAGCCACCAAACTGGAAACCATCAACGATCGCATCCACGAGATCCGAACCCGTTTCGAAGTGCTCAAGCGCGATGCCTGGATCAATTACTGGCAGGCGCTGGCCCTGGGTGGAGACGAAGCGACGCTGGCCGAAATGCGCGAGCAGACCTTGTGCGCACTGGACGCAGACTTTGCCTTTGTCGCCCGTTGCAACCTGGGCAGCGAAGCGATGGCCGAGGCAGATTTGCAACGTCTGAAGGATCTGTCCCAACGCACCTGGCTGCGCACGCTGGACGACCGCCTGGGCGTGTCGTGGGAAGAAAACAAGCGTCAGGCCCGAACCCCTGCGCCAAACTTGCCGGTCAGTGAAAAGCTGCTGGCGGACAAGCCAGAACATTTGCTCGATCGCGATAAAAACGAGTTGATCCCTGAAGACAATCCGTGGGGCTTCAAGCTGGATGTGCCGCGCCACAAATACAATCGCGGCGAGTTATACAACCTGAGCATCGCCCGCGGCACACTGACCCGCGAAGAGCGCTACATCATCAATCACCACATGGTGCAGACGATCATGATGCTCAGTCACCTGCCCTTCCCCGGCCACCTCGACAGCATTGCCGAAATCGCTGGTGGGCATCATGAAAAAATGGACGGCACCGGCTACCCCAAACGCCTGAAGCGCGAAGAAATGAGCCTGCCGGCACGGATGATGGCGATCGCCGATATTTTTGAGGCGCTGACCGCTGCCGATCGCCCGTACAAGAAAGCCAAGTCATTGAGCGAGGCATTGGGAATCATGGCGACCATGTGCCGCGAGGCGCACATCGATGCGCAGTTGTTTGGATTGTTCATCAACGACGGCGTGTATATGCAGTACGCCGAGCGCTTTCTCGATCCTCGGCAGATCGATGCCGTGGACACGGCCAGCCTGTTGCACAAGGCTGGCCTTGGCGCGTGATCAGCAGTCGGTCAGACGCAGGAAAATCGCCGCCAGTTGCTCGATTCCTGCCTGGTCCTGTGCACCGAAACGGGCGAGCTTCGGGCTGTCGAGATCGAGCACGCCGATCAGGCGACCCTCTTTGACCAACGGCACCACCAGCTCACTGTTCGAGGCGCTGTCGCAGGCGATATGGCCGGGAAACGCATGCACATCTTCAACCCGCTGCGTCTGCAGGCTGGCCGCCGCCGCGCCACATACGCCGCGCCCAAACGGAATGCGTACGCAAGCGATCTGGCCCTGGAACGGGCCGAGTACCAGCTCTTCGTTGCGATTGAGGTAAAAACCGGCCCAGTTCAGGTCATCGAGCTGGTTGAACAGGAATGCCGAGAACTGCGCGGCGTTGGCGATAAAATCGCGCTCGTCCGCCAGCAGCGATTCCAGTTGTGCAGCCAACATGCCATAGCCTTCGAGGCCCTGGCCGCTTTGTTGCAAATCAATCATGGCTTGTGCTCCAACAATTTCAGTCCCACCCAGTAACGGGCGAATTGGTATGCGCAACGTCCGTTGCGATTACCGCGGCCGGTGGCCCAACGCACGGCGAGGATGTCCAGCTCTTCGTCGCGCTGCCAGCTCAGACCAGCCTTGGCGGCCAGTTGGCCGATCCAGTGTTCGACGACGTTGAGGAAGTGTTCTTGAGTAAACGGATAAAACGACAACCAAAGACCAAAACGGTCCGACAGCGCGATCTTGTCTTCCACCGCTTCGCTGGGGTGCAGTTCGCCGTCAACGCGTTTCCAGTTTTCGTTGTCGCTTTCCTTCTCCGGCACCAGGTGGCGACGGTTGGAAGTGGCATACAGCAAGACGTTGTCCGGCGCCTGTTCCAGCGAGCCGTCGAGCACGCTTTTGAGCACGCGGTAATCGCCCTCACCGGATTCGAACGACAAGTCATCGCAAAACAACACAAAACGTTGCGGCAGTTTGCCGATCTGCTCGACCACCCGCGGCAAGTCGGCCAGATGGTCGCGCTCGATCTCGATCAAACGCAGGCCCGCCTCGGCGTGTTCAGCGAGCAACGCCCGTACCAGCGAGGACTTTCCGGTCCCGCGCGAGCCCCAGAGCAGCGCATGGTTGGCCGGCATGCCATCAAGAAATTGCTGGGTATTGCGCCCCAGTTGCTCCAGTTGCCGGTCAACACCGATCAGGTCGGACAAACGCATATCAAGGCTGACTTCCAGCGGCAGCAAATATCCGCTGCGGCCGTCACGCTGCCAGCGCGCGGCCAGGCAAGTGCCCCATTCGATCACCGGGCGCGGCACCGGCAACAACGGTTCGATCCGCGCCAGAACCGACTCGGCACGTTCAAGAAAAGCATTCAATCGGGAATCCACATCTTCTCCTCGGGCACGTTCACAGTGATGATGGCGATCCAGCGACGACTCGCGGATCAAAATTCCCGCCCCGTGCCTTGTTACAAGGCGATTCGGGAACCTCGGTATCGATACATGATCGACTATGCTTGAGCAGCGAAGGGAAACGGAAGTGGTTCAACACCCCATGGATATCAAATTCACCCACCGGCTGTCGTACAAACAAGCCAGGCTTACTGTGCTGGTCGGGTTCATTCTGGGCACGCTGCTCAGCCTGCTGCAAATCGGCATCGATTATGCCAGCGAAGACGCCTCCATCAACCGTGAAATCCTGTCTTTGCTGGAAATCAGCCACAACCCGGCATCACGTATCGCCTACAACATCGATGCCGAACTGGCTCAGGAACTCACCCTGGGCCTGTTGCGTTCACCGGCAATCATTTCGGCGCAGTTGACCGACAACAACAATACCGTGCTGGCCAGCGTCAAACGCCCTGAGCTGCAAAGCAGCTATCGAATGATCAGCGACTTCCTGTTCGGTGCCAAACGCCAGTTCGAAGATCGCCTGTATCTGGACCATCTACCCAACGAATCGCTGGGTGTCTTGAGCCTGGAAGTGGATACCTATGCCTTCGGCAGCCGCTTCCTGCGCCGGGCCGAGATCACCCTGCTCAACGGGTTCGCCCGCAGCCTGATCCTGACCGGGCTCCTGTTGGCGCTGTTCTACGTGATGCTCACCAAACCGCTGGTGCGGGTGATCCGCGAACTCAGCGGGCGCGATCCGCGCAGCGCCGAAGCGACCACGCTGGAGTGTCCGGCCGGACACGCCAACGATGAAATCGGCGTGCTGGTCAAAGTCGCCAATCAGCAATTCGAGAACATCGCCACCGAGATCCAGCAGCGGCGCAACGCGGAAAACCGTCTGACCGACTACCTCGGCCAACTGGAAACCATCGTCTCGGCGCGAACCGCCGAACTCAAGGCCATCAACGCGCGGCTCAGCCAGTCCAATGAGGAACTCGAAGTCGCCCGCAGCACGGCACTGGAAATGGCCGAAGCCCGCTCGGCGTTCCTCGCCAACATGAGCCATGAGATCCGCACGCCGCTCAACGGACTGTTGGGGATGATCGCGTTGTCGCTCGACGGGCCACTGAACGCCGAGCAGCAGCAACAACTGTCGATCGCCCACGACTCGGGAAAAGTGCTGGTGGAGTTGCTCAACGATATTCTCGACCTGTCGAAGTTCGATGCCGGGCAACTGGAGCTTGAACACATTCCGTTCGATCTCGGCTCATTGATCGAAGACACCGCCAACCTGCTCTCGCAAAACGCGGCGCCGAGCGTCGAGCTGACCTGCCTGATCGATCCGCACTTTCCGGCGCTGGTGCTGGGCGACCCGACCCGGGTCCGACAGATCGTCAGCAACCTGCTGTCCAACGCGCTGAAATTCACTCGCTTCGGACGGGTCGATGTGCGTTTGTCGGCCTACCAGGACGGCGTGCGCATCGAAGTCTGCGACACCGGTATCGGTATCGCCCAGGAAGCCCAGGTAAAAATCTTCCAGCCGTTCACTCAGGCGGGCGCCGGTATCACCCGCCAATACGGCGGCACCGGGCTGGGTCTGGCACTGACTTATAACCTTTGCGAAGCGATGCAGGGGCGCCTGACCATCAGCTCCGAGACTGGCTTCGGCAGTCAGTTCTGCGCCGAGCTGCCACTGCCCTGCCATACCCGCACGCTGGCTCCGGCGCCTCTGCAGGGCAAAGTCCTCGCCATCACCCCGGCCAGCAGTGGCCTGGCCGAGTTGTTAAGAAGCTTGCTGCCGGTCTGGGGGCTTGAGTATGAGCAACGCACCCTCGACGACTCACTGTTGGGCGTGACGCCGGACGTGGTGATTACCGACTGTCCGGAGTGTCTGTTCGGGCTGCGTCCTACACTCGGCGCGCCCATTCTGCTGGTAACGGCCTATGGCAGTTTTCTGCCCAGCGAAGAGGCGGCAGCCCTCGCCCCACTGCAACAGCAGGCACGACCGCTGGCGCGTAACGCGCTCTACCAGAACCTGCGACGGACCCTGCAACCGGACGTCGCCACTATCAGCGACGCACAGCTGGAAACTTTGCCATCCATACGACGCGGTCGGGTGCTGCTGGTAGAAGACAACCCGGTCAATCAACTGGTCGCCAAAGGCATGCTCGGCAAACTCGGCTGTGATGTCATCGTCGCCGCTCATGGCGCCGAAGCACTGGATCAGTTGGAATATCACACCTTCGATCTGGTGTTGATGGACTGCAACATGCCGGTCATGGACGGCTACGAGGCGAGCCGGCAGATCCGCCAGAGCGGACGATGGCCGGACTTGCCAATCGTTGCCCTGACGGCCAATGCCATGTCTGAAGAACGCGAACGCTGCCGGGCTGCGGGCATGAGCGACTATCTGGCCAAGCCGTTTCGCCGAGAAGAACTGGCGGCGCTGCTGGATCAGTGGATCCCGACTACGACAGCGCCTTGATCTGCCCCAGTAACTGATCGAGACCGTCGCGCAATGTGTTGAGTCGATCCAGATCGACCCCGCTGTCGCACAGCAGGCGGGCCTTGAGTGGCCCGACCTGCTCGCGCAGCAATTGCCCTTCTGGCGTCAGACTCAAATGCACTTCACGCTCATCGCGCGCCGAGCGCTGACGCTGAACCAGTTGCAAATGCTCCAGACGCTTGAGCAATGGCGTCAGCGTTCCGGAATCCAGCGTCAGACGCTCACCCAAAGCCTTGACGGTCGGTTGCTCCGGCCCGCACTCCTGCCATTCCCACAACACCAGCATCGCCAGATATTGCGGATACGTCAGGCCAAGCTGATCAAGCATCGGCTTATAGCCGCGAATCACCGCCCGGGACGCGGCATACAACTTGAAGCACAACTGACTGTCGAGCTTCAGCGAATCAACGGGCAGGTTGTTCATTTGAGCAGGGCTTCGATCTCGCGACTCAGATCCTGCGGCTTGGTGGCCGGGGCGAAGCGCTTGACCAACTGGCCGTCCTTGCCGATCAGAAATTTGGTGAAGTTCCACTTGATGCCTTGCGAGCCCAGTACGCCGGGAGCGCGCTTCTTCAATTGCACAAACAGCGGATGGGCTCCGGCGCCATTGACTTCGATCTTCTTGAACAGCGGGAAGCTGACACCGAAATTCAATTCGCAGAACTCGCTGATCGCACCCTCGTTGCCCGGCTCCTGTTTGCCGAACTGGTTGCACGGAAAGCCCAGCACCACCAGGCCTTGATCCTTGTAGGTCTGCCACAACGCTTCCAGACCTTTGTATTGCGGAGTGAAACCGCACTTGCTCGCGGTATTGACCACCAGCACGGCTTTGCCGGCGAAATCGGCCAGGGTCTTTTGCTCACCCTTGATGGTGGTGCACGGGATATTCAGCAAGTTGTCGCTCATGAGACGGGCTCCTCAGATCATCGGGAAAGACCAAACATAGCGAGCAATTAAATTGCGTGCAATTTAACTATCAGAAAGGCGACCCTCGGGCCACCCGATCACCTACTCGCGGGGCACCAGATCCAAGCACACCGAGTTGATGCAGTAACGCAAACCGGTCGGTGGCGGGCCATCCGGGAACACGTGCCCCAGGTGCGCGTCACAACGGGCGCATTTGACTTCGGTACGAATCATGCCGTGGCTGATGTCGCGAATCTCGGTCATGGCGCTTTCACCGATCGGCGCGTAAAAGCTCGGCCAGCCGCAGCCGGAATCGAATTTGGTATTGGAATCGAACAGCGCCTCGTTGCAGCACACGCAGTGGTAAACACCAGCGGTTTTGGTGGCATTGTATTTGCCGGAGAACGGTCGCTCGGTCGCACTGAGGCGACAAACCTCGTACTGCTGCGGATCGAGCATGGCTTTCCACTCTTCCAGGGTTTTTTCCAACTTTTCCATCATCACACCTCAGCGGCTGAAAAAGCCCGATCTGTACCTTTTCCACGGATCGGGCGGCACGTATGATTGCGCCTCGTCACGCGCCAGTCTGGCAGCCAGACCGGGCGCATTCAAACGGATTCTCGGAGCCACGGCTCAGACGTCCGCCTGTGTGAAGACGCAGGAATCCCAGTACGGTTGTCCATCCGCCGCCTGGATCGTTCATTTTCGGGATCACATCGCCATGCAGTTCAGCAAATCGAACAAGCTCGCCAACGTCTGCTACGACATTCGCGGCCCGGTGCTAAAGCACGCCAAACGTCTGGAGGAGGAAGGCCAGCGCATCCTCAAGCTGAACATCGGCAACCCGGCGCCGTTTGGTTTCGAAGCGCCGGACGAAATCCTTCAGGATGTGATCCGCAACCTGCCGACCGCGCAAGGCTACAGCGACTCCAAAGGTCTGTTCAGCGCGCGCAAGGCCGTGATGCAGTACTACCAGCAAAAGCAGGTGGAAGGTGTCGGTATCGAAGACATCTACCTGGGCAACGGCGTGTCCGAGCTGATCGTGATGTCCTTGCAGGCACTGCTCAACAACGGTGACGAAGTGCTGGTGCCAGCGCCGGATTACCCGCTATGGACCGCCGCCGTCAGTCTGGCCGGCGGCAACGCCGTGCATTACCTGTGCGACGAAGGCGCCGACTGGTTCCCGGACCTGGCCGACATCAAGGCCAAGATCACCCCGAACACCAAGGCCATGGTGATCATCAACCCGAACAACCCGACTGGCGCGGTGTATTCAAAAGAAGTGTTGCTGGGCATGCTCGAGCTGGCCCGTCAGCACAATCTGGTGGTGTTCTCCGACGAAATCTACGACAAGATTCTGTACGACGACGCCGTGCACATCTGCACCGCTTCGCTGGCTCCGGACCTGCTGTGCCTGACCTTCAACGGTCTTTCCAAATCCTATCGCGTGGCCGGTTTCCGCTCCGGCTGGATCGCGATTTCCGGGCCGAAGCACAATGCCCAGAGCTACATCGAAGGCATCGACATGCTGGCCAACATGCGCCTGTGCGCCAACGTGCCGAGCCAGCATGCCATTCAGACCGCACTGGGCGGCTATCAGAGCATCAACGATCTGGTGTTGCCGCAGGGTCGCCTGCTGGAGCAGCGCAACCGCACCTGGGAGCTGCTCAACGACATTCCCGGCGTGAGCTGCGTCAAGCCAATGGGTGCGCTGTACGCCTTCCCACGGATCGACCCGAAGGTCTGTCCGATCCACAACGACGAAAAATTCGTCCTCGACCTGCTGCTCTCCGAAAAGCTGCTGGTGGTGCAAGGTACAGCGTTCAACTGGCCGTGGCCGGATCACTTCCGCGTCGTCACACTGCCCCGCGTCGATGATCTGGAAATGGCGATTGGCCGTATCGGCAGCTTTCTCAAGTCATACCGCCAGTAACTGGCCAGCAGTGCGCAACGACCCAAACGTTGCGCACTGTCTGATTCAGCAACACTTCTGCATTACCCACATCCACATGCCTTCTACACTTGCGTTTCGTACCGGTTACCTGCGTCTGACGCAATGGCGACGGGTCGCGACTGCCCGTCGTCCGTGTCGGTGTCTGTCGTGGGAAACAGGTCGCGCGCCGAGGAAACTGCTGTAGGACACAGTTTGAAATAGTCACCCAGTTGAATAGCCGGGTGCCGCACCTTATATACCCCGCAGTACGCTACATCTTTAGCTTGAGGAGATTTCTACAACCATGATGCGCATCCTGCTGTTTTTGGCCACTAACCTGGCGGTCGTGCTGATAGCCAGCATCACCCTGAGCCTTTTCGGCTTCAACGGGTTCATGGCGGCCAACGGGGTTGATCTCGACCTTAGTCAGCTGCTGGTTTTCTGTGCGGTCTTTGGTTTCGCCGGCTCGCTGTTCTCGCTATTCATCTCCAAGTGGATGGCGAAGATGAGCACCGGTACCCAGATCATCAGCCAGCCACGTACCCGGCATGAGCAATGGCTGCTGCAAACCGTTGAGCAATTGTCCCGCGAAGCCGGGATCAAGATGCCCGAAGTCGGTATTTTCCCGGCCTACGAAGCGAACGCGTTCGCCACGGGCTGGAACAAGAACGACGCATTGGTCGCAGTCAGCCAGGGCCTGCTCGAACGGTTTTCGCCCGATGAAGTGAAAGCCGTGCTGGCCCACGAAATCGGCCACGTCGCCAACGGTGACATGGTCACCCTGGCGCTGATCCAGGGCGTGGTGAACACCTTCGTGATGTTTTTCGCGCGGATCATCGGCAACTTCGTCGACAAGGTGATCTTCAAGAACGAAGAAGGCCAGGGCATTGCTTACTACGTGGCAACCATCTTCGCCGAGCTGGTACTGGGTATTCTGGCCAGCGCGATCGTCATGTGGTTCTCGCGCAAACGCGAATTCCGCGCAGACGAAGCCGGTGCGCGTCTGGCTGGCACCAGCGCAATGATCGGCGCCCTGCAACGCCTGCGCGCCGAGCAGGGTCTGCCGGTGCACATGCCGGACACCCTGAACGCCTTTGGCATCAACGGTGGCATCAAACAGGGCTTCGCCCGCATGTTCATGAGCCACCCGCCGCTGGAAGAGCGTATCGACGCATTGCGTCGTCGCGGTTGA
Source organism: Pseudomonas sp. N40(2020) (assembly GCF_014472415.1). GTDB lineage: Bacteria > Pseudomonadota > Gammaproteobacteria > Pseudomonadales > Pseudomonadaceae > Aquipseudomonas. The sequence continues at coordinate 90,322 of NZ_JACSZV010000025.1, forward strand.
TCAGACTGGCGTAAAAACAAGAAGGCCCGCAGTGATGCGGGCCTTTTTTTACTTAGAGTAATGGGTTGTTCCCACTTGCCAGCGATGAGGCCGGAACAGCCAACACAAACTAACGAGGCGAAATACGGTAAACCCGCTCCTCCAGCCGAGTCACCCCGGCCTGCAGAAACTTCCCGCTCTCACTCAGCACATCCTGCTCTTCCAGCACCCGCACCTGCCAAGCATCGCCCAGCAAGCGCTGCACCTCATCATCCACCACTGCAAACGGCGGCCCGGGCATCTGCGCCTGATCGTAATCCAGCGTAATCAGCAACCCTTGCACTCCCTGCGGCAGGATCTGCTGAAGATGCGCCACATAGCGCTCACGCATCGGCGGCGGCAGGGCTATCAGCGCTGCCCGGTCGTACAGCGCCGTGCAATCAGCCACATCCTCTGCCGTGAGCGTGAAGACATCACCGCACCACAATTCAATGGAGTCGGCGCGATAGACCTTGAACCCGTCTTTCTCGCTAACCTGCGGCTGTACATGTTGCTCACTGAAAAAGGCCTCAATGGCCTTTTCCGACAACTCAATCCCGAGCACCTGATGGCCACGCCCAGCTAACCACAGCAAATCCAGACTTTTCCCACACAACGGAACCAACACCCGCGCCTGCGCAGGAATCGGGAGGTCCGGCCAGTGCCGCTGTAGATGCGGGTTCACTTCAGGCAAATGAAAGCCGATTTGGTCCGAAGCCCACTTCTTGTGCCAAAACTCAGGCTGCATGAATCCCCCTAAAAATTCGATCAAAAAGCGTTAAAACTTATATTAGATTTAGATCAATGATGTGACTGATGATGAGCCATCTTAACGCTCAGGAACCCATCATGTTTCCCAGCCTGTTTATTTCCCATGGTTCACCCATGCTTGCGCTGGAGCCCGGCGCGAGTGGCCCGGCGCTAGCCCGACTGGCCGCCGAACTGCCCCGACCTAAAGCTATCGTGATCGTCTCCGCACACTGGGAGAGCCACGAATTGCTGGTCAGCAGCCATCCGCAGCCCGAGACCTGGCATGACTTCGGCGGCTTCCCTCGGGCGTTGTTTGAAGTGCAGTACCCGGCGCCGGGCAATCCGCAATTGGCTGCCGAAGTCGCCGAGTTGCTGAGCGCCAACGACCTGCCGGCACGCCTCGATCCGCAACGGCCGTTCGACCACGGCGTGTGGGTGCCGCTGTCGCTGATGTACCCGCAAGCTGACATTCCGGTGGTGCAGGTTTCGCTGCCGAGTCGCGGCGGTCCAGCGCTGCAAACCCGTGTTGGTCGTGCGTTGGCAGGCTTGCGTGAACAAGGGATTTTGTTGATCGGCTCGGGCAGCATCACCCACAACCTGCGCGAGCTGGACTGGCATGCCGGTCCGGAAAGCGTGGAGCCGTGGGCAAAAGACTTCCGTGACTGGGTGATCGAAAAGCTTGCGACCGATGATGAAGCGGCGCTGCATGACTACCGCCAGCAGGCACCGAACGCGGTGCGCAGCCATCCGAGTGATGAGCATTTGTTGCCGTTGTACTTTGCCCGGGGTGCCGGGGGTGAATTCAGTGTGGCGCACAAGGGGTTCACCATGGGTGCGCTGGGTATGGATATTTATCGTTTCGGTTAAAAGGCAAAATCAAAAGATCGCTGCCTTCGGCAGCTCCTGCTCTGCGATCATTTGATCTTTCAAACAGGCAAAAAAATCCCCGAACCAGTCGGGGATTTTTTATGTTCGATCAATCAGCCCAAGGGCGGATCAATCTTCGCGATAGCGACGCAGTTTCAGCTGCTTACCGGCAACGCGAGTGTCCTTCAGCTTGGTCAGGAGTTTGTCCAGACCATCTTCCGGCAGCTCAACGAGGCTGAAGCTGTCACGCACCTGAATGCGACCGATCGCTTCACGGGCCAGACCACCTTCGTTGAGGATGGCGCCCAGCAGGTTCTTGGCGGCGATACCGTCACGCGCACCCAGCGCGGTACGGCAACGAGCACGGCCTTCGCCCAAAGGCATTGGCGCACGACGCTCGCGATCACCACGATCCGGACGATCACCGGTACGCTCAGGACGGTCGCCACGCGGTGCGTTGTTCGGCACCAGTGGACGTTCCTTCTCGATTGCAGCCAGGTTCAGCGCTTGACCGTTAGTGGCCTTGCGCAGCAGAGCAGCAGCCAGAGCACGCGGGGTGCAGCCGATGTCAGCGGTCAGACGATCGAGCAGTTCACCGTGAGTCGATTCGGCATCAGCGACCAGCGGCGACAGGCTGTTGGTCAGTTTCTTGATGCGCGCATCGAGAACAGCCTGAGCGTCCGGCAGACGAACTTCAGCCACTTTCTGACCGGTTACACGCTCGATCACTTGCAGCATGCGGCGCTCACGCGGAGTGACCAGCAGCAGCGCACGACCTTCGCGACCGGCACGGCCGGTACGGCCGATACGGTGAACGTAGGATTCCGGATCGTACGGCATGTCCACGTTGAAAACGTGGGTGATGCGCGGAACGTCCAGACCACGAGCAGCAACGTCGGTCGCAACAACGATGTCCAGACGGCCATCCTTGAGCGAGTCGATCACGCGCTCACGCTGGTTCTGAGCGATGTCACCGTTCAGCGCAGCGGCTTTGTAGCCTTTGGCGTCCAGGGCACTGGCCAGATCCAGGGTCGCTTGCTTGGTGCGCACGAACATGATCAGAGCGTCGAAGTCTTCCACTTCCAGCAAGCTGAGAACGGCCGAAGTCTTCTGGTCAGCGTGAACCAACAGGTGAGCCTGTTCGATCGCGGTAACGGTCTGGGTCTTGGTCTGGATCTTGACGTGTTGCGGATCGCGCAGGTGGCGTTCGGCAATGGCGCGGATCGACTGCGGCAGGGTAGCCGAGAACAGAACGGTCTGACGGGTCGCTGGCAGAGCCTTGAAGATGACTTCCAGGTCATCCATGAAGCCCAGCTTCAACATTTCGTCAGCTTCGTCGAGGACCAGGTGGTTCACGGTCGACAGCACTTTCTCGTCGCGACGCAGGTGGTCACACAGACGACCCGGGGTAGCGACAACGATCTGCGCGCCATTACGGATTGCTTTCAGTTGCGGGCCCATCGGCGCGCCGCCGTAAACGGCCACAACGGTGACGCCTGGCATTTGCTTGGCGTAGGTTTCAAAAGCGGTTGCTACTTGCAGCGCCAACTCTCGGGTTGGCGCCAGGATCAGGGCTTGCGGTTCGCGCTTGGCAGGATCGATGCGGTGCAGAATAGGCAGAGCGAACGCGGCGGTTTTACCGGTACCGGTTTGCGCCTGGCCAATCATGTCCTGGCCGGCCATGATGATCGGGATCGATTGCTGCTGAATCGCCGAAGGCTCTTCGTAGCCGGTCGCTGCGACGGCTGCAAGAATATTCGGGTTAAGATTAAAAGCGGCGAATCCGCCGGTTTCCTGGGTCATGGGTCTGCCTCTAAGTGCATCCGCAAAGACCCATGCTCCAAAGCTGCGCATGCCGTGTTGAGACTCAAGAGTCGCCCTGGCAGCTTTGTCGGCGGGGATTTGCGAAAACGTATGAATGAAAAAAAAGAATCGTCCGGGAAGAGCCCGCAATGCGGACGTGCAGCCGAAGCTGACTTCGGGGAATTGCGCTACCTAAACGCGGCCCGGTTAAAGGCCGGCGCGCACTATACCGGATTTAGCCCAAATAGGGAGCTTTTTTTATTGCCTGAATGCGTGTGTCACCGCTGTGTAACGGGGTTTTGCGGATAATCGTGCGAAGGTCTATTTTTCAAAGGCCCGGCCACGCAGGTGATGACGCTTAAACGATTCATCGATCTGCGGCATACCGTCGCTGCACCCGCCCTTCC
>NZ_JACSZV010000026.1 GCF_014472415.1 Pseudomonas sp. N40(2020)
CTGCAAGACCGCGTTACCCCTTTCGCGAGCAGGCTCGCTCCCACATTGGAATGCATTTCAAATGTGGGAGCGAGCCTGCTCGCGAAGAGGACCTTGTAAGCAACACCAATCCCGGAACCTGCAATGAAACATAAAAAAGCCCAATGGCCCTGGCACGTCCTCACCGTGCTGGTGCTGATCGGCCTGGCCGGTGCGTTGTATTACGCCACGTCGCTGATGTCCTACGAATGGCGCTGGAATCGCGTGCCGCAGTACTTCGCCTATCAGGCCGAAGAAACCCAGCGTGCCGCCGACATTTCCACCGTCACCGAACTGGTGCGCAAGGGCAGTAGCGCGCAAGTCACTCTGCGCAACGATGCCGGTGACGAGCAGCACCTGACCGTCGACGAGAACAGCCTGCAATTCGCTCAGGGCGACGATGTGGCCGAAGGCGACGTCGTGGGTGTCACTCGGCATTGGGCGGCGGGGCCGCTGTTGTGGGGGCTGTGGACGACGCTTTGGCTGTCGGTGGTCTCCGGCATTCTCGGGTTGTTGATCGGTCTGGTCACCGGGCTGTGCCGCTTGTCGAGCAACCCGACTCTGCGCGACCTGTCGAGCATCTACGTCGAACTGGTACGCGGCACGCCGCTGCTGGTGCAGATTTTCATTTTCTACTTCTTCATCGGCACGGTGATGAACCTGTCCCGGGAGTTCGCCGGGATCGCCGCGTTGTCGCTGTTCACCGGCGCCTATGTGGCCGAGATCATCCGTTCCGGCGTGCAGTCGATTGCCCGTGGGCAGAACGAAGCCGCGCGCTCGCTCGGTTTGAGTGCCGGCCAGTCGATGCGTCACGTGGTACTGCCGCAAGCGTTCAAGCGCGTGCTGCCGCCGCTGGCCGGGCAGTTCATCAGTCTGGTCAAGGACACCTCGCTGGTGTCGGTAATCGCCATCACCGAATTGCTGAAAAGCGGCCGTGAAGTCATCACGACTTCGTTCTCGCCGTTCGAGATTCTGTTCTGCGTGGCCGGTCTGTACCTGTTGATCAACCTGCCGCTGTCGAAAATCGCCAGCCGGCTTGAGCGGAGGCTCGCGCAAAGTGATTGAAGTCCGCGATCTGGTAAAAGTCTTCGACACCCGTGGCCAGGTAGTGCGCGCGGTGGATAACGTCAGCACCACGGTGGCCAAGGGCGAAGTACTGGTGGTGATCGGCCCGTCCGGTTCCGGCAAGTCGACCTTCCTGCGCTGCCTCAATGGCCTGGAAGAGTTCGATTCGGGTTCGGTGAGCATCGACGGTCTGCAACTGGCCGACCCGAAAACCGACGTCAACGCCTACCGCCGCGAAGTCGGCATGGTGTTCCAGCATTTCAACCTGTTCCCGCACATGACCGTGTTGGAAAACCTTTGTCTGGCGCAAAAAGTCGTGCGCAAGCGCGGCAAGAAAGAGCGCGAGGCGAAGGCCATGGAGTTGCTGAAAAAGGTCGGTATCGCGCAGAAAGCCAACGAGTTTCCGTCACGCCTGTCCGGCGGTCAGCAGCAGCGCGTGGCAATCGCCCGGGCGCTGGCGATGGAGCCGAAGGTGATGCTGTTCGATGAGCCGACCTCGGCCCTCGACCCGGAAATGGTCGGCGAAGTACTGGATGTGATGAAGAACCTGGCCGTGGAAGGCATGACCATGGTCTGCGTCACCCACGAAATGGGCTTCGCCCGGGAAGTGGCAGATCGGGTGCTGTTCTTCGATCACGGCAAGTTGCTGGAAGATGCGTCGCCGGCGGAGTTCTTTGATGCGCCGAAGGATCCGCGCGCTCAGGCATTCCTGCGTCAGGTTCTGTAACTGATCGTTCCCACGCTCTGCGTGGGAACGCCGCCCGGGACGCTCCGCGTCCCTTCTCAAGCGTGACGCAGAGCGTCACAGGATGCATTCCCACGCAGAGCGTGGGAACGATCAGTCCGACTACTTAGACCTTGAACTTGCCAACCAGCGTCTGCAGATGCGTCCCCAGCCGCGCCAGCTCAACGCTGGACGCTGCCGTCTCTTCACTCGCCGCCGATGTCTGATCCGACACATCGCGCACATTCAGCACGCTACGGTTGATCTCTTCCGCCACCGCGCTCTGCTGCTCTGCCGCCGCAGCGATCTGCTGGTTCATCGCCTGAATCGCCGAAACAGTGCGGGTGATGCTTGCCAGCGAGCCACCGGCCCGACGGGTCAGCTCAACGCTGCTGTCGGTCAGGGTGCGGCTGTTGTCCATGATCGTCGCCACCTGCTGGGTGCCGTTTTGCAGGCCGACGATCAGCTCTTCGATCTCTTCGGTTGACTTCTGCGTGCGCTGGGCGAGGCTGCGTACTTCATCGGCAACCACGGCGAAACCACGACCGGCCTCACCGGCACGCGCCGCCTCGATGGCCGCGTTGAGCGCCAGCAGGTTGGTTTGCTGGGCCACGGATTTGATTACGTCGAGGACGCTGCCTATCTTGTCGCTTTCGCGCTTGAGTTCGCCCATGGCTTCGGTGGAGTGACCGACTTCAACGGCCAGACGCTCGATCTGCGCAATGGCTTCGCCGACGACTTTGTCGCCTTCGCGGGCCTGTTGGTCCGCAGCGACAGCGGCTTCGGAAGCCTCTTCAGCGTTGCGCGCAACTTCCTGCACGGTGGCAGCCATTTCGTTCATGGCGGTGGCGACCTGATCGGTCTCGATTTTCTGATTGTTGACCCCGGCGCTGGTTTGCTCGGTCACGGCGGACAGCTCTTCGGCGGCACTGGCGATCTGTGTGACGCCATCGCTGATCCCGCCGATCAACTCGCGCAGGCCTTGGGTCATGCTCTGCATCGAACGCTGCAACTGGCCAAGTTCGTCGCGGCGCAACGAGACCAGGTTGTGGGTCAGGTCGCCGGCAGCGACGCGCTCGGCGACTTTCAGGGTCTGGTTCAGCGGAATGATGATCTGACGAGTGATCGCCCATGCCGCCAGCAAGCCGAAAGCCAGGGCCAGCAGGGTGGCGATCAACAGCATGTTCTTGGCGTGGGCGGCATCGGTGTCGCGCACGATAGTTTGCGAAGCCGTCAGCTTCTTGCTGAGGTCGATCAAGATGTCGCCCTGAGCGGACATGCGCGCGAGTGACTTGGCATTGGTGACCTGCGAATCGCGGAACTGAGCGACCGCCGCGCGATAGGCTTTGATCGATTCGGTGGCCTGTTGCAGGTTGGCGATGTGTTGTTCCGGCAGTTCCGACTGCAGGCTTTCAAGGTTTTTGAGGGCATTGTCGATGGCATTCAGTGCCGGTTGTTCTGCTTCAGCCTTGCCGCTGTAGGTGTAGCCGCGCACTTGATAGCGCGCCTGCTGGAGCAGTTTGCTCAGTTCGATCACGCTGTTGAACTGCGCGACGCTGTCACCTTGCAGCAAGGATTTTTCAACTTCCGATACCTTTGCCACGGCGTTGTCGGCGCTGGCGCCCAGCTTGCTGCGGGCGTCTTCGCGCTGGACGGTGGCTTGAGTCATGTCGGCAAAAGCACGTTTGTATTCGGCAACGGCGGCCAATTGCTGATCGACCATGGCGGCGTCGGATGGTTGTTCAATCAGGCCGCGTGCGGTTTGCAGGCCGCTGTCGAGTTTGTTCAGCAACTCGTTGACCGCGCCCGGGCCTTGTTCACCACGGCGTGCGTCATAGTCCACGCGCGCCAGGCGCAGGTCTTTGGTCAGCTCGTTTAGGCTGGAGATGAAACCGAGCTTGTCGCCACGGCTGATGATGCCGCTCATGCCGGTCCAGCCGGTAAAGGTGATCAACAGCGTCAGCACCAGCACCAGGCCGAAACCGATTCCCAGTTTGCGTTTGACGCTGACGTTTCCAAGACTCTCGGCTAACCAACGGTACATGCGACGACTCCCTCAGACCACTCATTGGACTTATGGGAGCTGTATCGGCTGCGTGATGGCATTCTGTAATGCCATCTGTCCGGGCTAGAAGAGGCGGGCGAGGAGGGCGGTGACGGCGGTTTCGACGCGCAGGATGCGTTCGCCCAGTTGCACCGGTTGCAGGCCGGATTTGGCCAGCAGATCGATTTCGTAAGGAATCCAGCCACCTTCGGGGCCGATGGCCAAAGTCACCGGTTCGCTCAATGCGCGCGGGCAGGGCGGATAGTTACCGGGATGGCCGACCAGACCAAGTGTGCCTTCAGTAATCGCTGGCAGGCGGTCTTCGACAAACGGCTTGAAGCGTTTCTCGATGATGATTTGCGGCAGCACCGTATCCCGCGCCTGTTCGAGGCCGAGGATCAGCTGTTCGCGGATTGCGTCAGGTTCGAGAAACGGTGTCTGCCAGAAACTCTTCTCGACCCGATAGCTGTTGACCAGAATGACCTTTGACACACCCATGGTCGCCACGGTCTGGAACACCCGCCGCAGCATTTTTGGACGCGGCAGGGCCAGTACCAAGGTCAGCGGCAGTTTGGCCGGTGGCGGCTGATCGACGCTGACGCGTAGTTCAGCTTCACCAGCCTCCAGCCGCAAAAGCTCAGCCGAACCCATCAGCCCATTGATGCGCCCGACCCGCAGGCTGTCACCCACTTGCGAGCGATGAACTTCCTGCATGTGCGTCAGGCGTCGATCACGCAGCACCACACGGTCGGCCGCAATGAAGTCGGCCTCTTCGAGCAGCAGCAGGTTCATGCCTGGGTCGCTGGCGGCTGGTCGTTGTGATCGTCGGCCGGTTTTTCATCCGGACGTTCGCGCTTGCTGACCAGACCACCGAACAGAATGCCGATTTCAAACAGCATCCACATCGGCACGGCCAACAGGGTCTGCGAGAAAATGTCCGGCGGCGTGAGGATCATGCCGACTACGAAGCAGCCAATGATCACGTACGGACGGATCTTTCTCAGGTAGGCGACGTCGACCACGCCGATCCACACCAGCAGCACAACGGCCACCGGTATCTCGAACGCCACGCCGAAGGCGAAAAACAACGTCATGACGAAATCGAGGTAGCTGGCGATATCGGTCATCATTTCCACGCCGGCCGGGGTGGCGGCGGCGAAGAACTTGAAGATCAGAGGGAACACGAAGTAATAGGCGAAAGCCATGCCGGTGTAGAACAGCAGGATGCTGGAGACCAGCAGTGGCACCGCGATGCGCTTCTCATGCTTGTACAGGCCCGGCGCGATGAAGCCCCAGATCTGATGCAGGATCACCGGAATCGCGAGGAACAGCGAGACCATCATCGTCAGCTTCAGTGGCGTCAGGAACGGCGACGACACGTCGGTGGCGATCATCGTCGCGCCGACCGGCAGGTACTGACGCAACGGCGTCGAGACGAAGGTGTAGATCTGCTGGGTGAAGGCGAACAGCCCGGCGAAGATGATGAAGATCGCCGCCACACAACGCAGCAGGCGGGTGCGCAACTCGGTGAGGTGCGAAACCAGCGGCATGTGCTGGTCGTTTTCGGGGAGATCGCTCATGGGGCTCGCGGCGGTAATGTTGGATCATGAGGGGCTGGCGCAACAGGCGCAGCCGCAGGGGCAACAGGTTCTACGGAAGGCGTGACCGACACGGTTTCGACAGCGGCAACAGTCGCAGGTGTTGTCGCAGCGGCAGCGCTGTGAATCGTCTGCTCGCCCACATGCTCAACTGGCGTCGGTTCCTGCTGAACCGGATTGAAAATCTTCCGTGCCTCCTGCTCCAACGACAGAATGTGCTCGTTGTGCAGTTGCCGACGAATCTCGTCGGCACCGATTTCACGTTCAACTTCCTGTTTGATCGCGTTGAAGCTGCGCTTCAGCCGTCCGACCCACAGGCCGGCGGTGCGTGCAGCGCCCGGCAGACGCTCGGGGCCCAGCACCAGCAGGGCAACGAGGCCGACGAGCAGCAGTTCAGAGAAGCTGATACCAAACATTAGTCAGTGCTCACACGTCTTTGCGGATCGGCTCTTCGACTTTCTGCGCCTGCACGTCGATGGTGTGCGGCGGGTTGGCCTGAGCGGTGGCTTGCGGCTGCACCGGTGGCACTGGCTGCGCAGGCGTCACGGTTGGATCGGCGGCCGGCTTGTCGTCGTCGTTCATGGCTTTGCGAAAGCCCTTGATCGACTCACCCACGTCGGTGCCGAGGTTTTTCAGTTTCTTGGTGCCGAACACCAGCACCACGACTACCAGAATGACGATCCAGTGTTTCCAGTCAAAAATGCCCATGTTGCTGTTCCTCTCTAATAGTTGTTCAGGCGGACGGGCGCGAGGCTTTCTCGACGTGTCCGGACAGGCCGAAGCGACGATCCAGTTCATCAAGCACAGCCTGTGGATGCTGCCCCAGTTGAGCGAGCATGACCATGCTGTGGAACCACAGGTCGGCGGTCTCGTAGATCACGTCGCTGCAGTCGCCGCTGATGGCGGCGTCCTTGGCGGCAATAATGGTTTCGACCGACTCTTCGCCGACTTTCTCCAGAATCTTGTTCAGACCCTTGTGATACAGGCTGGCGACATACGAGCTGTCGGCCGCTGCGCCTTTGCGCTCTTCGAGCACTTCGGCCAGGCGGGTCAGGGTGTCACTCATGTTTGTGTCCTGCGGAATAGATTGCGTGCGGGTCTTTCAGCACCGGGTCGACCGTTTTCCAGTCGCCGTTTTCGAAGACGCGGTAAAAGCAGCTTTGACGGCCGGTATGGCAAGCGATGTCGCCGATCTGTTCAACCATCAGGATGATCACGTCGGCGTCACAGTCCAGACGCATCTCATGCAAGGTCTGTGCGTGGCCGGACTCTTCGCCCTTGCGCCACAGCTTGCCACGGGAACGTGACCAGTAGATTGCACGGTTTTCCGCAGCGGTCAGTTCCAGCGCTTCGCGGTTCATCCAGGCCATCATCAGTACACGTCCGGTCTTGTGATCCTGGGCAATCGCGGGCACCAGGCCGTCAGCGTCCCACTTGATCTCGTCCAGCCAGTTTTTCATCTTCGACTCCGACAGCGAACCCACACTTCAAATAGTCGGGTTCAGGCGTTGAAACAGTGTGCCAGCCGATCACGGAACTGGCTATCGGCGAACGACCAGATACAAGCCTACGGCTACCATGATCCCGGCGGGCCAATGCCCCAATTCGTTCAGCGGGCCACCGGCGGCGAGGATCGCACCGCCTGCCAGATGGGCGCTGCCGAGCAGGCGCAGGAACCAGTCGTCCTTGCGTTTGTGCCACGGCGGCGGTGGGTCTTTGGCGTGAGGCTGGGACATGCGTTCAAGCAGATCGCGGGCCATGTTGGCCAGATGCGGAATCTGTTCGAACTGGCTCTGCACGTTGCCGAGCAAGGCTTTCGGGCTGACACGTTCGCGCATCCAGCGTTCAAGGAACGGCTGTGCGGTGTTCCACAGATCCAGATCCGGATAGAGCTGACGACCGAGGCCTTCGATGTTCAGCAAGGTCTTTTGCAGCAGTACGAGTTGCGGCTGCACTTCCATGTTGAATCGCCGCGCGGTCTGGAACAGGCGCATTAGCACCTGGCCAAATGAAATATCTTTTAACGGTTTTTCGAAGATCGGTTCGCACACGGTACGGATCGCCGCTTCGAACTCGTTGAGTTTGGTTTCCGCCGGCACCCAGCCCGAATCAATGTGCAGTTGCGCCACGCGGCGGTAGTCACGTTTGAAGAAGGCGAACAGGTTGCGCGCCAGATAATCCTGATCTTCCGGGGTCAGGCTGCCGACGATCCCGCAGTCGATCGCGATGTACTGTGGGCTCCACGGGTTGACGGTGCTGACGAAGATGTTGCCCGGGTGCATGTCGGCGTGGAAGAAACTGTCGCGGAACACCTGGGTGAAGAAGATCTCCACACCACGTTCGGCAAGCATTTTCATGTCGGTGCGCTGATCGGCAAGGGTCGCCAGATCCGTCACCTGAATCCCGTAGATGCGCTCCATCACCAGCACCTTCGGCCGGCACCAGTCCCAATAGACTTGCGGCACGTAAAGCAACGGCGAGCCCTCGAAATTGCGCTTCAACTGGCTGGCGTTGGCCGCCTCGCGCAGCAGGTCGAGCTCGTCGTAGATGGTTTTTTCGTAGTCCTGCACCACGTCCACCGGGTGCAGCAGGCGGGCGTCAGCCGAGACCTTTTCGGCGGCGCGGGCGAGGATGAACAGCCACGCCAGATCCTGGGCGATGATTGGTTTGAGGCCTGGGCGGATCACCTTGACGACCACTTCTTCGCCGGTTTTCAACTGCGCGGCATGCACCTGCGCCACCGAGGCCGAAGCCAGCGGAGCGACGTCGAAACGGCTGAAGACTTCGCTGATTTTTTTGCCGAGCTGTTCTTCGATCAGCTTGATCGACAGCTGCGAATCGAACGGCGGTACACGATCCTGCAACAGCATCAGCTCATCGGCGATGTCTTCCGGCAGCAAGTCGCGGCGGGTCGAGAGAATCTGCCCGAACTTGATGAAGATCGGCCCCAGATCCTGTAATGCCAGGCGCAGGCGCGCGCCACGGCTCAGGTCCAGCGGCTTGCGCGGGAACCAGCGCCACGGCAGCACATAGCGCAGCGCCAGCAGGAACCAGGGCAGCGGCAGATCGAACAGCAGGTCATCGAGACGGTAGCGGATCACGACGCGCTGGATGCGCAACAGACGGCGGACGGCAAGCAGCTTCATGCGTTATCGCTTGGGTCGAGGGATCGGGAAAGGCGCTCGAAACGCGCCTCGAGACGTTCCAGATCAAGTTTGATCCGGTCCAGTTCGCTGAACCGCGCTTCGGCTTCGCGCTGCCCGACGAGGGTGCGCGATTCTTCGGCGAGGTATTCGGCGAGGTTCTGGTTGAGGCTGGCAAATCCTTGTTGATACCAGCGTGCGCGGCTGCGCAAATGACCGCCAACCAGTTGCGTGGCGACAGGTCCCAGCCAGCGCGAGAGTTCGTACTCCCAGTCCAGCTCCAGATCCTGCAGCACACCGGCCAGTTCCAGCAGCACGCCACTGTCGCCGTCGAGCTCGACTTCCGGGGCGTGCAGCACCGCTGTCTTGTCTTTGCTCAGGGCCAGTTTCAGCAGGCTCGAAGCCGGGGCGCGCAGGGTGCAGTCGACACCGGTTTCCCAGTGGGACGCGAGCATCAAACCTTCATCGCTCGGCAGAATGAACAGTTGCAGCGCCGGGCTACGGCAGTCGATGGCAATCACCTTGCCGGTCAGATGCGCCAGCCGCGGCAGCGCCGTGCTGTCGAGACGCAGCACCCGGTTGAGGCCGAGTTCGACGCTGGCGAGCAGCCCGGTGAGCAGCATCAGGGCTTGATGCCGCGGTGCAGGGCGACGATGCCTGCGGTCATGTTGTGATAGGTCACGCGGTCGAAACCGGCGTCGACCATCATCGACTTCAGGGTTTCCTGATTCGGGTGCATGCGGATCGATTCGGCCAGGTAGCGATAGCTTTCCGAGTCATTGGTGATCAGCTTGCCCATCAGCGGCATGAAGGCGAACGAGTAGGCGTCGTAGGCTTTGGACATCAGCGCGTTGGTTGGCTTGGAGAATTCCAGCACCAGCAAGCGACCGCCGGGCTTGAGCACACGCAGCATCGAGCGCAGGGCGTCTTCCTTGTGCGTCACGTTGCGCAGGCCGAAAGCGATGGTCACGCAGTCGAAATGGTTGTCCGGGAACGGCAGTTTTTCAGCGTCCGCCTGAACGAATTCGACGTTGCCGGCCACACCCAGATCCAGCAGGCGGTCGCGGCCGACCTTGAGCATGGATTCGTTGATGTCGGCCAACACCACCTGACCGGTAGGGCCTACCAGATGGGAGAATTTTTTGGTCAGGTCACCAGTGCCGCCGGCAATGTCCAGAACGCGATTGCCGCTACGCACGCCCGACAATTCGATCGCGAAACGCTTCCACAAGCGGTGCATGCCACCCGACAGAAGGTCGTTCATCAGGTCGTACTTGGCGGCTACGGAGTGGAACACCTCAGCGACTTTTTCCGCTTTCTGGCTTTCCGGAACGTCTTTGAAGCCGAAGTGAGTGGTGGGTTCGGCATCGCTGCCTTTGCGCTGATCAGTCATATCGCTGTCACCAAAAGAGAATGCGCGACATTCTAATCCCCAAGCCATGCTTTGTCTTGGAATGGCTAAAGGTAAGATGGACAACCTTCGGGACGATTTGCCGCAGACGCGGTCAAGATTTACCGATGAACATTCATAAGTCAGGAGTCATTCGATGGCCCGTATTAGTGTTGAACGTGCCCATAGCCTGGGCAAGGAAGCTGCCCGCGAGAAGGCCGACAAGCTGGCGCAGAAACTTTCCGAGCAATACGGCCTGGAGCCGCAGTGGTCGGGCGACACCTTGAACCTCAAGCGTTCGGGCGTTAAAGGCGCGGTGCATGTGGCTGACGATTCGATCAAGGTCGACGTGGAACTGGGCCTGATGATGTCGGCCATGAGCGGCATGATCAAAGCCGAGATCGAGAAGGCGTTGGACAAAGCGCTGGTTTGATTTCTGCCTGAAACGAATCCCGTGTGGGAGCGAGCCTGCTCGCGAATGCGGTGTGTCAGTCACAGAAAATCCGACTGATAAAACGCTTTCGCGAGCAGGCTCGCTCCCACATTCGTTTCGTGTGAAGCCAGAGGTTTATGTCAGTTGTTAGGGTGCCGTTTCTAATTTTTCTACCTACTTTGTGCCAGAGCCCGACACTTTCGCGGGCAGTTCCTCAAACCTTCTGCGCGTGAGGTGCACCATGGCCAAAGTTATTTTGAAGAAAAAAATCGACGCTTCGACAACCGCTCTGAGCGACGTCAAATCCTATGCCCGCAAGATCTGGCTGGCAGGCCTGGGTGCCTACGCCAAGGTCGGCCAAGAGGGTAGTGACTACTTTCAAGAGTTGATCAAGGCTGGTCAAACTGTTGAAAAGAAAGGCAAAAAAGTCGTCACCGAAAAACTCGAAGCGGCCAACGCCGAGATCGATGAAGCCCGTGACGAAGTCAGTTCTTTCAAAGGCCGTGTCGAAGTTCAGCTCGACAAGGTCGAGAAGGCGTTCGACAGCCGCGTAGCAAGCGCCTTGAATCGTATCGGCATTCCGTCTAAACATGACGTTGAGACACTCTCTGCTAAGCTCGATGAGCTGACGGCATTGCTCGAACGCGTCGCGCGTAAATCTTAAGGAGAACGGGATGGCTGGTAAAAAGAACACCGATAAAGAAGGCAGCTCGTGGATTGGGAAAGTCGAAGACTACTCCCGCAAAATCTGGCTGGCTGGTTTAGGCGTGTACTCGAAGATCGACACTGACGGCAGCAAGCTCTTCGATACATTGGTCAAAGACGGCGAGAAAGCCGAGAAGCTCACCAAGTCTGCAGTCGGCAAAAAAGTCGATGCCGCCAAGGATTCCGCTTCCTCGGCCAAGTCGCGCATCAGCGGCGTGAAAGATCGCGCACTGGGCAAGTGGGATGAGCTGGAAGGGGCTTTCGACAAGCGTCTGAACAGCGCGATTTCGCGCTTGGGCGTACCGAGCCGCAATGAAGTCAAAGCGCTGCACAGCAAGGTGGAAACCTTGACCAAGCAGATCGAAAAACTGACTGGCGAGAAGGCCCGTCCTGTCGCGAAAACCGCTACGGCCAAGCCAGCAGCTAAAACTGCAGCGGCAAAACCGGCAGCCAAAACAGCCGCCAAGCCACTGGCCAAAGCGGCTGCCAAACCGGTGGCGAAGGCTAAAGCAGCAGTTAAATCCGTAGCAAAAACTGCTGCCGCCAAACCTGCTGCGAAAGCAGCGGCCAAGCCGGTTGCAGCCGCCAAGGCAGCCGCGAAGCCCGCCGCTAAAACCGCGGCGAAGCCAGCAGCCAAGCCAGCAGCGAAAACCGCTACCGCCAAACCTGCTGCCAAGCCAGCGGCCAAACCGGCTGCGGCGAAGAAACCGGCAGTGAAAAAACCGGCCGCACCGAAAGCCGCAGCGCCGAAACCGGCAGCTCCCGCGGCCAAGCCTGCTACCCCGGCAGCTCCGGTGAGCGCGTCAAACTCCGCCGCGGCACCGACTCCGGTAGCCACTCCGACTGCAGCATCGACCCCGTCGACGCCAACCAGTCAGTCCTGATTTTTCAGGGCAAAACAAAACGCCCGGCCTGTGAAGGTCGGGCGTTTTTGTTTGTGCTTTTTAAAAGCTTACCCTCACCCCAGCCCTCTCCCCGAGGGAGAGGGGGCCGATTCGGGGATGCTTCAGCCTTACACCGACCTGAAAGTGTCGTATTGAATTCATAATCGACTGGATTTTTCAGGTCGCCGTATCGCGTAAGACAATAAGGTCAGTCCCCTCTCCCTCTGGGAGAGGGTTAGGGTGAGGGGCTCTTGATTTCATTCGTGATCTTCGAGGTATTGCAGGGCCATCCGCTCTGTCGCCACCTTCACCGGCGGCAACAAATGCGGCGCCACCAACATCATGATCTGATAAACCACCAATCTGACCTCACCCTCCCGATCAAGAATGCGCTGATAGTCCAGCGAAAACAGCAGCGTCATGGTGATCTGCTCCACCAGTTGCCCCAGTGCCTGGGTATCGCTGACCAACTGCCCCGACGCTTTCAAACGCGCCAGCAACGACGCCAGCGTGCGCTTCAATGCATTGAGTAGATGACGAATCCCCTTCGCCAGTTTCGGCAGGCGTCCGGCCAGGTTCGACAAGTCCTGAAACAGGAACCGGTACTGCGCGAGGCGCTCGACGATCAGGTGCAAAAACAGCCAGTAATCCTCCGGCGCCAATTCCACATCCGGCGGTGGATCGAGCAGCGGCGCGAGTTCATTCTGGAAGCGTTCGAACAACCCGAGTATCAGCGGCTCCTTGCCGTGGAAGTGGTAGTAGAGGTTGCCGGGGCTGATCCCCATTTCGTTGGCAACCTCCATGGTGGAGACGTTCGGTTCGCCCTTCTCATTGAACAGTTGCAGAGCACATTCGAGAATCCGGTCGCGGGTTTTCATCCAGTCTTCTTAGAAAAGTTCGGTTAAGCGTCAGCGCACACGCACGTAAGTACCGGGTGCTGCCTCCATCGGTGGATAGTTCGGGTTGCCGAGGGTCATCTGGGTTTCGTGCTGGGCGCCCGAGCGCTGCTGAATCCATTCCAGCCACTGCGGCCACCAACTGCCGTCGACGTGTTTGCCGTCGTAGTACCAGGCGCGCGGGTCGCTGCTCATCTTGCCGTTCTCGACGTAAGCGGCTTTCGGGTTGCTTGGCGGGTTGAGGATGCTTTGCACGTGGCCGCTGTTGGACAGCACGAAGCGCTTGTCACCACCCAGCAGCAGGGTCGAGCGATACACCGCGTCCCACGGCGTGATGTGGTCGTTCATGCCAGCGACGCTGAAACTGTCGACGGTGACTTTCTGCAGATCGATCGGCGTGCCGCAGACTTCGAGGCCGCCCGGATGGGTCAGCGGGTTATGTTTGAAGAAGTCCAGCAAGTCGCCATGAAACGCGGCGGGCAGCCGGGTGTTGTCATTGTTCCAGTAAAGGATGTCGAAGGCCGGCGGCTCTTTGCCCAACAGGTAGTTGTTGACGAAGTAGCTCCAGATCAAGTCGTTGGGGCGCATCCAGGCGAAGATCCTGGCCATGTCGCGACCATCCAGCACGCCTTTCTGATAGGAACGACGCTTGGCGGCTTCCAGGGTCTGCTCATCGGCGAACAGTGTGGCCGGGGTGTCGATCTCGCTGTCGAGCAGGCTGACCAGATAGGTAGCACTGGATATGCGCCGCAGCTGCCGCTTGGCCTGCAAATGCCCTTGCAGGGCGGCGATGGTCAGGCCGCCGGCGCAGGCGCCCATCAGGTTGATCTCACGGGCGCCGGTAATCGCCCTGCACACGTTCATCGCTTCTTCCACCGCTTCGACGTAGGTCGACAGGCCCCATTCGCGATGGCGCACATCAGGGTTGCGCCAACTGATCATGAACGTCTGCAAGCCGTTCTTCAGGGCGTACTGGACGAAGCTGTTTTGCGGGCTGAGGTCGAAAATGTAGTACTTGTTGATTTGCGGCGGCACCACCAGCAGCGGCTTGGCGTATTGCTTTTCGCTCATCGGTCGGTACTGGATCAGTTCCAGCATTTCGTTGCGAAACACCACCGAGCCGGTGGTGGTAGCGACGGTCTTGCCGACCTCGAAAGCCTGCCGGGTGACTTGCCGTGGCAGACCGTCGTTGTGCAGCAAATCATCGAACAAATGACTAAGACCGCGCACCAGACTGTTGCCACCGGAGTTGAACAACTCCTTGATCGCCAGCGGGTTGAGCAGGGTGTTGGACGGCGCCACGGCGTCGTTGAGCAGCGTGAAGGCAAACTGCGCCCGGGCGCGGTCATCCGGGCTCATGTCGCTGTCGTCGATCCAGCTTTTGACCTGTTTCTGCCAGGCCAGATAGGCCTGCAGGCTGCGCCGGTAAAACGGATTCAGGCTCCACGCCGGGTCGGCAAAACGAGTGTCCTGTGGATTGGTCGGGTGCAGGGTTTCGCCAAGCAGCACTCGGCCGAGCTGGCCGCCAAGTTTCAGGGCGTGCTTGGCACTGTGGATCGGATTGCGCAGGCCATGGGCTGCGACGCTGCGCAGGGTCGAGAGCAGGTCCCGACCACGCAAGCCGGTGATCGCACTTTGTGCGTTGATGAACACGGCGGGGCTGGGGACCACGCCCGTCGCTGGTTTTTCGCGCATGACTCAACACTCCTTCGTCTTCAGGCCAAAAACAAACTCACCGAACCAGAACACCATAGACGCTGTTGTGGCTTGTTGCCTGCGCGGCGTCCTGCCGCGCATGTTGTTCGAAGCCCTGCATAAAGCCTGCCGCGGCGGTTAACCGCCCAGCGGTGACGGGTGCGGGTGCATCACCGCCCGCTGTCGCTCCTCTTCGAGGAATTTCATGATGATCGGCGCCACCGCTTCGGCGCGGGTAATCAGGAACAGATGACCGTCGTCGATGATGTGCAACTGAGCATTGGGAATCCGCCAGGCGAGCATGCGCATGTTGATCAACGGGATCAGCGGATCGTCATCGCCGGCCAGCACCAGCGTCGGTTGATTGATCTTGTGCAGCCAGTGAATGCTGGTCCAGCCAAGGCCGGCGAACAGTTGCCAGTAGTAACCGAGCTTGCCCGCCGAACGCACTTTCGCTGCATGGCTGGCGGCCAGGGTCGGGTCGCGGCGGAACGAACCGCCGTAGATCAACGGCGCGATGCGGATCACGTGGGACGGCTGAATGTAGCGTCGGGGGCTGGCCATCATCCACAGGACTTTCGGCTTGCCCGGCACCATCACTGCACCGGCTGCGGTCGCGGCCAGCACCAGTTTCTTGCAGCGCTCGGGGTAGTCGTAAGCGAATTGTTGCGCGAGTGCGCCGCCCCACGACACACCAATCACATTGACCTGGCCGTAGTCGAGGTAATCGAGCATCCGCGCAGTCAGTTTGGCGAGGCCGGGAAAGCGATACGGCCGGTTCGGCGTCGAGGAACCACCGACACCGGGCACGTCGAAGGCGATCACTTCCAGATCCGGGTCCAGCGCTGCGACAAACGGAAACACCAGCTCCAGGTTGGCGCCGATGCCGTTGAAAATCAGCAAGGGCGTCAAGTGAGGCTTGCCGGGGCGTACTGCCGTGCGGAGGGTCTGGCCATCCAGGTCGACGGTGCGAAAGATGAACGGTTGCGGCATGCTTCAGGCCCTGTGAATTTAAATTCACCGCGCCTCATGTAGGCGCTGCCTTCGGCAGCTCCTACATTGAGAGCGAGATGTGTCAGTTACCGCTCATGTACATAAGTGCCCGGCGATGCTTCACCTGGCGCGTACGCCTTGTTGCCCAGTTTGGTCGGGGCTTTTTTCAAGTTGCCCGAACGCTCGGCCTGCCACGCCTGCCAGTACAGCCACCAGGAATCGGTGTGCTTGGTCGAGTTCTCTTGCCAGTCATTGGCATTGGCAGCCATTTCTTCGCCAGTCATGTAACGCGATTTCGGGTTGCCCGGCGGGTTCAGAATGCTCTGGATATGTCCGCTGCTCGACAACACGAATTCCACCTTGCCACCGAACAACTGCGCCGACTTGTAGCAGGACTTCCACGGGGTGATGTGGTCGTTGGTCCCGGCCAGCGAGAAGATGTCCGCCGTGACCTGCTTGAGGTCGATCGGTGTGCCGCACACTTCCAGTGCATTGGGGCGGATCAGTGGGTTGTTTTTGAACATCTCGATCAGATCGCCGTGGAATGCGGCCGGCAACCTTGTGGTGTCGTTGTTCCAGAACAGGATGTCGAACACCGGCGGCTCGTTGCCGAGCAGGTAGTTGTTGACCCAGTAGTTCCAGATCAGGTCATTGGGGCGCATCCACGCGAAGACCTTGGCCATGTCTTTGCCTTCGAGCACACCAGCCTGATACGAGTGGCGCTTGGCGGTCTCAAGGGTCTGTTCATCGACGAACAGCGCGACGTCGCTATCGAGCGTGGTATCGAGCACGCTGACCAGCAACGTGAGGGCATTGACCTTCTTCTGGCCAAGCGCTGCGTAATGGCCGAGCAGGGCGGTGCAGGTGATGCCGCCGGAGCAGGCGCCGAGCATGTTGATGTCTTTACTGCCGGTGATCGCGGTGACCACATCGACCGCCTCTTTGAGCGCATCGATGTACGTCGACAGGCCCCACTCGCGCTGCGCCTTTGTCGGGTTGCGCCAGCTGACGATGAACGTCTGCACGTTATTGCGCAGGCAGAAACGCGCCAGACTCTTGTCCGGACTCAAGTCGAATACATAGAACTTGTTGATCTGTGGCGGCACCACCAGCAGAGGGCGCTCGTGGACTTGCTCGGTGATCGGCTTGTATTGGATCAGCTCCAGCACATCGTTGCGAAACACCACCGCGCCTTCGGTCACGCCCAGGCTCTTGCCGACCTCGAACGCGCCCATGTTGACCTGGCTCGGCATGCCGCCGTTGTGCACCAGATCCTTGGCCAGATGGGAGAGGCCGTCGAGCAGGCTTTTGCCGCCGGTCTCGAAGAAGCGTTTGACCGCCGCCGGGTTGGCCGCCGTGTTGGTCGGGGCCATGGCTTCGGTCATCAGGTTGATCACGAAGTGGCCGCGGGCGATGTCTTTGGGTGAAAGGCTGCTGTCGTCGATCCAGGAATGGAGTTCCTTGCGCCACGCCAGGTAAGTTTGCAGATAACGTTTGTAGAGCGGGTTCTGGCTCCACGCGGGATCGGCGAAGCGACGGTCATCGCCGGCCGGTTGCAGTTCGGATTTGCCTAACAGCACGTTCTTCAGTTCAAGGCCGAAATGGGTGACGTGTTTGACACTATGGATAGGTTGTCTGATGGCCTGTTTCAGCACCATACGAGCAGAGGCCAGCAGATCCTTTCCGCGCAGCCCAACGACGGGATTAAGCCCCAGGGTGTTTTCCGAGGCTTGGTACTTCAGGTCATCGTTATTCTTGTTACTCATCTACGACGCTCCATTGTCCTGAGACGAGTACCCGGTTTTCTGCTGTGCAGTTCCACAGCCAATGCCAGGTACTACTGCTCGGGTGACCGTTAATTCTGCATAGCTGCTTTACAGTCGTAGAGCACTGCAGGGAACTTGCCAGCTCCATTGGTTACCCGAGTTTAATTTTTTTCGCAAGCAGGCCGATCCTCGACCACGCAGCAGAGCATTCAAACAGATGAATTTAGAAAATGCCCTCTAAAGAGCAAGACACTTGGGCTAGAGCATCAGCTTGACGATCGACTGGTCCGGGTCGCGGGTTTTGCCGGCGGCTTTGAGCTCGGCCAAATAATCGGCCCAGAGTGCGTCATGACGTCGCCCCAGTTCGTAGAGATAGTCCCAGGTGAACAGGCCGCTGTCGTGGCCGTCGTCGAAGGTCAGTTTCAGTGCGTAGTGACCGGCCGGTTCCAGTTTGGTCAAGCCGACGTTGAGCTTGCCGAATTGCAGGATCGGCTTGCCGTGGCCCTGGACCTCGGCGGAGGGGGAATGCACGCGCAGGAATTCGGCGGGCAGGGTGAACTCCTCGCCGGACGCGTAAGTGAGCGTCAGGGTTTTCGAGGCTTTGTGCAGTTTGATGTCGGTGGGGATAGTAGTCATTGAAGGTCATCCGACTAAATGAATCCCCCTGTAGGAGCAGCCTGCGGCAGCTCCTACAAGGAGTAGGTGACCTACAGGATATAACGGGACAGGTCTTCGTTCTGCGCCAATTCGCCGAGGTGGCTGTTGACGTACTCGGCGTCGATCAGGATTGCCTTGTCGTCATGAGCACTGGCCAGATCGCCGGCACTGAACGACACCTCTTCGAGCAGACGCTCAAGCAGCGTGTGCAGGCGACGGGCACCGATGTTCTCGGTCTTCTCGTTGACCTGCCAGGCGATCTCCGCCAGGCGCTTGATGCCTTCGGGCTGGAACTGGATGTTCAGGCCTTCGGTTTTCAGCAGCGCGCAGTACTGCTCCGTGAGCGAGGCGTGCGGTTCGCTGAGGATGCGTTCGAAGTCTTCCGGGCTCAGAGCCTTGAGTTCGACGCGGATCGGCAGACGGCCTTGCAGCTCCGGCACCAGATCGCTCGGCTTGCTCAGGTGGAACGCGCCGGAAGCGATGAACAGGATGTGGTCGGTTTTGACCATGCCCAGTTTGGTGTTGACGGTGCAGCCTTCGATCAGCGGCAGCAGGTCGCGCTGTACGCCTTCACGGGACACATCAGCGCCGCCGACGTTGCCACGCTTGGCCACCTTGTCGATTTCGTCGATGAACACGATACCGTGCTGCTCGACGGCTTCCAGGGCCTTGGCCTTCAACTCTTCTTCGTTGACCAGACGCCCGGCTTCTTCGTCGCGCACCATCTTCAGCGCTTCTTTGACCTTGAGCTTGCGAGCTTTCTTCTTGCCCTTGCCCATGTTGGCAAACAGGCTCTGCAACTGGTTGGTCATCTCTTCCATGCCCGGCGGCGTGGCGATCTCGATGCCGGCCACTTCGGCGACTTCGATTTCGATTTCCTTGTCATCCAGCTGACCTTCGCGCAGGCGCTTGCGGAACAGCTGGCGAGTGTTGGAATCCGAGCTTGGCGCTTCTTCGTTGCTGAAGCCCATGCGTGCCGGCGGCAGCAGCGCGTCGAGGATGCGGTCTTCGGCAGCGTCTTCGGCGCGGTGGCGAACCTTGGTCATTTCCTGCTCGCGCAGCATCTTGATCGCGGCATCGGCCAGATCACGGATGATCGATTCGACATCACGGCCGACGTAGCCGACTTCGGTGAACTTGGTCGCTTCGACCTTGATGAACGGTGCGTTGGCCAGTTTCGCCAGGCGACGGGCGATCTCGGTTTTACCGACACCGGTCGGGCCGATCATCAGGATGTTTTTCGGGGTCACTTCAACGCGCAGCTCTTCAGGCAGCTGCATCCGGCGCCAGCGGTTGCGCAGGGCAATCGCGACGGCGCGCTTGGCATCGTCCTGGCCGATGATATGGCGGTTGAGTTCGTGGACGATTTCGCGGGGAGTCATGGACATAGTAGTTGACGGTCCTCAAGCAAAAACAAGCCGTGGCACAGGGCCGCGTCAGGCTTATTCAGCGAGATCCTGCTCCTCAATGGTCTGGGTGTGGTTGGTGAATACACAGATGTCGCCGGCGATGCCGAGCGCGGTTTCGACGATTTCCCGGGCCGACAGGTCGGTCTTCTTCAGCAGTGCGCTGGCCGCTGCCTGTGCGTAGCCGCCGCCGGAACCCATGGCGATCAGGCCATCTTCAGGTTCGACCACGTCACCGTTGCCGGTAATGATCAAAGAGGCGTCTTTGTTGGCGACCGCAAGCATGGCTTCGAGGCGGCTCAACGAGCGGTCGGTGCGCCATTCTTTGGCGAGTTCGACGGCAGCGCGTACCAGATGGCCCTGATGTTTCTCAAGCTGGCCTTCGAAACGTTCGAACAGGGTGAAGGCGTCGGCGGTGGCACCGGCAAAACCGGCGATGACCTGACCGTGGTACAGGCGACGGACTTTTTTCGCGTTGCCTTTCATCACGGTGTTGCCAAGAGAAACCTGGCCGTCGCCGCCCATGACGACTTTGCCGTGGCGGCGGACTGAAACGATGGTGGTCAAGGGAAGAGTCTCCACACTGCGGGGCGAAAATGCCTTATGCCCATTCATATGGGGGTGGTGGAGAGGATTTCAACCGGGGGCGGCACAGAGGGACGAACGGCGTTCTACATCTGATCGTTCCCACGCTCTGCGTGGGAACGCAGCCCGTGACGCTCCGCGTCACTTAACCGCTGGGACGCGGAGCGTCCCTTGAGGCATTCCCACGCAGAGCGTGGGAACGATCGGCCGCGGGTCAGCGGCTCTGGCGTTGTTGTAACAACAGGTTGCTGAAACCGCTGCCGGCCAGTTGTTTCTGCGCCGTGGTCAGTTGTTCGCGGTTGCTGAACGGGCCGACCAGTACGCGGTACCAGGTTTCGTCCTTCACCGTGCCCGACTCAACCGAAACGGCCTGGCCAAGCAGAATGATCTGCGCGCGGACCTTATCTGCATCCGCCTCTTTGCGGAAAGAGCCGGCCTGGAGGAAGAACTTGGTCACGGGTGCCGCTTTGCTGACAGGAGGCGCTGGCGGCGGGGTAATCCCGGCCAATGCCGCCTGAGCGCGGGCGGTGTCGATCTTCGCCGCTTCCGCCGGGGTCACCGGCGTGGTCGGGATGTTCGGCACTTGCGGCGTCGGCAGGGTTTTCTCCGGCACGGCGTCCGGCGGCACGATCACTTCCGATTCCGGCAGCAGGGTGTAGAAATCGTACTTCGGCTTCACCGGTTGCGTCGGGCTCGGCGGGGTCTTGTTGGCCTCGGCGATCTTTGACGCTTTCTGCTGTTGTTCGACCTTCTCGCGCTTGACCGTGTCACTGCCCTTGCCCGGTTCCAGCTTCATCAGGAACACGATGAAAGCACCGACCGTCAGGCCGATGGCCATCCACAGCCAACCCGGGATCGGTTGCTTCGCAGGAGCTTGGTAACGGCTGGCGCCACGCTTGGGTGCAGGTTTTTTCTTGGCAGCCAACTTACATACGCTCCAGAGTTTCCAGACCCAACAGCTCCAGGCCTTGCTTGAGGGTGCGGCCGGTCAGCGCGGCCAGGCGCAGACGGCTCTGCATCTGTGCCGGGGTCTCGGCGGCGAGGATCGGGCAGTTCTCATAGAAGCTGGAGAACAGACCGGCAACGTCGTACAGGTAGGTGCAAAGGATGTGCGGGGTGCCTTTGTCGGACACGTTGTTGAGCACTTCGCCGAACTGCGCCAGCTTCGCTGCCAGCTCTTGTTCGTGCGCCGCTTCGAGGACAATTTGGCCGTCGACTTCGCTGAAGTCCTTGCCCAGTTTACGGAACACGCCGGCCACGCGGGTGTAGGCGTACAGCAGGTACGGCGCGGTGTTGCCTTCGAAATTCAGCATCAGGTCGAAGTTGAAGCTGTAGTCGCTGGTGCGGTGTTTCGACAGGTCGGCGTACTTCACCGCACCGATGCCGACGACCTTGGCGATGTTGCGCAGTTCGTCTTCGGCAAGCGTCGGGTTCTTCTCTTTCACCAGGTTGTAGGCGCGCTCTTGCGCTTCGGTCAGCAGATCGATCAGCTTCACGGTACCGCCGTCACGGGTCTTGAACGGACGGCCGTCTGCGCCGTTCATGGTGCCGAAGCCCATGTGCTCCATCTCCATCGGATGGGTCACGAAACCGGCCTTGCGCGCCACGGCGAACACTTGCTGGAAGTGCAGGGCCTGACGCTGGTCGACGAAGTACAGCGCGCGATCGGCGTTCAGTTTGCCACTGCGGTAGCGCACGGCCGCCAGGTCGGTGGTGGCGTACAGGTAACCGCCGTCAGCCTTGACGATGATCACCGGCAGCGGGTCGCCATCGGCGTTCTTGAACTCGTCGAGGAACACGCACTGAGCGCCGTTGCTCTCGACCAGCATGCCAGCGGCCTTGAGGTCGTTGACCACGTTGATCAGGTCGTCGTTGTAGGCACTTTCGCCCATCACATCGGCCATGGTCAGTTTGACGTTGAGCAGTTCGTAGATCTTCTGGCAGTGCGACAGCGAGATGTCCTTGAACTTGGTCCACAGCGCCAGGCACTCGGCATCGCCGGCCTGCAACTTGACCACCAGACCACGGGCGCGGTCGGCGAACTCTGCGGACTCGTCGAAACGCTGCTTGGCGGCACGGTAGAAGTTTTCCAGATCGGACAGCTCGTCGCTGGTGATCGGGTTTTCTTGCAGGTAAGCCATCAGCATGCCGAACTGGGTGCCCCAGTCGCCCACGTGGTTCTGGCGGATCACTTCGTCGCCGAGGAATTCGAGAACGCGCGCCACACCGTCGCCAATGATGGTCGAACGCAAGTGGCCGACGTGCATCTCTTTGGCCAGGTTCGGTGCCGACAGGTCGACCACGGTGCGTTGTGCGGGGCCGGCCTTGCGCACGCCAACATGGGCGTCGGCCAGGGCGGCGTCGAGGCGGTTGGCCAGGGCCTGGGTGTTCTGGAAGAAGTTGATGAAGCCCGGGCCGGCGATTTCGGCCTTGGTGACGTTTTCGTCGGCCGGCAGCGCGGCGATGATTTTTTCCGCCAGATCGCGTGGCTTCATGCCCGCAGGCTTGGCCAGCATCATCGCGATGTTGCTGGCGAAGTCGCCGTGAGTCTTGTCACGGGCGTTCTCCACCTGGATCGCCGGCGACAGGCCTTCAGGCAACACACCTTCGTTGACGAGTTGGGTGAGGGCTTGTTGGATCAGCTGGCGAATGGTGTCTTTCATGGTCTTCTCTTTCGACCGCAAGCGCGGCGGCGCATCGATGCGCGGGTGGAAAAACTGGGCATTATCCGTTGCGAAGACGGGCTTGCCAACCTTAGCAGGCAGCTTATGGATATGTGGTGACATTAAGAGCGAAAGATCGCAGCCTGCGGCAACTCCTACAGATAAATGCGAATCCCTCTGTAGGAGCTGCCGCAGGCTGCGATCTTTTGATTTTCAGTACAAATCGACGGGATCGACATCCAGCGACCAGCGCACCGCCCGCCCGCTTGGCATTTGCTCAAGCACCAGCAACCAACTGGCCAGCAGCCGATGCAATGGCGCTCGCGCTGTCGCTTGCAACAGTAGCTGAGCGCGATAACGCCCGGCACGACGTTCCATAGGCGCCGGCACCGGTCCGAGCAATTCAATCCCGTTCAGATTCTGCTCGGTCAGCAAGCGCTCAGCCTCGCTGCACGCTTCATCGAGAAAGCCTTCAGCCTGCCCCGGTTTGTGCGCTTCGGCACGCAACAACGCCAAATGTGCAAAGGGCGGTAGCCCGGCAGCGCGGCGCTCGCTCAAGGCCTGTTCGGCAAAGGCGAAGTAACCCTGTTCGGTCAGTTGCACCAATAAAGGATGGTCGGCGAGGTGGGTCTGGATGATCACTTTGCCCGGCTCCTCCGCGCGCCCGGCACGCCCGGCAACCTGTACGATCAACTGCGCCATGCGCTCACTGGCGCGGAAGTCGCCGGAGAACAGCCCGCCGTCGGCATCAAGGATCGACACCAGCGTCACTCGCGGAAAGTGGTGCCCCTTGGCCAACATCTGGGTGCCGACCAGAATGCACGGCTGGCCCTTCTGAATCGTAGCGAACAGCTGATTCATCGCGTCCTTGCGCGAAGTGCTGTCGCGGTCAACGCGCAACACCGGGTAATCGGGGAACAGAATCGCCAGCCGTTCTTCAGCACGCTCGGTGCCGGCGCCGACGGGCCGCAAGTCGACCTTGTTGCACTTCGGGCACTGGCGCGGTGTGCGTTCGACGTACCCGCAGTGATGGCAGCGCAGTTCACCGTGGCGCTGGTGCACAGTCATCCGCGCATCGCACCGCGAACATTCGGACATCCAGCCGCAATCGTGACAAAGCAGCGTCGGAGCAAAGCCGCGGCGGTTGAGGAACACCAACACCTGTTGCCCGTTCGCCAGCGTCTGGCCGATGGCTTGCTGCATCGGCCCGGAGATGCCGCTGTCCAGTGGACGGCTTTTCACGTCCAGGCGCAGGAAGCGCGGTTGTTTCGCGCCGCCAGCGCGTTCGTTCAGACGCAGCAGGCCATACCGCCCGGTGTAGGCGTTGTGCAGGCTTTCCAGTGAAGGCGTGGCGGAGCCGAGGACGATCGGGATGTTTTCCTGTCGCGCGCGCACCAGCGCCAGATCGCGGGCGTGATAACGCAAACCTTCCTGCTGTTTATAAGAGCCATCGTGCTCTTCGTCGATGATGATCAGCCCCGGGTTTTTCATCGGGGTGAACAGTGCCGAACGGGTGCCGATAATAATGTCGGCCTCACCATCGCGGGCAGCGAGCCAGGCTTCGAGGCGTTCGCGATCGTTGACTGCCGAGTGGATCAGGGCGATACGTGCATTGAAACGCTGCTCGAAACGGGCCAGGGTTTGCGGGCCGAGGTTGATCTCCGGGATCAACACCAGCGCCTGCTTGCCGGCCTCAAGGGTTTCGCGGATCAACTGCAAATAGACTTCGGTCTTGCCGCTGCCGGTGACGCCGGCCAGCAGGAACGCGTGATAACAGTCGAAGCCGGCGCGAATGGCTTCATAGGCGGCGCGCTGCTCGGCGTTGAGCGGCAGTTCCGGCTGCGCGAGCCAATGTTCATGGCGTGCGCCGGGTGCGTGTCGACGGATTTCCACCTGCACCAGATTCTTCGCCAGCAGCAGGTCGAGGCTGTCCTTGCTCAACATCAGTTTGCTCAGCAACTGATGGGCGACGCCGTGCGGGTGTTGGGCGAGCGTTGTCAGCGCCTCACGCTGGCGCGGTGCTCGGGCGATACGCGGATCATCCACGCTGGCGCCGGGAACGATTGACCAAAAGCGTTCCTGGCGGGCCTCGGCCAATTCGCCTTGACGCAACAGCACCGGCAGCGCCCAACTCAAGGTATCGCCGAGGCTGTGCTGATAATATTGCGAAGTCCACAGGCACAGCTTGAACAGCGCCGGGGGCAGCGGTGGCGTGGCATCGAGCAAGGCCAGCGCCGGTTTGAGTTTTTCCACCGGTACTTCGCTGGTATCGGTCACTTCGACCAGAATCCCGATCATCTCCCGCCGGCCAAACGGCACCCGCAAGCGCATGCCCGGCTGCAACTGGGCGCGCAGCACGCCCGCCGGGGCTCGATAGTCGAACAGGCGGCGCAAGGGCGAAGGCAGGGCGAGGCGCAGAATGGCGTCGGGCACGCGGGGGGATCTCGATGTCGGGCGGTGAACAAGGCCGGGAGCCTAGCAGACGGTCGGTCTAAGGGACAGCTTGCGCGATTGACATTGTCTGGTAGAATCCGCGGCCTAATTACGTGCGGTATTCAACAATAGTGTTGGATGGCGGCACGCTAGCTGAGGAAGACACCATGAAAGCTGATATCCACCCGAACTACCCAGAAATCGCTGTTACCTGCAGCTGCGGTAACAAATTCGCAACTCGTTCGACCTTCGGCAAAGCCCTGTCGATCGACGTTTGCAACGAATGCCACCCGTTCTACACCGGTAAGCAAAAGACTCTGGACACTGGCGGCCGCGTTCAGCGCTTCGCCGACCGTTTCGGTGCTTTCGGCAAGAAACCTGCTGCTGCAGAGTAAGGTTGAAGAGCCCGGTGGGCTGTTCCTCACTGCTGAAAAAGGCGTCCCTCGCGGGCGCCTTTTTTGTGTCCGCGATTTGGCTGTCCGCCGCGCAAGCCTTCTGTCCGGCTCCTTCGGGACTTGCCACCGTCGCGGTGCAGCGCGTGGTCGATGGCGACACCTTGCGCCTGAGCGACGGCCGCAGTGTTCGCATGATCGGCCTCAACACACCTGAACTGGGCAAGCAGGGTCGCAGTGACGAGCCTTTCGCCGTGGCGGCGCGCAAACGCCTGGAATCATTGGTGGCTGACAGCGGCGGACGCGTCGGTTTGCTCCCCGGCAAGCAAGCGACAGATCATTACGGACGTACGCTCGCCCACCTCTATAGCGTCAGCGGCGCCAATCTCGAAGCTCAGATGCTCGCCGATGGCCTCGGCTTTCAAGTCGCCGTGGCGCCGAATGTCGATCTGGTTGCCTGTCAGCAAGCCGCCGAGCGCAACGCGCGACAGGCTGGGCGAGGTCTCTGGCGGCAATCACCTGTACTGAAAGCGGAGCAGATCCAGCGCTCGGGTTTTGCTGTGATCAGCGGTCGCGTGAGCAAGGTGCAACGCAATCGCGGCGGAATCTGGATCGAGTTACAGGGCTCACTTGTATTGCGTGTTGCACCCAATCTAGTCGGACAATTCGACAATGCTCGCTTGCAAGCGCTGAAGGGCATGCAGGTCGAGGCGCGCGGCTGGGTGGTTGATCGCTCGCGACGCGGTGGACTGCAATCGGGTCAAGCGCGTTGGCTGTTGCCGCTGACGGATCCTTCGATGCTGCAAACTTCCCGCTGAAGAAAATTGTAGACATTTTTTCTGTCGATTGTGAACAGTCAAGCCCTTGTGCGCCGTGGCTCTTGGCCCAAAGTCGTAGGGCAGGGCGCTTGACAGTGGTGACCGCTCAGTCTTGTGGGGACTTTGCGAGGCGCGTATCCTCGCTGACCAGTCTGTCCAACAGTAAAAAGCGGAATGCCAAAATGTCTGATCTGAAAACTGCCGCTCTCGAATATCATGCCCATCCTCGTCCAGGGAAGCTGAGTGTCGAGCTCACCAAGGCCACTGCTACCGCCCGCGACCTGTCGCTGGCCTACAGCCCCGGCGTAGCTGAACCAGTGCGTGAGATCGCTCGCGATCCTGAACTGGCCTACAAATACACCGGCAAGGGCAACCTGGTTGCAGTCATTTCCGATGGCACCGCGATTCTGGGGCTGGGTAACCTCGGCCCACTGGCTTCCAAGCCAGTCATGGAAGGTAAAGGCGTACTGTTCAAGCGCTTCGCCGGCATCGATGTTTTCGACATCGAAGTCGACTCCGAAAGCCCGCAAGCCTTCATCGACACCGTAAAACGCATCTCCATCACCTTCGGTGGCATCAACCTGGAAGACATCAAGGCACCTGAGTGCTTTGAGATCGAACGCGCTCTGATCGAGCAGTGCGACATTCCGGTGTTCCACGATGACCAGCACGGCACTGCTATCGTGACCGCTGCCGGCATGATCAACGCCCTGGAAATCGCTGGCAAAACCCTGCCGGAAGCCAAGATCGTCTGCCTGGGCGCCGGCGCTGCCGCCATCTCCTGCATGAAATTGCTGGTGAGCATGGGCGCACGCATTGAAAACATCTTCATGGTTGACCGTACCGGTGTGATCCACTCCGGCCGTGACGACCTGAACCAGTACAAAGCCGTGTTCGCTCACGCCACCGACAAGCGCAGCCTGGCTGACGCTCTGAAAGGCGCTGACGTGTTCGTCGGTCTGTCCGGCCCGAACCTGCTGAGCGCTGAAGGCCTGCTGTCGATGGCGCCGAACCCGATCGTGTTCGCCTGCTCGAACCCGGATCCGGAAATCTCCCCGGAACTGGCGCACGCCACCCGTAGCGACGTGATCATGGCCACCGGCCGTTCGGACTACCCGAACCAGGTCAACAACGTACTGGGCTTCCCGTTCATCTTCCGTGGTGCCCTGGACGTTCGCGCCAAGCGCATCAACGAAGAAATGAAAGTGGCTGCAGCCAACGCTCTGCGTGAACTGGCCAAACTGCCGGTGCCACAGGACGTGTGCGACGCCTACGGCGGTGCCCCGCTGGAATTCGGCCGTGAGTACATCATTCCGAAGCCAATGGACAAGCGCCTGATCACCCTGATCTCCGATGCTGTGGCCAAAGCCGCGATCGAGACCGGTGTGGCCACCCTGCCGTATCCGAAGAACTACCCGCTGAAAAGCGTGGATGACGTGTTCAGCGGCTAAGTCGTTGTAGTGCTTCAACCAAAAGCCCCGGCTCGTTATGAGTCGGGGCTTTTTGTTTGGCAGATCAAAAGATCGCAGCCTGCGGCTGCTCCTACAGTTGGCCCTGTCGCCGCCGATTTTGCGGATCGGCGCCGATTCTGTAGGAGCTGCCGCAGGCTGCGATCTTTTGATCTTGCTTTGAAGCACAAAAAAAGCCCCGCGCTTCTCACGAAGGCGGGGCTTTTTGCCAGATCAGGATCAGAACAAATCGATCGGCGCCTGCTCATCCGCCGGCAGCGGGCTACCCGGTGCCGAGCCATTACCCAGCTCGTTCACCGACGGTGGCGTGTCTTCAGCCTTGAACAGCTCGAAGTACGCCCCAGGCGTGCTCGGCGTCGCCGCGCGACCGCTGACCGGGTCCACCCGCAGGCTGAGCAACCCTTCCGGCTCAGGCTGGACGTGAGGCGGCTTGTCCTTCAGCGCGGCGGCCATGTAGTTCATCCAGATCGGTAGCGCCACGGTGCCACCGAACTCGCGGCGACCAAGGCTTTCCGGCTGGTCAAAGCCCGTCCACACGGTGGTAACGTAGTCGGCGTTGTAACCGGAGAACCAGGCATCTTTCGATTCGTTGGTGGTACCGGTTTTACCGGCGATGTCGGTACGGCCAAGAGCAAGTGCGCGACGACCGGTGCCGAGCTTGATCACGTCCTGCAACATGCTGTTGAGGATATAAGTAGTGCGACCATCGACGATCCGCTCCGCCACGGCCGGCGCTTGTGGTGCCGCTGCGGCGCCCGGGGCTTCACCCGGAACTGGCGCCGCGTTGACGGTGAACGACTGCTCGGCCGGTACTGCGATACCGTCGGTGGCCGAGCCGCCCTGCGGTACGGTCGGCGGGTTGGCGACGAACAGCGAGTCGCCGTTACGGCTTTCGATCTTGTCGATGATGTACGGGGTGATCTTGTAGCCGCCGTTGGCGAAGGTGCTCCAACCGGTAGCGATCTCCATTGGCGTCAAAGTCGCAGTGCCCAGCGCCAGCGACAGGTTCGGCGGCAAGTCTTGCTTGTTGAAGCCGAAGCGGGTGATGTAGTCGATGGTCTTGCCCACGCCCATCGCCTGCAGCAAGCGGATCGACACCAGGTTGCGCGACTTGTACAACGCCTCGCGCAGACGGATCGGGCCGAGGAAGGTATTGGTGTCGTTCTTCGGACGCCAGACCTTGTCCAGGTACTCGTCGACGAACACGATCGGCGCATCGTTGACCAGCGTGGCGGCGGTGTAGCCGTTATCCAGTGCCGCGCTGTAGACGAACGGCTTGAAGCTCGAACCTGGCTGACGCTTGGCCTGCATGGCGCGGTTGTAGTTGCTCTGCTCGAAAGCGAAACCGCCAACCAGCGAGCGAATCGCGCCGTTCTGCGGATCCAGCGATACCAGCGCGCCTTGCGCCTGCGGAATCTGGCTGAACTTCAACGAATTGTCTTTCTGGCGTTGCACGCGAACCAGATCGCCGACCTGCGCCACATCCGAGGGCTGGCGCGGGTTGGCGCCCATGCTGTTGGTGTTGAGGAACGGCCGTGCCCATTTCATGGTGTCCCAGGCAACGTGCTCTTCGCCGGTGCGGGTCAGCACTTGCAGACCGTTCTTGTCGATCTGGGTGACGATCGCCGGTTCCAGGCTGCTGATAGTGCGCTGTTTGGTCAGTTCGGTTGCCCACGCTTCACGGGTCTTGCCCGGCAGGCGCGACTCGGGGCCACGGTAGCCGTGACGCTGGTCGTAGGTCATCAAACCTTCGTGCAGCGCGGTGTTGGCCATTTCCTGCAAATTGCTTGGCACCGTGGTGGTGACGCGGAAACCTTCGGTGTAGGCGTCGCTGCCATAGCGGCCCACCATTTCGGCACGGGCCATTTCGGCGATGTACGGTGCGTTCACCTCCGGGGTCGGCACGTGATAGCTGGCGTTCAGTGGCTCGTTGATCGCAGCGGTGTAGTCCGTTTCGTTGATCTTGCCAAGCTTGTACATGCGCCCGAGGATCCAGTCGCGACGTTCTTTACTGCGCGCCGGGTTGGCCAGCGGGTTGAAACGCGACGGAGCTTTCGGCAGGCCAGCGATCATCGCCATCTGCGCGAGGCTGACGTCACGGATCGACTTGCCGTAATAAACCTGCGCCGCCGCCTCGATGCCGTAGGCGCGGTTGCCCAGATAGATCTTGTTCACATACAGCTCGAGGATCTCGTCCTTGGTCAGCTGACGTTCGATTTGCAGAGCCAGGAGGATTTCGGTGGTTTTGCGCGAGAAACTGCGTTCGCTGGTCAGGAAGAAGTTCTTCGCCACCTGCATGGTGATGGTGCTGCCGCCGGATTGAATGTGTCCACTCTTGACCAGTTGGGTCGCGGCGCGCATCAGGCTGCTTGGATCGACACCGTAGTGATTGGCGAAATTGTCGTCTTCAGCACTTAGTAACGCATTAATGAAATTGGGGGGAATGTCGGCGAAACGGATCGGAGTCCGGCGCATTTCGCCGAATTCTGCGATCAACTTGTTATCGCTGCTGTAGACCCGCAGTGGAATCTGCAACTGAATGCTTCTCAGAGCCTCCACGGATGGCAAACCCGGACTAAGGTAAAGATACGCGCCGCTGAGACCTAAAAGCAGTCCGCAGAAAACGGCGACGATGGACCAACCGAAAAATTTCAGCAAACGAATCAAGGCGTTTGGACATCCAGGGCAAAGAATGAATTTGGCAACGGGGGTTGTGGCGACACACAGAACGACCCGCGCTGGCAGTAAAAAGCGGAAAAAATCGCTGGGCATTATAAGCACTTTTCTGCTGGAGGCGTCATTTGCGCTTCTGTCAAGACGGGGTGAAGGAACGCAATGCGTATTACAGAGTCCGTAACTCACGGAAAGTCATAGGGAATTGGTAGTGCTGGGACTCTTCAATAAAAAGACCAATACGTTACTGGGGATCGACATCAGCTCCACGTCAGTGAAGCTGCTGGAATTGAGCCGTCAGGGCGACCGCTACCGGGTCGAGGCATACGCGGTGGAGCCGTTGCCGGCGAACGCCGTGGTCGAAAAAAACATCGCCGAGCTCGAAGGTGTGGGCCAGGCCCTGAGCCGGGTGCTGGTCAAGGCACGCACCGGCAACAAGAACGTGGCGGTGGCGGTGGCCGGTTCGGCGGTGATCACCAAGATCATCGAAATGGATGCGGGCCTGACCGACGACGAGCTGGAGAACCAGCTCAAGATTGAAGCCGACCAATACATTCCCTATCCGCTGGACGAGGTCGCCATCGACTTCGAAGTCCAAGGCGTGTCGCCGCGCAACCCGGAACGGGTCAACGTGCTGCTCGCCGCCTGTCGCAAGGAAAACGTCGAAGTCCGCGAAGCTGCGCTCGCGCTGGCCGGGCTCACCGCTCGCGTGGTCGACGTCGAGGCGTATGCACTGGAGCGCTCGTTCGGCTTGCTCGCGACGCAGTTGGCCGCTTCCCAGGAGCGCCTGACCGTGGCGGTCGTCGACATCGGTGCGACCATGACCACCCTCAGCGTCCTGCACAACGGCAAGATCATCTATACCCGCGAGCAACTGTTCGGAGGCCGGCAACTGACCGAGGAAATCCAGCGTCGCTATGGCCTGACCATCGAGCAGGCGGGCCTTGCGAAAAAACAGGGCGGCCTGCCCGACGACTACGTCAGCGAGGTGCTGCAGCCGTTTCGCGAGGCGCTGGTGCAGCAGGTGTCGCGCTCTTTGCAGTTCTTCTTCGCCTCCGGGCAATACAACGCGGTCGACCACATTCTGCTGGCCGGCGGCACGGCGTCGGTGCCAGGGCTGGACCGGCTGATCGAGCAGCGTCTGAGTACCCCGACCCAGGTGGCCAATCCGTTTTCCAACATGGCCTTGAGCAGCAAGGTCAACGCAGGGGCTCTGGCCAGTGATGCGCCGGCCCTGATGATTGCCTGCGGGCTCGCGCTCAGGAGTTTCGACTGATGGCGCGGATCAACCTGTTACCGTGGCGTGAAGAGCGCCGCGAAGAGCGGCGCAA
This sequence comes from Pseudomonas sp. N40(2020), assembly GCF_014472415.1. Lineage (GTDB taxonomy): Bacteria > Pseudomonadota > Gammaproteobacteria > Pseudomonadales > Pseudomonadaceae > Aquipseudomonas. Next base: position 31,782 of record NZ_JACSZV010000026.1, read on the forward strand.
ACGCTTCCTGTTGACCTTGATCGGCGTGGTGGTCGGTTCGGTTGGCGCCGTATTCATTGCCGATCAGATCATCAGCAACGCCATCGCCCGGCAAGTGGCGCGTAACGACTATATCGGCAAGCAGATTGCTGTGGTCGACGAGCGGATCAAGCAGATCAGCGAGCTAAAGGCCCATCGCCAGCAACTGGTCGAACGCATGCGCATCATTCAGGACTTGCAAGGCAATCGGCAGGTCAGCGGGCGGATCTTCGATCAACTGGCGCGCACGTTGCCTGACGGCGTGTATTTCACCGACGTGAAAATGGCCGGCAAAACCCTGTCGATCAGCGGAGCGGCGGAGTCGAACAATCGTGTCTCCGAGTTGATGCGCAATCTGGATGCGTCCGACTGGTTCGACGCCCCTAGCCTGAACGAAGTGAAATCAACCTCCGCCGATCAGCAGGAGCAGGCCAATCTCTTTCAGTTGACTGTTCGTCAGACCCAGCCCAAAACCGTGGAGGACGAGCCATGAAGCCGTCCGAATGGCTGGACAGTCTGCGCAGCATCGACTTCAACGATCTGGATACCAGCAATATCGGTTCCTGGCCGGCGGCAGTGAAGGCCATCGCCGGGGCGCTGTTGATGGTGTTGGTGTTGGCGCTTGGTTACAACTTTTTCATCAGTGACATGGAAAACCAGCTCGATGCCAAACGCGAGGAGGAGACCACGCTCAAGGAGCAATTCGCCAGCAAGGCGCGACTGTCGGCCAATCTGGAGCTCTACACCCAGCAGATGAAAGAGATGGAAAACACCTTTGGCGTGTTACTGCGGCAACTGCCCAGCGACACGGAGGTTCCAGGCCTGCTGGAAGACATCACGCGTACAGGTTTGGGCAGCGGCCTGGAGTTTGAAGAGATCAAACTGTTGCCGGAGGTCGCCCAGCAGTTCTACATCGAACTGCCGATTCAGATCACCGTCACTGGCGCCTATCACGACCTCGCTACCTTCGTCAGCGGAGTGGCCGGGTTGCCGCGCATCGTCACCCTGCATGACTTCGAACTGGCCCCCGCCAATAAGGAGGGCGGGCCGAAACTGCGCATGAGCATCCTTGCAAAGACTTACCGCTATAACGACAAAGGGCTGCAAAAATGAGCCTGATTCGTTATTCGGCCTTGTCGATGGTGCTGCTGGCATTAAGCGGGTGTGGTGGCAGCGATGACGTCAGCGACCTCGACGCCTACATGAATGAAGTACGGCTGCGCCCGGCAGGCAAGATTGAACCAACCCCGACATTTCGGTCTTACCCGACATTCACTTACAGCGCCGCCAACCTGCGTAGCCCGTTCTCGCGCCAGGTGCGCGTCGATCTGGCCGGGCAGAAACAGGGCTCGCGCAACGTAAAACCTGATCCCAACCGGATCAAGCAATACCTCGAAGGTTTCAACATCGAGCAGTTCGAGATGGTCGGTACGATCGGCAATGCCGCCGGTTCTTTCGCGCTGTTGCGCGGAGCGGGTGGCGTGCATCGCCTGAAGGTTGGCGATTACCTGGGGCGCAACGATGGCCGCATCGTTGCCATCAGCGCCACCCAGGTCGATGTAGTCGAAATCGTGCCTGATGGCGACGGCGCCTGGCTGGAGCGTCCGCGCACCATTCCTTTGAAAGAGCACTCATAGTGGAAGTCGAATAATGAACAGGATTTTCTCCACCCTCGGTTTTTCGCTATGGATAGCGCTGATGTCACCGATGGTTCAGGCGGCTAATCTGAAGACGCTGGATGTGGCAGCGTTGCCGGGTGACCGTGTCGAGTTGAAGCTGTCATTCGACGGGCCGCCGCCGCAGCCCAAGGGCTACACCACCGATTCGCCGGCGCGGATCGCGCTGGATTTGCCCGGTGTCGCCAGCCAGTTGGCCAGCAAGCATGTCGATCTGGGTAGGGGCAATGCACGCACGGCCACGGTGGTTGAAGCCAAGGATCGGACGCGCCTGATCGTCAATCTCACGCAATTGGCGCCATATGACACGCGGGTCGAGGGCAACAATCTTTTTGTGGTGGTAGGTCAGGGTGCGCCGACAACCGCTGCGCGCCCGGTCGCTGCGGCGGCATCCCGTGCGACCGCGGCACCGACTCCCGCACCCGCCAAGGCGTTCGTGCCGAAAACCAAAGCCATTCGCGGCGTGGATTTTCAACGCGGTACGGCGGGCGAGGGTAACGTGGTCATCGACCTGTCCGATCCGACCATCGCCCCGGATATCCAGGAACATGACGGCAAGATCATCCTCAGCTTCGCCCGCACGCAATTGCCCGACAAGCTGCGGGTACGCCTCGACGTGAAGGATTTCGCCACGCCGGTGCAGTTCATCAACGCTGCCGCGACCGGTGATCGCGCAATTATTACCGTCGAGCCCAGCGGCACCTTCGACTATTCCACCTACCAGACCGATAACAAACTGACCGTCAGCATCCGGCCGATCACGGCGGACGACCTGCAAAAACGCAATGCTGATCGACAGGCCTACGTCGGCGACAAGCTATCGCTGAACTTCCAGGACATCGACGTGCGCTCGGTGCTGCAGCTGATCGCCGATTTCACCAACCTCAATCTGGTGGCGAGTGACACGATTCAGGGCGGCATCACGTTGCGTCTGCAAAATGTGCCGTGGGATCAGGCGCTGGATCTGGTGTTGAAAACCAAGGGGCTGGACAAGCGCAAGATCGGCAACGTGTTGCTGGTCGCTCCGGCCGATGAAATCGCCGCCCGCGAACGCCAGGAGCTCGAATCCCAGAAACAGATCGCCGAACTGGCGCCGCTGCGCCGTGAGCTGTTGCAAGTGAACTACGCCAAGGCAGCGGACATCGCCAAGCTGTTCCAGTCGGTGACCAGTGCCGAGGCCAAAATCGACGAGCGTGGTTCGATTACCGTCGATGAGCGCACCAACAACATCATTGCCTACCAGACTCAGGATCGTCTCGATGAACTGCGGCGCATCGTGGCGCAACTGGATATTCCAGTGCGTCAGGTGATGATCGAGGCGCGGATCGTTGAAGCCAACGTGGATTACGACAAGAGCCTGGGCGTGCGCTGGGGTGGGTCGATCCAGAACAAGGGCAACTGGAACACTTCCGGGGTCAGTAACGGCTCATCGACCACCATCGGCACGCCGGGCAGCACCAGCACCAATTCGCCATTCGTCGACATGGGCACCGTCAACAACACGTCCGGGATTGGTATTGCCTTCATCACTGACAATGTTCTGCTCGATCTTGAGCTGACGGCCATGGAGAAGACCGGTAACGGCGAAATCGTCTCGCAACCGAAGGTGGTCACCTCCGACAAGGAAACCGCGAAGATCCTCAAAGGCACCGAGATTCCCTATCAGGAAGCCAGCTCCAGCGGCGCCACGTCGGTGTCGTTCAAGGAGGCTTCCCTGTCGCTGGAAGTGACGCCGCAGATCACCCCCGACAACCGCATCATCATGGAGGTCAAGGTCACCAAGGACGAACCGGACTACTTGAACAAAGTGCAGGATGTACCGCCGATCAAGAAGAACGAGGTCAACGCGAAGGTGCTGGTCAATGACGGTGAAACCATCGTGATTGGCGGCGTTTTCTCAAATACTCAAAGCAAGGTTGTAGATAAGGTGCCATTTCTTGGCGATGTGCCGTATCTTGGCCGCCTTTTCCGGCGTGATGTGGTTTCGGAGAAAAAATCCGAGCTGCTGGTATTTCTCACTCCGCGTATCATGAATAACCAGGCGATTGCTGTGAGTCGTTGATTCTGTGCGAAATTTGATTCTTGTAGGACCGATGGGCGCTGGAAAAAGCACCATCGGCCGGTTGCTGGCCAAAGAGCTGCGCCTGCCGTTCAAAGATTCCGACAAGGAAATTGAACTGCGCACGGGCGCCAATATCCCGTGGATCTTCGACAAGGAAGGCGAGCCCGGCTTTCGTGACCGTGAGCAGGCGATGATCGCCGAACTGTGCGGATTCGACGGCGTGGTGCTGGCGACCGGCGGTGGCGCGGTAATGCGTGACGCCAACCGCAAGGCCCTGCATGAAGGCGGCCGTGTGGTGTATCTGCACGCCTCCGTCGAACAGCAGGTCGGCCGCACGGCGCGCGATCGCAATCGGCCGCTGCTGCGCACCGCCAATCCCGAGAAAACCCTGCGCGACCTCCTCGCAATACGTGATCCGCTCTATCGGGAAATCGCCGATCTGGTAGTGGAAACCGATGAACGGCCACCGCGCATGGTAGTGCTCGACATTCTCGACCGCCTGGCGCAGCTTCCACCCCGTTAAAGCATCGCCCGAAATGCGCTATCCTCGGCGTCCTGTCACAGCCCGGCGAGGTTGTGGCGGATGGCGTGCGAGCGGCGTCATACCCGCTATAGGCCGCAGATAACCAATAATTCAGGGCAGGACGCCTGCTTCCATCTTCACTGTGGGGACACATGCAGACACTCAAGGTCGATCTAGGCGAGCGCAGCTACCCGATTCATATTGGCGAAGGTTTGTTGGATCAGCCCGAGCTGCTGGCTCCGCATATCCATGGGCGACAAGTGGCAATCATCTCCAACGAGACCGTTGCGCCGCTCTATCTCGAGCGTCTGACTCGCAGCCTTGCGCAGTTCTCAGTGATTTCCGTGGTGCTGCCGGACGGTGAAGCCTTCAAGAACTGGGAAACCCTGCAACTGATCTTCGACGGTCTGCTGACCGCTCGTCATGATCGCCGCACTACCGTGATCGCCCTTGGCGGCGGCGTGATCGGCGATATGGCCGGTTTTGCTGCTGCCTGCTACCAGCGTGGCGTCGATTTCATACAGATCCCCACTACATTGCTGTCCCAGGTCGATTCGTCGGTGGGCGGCAAGACCGGGATCAACCATCCGCTGGGCAAAAACATGGTCGGCGCGTTCTATCAGCCGAACGTGGTGCTGATCGACACCGCGTCCCTGAAAACCCTGCCACCGCGTGAGCTGTCGGCGGGTTTGGCGGAAGTCATCAAGTACGGCCTGATCTGCGACGAGCCGTTCCTGACCTGGCTGGAGGACAACGTTGACGCCCTGCGCGCGCTGGACCAGAAAGCCCTGACGTATGCCATCGAGCGCTCCTGTGCAGCCAAGGCTGCGGTGGTCGGCGCCGATGAGAAGGAAACCGGCGTACGTGCCACGCTCAATCTCGGCCACACCTTCGGCCACGCCATCGAGACCCACATGGGCTATGGTGTCTGGCTGCATGGTGAAGCGGTGGCGGCTGGCACCGTGATGGCGCTGGAGATGTCTGCGCGTCTGGGCTGGATCAGCGAACAGGAGCGCGATCGCGGCATTCGTCTGTTCCAGCGCGCCGGTCTGCCGGTGGTTCCGCCTATAGAGATGAGCGAAGCTGATTTTCTCGAACACATGGCTATTGATAAAAAAGTGATCGACGGTCGTCTGCGCCTGGTGCTGCTGCGCCGGATGGGTGAAGCGGTAGTGACCGACGATTATCCGAAAGAAGTTCTACAGGCCACGCTGGGAGCGGATTACCGCGCCCTGGCTCAGCTTAAAGGTTAATAAGATTCCGATGACTAGTTTGCATGCCGACGAGGCGTTCCTCGGCCATTTCCAGTTAAGTCACGACCCCTTCGCTCCGCGGGTGCCGGGCTTCAAGTTCTTCCCGGCCCAGCGCAAACCGGTGCTGGGTCAACTGCATCACCTGGCGCGTTACAGCCAGTTGCTGTTGGTAGTCACCGGCCCGCAGGGCAGCGGCAAGACGCTGCTGCGTCAGGCACTGGTGGCCAGCACCAACAAGCAATCGGTGCAGAGCGTTGTTGTCTCCGCACGCGGTGCCGGCGATGCGGCGGGCGTGCTGCGTCAGGTCGCTCAGGCGCTGAACGTGGCCCAGGCCGAAGTCGGCGCGATTCTGGATCAGGTGGTGCAACTCGCGCTGACTGGCCAGGAAGTCTATTTGCTGGTGGATGACGCCGAGCAACTCGACGAGTCCGCTCTCGAAGCGCTGATGGCGCTGGGTGCCGGCGCTCCGGAAGGTCGTCCGCATGTGTTCCTGTTCGGTGAGTCGTCGCTGATCGCTCAGCTCGAGGCTTTGCACCTCGAGGAAGAGCGCTTCCACGTCATCGAACTGCAGCCGTACACCGAAGAAGAGACCCGCGAGTATCTCGACCAACGGCTGGAAGGTGCCGGCCGGGGTGTCGAACTTTTCACCGCAGATCAGATCTCTGATATTCACGAAAGCTCCGAGGGTTGGCCGGGCAACATCAACCAGGTCGCTCGCGATGCTCTGATAGAAGTCATGATTGCCAGCCGCTCTGCGGTCAAGCGTCCAAGTATGGGGTTCAACATGCCGAAGAAACACGTATTGGCGATTTCCGCCGTCGTTGTGGTCGCGGTCGCCGCCGCCTGGCTGATGCCGGGTCGCAACAAGGCGCCAACCACCGGCGCACCCGCCAACGAACAGGCACAACTGCCATTGGGCCAGGGCGCTGCCAATGGCGCTGCACCGAACGTCGAGTTCGCCGGCAACACGCAGCCGATGCCATTGCCGCTGGTCGGCAATTCGCAACCGGTGATGCGCGGCCCGTTGGCTGAAGCCGCTGGCGGAATCACCGAAGGCGATGACGGCGTGCCACTGGAAGGCTCCAGCGATACGCCGCCAACCGTGACCACTTCGGCGCCACCAGCGGGCGTTCCGGCCGGGCCTGCACCGACTCCGGTTCCAGTGCCTGCTGCCAAGCCTGTGCCTGCTCCGACGCAAATCGCTACCGCCAAGCCGGTTCCGGCAGCACCAGCGGCGAAACCGGCGCCAGCGCCAGCCAAGCCAGTCGCCGCCGCCAAACCGGCCGATAAGCCGGTTACCGTGGCCAAAGCCGCCGGTGGCAGCTGGTATGCCGGTCAGCCGACGAGCAACTACGTGGTGCAGATCCTAGGCACCAGCTCCGAAGCGGCCGCGCAAAGCTTCGTCAAGGAACAGGGCGGCGAGTACCGTTATTTCAAGAAAGTCCTCAACGGCAAGCCTCTCTACGTGATCACCTACGGCAACTTCGCCAATCGTGATGCGGCTGTTTCTGCCATCAAGGCCTTGCCAGCGAAGGTTCAGGCTGGTAAACCTTGGCCTCGCACTGTCGCCAGCGTCCAACAGGAACTGGCAACAACTCGCTGAAGATTCGGCGGCCTTACCCAGGCCGCCACTCCAGGCACCTCAAAATTTCCGCAAGTGCGCGCCGCCTCTACAGGCCGCGTGCCTTGTGGTGTCTGCGTCACAGTAGTCTTTGAGTCGTTGCAGTCAAAATTAAAAAAGTTTTGACTAGCACAGCAGATCGCTTTAAACCTTTCACAAATGCGACATAGATTTGCGACATTTCGTCGTCAAATTTGTGAGCGTCTGTGTCGCTGTGTACAATGACCACCCTTTTGCCCCCGCTAAGCCGGCGTACGTTCGGCGCGGATCGCAAGTGGTTGAATTGAAAAGAAATTTGCCTCGAAAAGAGGCAGCCTGGTGAGAAAGTGTCTATGAAAGCAGGTCTGTACCAACCAGATGAATTCAAGGATAACTGCGGTTTCGGCCTGATAGCCCACATGCAGGGCGAGCCCAGTCATACCCTTTTGCAAACGGCCATTGAGGCCCTGACCTGCATGACCCACCGCGGTGGGATTAATGCCGACGGCAAGACCGGTGACGGTTGCGGTCTGCTGATTCAAAAGCCTGACGCGTTCCTGCGTGCCATTGCCCAGGAATCCTTCAGCGTCGAGTTGCCCAAGCAATATGCCGTGGGCATGGTCTTCTTCAATCAGGATCCGGCCAAGGCCGAAGCCGCTCGCGAGAACATGAACCGCGAGATCCTTGCTGAAGGCCTGCAACTGATCGGCTGGCGCAAAGTGCCCATCGACACCAGCGTCCTCGGCCGCCTGGCCCTGGAGCGCCTGCCGCAGATCGAGCAGGTGTACATCGGCGGTGAAGGCCTGAGCGATCAGGACATGGCGGTCAAGCTGTTCAGCGCCCGTCGTCGTTCGTCGGTGTCTAACGCCGTCGACTCCGACCACTACATCTGCAGCTTTTCGCACAAGACCATCATCTATAAAGGCCTGATGATGCCGGCCGACCTGGCCGCGTTTTATCCGGACCTGAGTGACGAGCGCCTGCAAACCGCGATCTGCGTGTTCCACCAGCGCTTCTCCACCAACACCCTGCCGAAATGGCCGCTGGCTCAGCCATTCCGCTTCCTCGCCCACAACGGCGAGATCAACACCATCACCGGTAATCGCAACTGGGCACAGGCCCGTCGGACCAAGTTCTCCAATGATCTGATGGATCTGGAAGAGCTCGGCCCGCTGGTCAACCGTGTCGGCTCCGACTCCTCGAGCATGGACAACATGCTTGAGCTGATGGTCACCGGCGGCATCGACCTGTTCCGTGGCGTGCGGATGATCATTCCGCCTGCGTGGCAGAACGTCGAAACCATGGACCCGGATCTGCGTGCGTTCTACGAGTACAACTCGATGCACATGGAACCGTGGGACGGCCCGGCCGGCGTGGTCATGACCGACGGTCGCTACGCGGTGTGCCTGCTCGACCGTAACGGTCTGCGCCCGGCGCGCTGGGTCACCACCACCAACGGTTTCATCACCGTTGCGTCGGAAATCGGCGTCTGGAACTACCAGCCCGAAGACGTGATCGCCAAGGGCCGCGTAGGCCCGGGCCAGATCCTTGCCGTGGACACCGAAACCGGACAGATCCTCGATACCGATGCGATCGACAACCGTCTGAAATCCCGTCATCCGTACAAGCAATGGCTGCGCAAGAACGCCCTGCGCATTCAGGCGACCATGGAAGACAACGATCACGGTTCGGCCTTCTACGACGTTGATCAGCTCAAGCAATACATGAAGATGTATCAGGTCACGTTCGAAGAGCGCGATCAGGTACTGCGTCCGCTCGGTGAGCAAGGCTACGAAGCCGTGGGTTCGATGGGCGATGACACGCCGATGGCCGTGCTGTCCCAGCGTGTGCGCACGCCGTACGATTATTTCCGTCAGCAGTTTGCGCAGGTGACCAACCCGCCGATCGACCCGCTGCGTGAAGCGATCGTGATGTCGCTGGAAATCTGCCTCGGTGCCGAGCGCAACATCTTCCAGGAGTCGCCGGAACACGCCTCGCGCGTGATCCTCAGCTCGCCGGTCATTTCCCCGGCCAAGTGGCGCTCGCTGATGAACCTCGACCGCCCGGGTTTCGAGCGGCAGATCATCGACCTCAACTACGACGAAAGCGTCGGCCTCGAAGCGGCCATCCGCAATGTCGCCGATCAGGCTGAAGAAGCCGTGCGTGCCGGTCGTACCCAGATCGTTCTGAGCGACCGCCATATCGCTCCGGGCAAACTGCCGATCCATGCTTCGCTGGCCACCGGCGCGGTACACCACCGCCTGACCGAAAAAGGCCTGCGCTGCGACTCCAACATCCTTGTTGAAACCGCTACTGCACGCGATCCGCATCACTTCGCGGTGCTGATCGGTTTTGGTGCCTCGGCGGTCTATCCGTTCCTGGCTTACGAAGTGCTGGGCGACCTGATCCGTACCGGTGAAGTGCTGGGCGACCTCTACGAGGTGTTCAAGAACTACCGCAAAGGCATCACCAAAGGTCTGCTGAAGATCCTGTCGAAGATGGGCATCTCGACCATCGCTTCGTACCGTGGCGCTCAGTTGTTCGAAGCCATCGGTCTGTCTGAAGAAGTGTGCGAGCTGAGCTTCCGTGGCGTGCCGAGCCGCATCAAGGGTGCGCGTTTCGTCGACATCGAAGCCGAGCAGAAAGCGCTGGCCACCGAAGCCTGGAGTCCGCGCAAGCCGATCCAGCAGGGCGGTCTGCTGAAGTTCGTCCACGGTGGCGAATATCACGCCTACAACCCGGACGTGGTCAACACCCTGCAAGCCGCTGTGCAGCAGGGCGACTATGCCAAGTTCAAGGAATACACCTCGCTGGTGGACAACCGTCCGGTGTCGATGATTCGCGACCTGCTCAAGGTCAAGACCCTCGACACGCCGCTGGACATCAGTGAAATCGAACCGCTGGAATCGGTGCTCAAGCGCTTCGACTCCGCCGGTATCTCGCTGGGCGCCCTGTCGCCGGAAGCTCACGAAGCCCTGGCCGAAGCCATGAACCGCCTCGGCGCGCGTTCCAACTCCGGCGAAGGCGGCGAAGACCCGGCGCGTTACGGCACCATCAAGAGCTCGAAAATCAAGCAAGTCGCGACTGGCCGTTTCGGGGTAACCCCGGAATACCTGGTCAACGCCGAAGTGCTGCAGATCAAGGTTGCCCAGGGCGCCAAGCCGGGCGAGGGCGGGCAACTGCCGGGCGGTAAAGTCAACGGGCTGATCGCCAAGCTGCGTTATGCAGTGCCGGGCGTAACCCTGATTTCGCCACCGCCGCACCACGACATCTATTCGATTGAAGACTTGTCGCAGCTGATCTTTGACCTCAAGCAGGTCAACCCGAAGGCGCTGGTCTCGGTGAAACTGGTAGCAGAAGCAGGCGTCGGCACCATCGCTGCCGGTGTGGCCAAGGCCTACGCGGACTTGATCACCATCTCCGGCTACGACGGTGGCACCGGTGCTTCGCCGCTGACCTCGATCAAGTACGCTGGTGCGCCGTGGGAACTCGGCCTCGCCGAAACCCACCAGACCCTGCGCGGCAACGACCTGCGCGGCAAAGTCCGGGTGCAGACCGATGGCGGCCTGAAAACCGGCCTCGACGTGATCAAGGCTGCGATCCTCGGCGCCGAAAGCTTCGGCTTCGGCACTGCGCCAATGATCGCGCTGGGCTGCAAATACCTGCGTATCTGCCACCTGAACAACTGCGCCACCGGCGTTGCGACTCAGAACGAGAAGCTGCGCAAGGATCACTACATCGGCACCGTCGACATGGTGGTGAACTTCTTCACCTATGTCGCCGAAGAAACCCGTGAGTGGCTGGCCAAGCTCGGCGTGCGCTCCCTCGAAGAGCTGATCGGTCGCACCGATCTGCTGGAAATCCTCGAAGGCCAGACCGCCAAGCAAAACCACCTGGATCTGACTCCGCTGCTGGGCAGCGATCACATCCCGGCGGACAAGCCTCAGTTCTGCGGCGTTGAGCGCAACCCACCATTCGACCAAGGCCTGCTGGCCGAGGAAATGGTTGAGATGGCGACGTCGGCAATCAACGACATGAGCGGTGCCGAGTTCGAACTGGACATCTGCAACTGCGACCGTTCGATTGGTGCACGGATCTCCGGCGAAATCGCGCTCAAGCACGGCAACCAGGGCATGGCCAAGGCGCCGATCACCTTCCGCTTCAAAGGCACTGCCGGGCAGAGCTTCGGGGTGTGGAACGCCGGCGGTCTGAACATGTATCTGGAAGGCGATGCCAACGACTACGTCGGCAAAGGCATGACCGGTGGCAAGCTGACCATCGTGCCGCCGAAGGGCAGCGTTTATAAGACTCAGGAAAGCGCCATCATCGGCAACACCTGTCTGTACGGCGCCACGGGCGGCAAGCTGTTCGCCGCCGGCACCGCAGGCGAGCGTTTCGCCGTGCGTAACTCCGGTGCCCACACGGTTGTTGAAGGCACTGGCGATCACTGCTGCGAGTACATGACCGGTGGTTTTGTCGCCGTTCTGGGCAAGACCGGTTACAACTTCGGCTCTGGCATGACCGGTGGTTTCGCCTACGTGCTCGACCAGGACAACACCTTCGTTGACCGGGTCAACCACGAACTGGTGGAAATCCAGCGGATCAGCGGCGAAGCGATGGAGGCTTATCGCAGCCACCTGCAAAACGTGCTGAACGAGTACGTCGCCGAAACCGACAGCGAGTGGGGTCGTGAACTCGCCGAAAACCTCGATGACTACTTGCGCCGTTTCTGGCTGGTCAAGCCGAAGGCTGCCAACCTGAAGTCGTTGCTTTCCAGCACTCGTGCCAACCCGCAGTGATATGCGCCTGAAGAGTTTGATGAGGTTTTAACAATGGCTGAACGTCTGAATAACGACTTCCAGTTCATCGATGTCGGGCGCAAAGATCCGAAGAAGAAACTGTTGCGTCAACGCAAGAAAGAGTTCGTCGAGATCTACGAACCGTTCAAACCCCAGCAGTCGGCCGATCAGGCCCACCGCTGCCTGGGTTGCGGCAACCCGTATTGCGAATGGAAGTGCCCGGTGCACAACTTCATTCCCAACTGGTTGAAGCTGGTGGCCGAGGGCAACATCCTCCAGGCCGCCGAGCTGTCGCACCAGACCAATACCCTGCCTGAGGTTTGCGGCCGGGTTTGCCCGCAGGATCGTCTGTGCGAGGGTGCCTGCACCCTTAACGACGGTTTCGGCGCGGTGACCATCGGTTCGGTCGAGAAGTACATCACCGACACCGCGTTCGCCATGGGCTGGCGTCCGGACATGTCCAAGGTCAAACCGACCGGCAAGCGTGTCGCGATCATCGGTGCAGGCCCGGCGGGTCTGGGCTGTGCTGACGTGCTGGTACGTGGCGGCGTGACTCCGGTGGTGTTCGACAAGAACCCGGAAATCGGTGGCTTGCTGACTTTTGGCATCCCCGAGTTCAAGCTTGAGAAGACTGTGCTGAGCAATCGCCGCGAAGTCTTCACCGGCATGGGCATCGAGTTCCGCCTCAACACCGAGGTCGGCAAAGACGTGACCATGGAGCAACTGCTCGCCGAATACGATGCCGTGTTCATGGGCATGGGCACCTACACCTACATGAAGGGCGGTTTTGCCGGTGAGGATCTGCCGGGCGTTTATGACGCGCTGGACTTCCTGATCGCCAACGTCAACCGCAACCTGGGCTTTGAAAAGTCGCCGGAAGATTTCGTCGACATGAAGGTCAAGAAGGTCGTGGTACTCGGCGGCGGCGACACGGCGATGGACTGCAACCGTACGTCGATCCGTCAGGGCGCCAAGTCGGTGACCTGTGCCTATCGTCGTGACGAAGCGAACATGCCCGGCTCGCGTAAAGAGGTGAAGAACGCCAAGGAAGAAGGCGTGAAATTCCTTTATAACCGCCAGCCGATCGCCATCGTTGGTGAAGACAAGGTCGAAGGCGTCAAAGTGGTCGAGACCCGTCTCGGCGAACCGGACGCCCGTGGCCGTCGCAGCCCCGAGCCGATCCCGGGCTCCGAAGAGATCATCCCGGCCGACGCCGTGGTCATCGCCTTCGGTTTCCGCCCGAGCCCGGCGCCGTGGTTCGAACAGTTCGAGATCCAGACCGACAGCCAGGGCCGCGTGGTGGCCCCGGAGCAAGGTCAGTACAAGCACCAGACCAGCAACCCGAAAATCTTCGCCGGTGGCGACATGGTGCGCGGTTCGGATCTGGTAGTGACGGCGATCTTCGAGGGCCGTAATGCGGCTGAAGGGATTCTGGATTACCTGGGCGTCTAACCCCGGGCCCTGAGCCAAATGCAATAACCCTGTGGGAGCGAGCCTGCTCGCGAAAGCGGTCTGTCAGCCAACTTCAATGTTGGATGTACCGGCCTCTTCGCGAGCAGGCTCGCTCCCACAGTTGTTTCTCAGTGTTGCTAGTAGCGCATTCCAGCGCAATTAATTGACCCGATAGACAAAAGGCTGACCTGCATCCGTGCCTTTTGCGTCGCGCTCTGAGAAAATGCCCGCACTTTTTTTCCGGATGCCGACATGACTGCCCTGAAGAACGACCGTTTCCTCCGCGCCCTGCTCAAGCAACCCGTAGACGTCACCCCCGTGTGGATGATGCGTCAGGCCGGCCGTTACCTGCCGGAATACCGCGCCAGCCGTGCCCACGCCGGTGACTTCATGAGCCTGTGCATGAATCCGGAATTCGCTTGCGAAGTCACCATGCAACCGCTCGACCGTTATCCACAACTGGACGCGGCGATTCTGTTCTCCGACATCCTCACCATTCCCGACGCGATGGGCCAAGGCCTGTACTTCGAGACCGGTGAAGGTCCGCGCTTCAAGAAAGTCGTCAGCACCCTGGCCGACATCGAAGCCCTGCCGATCCCTGATCCGCACAAAGACCTCGGCTATGTGATGGACGCGGTCAGCACCATCCGCCGCGAACTCAACGGCCGTGTGCCGCTGATCGGTTTCTCCGGCAGCCCTTGGACGCTGGCCACCTACATGGTCGAAGGCGGCTCGTCGAAAGACTTCCGCAAGACCAAAGCCATGCTCTACGACAACCCGCAAGCCATGCACCTGCTGTTGGATAAACTGGCGCAGTCGGTGACTTCGTACCTCAACGGCCAGATCATGGCTGGTGCGCAAGCGGTGCAGATCTTCGACACCTGGGGCGGCAACCTGTCGGCGGCGGCGTACCAGGAGTTCTCGCTGGCCTACATGAAGAAAATCGTCAGCGGGCTGATCCGCGAGCACGACGGTCGTAAGGTGCCGGTGATCCTGTTCACCAAGAACGGCGGCCTGTGGCTGGAAAGCATCGCCGAGGCTGGGGCCGACGCACTGGGCCTGGACTGGACCTGCGACATCGGCAACGCCCGCGCCCGCGTCGGCGACAAGGTTGCACTGCAAGGCAACATGGACCCGACCGTGCTTTACGCGAAGCCGGAAGCCATCCGCACCGAAGTCGGGCGCATCCTCGCCAGCTACGGCAAAGGCAGCGGCCACGTGTTCAACCTCGGTCACGGCATCACCCCTGAGGTTGATCCTGAACACGCCGGCGCCTTCCTGCGCGCAGTGCATGAGCTGTCGGCGCAGTATCACGAGTGATCGACGCCCAGCTTTAAATTCTGCAAAACAAAAACGCCCGGCTTATGCCGGGCGTTTTTGTTTTGCAATGGGTTTTGCGTCAGGCTTTGACTCCGCCGAGCGGCGGCAACTTCGCCAGCTTCAACGCCACCAACAGCGCCACCAGCAACAGCGCGCCGATGAACAAGCCAATCCCGTTCCATCCGCCCAAGTGCCAGAACACCCCGCCTGCCGTCCCGGCAATGCTCGACCCGGCGTAATAGCTGAACAGATACAACGACGACGCCTGGCCCCTGGCCTTGATTGCGCGCCGGCCGATCCAGCTACTCGCCACCGAGTGCGCGCCGAAGAAGCCGAAGGTGAAGATAAGCATGCCGATGATCACTAGTGGCAACGGCGTGAACATCGTCAGGGCGAGGCCGACGAACATCAGCGCAATCGTCGCCCACAACACTTTGCGCCGTCCCAGCTTGTCCGCCAGCGAACCGATTTTCGCCGAGCTGTAGATACCCGACAGGTACACCACCGACAGCAAACCGACAAACACCTGATCGAGGTTGTATGGTTGAGCCAGCAAGCGATAACCGATGTAGTTGAACAGCGTGAAAAACGCGCCCATCAGCACGAACGCTTCGAGAAACAGCAGCGGCAAACCGGCATCGCGAAAGTGCATGGTGAAGCCATCAAGCAGACTGCGCGGATGCAGCGAACGCGAGCGGAAATTTCGCGACTCCGGAAGAATCTTCCAGAACACTGCCGCCGCAATCAGCGCCAGACCGCCGATCACCAGCATCGCCGTGTGCCAACTGACGAAGTCGATCAGCACCCCGGTGATCAAGCGTCCGCTCATCCCGCCAATCGCGTTGCCGCCAATGTACAGGCCCATTGCCAGGCCGATGTGCTGCGGATGAATCTCTTCGCTCAAGTAAGTCATCGCCACCGCCGCCAGCCCGCTCAGCGATAAACCGATGAGCGCGCGCATGATCAATACGCCTTCCCAGCTCGGCATCATCGCACTGGCCATGGTGCACAGCGCCGCCGCAAACAGTGCAGTGACCATCACCGGTTTGCGTCCGATCCGATCGGAAATCGGCCCGGTAATCAGCAGGCCGATGGCGAGCATGCCGGTGGCGACCGAGAGGATCAGGCTGCTCTGCGCCGCGTTGATCGAATATTCGTGAGATAGCAGCGGCATCATCGGCTGCACGCAATACAGCAGGGCAAACGTCGCAAACCCGCCGCTGAACAACGCCAGCACCGTGCGCATGAACATCGGCGTGCCTTTTTCGATATAGATCTCTTGCATCTCGGCGACGACATCGTCGGCCGCAGCGGGCGGGACTTCATGGGCAAGAGGGGCGGCGGCGGTTTTCACATCAGACCTCGGAGAGCACGGCCAGGCAGGCAATGAAAAAATCATATAGCTGGCTAATGTTTCTATCCAATATATTGTTCGACCTGTTTGATAGCTTTCACGACCTAATGGGGTTTTCATGGAATTGCGTCACCTGCGCTACTTCATCGCCGTCGCCGAAGAACTGCACTTCGGCCGCGCCGCACAAGTGCTGGGGATTTCTCAGCCGCCGCTGAGCCAGCAGATTCAGGCGCTAGAGCAAGAAGTTGGCGCGCGGCTATTCGAGCGGACCAATCGTCGGGTCGAGCTGAGTGAGGCCGGGCGTTTGTTTCTGGAGGAGGCGCGGCTGGTTCTGGCGCAGGTCGACAAAGCGGCGGATGTCGCCCGGCGTGCGCAACTCGGCGAACTCGGTGAATTGAAGATCGGTTTTACCTCGTCGGCGCCGTTCAACTCGACCATTCCCCAGGCGATTTTCTCGTTTCGTCAGCGTTTTCCGGCGGTGCACCTGAACCTGCGTGAGATGAGTAGCACCATGGTTGCCGACGCCTTGGTGGACGAGTCGATTGAAGTTGGCATCATGCGCCCGCTGGGTCTGCCCGATTCGTTGAGCGTGGTGGAGCTGATGCGCGAGCCTTTGGTGGCGGTGCTCAGTGCCAAGCATCCGTTGGCCCAAGGCAGCGAAGAAGGTCTGTTTCTCTCGGCGCTGGCGCTGGAGCCGTTCGTGTTTTTCCCGCGCAGCTATGGTAGCGGTCTTTACGCACAACTGCTCAGCCTGGCTCGCGATGCCGGATTCAGTCCGCATTTTGCCCAAGAGGCCGGGGAGGCGATGACCATCATCGGGCTGGTGGCGGCGGGGTTGGGTGTGTCGGTATTGCCTGCGTCCTATCAGCGGATGCGCATCGACGGCGTGGTCTACCGGCCGCTGCTGGATCCTGAAGCGATTTCAGCGGTGTGGCTGGTGCAGCGCAAGGATCAGAAATCGCCGATGGCCAAGGCCTTTGTCGAATTGCTCACGCGCAAGGTTGAAGGTGATTGATTAACCGCCGAAGGCTGCGATCTTTTGATCTTGCCGTTAAGGCAACCGCACCAAATCCCCCTTCAACGCCACCCGCGTGACAAAAATCCCCGCCCGGCACTCATAGGTATTCAGATCCTTGCGCACATGCTGGTCGTAATAACTGACGATATTGACCACCGCATTCGCCCCGACCCGCTTGGCCTCGGCCTGCAACTTGATCAGGTTCGACTGCAACACCCACTCGCAGGAATCGTGATCGCTCTTGTTGAAGCCATTGGTCTTCAGATCACTGGTCACATCGCGCTGCAACAACCGCTGAGTGCCCTGAGGCCCATTCCCGGCCAGATAAAACTTCACACTGCCATCCAGCCGCCCGGCACGAATCGCGTCCGACAACACCGTCTCGAAGGGCATGTACATCAGATTGGTGGCATGGCTGGCACTGGGGAGCAGGCCGAAGAGCGTGGCGGCGATCAGGGCTTTCACTTGCATGGTCATCTCCTTGACGGTGAAAGAGAGCAGCGAGTGCTTGACTGATTGTGGCTCGCTGTTCTGGCAGGCGCGATTCGGCGACCTGCCGGAACGAGTGTAGATGCTGAAAATGAAGAGGGCGCCAAATGGCGCCCTTTGTGGCGAGGGGATTTATCCCCGATGGACTGTGCAGCAGTCCCAAACCTGTGCACTCGGCATGTCTGATATTTCGAGGTTTTGGTTTGGGGCCGCTGCGCGACCCATCGGGGATAAATCCCCTCACCACAGGATTTTATTCAATCAATCCACGTGCGCCAAATCTCCACGCAACGCCACGCTCGACACCACCATCCCCGCGCGGCACTGGAATTTTTCGGTGTCTTTGTACAGGTCGCGCTGGTCGACGCTGGCGATGTTGATCACGGCGTTGGCGTCGGCTTTTTTCGCGGCGTTTTGCAGGGTCGCGAGGGCCGACTGCAGGGCCCAGAAGCAGGCGTCTTCGTCGGATTTGTTCGAGCCGTTGGTTTTGCGGCTGCTGCTCACGGTGTCGAGTTTGCGCACTTGTTTGGGCAGGGTTTCGCCGGCCAGGTAGAACTTCACGCTGCCGTCGAGCAGGCCGGCGTCGGTGGCGCGTTTGACGCCTTCGCGAAAGCTCAGGTAGGTCGGCTCGTCGGCGCCTTGTTTGACGATGCCCAGGTCGTTGACGAATTCGATGTCCGGGTTGATCGACAGCTCTTTGAGCACGTTGTCGCGCAGGCGGTTGACCCAACGGTTGTAGTTGCCGTGGATCTTGCCGTCCTTGGCGTTCAGGCCGTAGCTGCTGCGGTAGTCGATTTCGAACGAGGTTGGGGTGAACGGGATGTCGACTTCGGCATGATGGCGACCGCGTACGGTGATCGCGGCTTTGATCATGCCCGGGCGTACCGATTGCACGACCCATTGACGGTCGTTGAGCGCAGTGACGATGGCGCGGCTCATTTGTGACTGGGTAAAGCCGAGGTTCGGCGAGAACTCTTCCTTGGCGTTGTACACCGGTTTGCTGGTGCAACCGCCAAGTACAAAGGCCAGGGCCAACAGGGCGGCGATGCGGTGAAACTGAGTCATTCCCTTCACTCCAAACGTGTTGCGGTCAGTGCCAGCGGCGGAAAATCAACGAGGTGTTGACGCCACCAAAAGCGAAATTGTTGTTCATCACGTACTCGTGATGCATCTGGCGGAATTCGCCGCGCAGGTAATCGAGCTTGCCGCAATGCGGATCGACCTCGTCGAGGTTGAACGTGTGCACGTACAGGTCGCGGTTGAGCATTTCGATGCTGAACCACGACTCCAGCGCCCCGCAGGCCCCGAGCGTGTGGCCGAGAAAACTCTTCTGCGAACTGATCGGCATGCGCGCACCGAACAAACTGCTGGTTGCCAGTGTTTCGGCAATGTCGCCCTGTTCTGTAGCCGTGCCGTGACCATTTACATAACCGATGGCATCGGGCGTGAGGCCAGCGTCTTCCAGCGCCAGTTCCATCGCCCGGCGCATGGTGGTTTGTTCAGGGCGCGTGGTGTGCTGGCCGTCGGCGTTGCTGCCGAAACCGACGATCTCGGCGTGGATGTGGGCGCCGCGAGCGAGGGCGTGCTCCAGCTCCTCAAGCACCAACATGCCGCCACCTTCGCCGATCACCAGGCCGTCGCGGCCCTTGTCGTACGGGCGCGGGCTGGTTTGTGGCGCATCGTTTTTCAGGCTGGTGGCGTAGAGCGCGTCGAAGACCATCGCTTCGGTCGGGCAGAGTTCTTCGGCGCCGCCCGCGAGCATCAACGGCAGCCGACCGAACTTGATCGCTTCATACGCATAGCCGATGCCCTGGCTGCCGCTGGTGCAGGCGCTGGACGTCGGGATCAGGCGTCCGGTGAGGCCGAAGAAGATGCTGATATTCGCGGCGGTGGTGTGCGGCATCATCCGCACGTAGGAGTTGGCGTTCAGGCCTTCGGCCACCGAGTTGAGCAGCATGTTGCCGAACGCTTTGATCTCGTCGGTGCTGCCGGTGGACGAACCACAGGCTACGCCCATGCGTCCGTCCTTGATCGATTCGTCGCCAAGCAAACCGGCATCGGCCAAGGCTTGTTCCGCCGCACCGACTGCCAGCCGCGACACCCGGCCCATGCTGCGCAATTGCTTGCGGGTCCAGTGTGCGGGCACCACAAAATCATCGATAGGGCCGGCCAGGCGCGTGTTGAGTTCGCTGAAGCGATCCCACTCGTCCATCCGGCGGATGCCGCTGCGGTTGGCCGCGAAGTTGCCGGCGATGGTGTTCCAGTCGCTGCCCAGCGAGGTGATGCCGGCCATGCCGGTGACGACGACGCGCTTCATCAGCACAGGCCTCCGTTGACCGCCAGCACCTGGCGGGTGATGTACGAGGCTTCCGCCGACATCAGGAAATTCACCGCACTGGCCACCTCTTCCGGGGTGCCCATGCGTTGCGCGGGTATCATTTTCATCAGTTCTTCCACCGGCACGTTTTCGTCGAGCATCGCCGTGTCGATCAGGCCCGGCGCGACGCAGTTAACGGTGATTTTGCGCTTGCCCAGTTCGATCGCCAATGCCTTCGCCGCGCCGATCACGCCGGCCTTGGAGGCGCTGTAGTTGACCTGGCCACGGTTGCCGATCAATCCCGATACCGAGGTGATGCAAACAATGCGACCAGCGGCACGGCGGCGGATCATCGGCATCATTACCGGGTGCAGCACGTTGTAGAAACCGTCGAGGTTGGTGCGCAGGACTACGTCCCAATCGTCATCGCTCAGGGCCGGGAAAGCGCCGTCGCGGGTCAGACCGGCGTTGAGCACCACGCCGTAATAGGCACCATGGGTTTCGACGTCGGCTTCAAGAATTCTTTTGCAGGCTTCACGGTCGGCGACGTCGAATTGCAGGATGCGCGCGCTGCGGCCCAGCGCTTCGATTTCGACCTGCACGGCTTGTGCGTCGGCAACGCCACTGCGGCAATGCAGGACGATGTCATGCCCGGCCTGCGCCAGACGCAAGGCAATGGCGCGGCCGATGCCACGGCTGGAGCCGGTGACCAGTACGGATTCAGTCATCGTTCGACTCCTGTGCTTGTTGCAGATATTGGGTTGGCTGTGGCGGGCGGAACACATTCAGTCGAGCACTGACCTCGATGCCGGGCGCGTTGATATGGCACTCGAACACGCCCATGCCATTGTCGTCTTCCAGCGAGCGGATGCCATGGATGGTCAACTCGCTGCCCGCGGGAAACGCGTCGACGTTGCACTCGAACTTGCGCGTGCCGAGCAGAAAGCCCAGCTCCACCGGATTGCCTTTCTGTCGCGCGTGGCATCCGGCGAACGCGGCGACGCTTTGCGCCATCAACTCAATGCCGACCCACGCCGGCAGGCTGCCGTCGGGCAGGTTGAACAAACCCTCGGACTTGACCGTGAGGCGGGTGTAGATCTGTTCTTCGTCGAAGCTGAGGATCTTGTCGATCAGGATCATGTCGCCAGCGTGGGGCAACAGTTCGGCGAGCGGCCAGTCGGTCATGGGGCGTCTCCGATAATCAGGCTGACGTTATTGCCGCCGAAGGCAAACGAATTGCTCATCAGGTAGCGGGGTGCAATGGACGACAGGCGTTCGTTCGCGGTCACCCACTTCAGCGGCGGCAGATCGGGATCGGCCTGGCCATCCCAGACGTGCGGCGGCAGCGCGTGTTGCGGGTTGTCGGCGCTGAGGCTCAGCCAGCAGAACGCTGCTTCCAATGCGCCGGCTGCGCCGAGAGTGTGGCCGGTCATCGGTTTGGTCGAAGAACAGGCAACGCCCTCGGGGAATAGCGAGGCGACTGCCAGACTTTCCATGGCGTCGTTGTGTTGGGTCGCGGTGCCGTGCAGGTTCAGATAGTTGATCTGCGCGGCTTGCAGATGGGCGCGGCTCAAGGCTTTTTGCATCGCTTGCAGGGCGCCGCGACCGCTCGGTTCCGGCGCCGAGATGTGGTGCGCGTCAGAGCTGGCACCGGCACCGAGCAAGGCGATGGCCGGGCCGTCGCCACGCTGCTTGCTCATCACGAACAGCACCGCCGCTTCGCCAATGTTGATGCCGTTGCGGTTGGCCGAGAACGGATTGCAGCGCTCGTCGGACACCGCTTCCAGCGACGAAAAGCCGTTAAGGGTCAGCTTGCACAGACTGTCGACGCCACCGCACAACACCGCGTCGCACAGACCGAGATCGAGCAGGCGTTGTGCACTCATCAATGCGCGGGCGCTGGAGGTGCACGCGGTGGAAATCACATAGGCCGGGCCGCTCAGTTGCAGCCAGTCGGCGAGGAAATTCGCCGGGGCGCCGAGTTCCTGTTGTCCGTAGTCGTATTGCGCCGGGAAATGCTGCTCACGGAGGAAATGCGCCAGGCCACGGCTGGCTTCGTCGATACCCGAGGTGCTGGTGCCGAGCACTATGCCGATGCGGTCGCGGCCGTAGGTCTGGATCGCGTGATCAATGTCGGTGCGAATCTGCAGCGCGGCTTCCAGCAGCAACTGATTGTTGCGACTGCTCTGGTCGGCCAGCGCTGCCGGGATCGGCGCCAGTTCACCGTGTGCGGCGGCCACCGGCAACTCACGCTCCGCCACCCAGCCCGCCTCGGGGCGCATGCCCGAGCAATCGCCGGCGAACAGATTGCGCGCGATTTCTTGCTTGGCGCGGCCCAGGGAACAGATTAAGCCGAGGGCATTCAGGTAGGCAGTCATGGCGTCGGTTCACCTAGGGGGGAGACGCGATAGTGCGGGCCTTGGGGCAGGTTCAATTCGAAGCTCAACGGTTGTGCATAACGGATGTCCCAGCGCGTCGGCAGCGAACGTTGCCCGTCCTGTTGCTGCGCGGTGGGGTAATTGCGCAGCAGTTCGCCCGGTGGTGTCAGGGCGAACAGCAGCGCGGCGAAGAGCTCCCTGGCTTCCGGGTTGGGCGGCAGCAGGCCGTCGGCCTGCCAGTGGCCGTCGATCAGTTGCTGGCGCGCCTGGGGAATGCCCAGCGGGTCCATCATCGACCAGCGGATGCCCGGGCCTTCGCGCTGGATCACGAGCAGCCAGTCCTGACGCTGATCGGCTTGTTGGCGCTCGATGTGCAGTTGCAGCGGTAGGGGCAGCGTCGGACTGCCTGCGGGCAGCGGCGCCTGGCTGGCGCATGCACTTAACAGACATATTGCGCCGATCATCACCAGTCGCAGCAATGCGGTCACTGTAGGAGTGAGCCTGCTCGCGATAGCGCTCATACATTCAAAATACAGGTTGGCTGACCCACCGCTATCGCGAGCAGGCTCACTCCTACAGGTAATGGGGTACATCATGAGGCCTCTGCCATTGGCTTGCGCGCCACGACGTTCACCAGCGTTTCCTCACGCTCGCCAAACGGCTTCGGTTTGCGCAACCCGGAGCGCTCCAGCAAACCGAAGTCCTTCGAGCGGCTCCACCACAGATACGGGTACGAGACATTGCGCTCGTCAAACTCGAAACCCTGCTCGCGAATCATCTGCAGATACTGCGCCGCACTCTTCTGCACATGCATCGGATGGCGGAACAGCCAGCGGATCACCCAGGTATCAATGTAAGCCTCGGTGGACTCGGCGAACAGCAGATAACCGCCCGGTTTGAGTACGCGATAGAACTCGGCGAGGGCTTTTTCCTGCTCGACCAGATGATGAAAGGTCTGATGACAGAACAGCAGGTCGACACTGGCATCCGGCACGTTGAGTGTCGCGCAATCGCTCCCGATCAACTCGACGTCCAGGCCCTGGCGCGCCGCTTCTTCGCCGCTCAACTCAAGGCTGTGCGGATCGGCGTCAACGCCGATCAAACGCTGTGGCGCGAAGGTCTGGCGCAGGTGGCGGAACGACTTGCCCTGACCGCAACCGGCATCCAGCAGTACCGGGTTCGCCGGCAGCGACTCGCTGAACAGACCGCGCAGATCGTTGATCGCCACGCGCAACACATGGTGCTGCCAGGTATGGCTGCGCAGGAACCAGAAACCGAAGCGGGTTTCCTCGACGTAGCTGTCGCTCAGGTAACTCATGGGGCGTCCTTTGCACAAAGTTCGGAAATCATCTTCAACCGGCGACGCGCTTCGCTGACGAACGGGTTGCGTTCGTCCCAGGCGTAACCGGCGAGGATCGAGCAGATCATCCGGCGAATTTCCGCCTGGCTGTCCTCATAAAAAATCACGTCCTGAAAGGTCCCGGCGTACCAGCCCTCGACGTAGCAGCGGAAGGTGTCAACGCCGCGCTTCAACGGTTCGGCGAATTCGCTTTGCCAGTCGACGGTTTCGCCTTGCAACTGACGATGCAGCACAGCGGCCGCCATGCTCGCCGAACGCATGGCGATGGTCACGCCGGAGGAGAACACCGGGTCGAGAAATTCCGCCGCATTGCCCAGTAGCGCGAAGCCCGGACCATGCAGGGTTTTGACGTTGGCCGCGTAGCCGCCGAGGGTGCGCGCCGGGGTGTCCCACACGGCGTTGTTCAGCACGCCGGAAAGGCTAGGCGTTTCGGCGATGAAACCGCGCAGGCAGGCGTCGAGGTCCGCGTCGCGACCGTGGAAATGTTCAGCGGCGGCGACCACGCCCACCGAGCAGCGACCGTTGCTGAACGGGATCGTCCAGAACCAGATATCGCGATGCTGCGGGTGCGTGGTGACGAGGATTTTTTCGCGGTCGAAGGCCGGGTTGTCGATGTGATCTTCGACGTGGGTGAACACGGCCTGACGCACCGGGAAATTCGACGGCGCTTCCAGATCCAGCAAGCGCGAGAGCACACGACCGTAACCGCTGGCGTCGAGGACGAAATCGGCCTCGACGCGGTATTCGCTGCCGTCTTCGCGAAGCACGTTCAGCAGCGGTTTGGCTCGGTCAAAATCAACGCTGACAATGGCGTCGCCGTAGCGGATCTCGGCACCTTGCAGTGCCGCTTGATCGGCCAGCAGCTTGTCGAAATCGGCGCGCTGCACCTGGAACGTGGTCGGCTTGCCGTTGGTGAAGGTGTCGCCGAAATCGAACGCGCTGTAGCGCTCGCCCCAGGCAAACGCGGCGCCGGTCTTGCGCTGGAATCCGGCGGCGTTGACGGCGTCGAGCATGCCCGCTTCTTCGACGAAGTCCAGGCAGTGGCTGAGCAGGCTTTCGCCGATGGAAAACCGTGGGAAGTGTTGGCGCTCGATCACCAGCACGTCGTGGCCCTTGCGCTTGAGCAGCGCGGCGGCGATGGCGCCGGACGGGCCGGCGCCAATGATCACTACCTGACGACGTTGCATTTCAACGGTTGGCACGTGAACTCCCGGGCGCGATGGCGGTGTGTTTGAGGGGCGTGCGGTGCAGGCCGATCAGGGCCGGCAACAGCGTCGCGATCAGGCCCATCACCATCAGCGCGAAGTACAGCGCAGGCGTGATGAGTTGTTGTTGCAACAGCAAGTTGAGAAAGACGATTTCGCTCAGGCCGCGAATATTCAGCAGCACGCTTTCGCGCCAGCGGCTGGCGCCTTCGAAGGAGGCGCCAGCCCAGCCGAGGCCGAGCCAGTTGCCGAGCACTTTACTGGCAATCGGCAACAGCAGCAGCGCCGCCCATTGCACGGCGCCGAGGCTGGCGAGGGCGGCGTGTACGTCGATCTGGACGATGCCGAACGTGAGGATCAGCGGGATCGCGATCCACGTTTGCAAACGGCTCATCCAGCGCGCCGGCAGCGGCAAAACCAGCGGCACTTTCAACGCCGCCATGCACAGCAGATAACCGATGCCGAAGATCAGCGCGTTGAGTTTGTAGTGCTCGGCCATGACCAGCAGCGCGAAGAAACCGAGGCTGTAGGTCAGTGGTCGGCGAACACCGAACAGACGCAGCAGCAAGGGCACGCAAGCCAGCCCTAGCGGCAGCAACAGACTGCTCAAATGCAGACTGCCCTGAGCCAGACCGAACAACGTCCAGCAGGTCAGGTCGATCAGGATCGCGGTTTGCACCAGACGCCGGGTGGCAGCGGGTGGGTAATCGATGTGACGCAGATACAGGTACAGCACCGGGATCGCGGTAATCGCGAACACCAGTCCGATGGCCAGTGAGTTCAGCCACGGTTGCGCGGGTAGCAACCAGTACGCAGCCGCCAGACCACAGGCGAACGGCACGGCGAAACTCGGCACGGCGATTTTCACGCTCTGGCGATCCAGGCGCAGGTCGATCACATCGCTGAGGATATGCCCGAGCAACAGCGCGAAACTCAGGCTGTAGAGGTTTTTCAGCCACACCGGCGCGATCAGTTCAGCGCCGCTGAGTTGCCAGCCCGGTTCGATCCAGAAATACATCAGCAGCGGCAAGCCGAAACTCGCCAGCAGCAACTGGCTGACAATCGGGATCAGGCCGAAGTGGCGACCGATGCGAGTGGCCACGGCGAACAACGCCAGGGCCAGCAACCAGAAACCGATGACCATCATGCGGCATGCTCCGTAACGGTGGCCGTGTGTTCATGACGCCCGGCCCACGGCGCGAGCATGAAACTGAACGCCAGACCGAGACTCACCGACAGGCCGAAATTGCTCACTGCCGGTGTGCTGGAAACTGCCAACAAGCCAAACGACAGCCATGTGGTCACGGCCGCCAGCAAGGTGCCGAGCAGGCTTACCGCCGCGCCGCCGACCTGCTCACGCATGAGAATCGCGTAGTCGACGCTGATCGCCGTCACCAGCAACAGGCCGAACAGACTGAACAGGGTCAGCGGCTGGCCGAGCCAGCCAAGGCTGGCCAGACTGCACAGCGCCGCCAGCAACGGCAGGGCGACGATGCGCAACGCGCCGCCGAAACCGAATGGCAGGATCAATACCAGCACGATCAACACGCAGGAGGCGAGTTTCAGTTCGGCGGCGCTGATCTGCGTGGCCGCGAAAACGTTGTTCAGCTCACCGAGTCGATCCACCAGCACCACGCCCGGCAGATCCAGCGCCTGCACCCGCAGCAGTGAAGGGTTGTTCAGGCCTTGCAGGCTGGTCATCGCTGCCACACCGTCTTCGGTGGGGCCAAGCCACAGCGTGCGATAGGGCTCGCCGAGCGGGCCGGCCAGCGCGGCGTCGATGTCTTCAAGCGGTAGCGCCTGCAACTGTTGCAGCTCGGTTTGCAGGGCGGCGAGGGGGACGCCGAGATCAAGCAATGGCTGCCAGACCTGTGGCAGTTTGTTCAGCGCGTCGCGCACTTGCTGTTGCTGACTCGGCGGGCTGACCAGTTGATCCAGCGCCAGATAGCCTTGCAGTTTGTCGAGGTTGACCAGTTGCTGCAGCCGATCGCTCAGCGCGGCCTGACGTTCGAGCAATTCTTGCTGGTTGGCCGCGCGAACGAGGAAGAATTGACTGGTCGGCTGATAGCCAGTGATGCGTGCAATGGTCTGCGCTTCATCGGTCAGGCGTTGCGGTGCGCCGACCCATTGGCGGATGTCGTTTTTGCTTTGCAGTTGCAACAGACCGCCGATGCAGAAGGCGATCAGCAGTGCGAGCAGCACCGGTGTATGGACACGCTCGAGCAATTTTTCCCGCAGACTAATCAGGCGTTCGGCCAGATGCAGCGGCCATTGCGCCGGGCGCAGTTCGACATTGTTCAGCAGCGCCGGCAGCAGGCACACCGCCGACAGATAGGCGCCGAGCAACCCGGCGGCGGAGAACACGGCAATTTGTGTCAGCGCCGGGAACGGTGTCCACGCCAGCGCCAGATAACCGATGGCGCTGGTGATCAGACTCAACGTCAGCCCGGACAGGGTCAGGCGCAGGGCCGGCCAGCTGCGCCAAGGCTTGAGGCTCCAGCTCTTCGACAGATAGTGCAGCGGGTAATCCACTGCCACGCCGATCAGGCTGGAACCCAGTACCAGGGTCATCACATGCATACGGCCGAACAGCGCTACACACGCTACCGCCCCGAACAGCATGCCGACCAGCACCGGTACAAACGCCAGCAACACCCGCCAGCGGCGGAACGCCAATAGCAAAAGCAGCAGGATGCCGAGGGTGGCACCACCACCGACCCAAGTCATCTCGCGAGTGGCTTGCTGCTGACCGTTTGCGGCGTAGAGCAATCCGCTGGCGGCCAGTAATTGCACATCGGATTTCGCCGCCTGCTCGCGACTGTGCTGGAGCAGATCCGCCACTTGCAGCGGCAGGTTCATATCGAAAGCGTTGCCGGTGGTGCGCGCACGCAGCAGCACCCAGCTCTTGCCGTCGGCGTCGGCGACCAATGCACCGCTGCCGATGTCCAGTTGCACCGCGCCGTGTTGCGGCTGGCTGTTCTGGATGCGCCCGGTGAGGCCCAGCCAGTCATCCTGGTTCGGCACCAGACTGAAACCGGTGAAGGGGTCGAACAGCGCCTGCACCCGTTGCTGAATAAAGGCGTCGGGATGTTCGATCAGCAGTTGCCGATCATCCGCCGAGAGCATCGCCAGCCGCCCTTGCAGCAATTGCGTGCGCAGGGCCGGCAGGTCGGCTTGCAGGTTCCACTGCACTTTTTCGAACAAGCCGCTGGCCTGCCATTGCTCGCCCAGCGTCTGCGCCATGGCCACCGCTTGCTGGCGATCGGCGTGGCCGACCAACACCAGCATTTCGCGGTTGAGCGGTTCCTGCATGCGTTGTTCGGCGCGCAGTTCAAGTGCATCGGGATTGGTGCCCGGCACCAACTCCATCAGGTTCGCCGACAGCGGCGCACCGTCGCGCCACTGCCAACCGGCCAGGGCGACAACCGCAAGCAGCAGAATCAGGAACAGCCAGGGCAGCTTGCGTTCACTCGGCAAAGTCATGTTGCTCCGCGTCGCTCAACGGTTGGCCGGCCGTGCTGTCCTGCATGCGCAGCACGGTGCTGTCGCCCTGGGTTTCCAGCAGTTCGATGGTTTGCACCAACTCGCCGCCGTCGATGTTGATCTGGTTGAACACTTGCTTGAGCAGCATCGAGCGCGGGGTCAGAGTCAGTTTCCATTTCTGCGCATCGCCGCTCAGGGCCAGTTCGAAATCCCGTTGCAGGCCACTGCTGTCGCCCTGCAACACAGCGAGGAACAAACGGTTCTGCTCGGCGCCGGCGCTCTTGTTCGGCAGCAATTGCCAGCCGTTGCCGTCACGCCGGGCAATGCCTTTGGCGCTGATGCGGTAATCCTGTTGCAGCGGGGTTTTCAGCAGCCAGAGCAGGCCGTGATTTTTCGCGAGGACGAAGCTGCCCTTGCTGATCAGCGGCTGAGGCAGGGCGCGCAGGTGTTTTTCCTGGATGAACTGGCCGTGGATCACGTCCGGTCTGGCCAGTTGCTGGCTGAGTTGTTGCAGGTCGAAGGCGTTGGCCAGCGTTGAAACGGCCAGCAGCGCCAGAGCGCCAAGACTTTTGGAAATCAGGTTCATCGCAGCATCCTTTCCACGGCATCGGTGAAGACTTTCGGCGAAGCCAGTTGCATCTCGCGGCTGCTCACTTCGACCGCTACTTGCACCGAGCTGGCGCGGGTCAGGCGTTCGCCGCTTTGCAGGTCGGTGATCAGATAATTGATCTTCAGGCGGTTTTCCCACTCGACCAGACTGGCGCGCACGTTCAGCTTCTGGCCGAACACCGCGCCACGCACGTAGCGCAATTGCAGGTCGATAATTGGCCAGGCGTAACCGGATTCGACCATGTGGGTGTAGTTGTGGCCGATCTTGTCGAGCAGCGCGCAACGCGCCACTTCCAGGTATTTGACGTAATGGCCGTGCCAGACCACGTGCATCGTATCGACGTCAAAGAACGGCACGAGGATTTCCGTATCGGCGTGAAGCACTCCGGCACTACGCATGCAGCCTCCAGTGTTGTGCGGCGATGCGTTGCAGGCACAGGCGCAGCTCGCCCTCCAGTGCACGGTCTTCGATGACCGGCGGGAAGTCCTTGGCCAGCTCCTCGTGCATGGCGGCCAACGCTGGCGGCAGTGGTCGGGCGTCTTCGGCCTGACCCCGCAGCCACACCCCTTGGTTAGCAGCGAGCAGCGTGGCCGCGGCGACTTGTTCGGTCAGCTCCAGCACGCGGATCGCATCGCGGGCAGCGATGGTGCCCATGCTCACCTTGTCCTGGTTGTGGCACTCGGTGGAGCGCGAGAACACGCTGGCCGGC
This sequence comes from Pseudomonas sp. N40(2020), assembly GCF_014472415.1. Lineage (GTDB taxonomy): Bacteria > Pseudomonadota > Gammaproteobacteria > Pseudomonadales > Pseudomonadaceae > Aquipseudomonas. The sequence goes on from NZ_JACSZV010000026.1 coordinate 61,408, forward strand.
ATGGTGTTTTTCAACGCCTCGGCGGTCCACGCGCTGGTGCCGATCTGTACAGCCTTGAAGCCGTGGTTGAGCATCGCTCGATCGGCGCTGGCGCCGGACAGGTTGCTCGGCAAACCGTGGTTGTAGCGTTCGTCCACGAGCAACGCGAGTTGGCGGTCGAGCAGGTCGGCGACGTTGGCCACGAGGTTTTTCAGGCTGTCCATGGCGAACGCGATGTGCCCGCCGTAGAAGTGCCCGCCGTGCAGCACGCGCTCGGCTTCGGCGTCGATGATCGGGTTGTCGTTGGCGCTGTTGAGTTCGATCTCGATGAACGAACGCAGCCAGTTCAGGCTGTCGGCCAACACACCAAGCACGTGCGGGGCGCAGCGTAGCGAGTAGCGATCCTGCAAGCGATGCAGCGGCGCGGTCGGCGCATCGATCGCCAGATCCTTGCGCAGCCACGCGGCGACTTGCATCTGCCCCGGATGCGGTTTAGCGGCGAACAGGCGTTCGTCGAAGTGTTCCGGGTTGCCTTGCAGCGCCACCACGTTGAGCGCGGTGATGCGCGTGGCCAGTTGCAGCAGGTAATCGGCGCGGGCGTAGGCGAGGCAGGCGAGGCCGGTCATCACGGCGGTGCCGTTCATCAAGGCCAGCGCTTCTTTCGGGCGCAGCACCAATGGTGTCCAGCCCAATTCGCGATGCACATCGGCAGCCTGACGGCGCTCGCCACGGAACATCACTTCGCGCTCGCCGGACAGGGTTGCTGCGACGTAGGACAACGGCGTCAGATCGCCGCTGGCGCCGACCGAACCTTCTTCCGGGATCAGCGGCAGGATGTCGTGTTCGAGGAAGGCGTGCAGACGCTCGAGCAGTTCCACACGCACCCCGGACACGCCGTGGCACAGCGACTGCAAACGCGCCGCCAGTACGGCGCGGGTGGCTTGCGCGTCGAGCAGTTTGCCCAGCCCGCAACCGTGAAAAGTGTAGAGATGACGCGGCAGCGCTTCGACGTGATGCAGCGGCACCGCGACCACGCAGGAGTCGCCGTAACCGGTGGTCACGCCGTAGATCACGCCTTCCTTGTCCAGCAACGAATCAAGGAACCGCGCGCCCTTGGCGATGCGCTCGCGGTAAGCCGCGTCGCTCTGCAACTGCACGGGCGCCTGACGGTTGGCCAGGGCCAGCACGTCTTCGATGCGCAAAGGGCGTTCGCCGAAGGTTACCGGCTCATGAGTTGGCGTCGTCATCGGTCTTCCAGAAAGGGTAAAAGTTGAACCATTGCTGCGGAGCTTCAAGGCAATAGTGACTCAGGCGCTGCGCATAGCGAGTGGCCCACTGGTGAATAACCTGCTCGCGCTCGCGGCGTGTCCACACCACAGCATCGGCGAAGGGTTCGAGGGTCAGGCGATAGTGGCCGTCGGATTGCTTGAGGCACATCAGCAGATTGACCGGGCACTTCAGCAGGCCGGCCAGCAACCACGGGCCTTGCGGAAAGGGCGCCGGGTGGCCGAGAAAGTCCACGCTGACGCTACGCCCGCCGTGCAACGGTACACGGTCGCCGGCAATCGCCAGCCATTCGCCGCGCTCCAGGCGTTCGTGCAGTTGCAGCATGATCACCGGGTCGAGTTCGCTGACCTGAATCAGGCGCAGATTGGTCGCCCCGGCCTCGCCGAGCAAGCGGTTGAATTGCTCGGCGTGCTTGGTGTGCACCAGCACATTCATCGTGACCTTCTCGCCGATCTCGGCCAGCGCCCGGCACACTTCAAGATTGCCCAGGTGCGCGCCGACCAGCAGTTGCCCGCGACTGCCGCGCAACTGATTGCGCAGCAGCGCCGGATCGATGATTTCGATCTGCTCGATACGCAGCTTGCCATTCCATACGTCGAGCTTGTCGAGCATCGAATCGGCGAACGCCATGAACTGGCCGAACACCCGCCAATGGCTCGGACGCAAGTCGTCGCGTTGGCTCCATTCGGCCAGTCGCTGCTGGTACTGCCAGGCACTGCGCCGCGCGGTGCGGCCAAACAGGAAGAAGTACAGAACGATGCCGTACAGCAATGGGCTCAGCAGCCGCCGGCCAAGGACTTTGGCGGCGAACGCGGTGAATTTCATCAGCAGAAAACTGCCGCGCTCTTCGCGGTCGGCCCAGTGCTTCTTGTCGGTCTCGACGCTCATGTGCGCCACCGTCGCCAGAGGATGACGGGCAGGCGCAGCAACATGCCGAAGAACAGCCGCGTGTGCATGCTGGAAATCAGCACGTTGTCGTGGAACAGCCGGAAGTGCGACACGCCATCGAGCGGGTAATGCACGCTGGTTTGCAGCCAGCGCATCGGCTGATTGCGCCACGACAGGCGCACCAGAATGTCCGAATCGAAATCCATGCGTTTGCCGACTTTGGCCGAGTCGATCACGGCCAGCGTCGGCGCCAGCGGATAAACGCGGAAGCCACACATCGAATCGCGGATTTGCAGCGACAGCGTATTGATCCACACCATCACGTGGGTCAGGTAACGCGCGTACAAACGGCCCTTGGGCACGCTCTCATCGAACAGCGGAAAACCGCAGATCATTGCTTCAGGACAGGCGCGGGATTCCTCGACGAAACGGGCGACATCGTGCAGGTCGTGCTGGCCGTCGGCGTCGACCTGCAAGGCATGGCTGAAGCCCAGTCGCGACGCTTCACGCAGACCGGTCATCACCGCGCCGCCCTTGCCCTGATTGGCGGTCAGCCGCACCAGAAACACGTTGTCGCGCTCGGCCAGAGCATCGAGTAAGCGTGCGCAGGATTGTGTGCTGGCGTCGTCCACCAGAATGCACGGCAGGCCCTGGGCGAGCAGGGCGTCGACCACGGTGCCGATTGCGGTTTCGTGGTTGTAGACCGGGATGACGGCACAGGGGTTATGCATGATCGGCCTCCAGCAAAATCCGCCCGCTGGAGCACGTGGCGCTGTCGTTGCGGTAGGCGAAATACAATTTGCCGCGCTCGGGATCGAAGCGCAGGTGCAGCTGGATTTCATCGCCGGGGCGCACCAGTTGCTGGAATTTCAGCACTTCCATGCCGGCGAACGTGCCGGACAGGTTCAGCAGTTGGCGACCGAGGTTCAGCGCCCATTCCACCTGCACCACGCCGGGCAGCACCGGGGCTTTGGGGAAGTGGCCGCTGAAGTAGGCCAGGTCCGGCGGCACACTGAGTTGCAGGCTCCATTCGCCGTCGGTTTCGACTTGCTCCAGCACTTCGGGGGCTTTCGGTCGAGACGCCAGCAGCAGCGCTTCGACATCGGCTTGCGGCAGTTTGCCTTGGCTGTTCAGCGGCAGTTGCCGCACCAGACGCCAGCGACGCGGCAGGGCCAGGGCTTCGCAATGCTGACTCAGGTGCTTGCGCAGGGTTTCGGTCAGGCTGCGGCGGCCATGTTCGCGTAACGCAAACAAACCGTCTTCACTGAGCACCAGCAATGCGCCGAGGACGGCACGATTTTCCTGCACCACACCCAGCCGCGCTTCGGCGACCCAGTCGTGGGCGACCAGCGCTTGCTCCAGCATCGGCAGGGAAATGCGTTTTTCTTCGAGTTTGACGATCCGGTCCAGTCGCCCCAGCAATTGGAAACGACCGTCGGCTGCAATGCGCGCGGCATCGGCGGTGTGTTCAACATGCCCGGCAGGCAGATATGGTGAGGCGATCAGCAGGGCGCCGTCGGCGTCCTGACTCAGTTCGACAGCGGCGAACGGCTGCCACAGGGTTTCGCCCTGGCGCCAGGCGATACCGCCGGTTTCCGAGCTGCCGAGGATTTCCGTCGGCCATTGCTGCAGACGCTGATGCAGGCTCTGCGCCGCTTCGGCCGGTAACGCACCGCCGGAGGAAAACACCCGACGCACCGCACTCAGCGCCGGCCAGTCGAGGTTATCGCCCATGCGCTTGAGCAGCGCCGGACTGGCGACCCAGGCGAAAGCCGAATGCTCGCGACTGGCGCGCTGCAAATCCTCGGGGAAGGCCAGTTGCTTGCGCACGAACGTCCGCCCGGCGCACAGCGGCCATAGCACGCGGAACAGCAAACCGTAGATGTGTTGGGTGGCAACGCTGCCGATTATGCAGGCTTCGCCGAGATCCGCGCCCCACAGTTGTTCCAGCGCTTCGACCTCATTGGCCAATTGACGCAGGGTCTTGTCGATGCGCTTGGGTTCACCGCTGGAGCCGGAAGTACACAGGCTCAAGCGGCACTCATCGAGATCCAGTTCAGCGCCTGGCATTGCAGGTTCATGCAAGTCAGCCAAGCGACTGTCACCGGTTTGATCGGTCAGCCACAGATCGACTTCACCCGACCAGCGCTGACGGGTCTGCGCTTGCAGATCCGAGGGCAGCAAGACACTGACGCCAGCACGCCACGCGCCAAGCAGGGCGATGGCCAGTTCGGCGGCATCTTCCAGATGCACGGCCAGACGCTGCACGCCTTTGGCTTGCAGGCCGGCGGCAAGGCGCAACGCCTGTTCGCACAGTTGCGCGTGATCGAGTGCCGGTGCGTGGCTGATCGCCCGCGCCGGCAGGGCCTTGAGCAACAGCTGCTCAAGTTTTATCCAGTTCATGTACGGCCTCTTACCCGTTGTCGTATCAGCCATTCAATGGCAAACATCAGGCCGATCAATCCGTAGGAGATCAGGCCGGTGTACAACATCCACCAATTCAGCGGCGCCCAAAGGGTGAGCAGGGCGGCGCACAAACCGTTGCAGAAGAAAAACACGCTCCAGGCCACCGTGACTTGACGGGTGTAGCGGATCGCCTCGGGCGGCAGTTGCGGTTCACGTAGCCGCGCCAGACGCTCGACCATCGGCGGGCCGAATTTCAGGCTCAGGCTGAACAGCACCAGCATGAAGCCGCTGATCAGCACCGGATACCAGCGCAGCAGCAAAGGGCTGTCGAACACTGCCAGCAGCAGGCAGAACCCGATCGCAACGCCGGCCATCCACAGGCTGCCGGGTTTGCGCTCGCCGGTCAGCGCGCGCGCCAGCCACAGGCTGCCCAGCAGCAGACCGAACTGCCACGGGGCGAAGTGCTCCATGCCGAAATACACCGCAAAGGGGTACAGCAGGCCGGCCAGCAGCAGGCCGAGGCCGATCAATCGGCTCATGCGGCCGGTTGAACCAAGCGGTACACCGCCTCGACCACGTCACGCACGGTACGCACCGATTTGAATTCTTCGGCGGCGATTTTCTTGCCGGTCTGACGCTTGATGTGATCGATCAGATCGACCGCGTCGATGCTGTCGATTTCCAGATCCTGATACAGGTTGGATTCCAGACTGATGCGCGCAGGCTCCAGTTCGAACAGCTCGACCAGGGCATCGCGCAGGGTGTTGAAAATGTCGTCACGAGTTTGCATGGTCCGGTCTCAAGCTGCCTGTTTTGCCGTGACGAAGGCCGCAAGGCTCGTCACGTTGGTGAAGTGGTTACGGGTGTCTTTGGCGTCGGCGTCGATCTTGATGCCGTACTTTTTCTGGATCGCCAGACCCAGTTCAAGCGCGTCGACCGAATCCAGGCCCAGGCCTTCGCCAAACAGCGTCTGGTCGTCGCCGATGTCGTCGACGCTGATGTCTTCGAGACCTAGGGCGTCGATGATCAGCAGTTTGATATCACGGTGCAGATCGCTCATCTTCGGCGAGCTCCTTGATGAAGTAAGAGTGCAAATAATCGTTGAGCTTGCGCGAAGCCTGCGGTGCCGGGCCAAGCGCTGCGAATGTCTGTGGATCTATATCGGCCCCGACGCGAAAACTGAAATGCACGCGACGGCTGGGGATCCGATACCAGGGCTCGGCTTTGGTCAGCGTGGTCGGGCTGACCTTGATGATCACCGGGGTAAGAATTTTCGCACCGCGCAGGGCAATCGCCGCCGCGCCCCGATGAAAGGACGGTGCCTGCCCCGGTTGAGTGCGGGTGCCTTCGGGGAAAATGATCAGGGTCTGACCGTTTTGCAGGGACTCGGCGGCGGCATCGAGCATGTCCATGCTGCCGTCATTGCTGATGTATTCGGTGCTGCGCAGCGGGCCACGGGTGAAAGGGTTTTCCCACAGGCTTTTCTTCACCACGCAATTGGCCTGACGTACCAGGCCGATCAGGAACACCACGTCGATCAGCGACGGGTGATTGGCGATGATCATCTGCCCGGGACGGCCGAGACGTTCAGCGCCTTGAATGTCGTAAGTGAGCACGCCGGTGCGGGCCATGAACCGGACAAAAAACCAGAACAGCCGACTGACGGTCTGCCGCGCGCGTTGGCGGTGTTTCAGGGCATCGCCCGGCAGGCAGCCGAGCAGCGGAAACACCAGTATCCGCAGGCACAGCCCGCCCAGCCCGAATAGAGCGAAGCTTGCGGCGGTGGCCAGCAGGCGCCAGTAATAGGCGTCGCGGTGCTTTTCGGTCACGGTTTGCGTTGCCAGGTCCATACACGATTTTTCCAGGCATGTTGGCAAAGGGTTTGCTGGCCGAGCAGGGTACGCAGCAGATTCAACGCGTGTGGCCAGTGCGCCTTGGACAGTGCTTCTGAGGTGCTGTTCAGGGTCAGCCGCCAGTCGGTACCCGGGGTGAGCAAGAGGCCTACCGCGTAAGGAAACGGCACGTCGTCTATCCACCGCGAATAGGCTTCGGGCGGTTGTTCTTCGGTGATCACCAACAGCACGGCCTGCGCGCCCTCATTGAGCAGGGCCGCGGCTTCGAGCATGCCGTGTTCCAGACCGTCACCCGCGGCGGCGAGGGCAGTCATTTCGCTGGTTTCGCCACGCATAATCGACCACAGACCGATGATCGCGTTGTGCACCGACAGGCTGAACTGGGTCGGCGACAGCGGTTCGTCCTTGGCCAGATCACTGAGAATCTCGTAAGTACGCGGAGTTTCGCCGTGTCGCGAGACAAACACCAATGGCAGGTTGTCCCGTCCGTCGGCCAATGGCCAGCCGACACTGAAGGCCATTCGCGCCAACCGACTGAGACGGCGGCGCTGCATGGCCGGCAAAAACGACACATCGGGCGCGGCATCGCTGCTCTGGAGCACGACCGGTTGTCGGCTCCAGGCCTGCCAGGCGTCCACGCTATCGAGCCCCGGGGCCCATGCGCGCCATTGGGCGATGTTGAAGTTGATCACGGACATTCATCCCGCCCCTGCGGGCATTTGTTGACGCGTTGAGTCGCCAAAACCGCAGCAGGCTTGACGTGGCGCTAGGCACCGGGTGGCGCGCATTATCCCGGTGCGACGAGTGTGTAGCAAATGCTGGTTACATTTTGCGCAACGAAATGTACCGAATGGTTCGCTGAAAAACTGTCAATTGGCCATTATCCAGATTGGCAGAGGCTTGTCTGTCGGGCATCTCGGCAATTGATGGCGGTTTTTAGTCGGTCTGCACGCGGATATTTGCACCTGACCTTGTAGTCCACCGCTGTGAAGGTAGCGAAGCGAGGCCGCGCGCATCTACACTCGATCATTCTTTGATACACGGAGGTTTGGTCATGCGGCGCGTGGTGTTCAATCAGAAAGGTGGCGTGGGCAAATCCAGCATTGCCTGCAATCTGGCGGCGGTCAGCGCGAGCGAGGGGTATCGCACGCTGTTAGTGGATCTCGATGCCCAGGCCAACTCCACTCAGTATCTGACCGGGCTTACCGGCGACGACATCCCGATGGGCATTGCCGACTTCTTCAAGCAGACCCTGTCTTCCGGACCTTTTTCGAAAAAGAACCAGGCCGATATCTACGAAACCCCGTTCGACAACCTGCACATCATCACCGCCACGGCCGAGCTGGCCGACCTGCAGCCCAAGCTTGAGGCCAAGCACAAGATCAACAAGCTGCGTAAGTTGCTAGATGAGCTATCGGAAGATTACGACCGGATCTACCTCGATACGCCTCCAGCGCTGAATTTCTACGCGGTATCGGCGCTGATTGCTGCTGATCGCGTGTTGATTCCTTTCGATTGCGACAGTTTCTCGCGCCAAGCCTTGTATGGCTTGCTGGCGGAAATCGAAGAATTGAAGGAAGACCACAACGAAGGGCTGGAAGTCGAAGGCATCGTGGTGAACCAGTTCCAGGCCCGGGCAAGCCTGCCGCAGCAGATTCTCGATGAGTTGATCGCCGAAGGTCTGCCGGTGTTGCCGGTGTATCTGACCAGTTCAGTGCGGATGCGCGAGTCGCATCAGGCCAATACGCCGCTGATCCACCTCGATCCGCGGCACAAGCTGACCCAGCAATTTGTCGAACTGCACAATCTGCTCGAAGATGCCTGAAAACCAATGTGGGAGCTAGCAGGCTAGCTCCCACAGGGGATGCGCGGGGTATCAGATCCCCTGGCTACGCAGCCAGCTCATCAACTGCGGCAACGGAAACGCGCCACTCTGCCGTGCCACTTCCCGGCCGTTCTTGAACAGAATCAGGCTCGGAATCGAACGAATCCCCAACTGCGCCGACAACTGCTGATTGGCTTCGCTATCGAGCTTGGCCAACCGGCACTTGCCCGCCAATTGTGCCGCCGCCTGCTCAAACACCGGTGCAAACGACTTGCACGGCCCGCACCAGTCCGCCCACACGTCCACCAATAGCGGCAGATCGCCCTTGATCTGGCTGGCGTAATCGCCTTGCTTGAGTTCGAACGGTTTGCTTGACAGAACCGCAGATTTGCAGCGCCCGCACTTCGGCTGGTCCGCGAGGCGCTCGGCGGGGATGCGGTTGAGGCCGTTGCAGGATGGGCAGGGGATTAGCAGTGGGTTGGTCATAAGCGAGATCCAAGGGAGAGCTGATAACAGCTAGTTGGAGACGTTTGCTCATATTTCAATCGTGCACCTCTTCGCGTTATGCCTAGGCTGAGGACGAAGCAGGCGAGTCCGTTGGTCTGCCTTCCAGTATCGCAACTTGCGATATTTTTGGTTTGTGATTAACTCCCCATAGCAGAATGCGATAAGGATGTTGCATGCATGTCATCACTGACAAACGAATACGAGAAGCAAAGGAAAAATGGCCTAATGCGGCCAATGCGCTGGATCATTGGCTTGAAGTGGCCAAAGGGGGCAAACCTACGGACTTTGCCGCCATGAAGGCGCTGTTTCCCGCCATCGATAAGGTGGTTGAATTTCATGTTTTCGATATTGGTGGGAATAAGCTGAGGCTGATTGCCTACGTCAGATATCGACCTCAAAAACTTTACATCAAGCACGTGTTGGATCACCGCGAGTACGACCGCGGCAAATGGAAGGAGGGAAGGGCATGAGTGTTCTGATCAAAAAAGCCGCCGAGCACTGGGAATTCGTGTCGCCATTACTGCGCAAGCCGAAAAGCGAAGACGATTACGACATGCTGGTACAGGCGCTTGACGAGTTGCTCGAGATGACTGGTGATGACGAGTCCAATCCGTTGATGAGTTTGGTGGACATAATCGGCGACTGGATCGAAGAATGGGATCGCACGCATCACCCAGCGCCAAAACCACCCGGTTTTGAGGTCTTGGGATATCTGATGCGTGAACATGGTTTGACCCAGAGCGATTTGCCCGGTGTCGGTACTCAGTCGGTCGTATCGGAAATCCTGAGCGGCAAGAGGCAGCTGAACTTGAGACAGGTCCGCTGGTTGTCCGAGTATTTCAAGCTGCCCGTAGATGTATTTATCTAAGCCTACTCAAGACGAACAACTGATTTCCAAATGCTTGCCCCACTCCGGCGGACGCTCGGCGTAGCTCTCCATCCCCGGCTGCTCCTCGAACGGCTTGCTCAGCACCGCATGCAGCCGGCGCACCTCTGAGTAATCCCCTTGTTCGGCGGCATCGATCGCTCTCTGCGCCAGATAATTACGCAGGATGTACAGCGGATTCACCGCGTGCATCCGCGCGCGGCGCTGTTCCTGATCGAGCGCGCCATCGCGCGTAACACGGGCGACGTAACGTTCGCCCCAGGCATCGAAGCCTTTGATATCGACGAAGTCGTCACGCAATTGAGCAACGGCCAGTTCTGCGGATTGATCACCGAGCCGGCGGAAGAACAGCGTGTAATCAACGCCGCTGTTCTGCATCAGTTGCAGCAGGTTTTCCAGCAGCAATTGATCGTCATCTTCAGGCATGGTGAAGCCGAGGCGACGGCGCATCAGGTCGAGGTAATGCGCCTGAAACAGCGGCAAATACAGACCCAGCGTTTCGCGCAACGCTTCGACGCTGATGAACGGCGTCAACGCTTGAGCAAGTGCGCTGAGGTTCCATTGGCCGATGGGTACCTGATTGCTGAACGAGTAGCGGCCCTGATCATCGGAGTGGTTGCAGATGAAGTTGGCGTCGAAGTCGTCAAGGAAGGCGAACGGGCCGAAGTCGAAAGTGATGCCCAGGATCGACATGTTGTCGGTGTTCATCACGCCGTGGCAGAAGCCGTAGGCCTGCCATTTGGCGATCAGTTCGGCGTTGCGTTCGACGATCTCGCGGAACATCGCCAGATACGGCTCAGGCTGTTCCAGGCATTCCGGGAAGTGCATCGCCAGCACATGCTCACCGAGCTGCTTCTGCTGCTCGGGACGCTTGGTGTAGTAGAAATATTCGAAGTGGCCGAAGCGGATATGGCTCGGCGCCAGACGCAGCACCATCGCCGCGCGTTCCTGCTTTTCGCGCCAGACCGGGGTGTCGGAGCCGATCACACAGGCTGCGCGTGAGGACGGAATGTTCAGCGCATTCAGGGCTTCGGAAGCCAGGAATTCACGTATCGACGAACGCAGCACCGCGCGGCCATCGCCCATACGCGAAAAGGGTGTTTGCCCGGCGCCCTTGAGGTGCAGATCCCAGTGTTCGCCGGCTTCGTTGTAGACCTCGCCCAACAGCAAGCCGCGACCATCGCCCAATTGCGGGGTGTAGCCGCCGAACTGATGCCCGGAATAGACCATCGCCCGTGGCTCGGCATCGGCCCATAGTTTGTGGCCGCCGAACAATTCAGCAAATTCCTGGGTTTCAGCTGTCGTCGGGTCGAGGTCGAGTAGGGCCATGGCCGCAGGGCTCGACACCACCAGACGCGGGTTGTCGATCGGCTCGGGCAGCACGTGGGCGGAGAACGCGTCGCCCAGGCGGGCGAAGCGATTGTCGAAGGTCAGTTCGTCGAGGGCTTTCAAGGGCCGGCTCCAGCAGAATGTCCGAGCATTCTGCTGGGATTAGACCGGTTAGTCGAGTTTGGCCGGCGGCGGCTCTTGCAGCGGTTTCTGCTCGTCGGGCACCGCGACGATGGTTTTGGTTTCCGGCTCGATTGGCACCATCTTGTATTCCTGACCGTGGAGGTTCTTCAGGTAAACCTCCATCTGCCGGAACGAGATGTTGATTTGCTGTTTCTTGAACTCGCGGTTGATGAAGCGGTTGACCTCATCGAGCACCGGGTTGCGGTCACCCAGGTCACGCACGTGCATGCGCAGTTCGTGGTCGAGGGTGCTTTCGCCGAAGTTGAGGAAGTACACGTGCGGCTCGGGTTCCTTGAGCACGCGCGGATTTTCCCGGGCAGCCTTGAGCAGCAGTTCTTTCACCAGATCCAGATCGGAACCGTAATCGACACCAAGCTTGAGCGTGACTCGGGTGATGGTATCCGTCAGCGACCAGTTGATCAGTTGCCCGGTGATGAACGTCTTGTTCGGGACAATGATGTCCTTGCGGTCGAAGTCGGTGATGGTCGTGGCACGAATGCGGATCTTGCTCACCGTGCCCGACAGGTTGCCGATGGTGATGGTGTCGCCGATCCGCACCGGGCGTTCGAACAGAATCATGATGCCGGAGATGAAGTTCGCAAAGATCTCCTGCATGCCGAAACCGAGGCCGACCGACAGCGCCGCCACCAGCCATTGCAACTTGTCCCAACTCACGCCGAGGGTCGACAGGGTCGAGACAAAACCGACGCCGGCGATCACATACGACAGCAGCGTCGTCGTCGCGTAGGCACTGCCTTGGGCCAGATTGAGTTTTGACAGCACGAACACTTCAAGCAGGCCCGGCAAGTTGCGCGCCAGAGCGAAGGTGATGCCGATGATGATCAGCGCACCCAGCATGTCGCCGATACTGATCGGCACCATGCTCATGTTGGCGCCGGTGCCGCTGGTGTATTCGTAGAGGGTGATGTTGTCGAGGTACGAGAACACCGAAATCAGGTCCGACCAGACCCAGTACAGCGCCGCGATAAAGCCGCCGAGCAGGGCCAGACGAATCAGGCGTAGAGACTGCTCGTTGACCTTTTCGATATCCAGGGTCGGCTCTTCGATCACCGCTTCGCCGTCGCCGGCCTCTTTCGCCGCTTGGCGTTTGGCCAAGGCGCGCTGATAGGCGAGACGTCGCGCCGCGACACTCAGACCACGGACGAAAGTGGCTTCGATCACCAACCAGAACATCAGCAAATAGAGGGTATTGATCAAGCGGTCGCTGAGTTTCAGCGCGGTGTAGTAGTAGCCGAAGCACACCGCGACGAACAGGGCGATTGGCAGCAGGGTGAACATCACCCCGACAGCCTTGCGGAACAGCGAGGCGTTTTCGTGGGCCGGGCTGCTGATCAGCAAGCGACTGAGCAACCACGCCATCAACGCGTAGCAGGTCAGCACCACCGGCATGCCAAGCACATCGTCGGCGAGCGCCGCCGGTTGCAACTCGGCGACGGCCACCACGGCGACCAGCGCCATGACCACCAGCCCGAGTCGGCGTACCCAGCCTTGAAGGAATTCGACCTGGGGTTTTTCCCAGCGGAAATGCAACTCAGCCACGCCGCCCGGCGCGAGAATCCGGTAGGCGGTGTAGAACACCAGCCACGCCTGGCCCATTTGCAGCAGTGCCGCGCCCATGTTGGCGTTCTGGCCGCGGGCATCGATCTGCAAGGCCAGACCGCACAGTCCCAGACCAAGCGCCACTGGCATCGCCAGCAGAATGTTGATCAGAATCGCCTGCGGGGTGTGCCACTGACTGTCGCGTTTGAAATGGCCGATGTCCTGGTGAACCTTGTTCAGCCGACCGTAGAGACTTTTGCGCCGCCACAGCAGTGCGCCGATCAGCAACGCCAGCGGCAGGAACAGTAAGGGGCGCTGGGTCAGACCGTCGGTCAGTTCGCTCAGGCTGGATGCCCATGGCAGCGTGTCGACCTGACGTTTCAGCCGCTCCGGCACGCCACGCATCCACTCCAGGTCCAGCGGCTTGTTGCTGGGAATCCAGAACATTTGCTCATCGAGGGTCGCGCGCAGGCTCTGGGCCGTGCTCAGCAGTTGCTTCTGGTTGAGTTGCAGAGTGATCGATTCATTGAGCATCGCACTCAGTTCGCGGTTCAGACGCTCCAGCAGGTCGACGCGAGTGTTGGCCAGATCCAGCAGGCTTTTGCGCAACTGCGGGGTGACGAGCTCTGGCGACTGGGTGGCCAGCAGATTGTCGACATAGGCCGCCGGATTGCTCAGCAGTTCACGCTGCTGGCTGACATCAAACTGATACAGGCGAATGTCGGCGATTTGATCGGCCAGATCACGGTCTACCTTGAGCCGTGGCAAGGCCTGCTTCTGTTTGTAGAGAATCTTCGACAGCAACAGGCTGCCCTTGAGCACGTTGATCTGCTCGTCGAGGGCCGAATCGCTCTGGGTCAGGGCGTCGAGTTGCTGTTTGGTTTGCAGGTTTTGCTGGGTGACTTCGTTGAGGCGGTCGGTGCTTTTGAGCAGGTAGTCCGAGAGCTTGAGGTTGGCTGCGCTTTCTGTGGCAAGCAGGCTGCTGCTGCCGGCCTTTTGCGCCTCGATTGACTGTTGCGTGACGGTTTCCTGAGATTGCGCCAGACGCTTCTGGTTGATCAGGGTTTGCAGTTCCTGAATCTCGCGGTCGAGGCGGTCGGACTTCTCCGAGAGCAAGTCATGTTGAGCGTTGCCCAGGTCTTGCAACTGGCTGTTACCGGCCAGTTCCTGACGGCGCAGCGGGATCAGCGCATTCAGTGCCGCCAGCTCGGCGTTCAACTGGTCGCGTTGCTCGTTGCTGACAGTCTTGCCGGCGTCTTTGCCGGACTTGAGGATGTTGTTTATCTGCTGGATGCGCGTCTGGCTGGCGGAAATTTCTGCCTGGGCGCGTTCGGGGCGGGTCTGGGCTGTGATGATCAGGCTGTTGGCGTCGGCCAAGGCCTTTTGCAGATCACTTTGCTGAGTCGAGCGGTCGGTGAGGATCTGCTCCAGCTGCGGGATCGACTCCTTGGGAAAACGCTGTGCGACCGGCACCACCGCAGTGGCCTTGAGGCGCGTCAGTTCGCGGGCATTCTCGATCGTCTGCTTCGGCGCCGTGGCCAACTGCTGCTTGAGGTCGATCAGCTTCTGTGCGTAATCACGCTGATTGTTCAGCTGATTGAGCGTGCTCTGCAGGACGGACTGCAGGGACTTTTTATCGGCCTCCGGCAGTTTGCTGTCGGCGAGCTTGTCCAGACTGGCCTGCACGGCTTCGCTGGACGGTGGTTCGGCGGCATAAAGCGGGCCGACAGTAAGACTCAGGCCCAGCAGGGCCGCGGCGAAAAAGGAGCGCAGGTTAGGCATAGAGACCGGTCAAGCAAGTGATAGTGGACGCAGTTTAGAGGAAGAGCCCGGGGCCCGGGCGACTTCCTTCGGGGAATCTGACGCCCACTTTGCCAATCTTGTTCCCGTCCATGACCGCGACGGTCCAGTGGGTGTTGTTCCACTCCACCTGGTCACCGACGATAGGAGCACCGCCGACTTTATGGGCAATGAAGGTGCCGAGGGTCATGTCTGGGTCGATGCCTTCGGCCGGCAAGCCATAAAGCGCTGCAACGGCTTTAAGCTGGGCGTCTCCTTCGAGCACGAAATCACCGAAGAAGCGCAGATCGAGGCCGCGTTGTGGCGCCTGGCTGAACAGTTTTCCGAGGGCTGGCAAGTTGTGTTCGTGGCCGATAACACACAGCAAATCATCGACTTCCAGCACCGTACTACCCGACGGATGGAGCAGTTGCTGGCCACGAAACAGCGCGGCAATACGTGTTCCCTCGGGCATTTTCAGCTCACGCAGGGGCGAACCGATGCACCATTTCTCCGCGCCGAGCTTATAAACGAACAGTTCCCACTCGCTGGTGACGTGCACTTCCAGTGCGGATCGGGAAATCGGCGCGGGCTCGGGCGGTACCGTCACCTTCAGCAGTTTGGCCACCCACGGCAGGCTCGTGCCCTGCACCAACAGCGACACCAGCACGATAAAGAACGCGAGGTTGAAGTACAGCTGCGCATTCGGCAGCCCGGCCATCAGCGGGAACACCGCGAGAATGATCGGTACCGCGCCGCGCAAGCCGACCCAGGAAATAAAGGCTTTTTCGCGGCCATGGAACGCCTTGAACGGCAGCAGGCCCACCACCACCGACAGCGGCCGCGCGAACAGAATCATCCACAGCGCCAGACCGAGGGCGGGCAGGGCGATTGGCAGCAAATCATGCGGGGTAACCAGCAAGCCCAGCACGAGGAACATGCCGATCTGCGCCAGCCACGCCATGCCGTCGAGCATATGCAGAATGCCGTGGCGACTGCGCACCGGACGGTTACCGATCACCAGGCCGCACAGGTAAACCGCGAGGAAACCACTGCCATGCAAGGCGTTGGTCAGGGCGAACACCACCAGACCGCCGGCGATCATCAGAATCGGATACAGACCAGCGGCGAGGTTGATCCGGTTGACCAGTTGCAGCATCAGCCAGCCACCGCCCAGACCGATCACGCCACCGATGCCGAACTCGCGGATCAGGTGCGTCAGCAGGCTCCAGTGCAACCCGGTCTGGCCGCTGGCGAGCATATCGATCAGGGTCACGGTGAGAAACACCGCCATCGGATCGTTGCTGCCGGATTCGATTTCCAGGGTGGCGGTCACCCGTTCGTTCAGACCTTTGCCGCCGAGCAGCGAAAACACCGCTGCGGCGTCGGTCGAGCCGACGATGGCGCCGATCAGGAGGCCCTGAATCATGTTCAAATCGAACAGCCACGCAGCCGCCATGCCGGTCAGCCCGGTGGTGATCAACACCCCGACCGTGGCCAGCGACAGCGCCGGCCATAACGCCACGCGAAAACTTGAAACCCGCGTGCGCAAGCCGCCGTCGAGGAGGATCACTGCCAGTGCGAGGTTGCCGACCAGATAGGCCGTGGGGTAGTTATCGAAAATGATCCCGCCGCCATCGACCCCGGCCGCCATGCCGACCGCGAGAATGATGACCAGAATCGGAATGCCGAGACGGGAAGAAAGAGAGCTGACAAGAATGCTTGCGCCTACCAGCAACGCGCCGATCAAGAACAGGCTGTTGATGGTCGTCGCATTCAAAGGCAGTACTCCAGAAGCGTAAAGACGGGCACAAACTGACCATGCAGTCTGCGTGCCAGCGATTCTAACCTGTTGAAATGTGATGCTGTCAAAAAGGTTTTTCAGTGTGGCATCAGGTTTTGTGTTCGGCGGGCTATTGCTGCCCTCACCCTAGCCCTCTCCCGGGGGGAGAGGGGACTGATCGAGGTGTTTGTGCGTGGTACGCCGACCTGAAAGTCCTAGTCGAACTCAGACTTTGAAAAGTATGAAGAACTGCTCCCTTTCCTCTCGCCCCCTTGGGGGAGAGGGCTGGGTGGGGTGAGGGGGGAGCTTTTGATCCTGCTTTTGATCTTAGAGGCTGAACCGCCCAACCATATTGTTCAGATCCAGCGCCAGGCGCGACAGCTCATTGCTCGCCGCACTGGTCTGATTCGCGCCGGTCGCCGATTGCACCGACAGATCACGGATGTTCACCAGGTTGCGATCCACTTCCCGCGCCACTTGCGCCTGTTCTTCGGCGGCGCTGGCGATCACCAGGTTGCGCTCGTTGATCTCGACGATGGCGGTGTTGATGGTGTCCAGCGACATCCCGGCACCACGGGCAATGTTCAGCGTCGACTCGGCGCGCTCGGTGCTGTTACGCATCGAATCCACAGCGTGTTCGGTGCCACTCTGAATGCTGCCGATCATGCGTTCGATTTCGCTGGTCGACTGCTGGGTGCGATGCGCCAGGGCACGAACTTCATCAGCCACCACCGCAAAACCACGACCGGCCTCACCGGCGCGCGCCGCTTCAATCGCTGCGTTCAGGGCCAACAGGTTGGTCTGGTCAGCCAGGCCACGGATCACGTCCAGCACCTTGCCGATGTCGCGGGATTCATTGGCCAGATCACCGATCAGGCTCGCCGTACTCTGCACGTCGGCGCTCATGCGTTCGATGGCGCTGACGGTTTCCTGGACCAGATCACGGCCGTCGCCGGCAGAGGTGGTGGCGTTCTTCGAGGCTTCCGAGGTGCTGACCGCATTGCGCGCGACTTCTTCTACCGCACTTGTCATCTCGTTGACGGCGGTAGCAGCCTGTTCGATTTCGTTGTTCTGCTGAGTCAGGCCGCGAGCGCTTTCGTCGGTGACACTGTTCAGCTCTTCAGCGGCCGAGGCCAGCTGCGTGGCCGAACCGGAAATCCGCTGCAAGGTGTCGCGCAGTTTCGATTGCATCTTGGCCATGGCCGCCAGCAGACGTCCGGCTTCATCGGAGCCGTCGACATGGATCGGCTGGGTCAGGTTGCCTTCGGCGATGGTTTCCGCTGCGTCCAGTGCCTTGGAGATCGGCTTGGTGATGCTGACGGTCAGCAGCCAGGCGAACAGGACAGTCAGGCCGGTGGCGATGACCAGCAACGTGACGACCAGATTAAATGCCGAGGAATATTGATCGGCCGCTTGCTGATTGGTCTGGCTGATTTGCTCGCCGTTAATCTGCATCAGGCGGTTGAGCACGCCGTTCATCGCTTCGGAGTTATTCAGCAATTCGGTGTTGAGCAGGTTGCGCAACTCATCCACCTGATTGTTGCGCGACAGGGTCTTCATCCGGTCTTCGATCTGGCGGTACTGACCCAGCAACTGCACGTATTGGTCGTAGGCCGAACGCTCGTCCGGGCTGCCGATCAGCGGCTCGTAATCAGACTGGGCTTTGCGGATCTGCTGATTGCGCATGTCCAGCAGTTCCATGGTTTTCTGCTGCACGTCCGGCTCGCGGTTGACCAGCAAGCGGTATGACAGCACGCGCAGGCGCAGGGTCAACTGAGTGAATTCGTCGAGGTTCTTGATGCTCGGCACGCTGCTCGACGAGATGTCCTCGGCGGCGTCGCGGATTTTGCTCATTTGATTCAAGGCGAACACGCCGAGAATCAGCATCAGGCCGCCGATCAGGGCAAAACCGGTGAACGCCCGGGGGGCGATATTCATATTACGAAGGGACATGGTGCGGATACCAAGAGAGGGCCGCATCCATGCGGGCTGAGACTGCTGTTGAGTGACTTATCGGTCAGGCGGATGAACTCTTTAGTCCATGTGCGTATTTGTCGCATCCGGGTTTGAGCGACGAAGTGCAGGAACCAGATCGGCAGATCACAGTCTTTTAAACTCGCGAGAACGGTCTCCCGCCAGGAAAATCAAGGCTTTGCACCGGTTTAACCCTGGCATCCGTGGTGACTTTTCTTTATCGTACGCGCCCTTTGAAAAACGCTTGGAAGATCAAAATGTTGGAAGCATCCCTCAGCCAATTGGAACAGCTCGTCAGCGACCTGGTGCAACAGAACCAGAGCCTTGCGCAAACCAACCAGACCTTGTCTACGGAACTGGCCCAGGCCAAGGATGAGAACGAAAGCCTGCAACTGAACCTGATGGAACAGGAAGAAAAGCACGGCGCCACCGCCGCACGCATTCAAGCCCTGGTTGATCGCGTCAACGCAGGTCCTGTCAGCGCATGAACCACCACACAGCAGGGGTAAAAGTCGTCTCCATTCTCGGGGAGGACTATTCGATCAAGGCACCGGCCGGGGAAGAACAGACCCTGCTGGACGCGGCAATGATGCTCAAGGCCGCGCTGGATGACACCAAACGCAAATACCCGACGCTGATCGGCGACCGCCTGCTGGTGCTGGCGGCGATGAATCTGTGCTCGCAGCAGATTGAAATGAAGAAGCAGCATCAGGAAGAACTCGACCGTTACCAAGAGCAAGTCAGCGCCACGGTCGATACCATCGCCAAGACCATCAATCAGGGTTGATGGGGTTGCGCACAACCAAAGAATAGATTGTCGATTGGGTTGTATACAATCGGCACGGCTGTTGCATTGCTTCCGCCTCTTATTCTTTGGGGGTGCTCCATGCAGTTGTGGCGACGCAGTATTCAATGGCAGCTGATTCTCAGCATGGGCACCGCCCTGCTGGTCAGCATCCTGATCGTGGTTGGCATTTATACCCTGGTGGTCAACCGCCTCGCCCAGAGCTATCTGGTCGAACAAGCGCTGCCGTCGAGCATCGAAGCGACGCGCAACGACATCGAACGCATCCTCGTCCAACCCCTGACCGCCGCGAAAGATATCGCCAGCAACTCCATGGTGCGCGACTGGTTGGCAGCGGGTGAAGACAGCAGCAAAACGGCGGCCTTCGCGCAGTATCTGGAAGGCATCCGCGCCGAACACAAAGCATTTACGGCTTTGATCATCGGCACCGAATCCAATCACTACATCACCGAAAAAGGCCTGGATCGCACCCTGAGTCGGGCCAAGCCGGCCGATGCCTGGTTTTATTCCTTCCTCGATAGCAATCAGCCGCGCACCCTCAATATCGACAACGATGGCGCCACCGGCGAGTTGGCGCTGTTCATCGATCTGAAGGTCGAGCAGGCCGGCAAAGTGGTCGGTGTCGCTGGGCTGGGGCTGAGCATGAAAGAGCTGTCGGAGCTGATCCACAACTTCAGCTTTGGCGAGCGCGGCAAGGTCTATCTCGTGCGTTCCGACGGTTTGATTCAGGTGCATCCTGAGGCGCAGTTCAGTGGCAAACGCACCTTGAGCGAGCAGATTGGTGCTTCGGCGGCGCAATCAGTCCTCGGTCAAAAAAATGCCGTGAGCAGCAGCTTCCAGCGCGAAGGCGAAGACTTCCTCGCCTTCAGCCTGCCGTTGCGCGACCTCGGCTGGACGCTGGTGGCCGAAGTGCCGCAGTCGCAGATCTACGCGGAAGCCCGCAAGGCGATGTGGCTGAGCGGCGGCATCGGTCTGGCGGTGGCGCTGGTATGCCTGGCGCTGGTGGTGTGGCTGGCCCAAGGGCTGGTGCGGCCGATTCGTCAGGTAACAGCGGCACTGGTAGCAATCGGTAGCGGTGGGGGAGATTTGACCCACCGGTTAGATTCCAGCCGCGCCGATGAACTCGGCGACTTGGCAAGGGGCTTCAATCGCTTCCTCGACAGCCAGCGCGGGATGATCGGCGAAGTGCTGACCACCAGCGAGCGTCTGCGCACGGCCGTTAGCCAAGTGGCGAAAGTGGTGGAAAACACCGCCGAGCGTTCCGGCCGCCAACAGGAAATGACCGACATGGTTGCCACCGCCGTCCACGAAATGGGCCTGACCGTGCAGGAAATCGCCCAGAACGCCGGCAACGCAGCGCTCGCCTCGCAAACCGCTCGGGATGAAGCGATGCAGGCGCGGGAAGTGGTGGGTGGTTCGATCCGGCATATAGAAAGCATGTCCGACGAAATCGGCGTGGCGGCCGGCGCGGTGGGGGAACTGGCCAATCAAGTGGCGTCCATCGATTCGGTGTTGGCGGTGATTCGTGGGGTTTCTGAACAGACCAACTTATTGGCGCTGAACGCCGCCATCGAAGCGGCGCGTGCCGGCGACATGGGGCGTGGTTTTGCGGTGGTGGCGGACGAAGTGCGGACATTGGCGCGACGGACTCAGGCGTCTACCGATGAGATTCAGCAGATGATCGGCAGCCTCAAGCAGGGCGCCGAAAACGCCGTATCGTCGATGCGCACCGGTCAGGCTGCAACGGGCACGGGGGTTGAATCTAGCCAGCGCACTGGCGCGTCGTTGACCGCGATTACCGGGCAGGTCGAGCGCATCAGTGACATGAACCATCAGGTGGCCACGGCGACGGAAGAACAGTCGGCGGTGACCGAAGAGATCAACCGCAACGTGCAGGGGATTTCCGATCTGGCCCGGGCGACGGCGGGTGAGGTTCGGGCGTGTCGAGAGGATTGTCAGATGTTGCAGCGGTTGGCGGATGATCTGGCGCGGCAGATGGGCGGGTTCAAGTTGTCCTGAGAGATGTGTTGTTTGAACTGACGTCTTCGCGAGCAGGCTCGCTCCCACAGTTGGATCAGGGTGTTCACAAATTGTGTGATCACCACAGAACCCCTGTGGGAGCGAGCCTGCTCGCGAATGGCCTCCAGTCGTTACGCAAAATTCAGATCAGAACCACTCATCCTGCATCGCCAGACACGTCTCATCCCGCGCCTCCAGCAATGCCAGTTCATGGTGACAACCCGGCACTTCCCACGTCAGGAAATACCGCGCCGCCTGCAACTTGCCCTTATAGAAGTCAGCATCCGCCGCATTTCCTTTGGCCAAGCCTTCCTCGGCGCGAATCGCCTGCTCCAGCCAGCGCCAGCCAATCACCGTGTGCCCGAACACCTTCAAGTACAACGCCGAGTTCGCCAGGCTGCTGTTGACCTTGCCTTGCGCCAGATCGGTGAGCAAACCGAGGGTCACCACTTGCAGACGCGCGACCAGTTTCTCCAGCGGCTCGCGCAATGCAGTCAGCGATTCGTACGCCGTAGCGCGTTCAGCGGAGTCGGCAATCAGGCGAACCAATTGCTTGAGCCCGGCGCCACCGTTCTGCGCCAGTTTGCGCCCGAGCAAGTCCAGCGACTGAATGCCGTGGGTGCCTTCGTGGATCGGGTTCAAGCGGTTGTCGCGGTAATACTGCTCCACCGGATACTCGCGGGTGTAACCGTGACCGCCGAGGATCTGGATCGCCAGTTCGTTGGCTTTGAGGCAAAACTCCGATGGCCAGGATTTGACGATCGGCGTCAGCAGATCCAGCAGCTCATGGGCCTGCTTACGCTCGGCTTCGGTCTCAAGCGTCGTGGTGTCATCGAACAACCGCGCGGCGTACAGGCCGAGGTCAAACGCCCCTTCGACGTAGGACTTTTGCGTCAGCAGCATGCGTCTGACATCGGCGTGCTGAATGATCGCCACCGGCGCGGTGCTCGGGTCCTTGCTGTCCGGCACCCGGCCTTGCGGACGTTCACGGGCGTACTCCAGCGAATACAGGTAACCGGCGTAACCGAGCATCACCGCGCCCATGCCGACGCCGATCCGCGCCTCGTTCATCATCTGGAACATGTAGCTCAAGCCATGGTGCGGCTTGCCTACCAGATAGCCGACGCACTCACCGTTATCGCCGAAGTTCAGCGCGGTGGACGTGGTGCCGCGCCAGCCCATCTTGTGGAAAAGTCCGGCCAGCAACACGTCATTACGCTCGCCGAGGCTGCCGTCTTCGTTGACCAGAAACTTCGGCACGATAAACAGCGAAATGCCTTTCACCCCCGGCGGAGCGTCCGGCAGCTTGGCCAGGACCATGTGCACGATGTTTTCCGAGAGCGGGTGGTCGCCGCCGGAAATAAAGATTTTGTTGCCCTTGAGGCGATAAGTGCCGTCGGACGCTGGCTCGGCGCGGGTACGAATATCCGACAGCGATGAACCGGCGTGCGGCTCGGTCAGGGCCATGGTGCCGAAGAAACGCCCGTCGATCATCGGTTGCAGGAAGCGCTGTTTTTGCTCGTCAGTGCCGAAGCTCTCGATCAGGTTGGCCGCACCCATGGTCAGGAACGGGTACGAAGTCGAAGCGGCGTTGGCCGACTGGAAATGCGCGAAGCAGGCTTGCGACAGCAGTGTAGGAAGTTGCATGCCGCCGGCGTCGAAACTTCGCGCGGCGTTGAGGAAACCAGCCTCAAGGAAGGCATCCACCGCCGGCTTCACCTCGGGAATCAGAATCGCCTTGCCGTCCTCGTAGCGCGGCTCGTTCTCGTCGCCTTTGCGGTTGTGCGGCGCGAAATACTTCTCGGCGATGCTGCGGGCGGTGCCGATGGCAGCGTCGAAAGTCTCGCGGTTGTGCTCGGCAAAGCGCTCACGCCGGGTCAGGCCCTCGGCATCAAGGACTTCATACAGCTCGAAAGCCAGATTGCGGGAACTGAGCAGCGTCTCGGACATGGCGGCCTACCTGAAATTGGGGTTGGGCCGAGTCTAGGCGTGCGGATAAAGGCTGAACAGGATGATTGATGGGCGTGATACAGAAGCAAAAGATCGCAGCCTTCGGCAGCTCCTACATGGGACGGTGTAGGAGCTGCCGAAGGCTGCGATCTTTTGATCTTCTGTAGGAGTGATTCCAGGCGACCATTGCGGTCGCCTGGATTTGCAGCGGTTTAACCGATCGTCATCAAACTGGCATTACCACCCGCCGCAGCGGTGTTAACACTCAACGCCCGTTCGATCACCAGACGCTCCAGGGCAATGTTGGTCTCGCCCTGGGACAAGCCCTGAACGCCAACAATTGCGCCGGCACGCTTGGCGATCTGCTGGCAGACCCCGCGCAACTGGTCGGAATGGCCGTGATGCAGAACCGCATCAAACACCACTTCGTCCTTGTTCCAGTCGGAAGTCAGCTTGATCCGCGCCTGAATGTCCTTCGGCAGGCGTGCGAACAATGCCTTGCTGATGTCGGACTCCGGCCATACCGCCGAACCGCCTACCGCCAATACCGCCGCCAGTTGGGTCAGCAGATCGCCTTCGACGTCCGCCAGGCACAGCACGTGCTCGCGCGGCAGAATCGCATAGCTGTTCTTCTCACCGGTCGGGCCGTCCAGCACACGAGTGATGCCGCTCTGCGATTGTGCAGAGTACTGCACGCACAGAGTGCTCAGGTCGGCAAACTTGTTGCTGTCGGCCCAGGCTTTCAGGGCGTTCAGTGGTTTGCTCATGGCGTCGCGCAGGCGAACGTCCGGTGCCACGGCAGCATCACCGCGAGCGAAGGATTGTTCGATAGCGTCGGTAGGACGAGTCGACAGCAAGCGGTACAGGTACAACGGGCCACCGGCCTTCGGACCCGTACCCGACAGGCCTTCGCCGCCGAACGGCTGCACGCCGACCACGGCACCGACGATGTTGCGGTTGACGTAGACGTTACCGGCGTTGACGTTGTCGATCACCTTGGCGATGGTCTCGTCGATACGGGTATGCACGCCGAGGGTCAGGCCGTAACCGGACGCATTGATCTGGCCGATCAACTGATCGATCTCTTTGCGCTTGTAGCGCACCACGTGCAGCACCGGGCCGAAGATTTCGCGTTGCAGTTCGTCGAAGCTTTCCAGTTCGATCAGGGTCGGCATGACGAAGGTGCCGCGTTTGACTTCTTCGCTGTCGGCAATGGCCACCTGGTACACGTTGCGACCTTTATCGCGCATGCCCTGGATGTGCTTGTCGATGCCAGCCTTGGCTTCGGCGTCGATCACCGGGCCAATGTCCACGGACAGGCGCTCAGGGTTGCCGAGACGGCTTTCAGCCATCGCACCTTTGAGCATTTCGATGACGCGATCTGCGGAATCTTCCTGCAAGCACAGCACGCGCAGTGCCGAGCAACGCTGACCGGCGCTGTCGAACGCCGAGGACACCACGTCGATCACGACTTGTTCGGTGAGGGCCGACGAGTCGACGATCATCGCGTTCTGGCCACCGGTTTCGGCGATCAGCGGAATCGGACGGCCCTGGTTGTCGAGGCGACCGGCGATGTTGCGTTGCAGCAAACGAGCGACTTCGGTGGAGCCGGTGAACATCACGCCTTTGACGCGTTCATCACCCACTAGGCCAGCGCCGACGGTTTCACCGCGACCCGGCAGCAATTGCAACACGCCTTCCGGAATCCCGGCTTCGAGCAGCAAACGCACGGCTTGTGCAGCGACCAGCGGAGTCTGTTCAGCCGGTTTGGCCAGTACCGGGTTACCGGCAGCCAGCGCGGCGGCAACTTGACCACTGAAGATCGCCAGCGGGAAGTTCCACGGGCTGATGCACACCACTGGGCCAAGTGGGCGGTGGGCGTCGTTGCTGAAATCGTTGCGCGCCTGCACTGCGTAATAACGCAGGAAGTCGACGGCTTCACGGACTTCGGCGATGGCGTTGGCGAAGGTCTTGCCGGCTTCACGGGCCAGCAGGCCCATCAGCGGCTGGATCTCGCCTTCCATCAAATCAGCGGCACGCTCCAGAATCGCGGCGCGTTCGGCGGGCGGGGTGGCCTGCCAGATCGGCGCAGCATTCAGGGCGCATTGAATGGCGTTGTCGACGTCTTCGACAGTGGCTTCTTGAACGTGGCCGACCACATCGCGGTGATCTGCCGGGTTCAGCACCGGTGCCGGCGTTTCAGTGCTGGAAGCGCAACCGAGCATCGGCGCGGCTTTCCAGTTGTTGTGCGCGGTGGCGAGCAATGCGCAAGACAAGGAAGCCAGACGATGTTCGTTGGCCATGTCGATACCGCTGGAGTTGGCGCGCTCGGAGCCATACAGGTCACGCGGCAGCGGGATACGCGGGTGCGGCAGGCCGAAACCACCTTCCACGGTCGCCATCTGCTCGATCTGAGCAACCGGATCGGCCACCAGCTCCTGAATCGAAATCGACTGGTCGGCGATGCGGTTGACGAACGAAGTGTTGGCGCCGTTTTCCAGCAGACGACGGACCAGATAGGCCAGCAGGGTTTCGTGCGTACCGACCGGAGCGTACACGCGGCACGGACGGTTCAGCTTGCCTTCGGAAACTTTGCCTACAACCTGCTCGTAAAGCGGTTCGCCCATGCCGTGCAGGCACTGGAATTCGTACTGGCCCGGGTAATAGTTCTGACCGGCGATGTGGTAAATGGCCGACAGGGTATGGGCGTTGTGGGTGGCGAACTGCGGGTAGATGACTTCCGGTACCGACAGCAGTTTGCGTGCGCAAGCGATGTAGGAAACGTCGGTGTACACCTTGCGGGTGTAGACCGGATAGCCTTCCAGACCTTCGACCTGGGCGCGCTTGATCTCGCTGTCCCAGTACGCGCCTTTCACCAGACGGATCATCAGGCGATGACGGCTGCGGCGTGCCAGATCGATCACGTAGTCGATCACGTACGGGCAACGCTTCTGGTAAGCCTGAATCACGAAACCGATGCCGTTCCAGCCCGTCAGTTGCGGCTCAAAGCACAGGCGCTCGAGCAGATCCAGCGACAGCTCCAGGCGATCGGCTTCTTCGGCGTCGATGTTCAGGCCGATGTCGTATTGCTTGGCCAGCAGGGTCAGCGACAACAGGCGCGGGTACAGCTCGTCCATCACACGCTCGTACTGCGCACGGCTATAACGCGGGTGCAGTGCCGAGAGCTTGATGGAAATGCCCGGGCCTTCATAAATCCCACGACCGTGGGAGGCTTTGCCGATCGAGTGGATGGCTTGTTCGTACGAGGCGAGGTACTTCTGCGCATCGTGTTCGGTCAGTGCCGCTTCGCCGAGCATGTCGTAGGAGTAGCGGAAGCCCTTGGCTTCGAACTTGCTCGCGTTGGCCAGTGCTTCAGCGATGGTTTCGCCGGTGACGAACTGCTCGCCCATCAAGCGCATGGCCATGTCGACGCCCTTGCGGATCATCGGCTCGCCGCTCTTGCCGATGATGCGGCTCAGCGACGAGGTCAGGCCAGCTTCATTGTGAGTCGACACCAGTTTGCCGGTCAGCAGCAGACCCCAGGTGGCGGCGTTGACGAACAGCGAAGGGCTGTTGCCCAAGTGCGGATGCCAGTTGCCGGTGCTGATCTTGTCGCGGATCAGCGCATCGCGAGTGCCTTTGTCCGGGATACGCAGCAGCGCTTCGGCCAGGCACATCAGCGCCACGCCTTCCTGGGACGACAGGGAGAATTCCTGCAGCAGACCCTGAACAATGCCTGCACGACCGCCGGCACTTTTCTGGTTACGCAGTTTTTCTGCGATAGAGGCGGCGAGTTTGTTGGTGGCTTCGGCCATCGGTGCCGGCAGGCGAGCCTGCTCGATCAGCATCGGCACGACTTCCGGCTCAGGGCGACGGTAAGCGGCGGTGATCGAAGCGCGCAGTACTGACTGCGGCAGGATGCTTTCGGCGAATTCGAGGAAGCATTGGTGAGCGTGATCGGTGTGGACTTCGCCCGCGTCGTCGGCGTCCTTGGCGGACAAGCCGTTCAGCTCGGTCAGGGTTGCACCACCCTCGAGTTTTTCCAGGTAATTGAAAATTGCCTGCTTGATCAGCCAGTGCGGTGTGCGATCAATCGAGGTCGCGGCAGCCTTCAGGCGCTCGCGGGTCGGGTCATCGAGTTTGACCCCAAGGGTGGTGGTAGCCATATTTTTATCCTCATGGTTGCCACAGTTGCGTGGCATCAGCTGGCCGCAAGATTAGCCGTGCGCTGAAAGAGGTGCAACCGGGTGCAACCCTTTTTTTGTCGGAATAATAAGCAGCTCGTCAGGAATTATTTTCTGGTACGAAAGTGCTGCTCTTACTAGGTGCATTTGCTTCTGAGAAACCGGCATGACTGCGCTAAAAGGGAGCAAGAACGACGCTTTCAGGAGGAAATCCGACTAGGTGCAACTTATTCGCTCGAAACTGGTTGCACCTTATTTGATTTGTTGCATAGCATTCGCGCCCAAGGTGCAACCGGGATATCCGGTGCACCGGCTGGTGGCTTTCCTGGGGAAACATCAGTCCTAAATGCGCGGGATCCGGAATCGTCTGCCAAACATCCTCGTTTGTGCGTGATTCATCACCGCTGCTACATAAAAACAAAGCCAGGGCGTAACTCAATGAGCGTAAGCAATCCAACACTGATCACGTTCGTGATCTACATCGCAGCAATGGTGCTGATTGGCCTCATGGCCTATCGCTCCACCAACAACCTTTCTGACTATATTCTTGGCGGCCGTAGCTTGGGCAGCGTCGTGACGGCTTTGTCTGCCGGTGCTTCCGACATGAGCGGCTGGCTGTTGATGGGCCTGCCGGGCGCCATCTACATGTCTGGTCTGTCCGAAAGCTGGATCGCCATCGGCCTCATCGTCGGTGCCTACCTGAACTGGCTGTTTGTCGCCGGCCGTCTGCGTGTGCAGACCGAGCACAACGGTGATGCGCTGACCCTGCCAGACTACTTCGCCAGCCGTTTCGAAGATAAAAGCGGCCTGCTGCGGATCATCTCGGCGATCGTGATTCTGGTGTTCTTCACCATCTACTGCGCTTCCGGCATCGTCGCTGGCGCTCGCTTGTTCGAAAGCACCTTCGGCATGTCCTACGAGACGGCGTTGTGGGCCGGTGCTGCAGCGACCATTGCCTACACCTTCGTGGGCGGTTTCCTCGCGGTGAGCTGGACTGACACCGTACAAGCCACCCTGATGATCTTCGCGCTGATCCTGACGCCGATCATCGTCCTGCTGGCTACCGGCGGCGTCGACACCACGTTCCTGGCGATCGAAGCCAACGACCCAAGCAACTTCGACATGCTCAAGGGCACCACCTTCATCGGCATCATCTCGCTGCTGGGCTGGGGCCTGGGCTACTTCGGTCAGCCGCACATCCTTGCGCGTTTCATGGCCGCTGACTCGGTGAAGTCGATTGCCAACGCCCGTCGCATCTCCATGACCTGGATGATCCTGTGCCTGGGCGGCACTGTAGCCGTGGGCTTCTTCGGTATCGCTTACTTCTCGGCACACCCGGAAGTTGCCGGTCCCGTGACCGAGAACCACGAGCGCGTGTTTATCGAGCTGGCCAAACTGCTGTTCAACCCATGGATTGCTGGCGTGCTGCTGTCGGCCATTCTGGCTGCCGTCATGAGCACCCTGAGCTGCCAGTTGCTGGTGTGCTCGAGCGCCCTGACCGAAGACTTTTACAAGACCTTCCTGCGTAAATCCGCTTCGCAGACCGAACTGGTCTGGGTCGGCCGCGCCATGGTGTTGCTGGTTGCACTGATCGCCATCGCAATGGCTGCCAACCCGGATAACCGTGTGCTGGGTCTGGTGTCTTACGCCTGGGCCGGTTTCGGTGCTGCGTTCGGCCCGGTTGTGCTGATCTCGGTAATCTGGAAAGGCATGACCCGCGACGGCGCACTGGCCGGTATCCTGGTCGGCGCGATCACCGTGGTGGCGTGGAAGCACTGGGAAGTGATGGGTCTGTACGAAATCATCCCGGGCTTCATCTTCGCCAGTTTGGCCATCTTCATCGTCAGCAAGATGGGCGAGCCATCCAAAGGCATGGTGCAGCGCTTCGAAGCGGCGGAAAAAGATTTCCACCTGAACAAGTGATGCGTTGAGCTTAGGCTCACAAACAAACGGCCCGTCTCCTACAAGGAGGCGGGCCGTTTTTTTGTGCCTGTGATTGCTCTGACTCACCACAAACCCCTGTAGGAGTGAGCCTGCTCGCGATAGCGGTTTATCAG
>NZ_JACSZV010000027.1 GCF_014472415.1 Pseudomonas sp. N40(2020)
TCGACCTGATCGACGACCGACAATTTAAAGGTCAGCGTGTAATCACGCTGACTGCGCCTTTCTCCCGTATTCATTACTCCCTCCTGAGAATGGGTCAGAAGGTGTAAACCTTATTCAGGACGGGACATAACAAACAAAAAAGGGCAACCCGAGGGTTGCCCTTCTTATAGGGGTGAAACCTACGCCGCACTAAACAACTTGTGCGGATCAATCACAAACTTCTTCGGCACACCCGCATCGAACTCGCCGTACCCTTCCGGCGCCTGATCAAGGCTGATGACCTGCACGCCCACTACTTCGGCGATGTTGATGCGATCCCACATGATCGCCTGCATCAGCTGGCGGTTGTACTTCATCACTGGCGTTTGCCCAGTGTGGAAGCTGTGGGATTTGGCCCAGCCCAGACCGAAGCGGATGCTCAGGCTGCCCATTTTCGCGGCGGCGTCGACGGCGCCCGGGTCTTCGGTGACGTACAGGCCCGGAATACCGATCTTGCCGGCGACCCGCACCACGCCCATCAGCGAGTTGAGTACGGTGGCCGGCGCTTCGGATTTCACCCCGTCATGGCCGTGGCCACGGGCTTCGAAGCCCACGCAGTCCACCGCGCAATCGACTTCCGGCTCGCCCAGCAGTGCGGCGATCTGTTCGTGCAGCGGGGTGTCTTTGGACAGGTCGACAATTTCGAAACCCTGCGCCTTGGCGTGGGCCAGGCGGATGGTGTTGACGTCGCCGACGATCACCACCGCAGCGCCCAACAGACGCGCCGAAGCGGCGGCGGCCAGACCGACCGGACCGGCGCCGGCAATGTAAACGGTGCTGCCCGGGCCAACGCCCGCAGTCACCGCGCCGTGGTAACCGGTCGGCAGGATGTCGGAGAGGCAAGTCAGGTCGCGAATTTTCTCCATGGCCTTGTCGCGGTCCGGCAGTTTCAGCAGGTTGAAATCGGCGTACGGCACCAGCACGTATTCGGCCTGGCCACCGGTCCAGTCGCCCATGTCGACGTAACCGTAAGCGCCACCGGCGCGGGCCGGGTTGACGGTCAGGCAGACGCCGGTGTGTTGCTCCTTGCAGGAACGGCAGCGCCCGCAAGCCACGTTGAACGGTACGGAGACCAGATCGCCGATTTTCAGGTTTTCGACGTCGGAGCCTTTTTCGATCACCTCGCCGGTGATCTCGTGACCCAGTACCAGACCGGTCTGCGCCGTGGTACGGCCGCGCACCATGTGTTGGTCGGAGCCGCAGATGTTGGTGGAAACCACTTTGAGAATGACCCCGTGCTCGATCTTGCGACCGCGCGGGTCCTGCATTTTCGGATAGTCGATTTTCTGTACTTCGACCTTGCCAGCGCCGAGATACACCACACCACGATTGCCAGACATGCTTTCACCTCGCTGTTGTTTTTATGGAACCGCGTTGCCCAGGCAGCGCGTTAAGTGCTCGGTAAATCAAAAGATCGCAGCCTTCGGCAGCTCCTACATGAATCGCATCCCCCTGTAGGAGCTGCCGAAGGCTGCGATCTTTTAGCTATCTAAAGAACGACGGTGCGATTGGCGTTGAGAAACACCCTGCGCTCAATGTGATAGCCAACGGCGCGGGCCAAGGTCAGACCTTCGATATCCCGCCCCTTGGCAATCAAATCTTCCGGGTAATGACTGTGATCCACCGCCTCGACACCTTGGGCAATGATCGGCCCTTCATCGAGGTCGTTGTTGATGTAATGCGCGGTCGCGCCGACCAGTTTCACGCCCTTGTTATAGGCCTGGTGATACGGCTTGGCACCCTTGAAGCCCGGCAACAGAGAGTGATGAATGTTGATCGCCTTGCCATCGAGCTTGCGGCACAGCTCCGGCGACAGCACCTGCATGTAGCGAGCGAGAATCACCAGTTCGGCGCCAGACTCTTCGATCACCTGCAAGACCCGACGCTCCTGCGACGGTTTGTCGTTGGGATCGAGGGGGAAATGGTAGTAGGGAATCTGGTGCCAGTCGGCCAACGGCTTGAGATCCGGGTGATTGGAGACCACCGCCGCCACGTCCATCGACAACTGGCCGATGCGCTGGCGGTAGAGCAAGTCGTTGAGGCAGTGATCGGCCTTGGAGACCATGATCACCACTTTTGGCCGGTAGTTCGGCGCGGTCAGCTCGAAGATCATGCCGAAGGCCTGGCCACGTTCGGCGAGGCCGGCACGGAAGGATTGTTCGTCGAAACCGTCGGGCTGGCGGAATTCCACACGAATGAAAAAACGCCCGGAGAGGCGATCATCGAAGGAATGGTGCTCGGTGACGTAGCAACCCTGCTCGAACAGAAAACGCGTCACCGCGTCCACGGTGCCGAGAACGCTGGGGCAGTCGGCGGTCAGAATCCATGTGTCTGGGGCGCGGCTCATGGTGCGGTGACTCCTGTTCTTTGTGCGGGGTGTCAGGTTTTTCCCTCACCCTGGCCCTCTCCCAGAGGGAGAGGGGACTGACCGAAGTGTTCTTTCGAGCTACGCCGACCTGAAATTCCGAATGTGAATGCAGATCGTAAACACACCCGAGATCGGCTCCCTTTCCCCCTCTCCCCCCTGGGGGAGAGGGCTGGGGTGAGGGGGTAGCGATCTCAAGCCTGAACACTAAGCCCGTATTCAGCCGAAGCATCCTGCAACCACAACCACCAGTAATCCGAGAAGCTGCGACGGATCAGCAGTTCCCAGGTGTCTTCAGCGGTGTGACGAATCATCAGCTGCGACTTGGCGAACACCGTGCCCACGGCTTTACCAACCGGGAAGTTGTTCGGGTGCACGTCGTAGCTGGTGGACTTCATCAATACCTGACGCACATTCGGTCCGCTCAGTTCGAGCACTTGCTGGCCGCCGCTGACGTTGACGATTGCAATGTGCAGATCACCCAGCGCTTCACGCAGCTTCTGCTCGGCGGCAAGTTCTTCGCCGCTCGGCACGATCAGCAGCCACTCATCCGGGCCCATCCATTGCAGGCTGGTTTCGCCTTTGACGATGACGCTCAGGGCGCCCGGCAGTTCAATGCCCAGGGCCTTGTGTACGCCAGCAGCGAACGCTGCATCGTGACCATCGCCACGGATGGTCAGGTGACCCAGTATTTTTTTCTCACGCACGATCACGCCGGCATTCTTGCGGCCCTTGCCGACCAGACTGGCGAGGTCGGCATGGTGCAGCGACGACTCGGCACGGGCACCGGTGGTCGGGCGTTGTTGGTACACGTTGGCTGTGGTCATAAAGCACCTTTGCTGAATTCTTGATCGTTCCCACGCTCTGCGTGGGAACGATTAGTGTCAGATGTTCTGGCGATCACCCTTCGGATCGAAGAACACCGAAGAAACAATCTCTGCCTCGATCACGCTGCCATCGGCCAGCGGTGCAAACACCCGCTCACCGAGGCGTTTCAGACCGCCCTTGACCACGCCCATGGCAAACGAATAGCCAAGGGAGTTGTGCGCATAACTGGAGGTCACGTGGCCGACCATCGTCATCGGGATCGCCTGTTTGGTGTTGAACACCAACTGCGCACCTTCCGGTAGCCATTTAGTCGGATCGATCGGCTTCAGGCCTACCAACTGTTTGCGCTGATCACGCACACAATCTTCACGGTTCATGCCGCGCTGGCCGATCCACGAGAACGGTTTGGTGCGACCGACGCACCAGCCCATGTTCAGGTCGTCCGGGGTCATTGAGCCGTCAGTGTCCTGGCCGACGATGATGAAACCTTTCTCGGCGCGCAGAACGTGCATGGTTTCAGTGCCGTACGGGGTCAGGTTGTACTGCTTGCCGGCCTCGACGATTTTCTCCAGCACGCCCATCGCATAGTCGGCCTGCACGTTGACTTCGTACGACAGCTCACCGGTAAACGAGATACGGAACACCCGCGCCGGCACACCGCCAACCAGACCTTCTTTCCAGGTCATGAACGGGAAGGCTTCGTTGCTCAGGTCGATGTCGGTCACGGCGCTGAGCAGCTTGCGGCTGTTCGGGCCGGACAGGGTCATGGTCGCCCAGTGGTCGGTCACGGAAGTGAAGTACACCTTCATGTCCGGCCATTCGGTCTGGTGGTACAGCTCCAGCCATTGCAGGACGCGCGCGGCGCCGCCGGTGGTGGTGGTCATGACGAAATGGTTGTCCGCCAGGCAAGCCGTCACACCGTCGTCGAAGACCATGCCGTCTTCTTTGCACATCAAACCGTAACGGGCCTTGCCCACGTCGAGCTTGGTCCAGGCGTTGGTGTACACGCGGTTGAGAAACTCGCGGGCATCCGGGCCTTGAATGTCGATCTTGCCCAGGGTCGAGGCGTCGAGCAGGCCGACGCTGTCGCGCACGGCTTTGCATTCGCGCTTCACGGCAGCGTGCAGGTCTTCACCGTTTTTCGGGAAGTACCATGGACGTTTCCACTGGCCGACGTCTTCAAATTCGGCGCCGTTTTTCAGGTGCCATTGATGCAGCGCGGTGTAACGAACCGGCTCAAAGATGTGTCCACAGTGACGGCCGGCCACGGCGCCGAACGTCACCGGCGTGTAGTTCGGACGGAACATCGTGGTGCCCATCTGCGGGATGGTCACGTTCAGCGAACGGGCAGCGATGGCCAGACCGTTAACGTTGCCGAGCTTGCCCTGATCGGTGCCGAAGCCCAGCGCGGTGTATCGTTTGACGTGCTCGACCGACTCGAAACCTTCGCGGGTCGCCAGTTCGATGGCGGCGGCGGTGACGTCGTTTTGCAGGTCGACGAATTGCTTCGGCGCGCGGGCAGTGCCCTTCTCGTGCGGCACCTGGAACAGCGCCAGCGTCGGCTCTTCGAGACGGCTCAGGGCTTTCGGCAGCGTGCCTTCGACCGCCGCGAAACCGGCTTCACTGGCAGCGCGCACGCCACCTTCAAAACCATCGGCCAGCGAATCGCCGAGACCGTAAACGCCGTTGATGCCACCGACGCACACGCGTTTCTGCGGAGCTTCGCCCGGGATGAAACCGAGGATGTCTTCGCGCCAGGTCGGCTTGCCGCCCAAGTGCGAGGCCAGGTGAACCACCGGGCTGTAACCGCCGGAAGTCGCGACCACATCGCAGTCGAGCCATTCGCCCGGGCTGGTCACGGCGTGCGCCTTCACATCAATCGCGGCGACGCGGGCAGCGGTAACGCGCTTGCTGCCACGGGCCTCGATCACGGCACTGCCGGTGAGGATGCGAATGCCTTTGGCGCGGGCTTCTTCGACCAATGCACCGCGCGGATTGCTGCGCGCATCGGCGATGGCCACCACTTGCAGACTGGCGTCGAGCCAATCCAGAGCCACGCGATAGGCGTGATCGTTGTTGGTCGACAGCACCAGTTTTTTACCCGGTGCCACGCCGTAACGGCGCACGTAAGTCGAGACCGCACCGGCGAGCATGTTGCCCGGCACGTCGTTGTTGCCGTAGACCAGCGGACGCTCGCAAGCGCCGGTGGCCAGCACCACACGCTTGGCGCGGACACGGTGAATGCGCTGACGTACCTGACCGATCGGTGCGCGGTCGCCGAGGTGATCGGTGAGGCGTTCGTGAATGGTCAGGAAGTTGTGGTCGTGGTAGCCGTTGACCGTGGCGCGCGGCAACAGCAGCACGTCCGGCGTGTCCTTCAATTCAGCGATGACACTGGCAACCCAATCCATCGCCGGTTTGCCGTCGAGGCTTTCGCGGGAATCAAGCAGGCTGCCGCCGAACTCTTCCTGTTCATCAGCCAGAATCACCCGGGCACCGCTGCGCGCGGCCGCCAG
Source organism: Pseudomonas sp. N40(2020) (assembly GCF_014472415.1). Classification (GTDB taxonomy): domain Bacteria; phylum Pseudomonadota; class Gammaproteobacteria; order Pseudomonadales; family Pseudomonadaceae; genus Aquipseudomonas. Next base: position 5,749 of record NZ_JACSZV010000027.1, read on the forward strand.
TGCAGCCGCCAGACCGGCAGGGCCGGCGCCGACGATCAGCACGTCGCAGTGCTGGTTCATGTAGTCGTAGGTGTCCGGATCGACTTCGGTCGGCGAACGGCCCAAACCGGCAGCCTTACGAATGTATTTCTCGTAAGTCATCCAGAACGATTGCGGGTACATGAAGGTTTTGTAGTAGAAACCCGGCGGCATCAGCTTGCCGCCGACCTTGCCGAGAATCCCCATCATGTCGTTGTTGACGTTCGGCCAGCCGTTGGTGCTGGTGGCGACCAGGCCTTGGTACAGCGCCTGTTGCGTGGCGCGCACGTTAGGGATCTGCGTGGCTTCAGTCGCACCGATCTGCAGCACGGCGTTCGGCTCTTCGGCGCCAGCGGCGAAGATGCCGCGTGGACGCGAATACTTGAAGCTGCGGCCGATGATGTCGACGCCGTTGGCGATCAGCGCAGCGGCCAGCGAGTCACCCTCGAAGCCTTTGTAGGTCTGACCGTTGAAGGTGAAGCTCAGCACTTTGTTGCGGTCGATCCGTCCACCGTTGGACAGGCGATTGGTCTGGCTCATACCTTCTCTCCCAGCGCCGTCGTGGCTGTTTTCGCAGCATCAGCCTTGTCGGTGAATTGCGGCTTGGTGCCGATCTTGTAGGTTTCGAGAATCTCGTAGGTCACGGTGTCGCGGGTGACGTTGAAATACTGGCGGCAACCGGCGACGTGATCCCACAGCTCGTGGTGCAGACCGCGCGGGTTGTCACGGAAGAACATGTAGTCGCCCCACTCCTCGTCGGAACAGCTTGCAGGGTCCAGTGGGCGCGGAATGTGCGCCTGACCGGATGCGTGGAATTCCTCTTCGGAGCGCAACTCGCCGCAGTGAGGACAGAAGATATGCAACATGGGGATTTCTCCTGTTAGTGGGCAACCGCAGCAGCGCCGTGTTCATCGATCAACGCACCGTTGTGGAAACGGTCGATGGAGAAAGGTGCAGCCAATGGGTGCATTTCACCCTTGGCCAGACTCGCGGCAAACACGTTGCCCGAGCCAGGAGTTGCCTTGAAGCCGCCGGTGCCCCAACCGCAGTTGAAGAACATGTTCGGTACCGGCGTTTTCGAAATGATCGGGCAGGCGTCCGGCGTGGTGTCGACGATGCCGCCCCACTGACGGTTCATGCGTACTCGCGACAGCACCGGGAACATCTCGACGATGGCCTGGATGGTGTGCTCGATCACCGGGTACGAACCGCGCTGGCCGTAGCCGTTGTAGCCGTCGATACCGGCGCCGATCACCAGGTCGCCCTTGTCGGACTGGCTGATGTAACCGTGCACGGCGTTGGACATGATCACGCTGTCGATAATCGGTTTGATCGGCTCGGACACCAGCGCTTGCAGCGGGTGGGATTCGATCGGCAGACGGAAACCGGCGAGTTTGGCCATGTGCCCGGAATTGCCGGCCGTGACCACACCGACGCGTTTGGCGCCGATGAAGCCCTTGTTGGTTTCAACGCCAATGCACACGCCGTTTTCCTTGCGGAAACCGATCACTTCGGTCTGCTGGATCAAGTCCACACCGAGGGCATCAGCGGCACGGGCAAAGCCCCACGCCACGGCATCGTGACGGGCCACGCCGCCACGACGCTGGACGGTTGCGCCCAGCACCGGGTAACGGGTGTTTTTCGAGCAGTCGAGGTACGGGATCTCGTCAGCGACTTGCTGGGCGTTGAGCAGTTCGCCATCGACGCCGTTGAGGCGGTTGGCGCTGACCCGACGCTCGGAATCACGGATGTCCTGCAGGGTGTGGCAGAGGTTGTAGACGCCACGCTGGGAGAACATCACGTTGTAGTTCAGATCCTGCGACAGGCCTTCCCACAATTTCATCGCGTGTTCGTACAGGTGCGCCGACTCGTCCCACAGGTAGTTGGAGCGGACGATGGTGGTGTTGCGCGCGGTGTTACCGCCGCCCAGCCAGCCTTTCTCGACCACGGCGACATTGGTGATGCCGTGCTCTTTCGCCAGATAGTAGGCCGTCGCCAGACCGTGCCCGCCACCGCCGACGATGACCACGTCGTAGACTTTCTTCGGCGTCGGCGTGCGCCACATGCGCTGCCAGTTTTCGTGGTGGCTGAGGGAGTGTTTGAAGAGGCCGAAGCCCGAATAGCGTTGCATAGTCATTTACTCCAGAACGCTCAGCGATAAACCGGGAAGTCTGCGCACAGGGCCGAAACCTGCTGGGCAACATTGGCCTCGACATCGGCATCGCCGAGGTTATCGAGGATGTCGCAGATCCAGCCGGCCAACGTCACGCACTGGGTCACTTTGAAACCGCGCGTAGTCACCGCCGGGGTGCCGATGCGCAGGCCGGACGTCACGAACGGCGACTGCGGATCGTTCGGCACGGCGTTCTTGTTGACGGTGATGTGCGCGCGGCCGAGGGCGGCGTCGGCGTCTTTGCCGGTCAGGCCCTGACGGATCAGGCTGACCAGGAACAGGTGATTGTCGGTACCGCCGGACACTACATCGTAGCCACGTTTGATAAATACGCTCGCCATGGCCTGGGCGTTGTCGATCACTTGCTGCTGATAAGCCTTGAAGCCCGGCTCCAGCGCTTCCTTGAAGCACACGGCTTTACCGGCGATGACGTGCATCAGCGGGCCGCCCTGAGCGCCGGGGAATACGGCAGAGTTGAGTTTCTTCTCGATCTCTTCGTTGGACTTGGCCAGGATCAACCCGCCACGTGGGCCGCGCAGGGTTTTGTGCGTGGTGGTGGTGACTACGTCAGCGTAAGGCAGCGGGTTCGGATAGAGACCGGCAGCAACCAGACCCGCGACGTGGGCCATGTCGACGAACAACAGCGCACCGACCTTGTCGGCGATCTGGCGGAAGCGTGGGAAATCCAGGGTTTTCGAGTAAGCCGAGAAACCGGCGACGATCATTTTCGGTTTGCACTCGACGGCCAGACGCTCGACTTCGTCGTAATCGATCAGCCCGGTCTTGGTGTCGATGCCGTACTGCACGGCGTTGTAGAGCTTGCCCGAGGACGACACTTTGGCGCCGTGGGTCAAGTGACCGCCGTGGGCCAGGCTCATGCCAAGGATGGTGTCGCCCGGCTGGATCAGCGCCAGATACACGGCACTGTTGGCCGAAGAACCGGAGTGCGGCTGGACGTTGGCGTAATCGGCGCCGAACAGTTGCTTGGCGCGTTCGATGGCCAGCGCTTCGACTTTATCCACATGCTCGCAGCCACCGTAGTAGCGCTTGCCCGGATAACCTTCGGCGTATTTGTTGGTGAGGCCGCTGCCCTGCGCTTGCATCACGCGTTTGCTGGTGTAGTTCTCCGACGCGATCAGCTCGATGTGATCTTCCTGACGTTGCTCCTCGGCATTCATCGCCGCCAGCAGTGCATCGTCGTAACCCTGGATCTGGTCTTGCTTGCTGAACATCGCGTCTCTCCCAGCGGCGGCGGTGCGCCATTCGTCTCGGTCAGGCACCTGCGTGCCCTTTGATGCGATGGTATGACCGGTGCAGACAGCTCAAATGCCTACGGACGCCACGCAAAGGTGCGTTTACGACATGGCGGGAAATGGCTTGGAGAATGCAGTCCACTGTAGGAGCTGCCGCAGGCTGCGATCTTTTGATCTTGCTTTTGATTCTAAAAAGCCAAAGTCAAAAGATCGCAGCCTGCGGCAGGGCGTACAGGGGTTATGCAATTACCTGGCGGAGGGCGAGCAGTACGAGGAAATGCGCGGGATAGAGGGCGTAGGCCCAGCGCCTCATCGGTGTCGGCTGGAAGGTTTGGGCATGTCGCAACAGGAGCATCCCAAGCAATGGCGCAATCAGGCAAATGATGAGGCCGAAGATCGCCAACTCATTGCCGAACCGCGCCGATTTGAGCAACACCCGCCATTGATTCGCCGCCAGGCACACCAGCCCCGGCAACACAGCGAAATACCACGGACGACGAATCACCAACAACGTCGCCAGCGGCAGTAAAACACCAAAGAAACCGAACATCAGCCGTTCCGAGAACAACGCAGAAAGCAGCAACGCGCCAGCGCCGAGCAGTCGCGAAACCAGCGCTCCATCCTGCCAGCCCCGCGCCACCAGCAAACCCAGCGCCAGCGTCGGCATCACGTTCAACGTATCGGGATCAGGAATGTACATCCGATAGGGAATTTCGCTGACGGCGCTGAAAACCACCAACCACCCCAAATAGCGCCACTCAGTCTGGCGCGCTCCATCACGGGCAAGATTCGCCGCCATCGCCAGACAGAACCACGGAAACGCCAACCGCCCCGGCACATACAACCAATCGGCGGAGTAGCCGACATATCGCAGGTGATCGAGCAACATGCTCAGCAGCGCCAGCCACTTGAGCAGATCCAGCGCGCCGTCGCGTTTTCTCAGGTGCATAATCGGCCCGTGTCCTTGTAGAGTTCTGCCAGCGACATCCCGTGTGCTCCCCGGATGATCTTCGGTAAAGTGCGCACCATCATTGACCAACGAGTCGCCACAAGCGCCTCGACCACGGAAGCCGGCCATGACCGACAAGAGCCAACAATTCGCCAGCGACAACTACTCCGGTATCTGCCCTGAAGCCTGGGCCGCCATGGAACAGGCCAATCACGGGCACCAACGCGCTTACGGCGACGATGAATGGACAGCGCGCGCCGCTGATCATTTCCGCAACCTGTTCGAAACCGACTGTGAAGTGTTCTTCGCCTTCAACGGCACCGCCGCCAACTCGCTGGCGCTGTCGTCGCTGTGCCAGAGTTACCACAGCGTGATCTGCTCGGAAACCGCCCACGTCGAAACCGACGAATGCGGCGCGCCGGAATTCTTCTCCAACGGCTCGAAACTGCTGATCGCCCGTACCGAAAACGGCAAGATCACACCGGAATCGATCCGCGAAGTCGCGCTCAAGCGCCAGGACATTCACTACCCTAAACCGCGCGTGGTCACCCTGACCCAAGCCACCGAAGTCGGCAGCGTTTATACCCCGGAAGAAGTCCGCGCCATCAGCGCCACCTGCAAGGAGCTGGGCCTGCACCTGCACATGGACGGCGCGCGTTTCTCCAATGCCTGCGCGTTCCTCGGCTGCTCGCCGGCCGACCTGACCTGGAAGGCCGGCGTCGACGTGCTGTGCTTCGGCGGTACAAAAAACGGCATGGCGGTGGGTGAAGCGATCCTGTTCTTCAACCACAAACTGGCCGAAGACTTCGACTACCGCTGCAAACAGGCCGGGCAACTGGCGTCGAAAATGCGCTTTCTGTCGGCGCCGTGGGTCGGCATCCTCGAAAACGACGCCTGGCTCAAATACGCCCGCCACGCCAACCACTGCGCGCAGTTGCTGGCGGAACTGGTCAGCGACATTCCCGGCGTTGAGCTGATGTTCCCGGTGCAGGCCAACGGCGTGTTCCTGCAACTCTCGGAACCGGCCATCGCGGCCCTGACCGCGAAAAACTGGCGTTTCTACACCTTCATCGGCAAGGGCGGCGCACGCTTCATGTGCTCGTGGGACACCGAAGAAGAACGCGTACGCGAACTGGCGCGCGATATCCGCGAAGTCATGTTGGCCTGACCTCTGCCGCACGATCGTTCCCACGCAGAGCGTGGGAACGATCTTTGATCGGGAATGACTTTTCCCACCGTAATACCAGACTCCTCTTCTAGCGCGATCTCTTCGCCCGCCTCACCCTGATCGTTCCCACGCTCCGCGTGGTAACGCATCCCGGGACGCTCCGCGTTCCATTCCCATCGCACCGCAAGATTCAAGGAAGAATCCCATGGGCCGCAGCCGCTACACCATTATCGAAACCGACAAACCGCATTTTCTGACCTGCACGGTCATGGAATGGTTACCCCTGTTCATCCGCCCTTACATCGTCGACCACCTGCTTAATTGCTGGCGCTATCAGCAGGCCAATCAGGATTTGAAGCTCTACGGCTACGTGATCCTGGAAAACCATCTTCACTTCGTCGCCCAAGCACCCGACCTGAGCAAATGCCTGAGTCAGTTCAAGTCATTCACAGCTCGAAAGATTATTGATGATCTGCAAAGCAAAGGCGCCGACAAAGCCCTGCAACGTCTGCGCTTTAGCAAACGCGCGCACAAGCAGGATCGGGTGTACCAGTTGTGGCAGGAAGGGTCTCACGCAGAAATGGTTTATAGCGAATCGGTGATGCGCCAGAAGCTTGAATACATCCACAACAATCCAGTGAAACGCGGATATGTGGACTTGCCGGAGCATTGGCGTTATTCGAGTGCCAGGAACTACGCGGGAATGCCGGAGCTGATTGAGGTTCAGTGCTGGTATTAAAATGGGACGCGGAGCGTCCCGAGCTGCATTCCCACGCGGAGCGTGGGAACGATCAACGGTGTTACCTGATCTGCTTGGTCTACATTGGTTGTCGAGCCTCCGCTCACATAACAACAAGCAGGAGCATCGGCATGTCGTTACAAGGAAAAACCCTGTTCATCACTGGCGCCAGCCGTGGCATCGGCCGTGAGATTGCGCTGCGCGCCGCCAGGGATGGGGCCAACATCGTGATTGCGGCGAAGAGCGCCGAACCTCACGCCAAATTACCCGGGACCATTCACAGCGTCGCGGCGGAAGTCGAGGCGGCGGGCGGAAAGGCTCTGGCCCTGCAAGTGGATGTGCGTGATGAAGACGCCGTACGCCAGGCGCTGGCTCAGGCCAACGAGCACTTCGGCGGTATCGATGCCTTGGTGAACAACGCCGGGGCGATCAAACTTACCGGCGTGCAACACATCGAACTCAAGCGTTTCGACCTGATGCACCAGATCAACACCCGCGCCGTGCTGCTGTGCAGTCAGGCTGCCCTGCCCTATCTGAAGAAATCCGCCGGGCACATTCTCAACCTGTCACCGCCACTGAATCTGGCGACCAAGTGGTTCGCCCAGTACAGCCCTTACACCGTGACCAAGTACGGCATGAGCATGCTGACGCTGGGGATGAGTGAGGAATTTGCCAATTTCGGCATCAGCGTCAATTCGCTGTGGCCGCAGACGATGATTGCCACGGCAGCCATCGAGTTTCAGCTGGGTAATCGCGAGTCGTTCAAGCATGCGCGTACGCCTTCGATCATGGCGGATGCGGCGCATGTGATTTTGAGCAGTAGCGGACGGCAGATTACTGGGCGGTTACTGATTGATGAGGAGATTTTGCGTGAACAGGGCGTGACTGAATTCGATCATTACCGCTACGAGCCGGACAGCGACGCAACCCTGATGCCCGACCTGTTTGTAGATTGAAATACACAACCTCTGTGGGAGCGAGCCTGCTCGCGAATAGGCCGTGTCAGACAACGCAGATGCTGAATGACACACCGCATTCGCGAGCAGGCTCGCTCCCACATTGGAGTTGCGCCAATCTTTAGAACTCGATGCGCACGTCGCCTTTGGGCACGCTGCAGCACGACAGGATGAAACCCTCCGCCTCGTCGTCCTCGGTAATCCCGCCGTTGTGGTCCATCTCCACTTCGCCCCCCAGCTTGAGCACCTTGCACGTTCCGCAAATCCCCATGCCGCAGGCTTTCGGGATCATCAACCCAAGCTTGGCCGCCGCCGCATGCACGGTCTCGCCCGGTGCCACACGAATGCTCTTGCCGGACGAGGTGAATTCCACCTGATGCAGGTCTGCCGCATCGATTTCCGGTGCGTCGGCGGCCTGTTCGGCTTGCTCGACTGCATCAGCCCGCGCTTCGGGTGGCGTCGCACCGAACGACTCTTCGTGATAACGCGACATGTCGTAGCCAGCGTTTTCCAGCAAGCGCTTGACCGCCGTCATGTACGGCGTCGGCCCGCAGCAGAACACTTCGCGCTCCAGAAAATCCGGAACCATCAGTTCCAGCATCTTGTGGTTCAGATAGCCGCGATACCCGGCCCACGGCTCGCCCAGACCATGCTTCTCGCAGATCAGGTGCAGGCTGAAGTTATCGATCCGCGACGCCATGTGTTCCAGCTCGCGGTGGTAAATGATGTCTTTCGGCGAACGGGCGCTGTGGATAAACGTCATGTCGACGTTAGCGTTGGTGTCGTAGAACCAGCGCGCCATCGACATGCACGGGGTGATGCCTACGCCGCCGCTGAGGTAGAGGACTTTCGGGCTCGGAAAGTCGATACCGTTAAACAGCCCGACCGGCCCGTGCACGGCCAATTCCTGGCCTTCATGCAGCGTGTCGTGCAACCAGTTGGACACCTTGCCGCCCGGCACCCGCTTGATCGTCACCGAAAAGCTGTACGGCACCGACGGCGAACTGGAGATCGTGTAGGAGCGCATGATCGGCTGGCCTTCGATCTCCAGCTCCAGTGTCACGAATTGCCCGGGCTTGAAGAAGAACAGGATCGGCTGGTCGGCCATAAAGCAGAAGGTGCGCACGTCCCAGGTTTCCTGGATGACTTTGACGCAACGGACGATGTGTCGGCCATTGGCCCAGGTCTGGGTGGTGACCGGATTCAGGAAGCTGTTGGACATGCTGTTCTCCACGGCCGACTGTCGGCCTCATGTCGGCGATTCTGCGTATAGCGCGAACCGCCCGTTTACCTATCCGCGACATTGACATACTTATCGCGACCAGCCCCCAACCGCCGGGGGTTGCGCGTCGGGAACAGATTGCATCATGTCGCCCATGGATAAGGTTCCCGCCTGCGCCGGCCCCACACTCGCCTCACACCAAGACGAATTCTTTACACCTTGCGTAGCAACCGTTTACAGCACACCTGATTAGCCACTTTCGCCGGCCACGCAGATGGCCATGAGGATCACATCGATGGACGTCACCGCAAAAATCAGCCTGGGCGATCCGCTGGAACCCGCACGCAAGGCCACCGCACAGATGCTGCAGGAGCGTGAGCGCACTTTCTCGCTGCCGCAACCGTTCTACAGCGACGAGCGGCTGTTCGATATCGACATGCAGGAGATCTTCCAGAAAGAGTGGTTGATCGCCGGCATGACCTGCGAGATCCCGGCCAAGGGCAACTACATCACCCTGCAGATCGGCAAGAACCCGATCATCGTCATTCGTGGCGCTGACGGCGTCGTCCATGCCTTCCACAACGTCTGCCGCCACCGTGGCTCGCGCCTGTGCACCAGCGACAAGGGCAAGGTCGCCAAACTGGTCTGCCACTACCACCAGTGGACGTATGAGCTGGACGGTCGCCTGTTGTTCGCCGGCACCGAAATGGGCGCCGACTTCGACATGAAGGAGTACGGCCTCAAACCGGTGAACGTGAAAACCGCCGGCGGCTACATCTTTATCAGCCTGGCGGAGAACCCGCCGGCCATTGATGACTTCCTGTCGACGCTGAACCACTACATGGAACCGTACGACATGGAGAACACCAAGGTGGCGATCACCACCACCTTGATGGAAAAGGCCAACTGGAAACTGGTGCTGGAAAACAACCGCGAGTGCTACCACTGCAACGCCTCGCACCCGGAACTGCTGAAAACCCTGCTGGAATGGGACGACGTTACCGACCCGCGCGCCGATCAGGCGTTCAAGGATCACGTCGCCGCCTCCGCCGCTGCCTGGGAAGCCGAGAAGATTCCTTACGCCCACGCCAGTTTCGGCCTGCGTAACCGCATCGTGCGCATGCCATTGCTCAAGGGCACCGTGTCGATGACCCTCGACGGCAAACAGGGCTGCGCCAAACTGATGGGCCGGATCAAGAACCCGGACCTGGGTTCGATGCGCATCCTGCACCTGCCGCACTCATGGAACCACTGCATGGGCGACCACATCATCGTCTTCACCGTGTGGCCGATCAGCGCGCAGGAAACCATGGTCACCACCAAGTGGCTGGTGCACAAGGATGCAGTGGAAGGCGTGGATTACGACGTCGAGCGTATGCGCCAGGTGTGGGACGCGACCAACGATCAGGATCGTCGTCTGGCCGAAGAGAACCAGCGTGGGATCAACTCCACGGCATACCAGCCTGGGCCGTACTCGAAGACTTATGAGTTCGGTGTGGTGAACTTTGTGGATTGGTACAGCGAGCGCCTGCTGAACAACCTCGGCGCCGAGCCTGCGCCTTACCTCAAGGGTGTTCCTGTCCAAGGTTGAGAACCGACGGGAAGGTGAATAAAAAACCGCGAGCATGCTCGCGGTTTTTTTTGCTATAGCGCAACGGTTACCAGTTCCAGTTTTTGATAATGCTTTGCGCCGCCTCAAAGATACTATTTATATCGGAGGCACTCGGTGGCCGTTTATAGTCCGGATCGACTTTTCGCTGCAGCTCATCGTACAAACTATCAATCTTCTCCTCGGTTCGTTTCTTATCGCGCTGACGAAGAACTTCGAGCTTTGCTTTATTATCGTCAAGCGCTCTATTTTCTTCGATATTGAAAGCACGACACCACTCACCTTCGATTGGATCAATAAACGGTGGAGGTCCGATCGGTTTGACAGGCTTGATCATTAGTCACCTCACATCCCTCAAACAGATCAGGAAAACCAACCACTGATCCAGTTGATGACCGAGTTGAATGTACTGGTGATCTTCTCCCAGACATTTTTTAACCAGCTCAGGATTTTCTGGCCAATTTCGGTAAAAAACGCACCGATCTTATCGAGCACGCTATTGAACAGACCGCCGAAAAGATCCATAAACCCAACAACCGCGTCCGCGCTGCCAGGGAACTTGTCGATCTCACCAATGGCAGCGTCGTACATCTTATCGATGCGTTCCGCCGCTGACTTAAGATCGCGGTTACGCAACTCCTCAAGTTTGTCCTTATAGGATTTGGTATCGGTCGAGCCTGAGTTCTGGAACGTCTCAGTCGCTTTGGTCAGCTCCTGCTCCGACTGGTTCGACTGCCCATCACCAGCCTCCTTGGCCAGCGGCTCCAGCCTTTTTACGGCTGGATCATTGGAACTGGTGTTCAGATATAGACTGCGCAGGTGAAGATGCTGCAGGTGAGGTGAAGCCATCAATACACCTCGGGCCGCCCCCGTGGAGAGTTGCTTCGCATGCACGCGCATTTCGTTCAGCAGTTCGACATAAGCCTCTTTCGACGGAGCAACAGCGGCGTCGGCGACTGATTTGATTTTGGACTTGGCAGCTTCAGACATTTTAGAACTCCTTGTAGTGTCGTATGAATTGCACTTCTATCGTGCTCAGGCTGACAAGTGCCGCCTCACACGCCGGCAACACTTATCAAAAACGTGAATAAAGTCCACCCGCGCACTTGCTCCATTCGAACACGTCGAAAGTGCGCAGAGAAAAATTTATTTAAAACGAAGCGAACATATAAGCGCGAACGCCTTCCATAGCCAAACTCCTGTACTGGGACAAGAATAAAACAATGAACAACCTTGTTCATTTACTCGCGTGAGGCCAATTAAAGCTGCGGCAATCAACCCTGTCAAACCGCCCGATAGAACTATCGGAACCAGAGCATCGTTAAATTAAATATATGCAAAAACTTATTAAAAACGCTCGCGCATAGCAGCGCCTGCACTTGATCGACAAGCGCAAGCATTCGCGGATCGGCGAGTTACGGAATCACTTGGATGACCACCTCACACTGCCTCTCTCAGAACCTGATGTGGATAAGTGACGGCTGTCCTTGCGCCATTGCAGTGAAGTCAGCTGCGTATTCGACTCCAAGGCAACGCTCTAGAAATGTATGAAATCTGATCAATCGCCGTTAGGACTATGCGTGGCGGGGCTTGCAGGGTTTGGCGAACAAGTTATCCACATAGCCACCCACAGCAATTGGGGACAACTGTGGATGAGTTGGAAAAACATCGGTGAATAAGTGAAGAAAAAACGTGACTTATCCAGAAGCATGGTTTGGGATAAGCACTGGATGTTTTTTGATCAATTATCTACAAGCCACGTATTAATTGGCCTGTAGCGGATAGCGAACACGTTATCCACAGAAGCGCCAACAGAGTTCGGGGGTAACTTTGCGGGTGCTGTGGAAAAGCATCCAAGACTGTGAAAAACCGGGCGCTATAGAGAGGCGATCGGGTGAGAATCCGCGATTTGATCAGTTTTTGACCAATCTCTTGAAAGCCACGTTCTATAAGGCGCTCAGCAGATAGCGAACATCTTATCCACAGAAGCGCCAACAGAGATTGAGGGCAACTTGCGCAGTTTTCCAGCGAAAAAAGCGTGGAAAAACCGTTAGTTAGGCTGGTTGTTTTTTGATCTGAGCCTTGCAGGGCTTGATTGGCGTGGGGTGCAGGGATGGGCGAACACGTTATCCACAGATTGGCCAACAGGGATTGTGGGTAAACAGCACGATCTCGCGATACGCTCGGTTTATAGGTAGGAGCTGCGGCACGCTGCGATCTTTTGACCTTGATTTTGAAGATCAAAAGATCGCAGCCTCGTTTCAATCGACAGCTCCTACAGGGGCTTTGCAGGGTGTCAGCGGACGACGCCTTCTTCGATCAGCAACTTGAGAATCGCCTCAGCCCCGGCCTGGGCAGTCACCCCTTTCAACACCTGCCCACCGCCGCCACTGGCCTTGGCCGTAGCAGCCTTCATCCGATCAGCGCCACTCTTGGCCTTGATCACTTTCAAGCGTTTCGGCCGAGGCTTGGCCGGTTGCAGTGTCGCTACCACGAGCAATTCGTCGTCCAGCACTTCCACGTCTTCGGCATTCAACTCACCGCGACGTGCCGGCCCATATGCACTCTGCCGAGGCTTCGGTGCGGCGTTATCCACAGTCGCCAGAAACGGCAGCCGCACCTTCAACCGCCGCCGCTGCCCGCGCGGCAACGCTTGCAGCACCAGCGCCGAACCGTCATTGATCGACTCAACCTGCGCCAACCCCACCACCAGCGGCCAGCCCAGGCCTTCGGCCAGCAGAAAAGGCAGCATCCCCGAGCCTTCACCGGTTTCAGCCTGGCTACCGGTCAGCACGACCTGCGCACCGGCATCACGTAGATACGCGGTCAGTGCCGGCAATGCATCGGCGCCTGCCGGTTGTTCCAGCACATGCATCTGCTCAAGGCCCATGCCCAGATAGGCGCGCAATGCGGGTTCCGCAACATCGCCGGCATGCAGCACTTGCAGGTTATCCCCAGCCAGTTGCAGGCCCAGCTCCACGGCACGGGCATCCTGTTCGGCGCGGCGTGGCCGGCCGGAGGTCGGGTGGGCGCCGATTGAAACCAAACTGATGATTTTTGTGTTCATAGCCGTTCCTTAAGCCGCATCGCGCTTGGCATCGTTGCGGTAAGCCTCAACCGCCGCAATCAAGGCCTGAAGAATCTCCGCGCTCTCGCCAATCACCGACAGGTCCGCGCGTTTGATCATGTCGCAACCCGGATCGAGGTTGATCGCCACGACTTTGTCGCAGGCACCGATGCCTTGCAGGTGCTGGATCGCCCCGGAAATCCCCACGGCGACATACACCCGCGCCGTAACCCAGGTGCCGGACGCGCCGACCTGCCGGTCGCGCGCCATGAAGCCGTCGTCCACCGCCACCCGCGAGGCGCCTTCAGTAGCGCCCAGTGCAGCGGCGGTCTGGTGGAATAGCGCCCAGTCCTTGACCCCGTTACCGCCGGAGAAAATGAACTCGGCTTCGGCCATTGGAATCGCCGCCGGATCGACTGCCACCGCGCCTAGATCTTCAATGCGCGACAGACTGCGCGCGACGCTTGTGGATAACTCCACGGGCAGCGCTTCGTGACGGGTTTCGCTGACAGGTTCGGCACATTCGGCCGAGGCCAGAATCAACCGCGCAACGGGACGCGCCAAATCCTGCAGGCCAGCGCCAGCGCGGCCGATGCATTCCTGATCCTTGACCTGCCACACACGTGTCGCCGGGCGTTCGCCCAATGCCGCAGCAAAGCGTCGACCGAGTTCACCGCCACCGCTGCGGCTGTCCGGCAGCAGCCAGTGACGCGGGTTGAACTGGTTATCCACAGCGCGCAAACCTTGCACACGCTGCTCCGGTGCGTAACCGCTGAATTCCTCGCCCTCCAGCACCAGCAAGCGATCGACGCCTGCGGTGGCGAAAGCGTTTTCCTTGTGCTCGCCGAAGACCACGGCCAACACCGCGCCGTCGTTGCCTGCCAGTTGATGGGCGAGGCCGAGCAAATCGCGATCATGGCTGCTCAAGCGGCCGCCGACCATGTCCGGCACCACGCTGATGTAGAACGCCGGGGCCGGCACTTGATGCAGCGGCAGTTGCACCTCAACCGTGGCCGAGCGTTTGACCGCCCCGCCCTGCTGCGCGCCGCTGCGGTCGATGCGTTTGAGGCCGTTCGGGCCGATAAAACCAATGCCATGCAGATTCTTACGGATGACGCCATTGGGGCCCATCCAGCTGTGCTGCGCCGGTTGCATGGCCGCGTGCAATGGATGCAGACGGTTACGGGCAATCCATTCGGCGCGCGGGTCGCGGCGGATAATGTCGCTCATCAGTGGGCCTCCGCGGGTTCACGTTTGGCCGGCGCAGTCGGCTTGCCTGGCGCGGCGTCTTCAAGCAGGGCGTCGGCCACCAGTTCAGCGATGTCCTTGATCAGCGGACGCGGTTCAACCACGCCTTCGAGCATCGCCGTGCACTGTGGACAACCCACGGCCACCAGCTCGGCGCCGGTCTCGCGGATGTCGTCCATGCGCATGTCGGGGATGCGTTGCTTGCCCGGAATGTCGGTGATCGGCGCACCGCCACCGCCGCCGCAGCAGCGCGAACGGAAGCCGGAACGTTGCATCTCTTTCACTTCGATACCCAGCGCGCGCAGCACTTCACGCGGCGCTTCGTACTCGCCGTTGTAGCGGCCGAGGTAGCACGGATCGTGATAGGTCACGCTGTTGCCTTTGTGCTGACCGAGGTTAAGCGCGCCGGCCTCAATGATCTCCGCCATGTACGTGCTGTGATGCTGCACCAGGTAGTTGCCATCAAAGGCGCCGTATTCGTTTTTCAGCACATGGAAACTGTGCGGATCGCAGGTAACGATGCGGTTGAAGCTGTATTTGGCCAAGGTCTGAATGTTGCGTTTGGCCAACAACTGGAAGGTTGCTTCGTCGCCCAGACGGCGGGCGACGTCGCCACTGTCTCGCTCTTCGAGCCCCAGTACTGCGAAGTCGACCTTGGCCGCTTTCAGCACTTTGACGAAAGCACGCAGGGTGCGCTGGTTGCGCATGTCGAAAGCGCCGTCGCCAACCCAGAACAGCACGTCGGTGGATTTCTTTTCGCTCAGCAAATTGAGGTTCAGATCCGCCGCCCAGTTCATCCGCCCGCCCGGAGCGAAACCGCCCGGGTTGTCGGTGGCGATCAGGTTTTCCAGGACTTCGGCGCCCTTGTTCGGCGTCGCGCCTTTTTCCAGCGTGAGGTGACGACGCATGTCGACGATGGCGTCGACGTGCTCGATCATCATCGGGCATTCCTCGACGCAAGCGCGGCACGTGGTGCACGACCACAGGGTTTCGGCATCGACCAGACCGTTAACGATTGGTTGATGTGGATTACCTGAATGCTCGCCAATCGGTTTGCCCGGATACGGACTGCCAGCGAAGTTGGCGTCAGTGCCGCCAGCGAGGCCGACGACCATGTCCTGAATCAGCTTTTTCGGGTTCAGCGGCTGGCCGGCAGCGAAGGCCGGGCACGCCGCTTCGCACTTGCCGCACTGCACGCAGGCGTCGAAGCCGAGCAACTGGTTCCAGGTGAAATCCTTGGGTTTTTCCACGCCCAGCGGCGCGGAGGGATCGTTGAGGTCCAGCGGCTTCAAACCGGTCGACCGGCCGCCGCCAAAACGCTCGGCGCGACGGTGCCACGCCAGGTGCAGGGCACCGGCGAAGGCGTGTTTCATCGGCCCGCCCCAGGTCATGCCGAAGAACAATTCCGACACGCCCCACAGCACACCGACGCCGAGAATTACCGCCAATATCCAGCCGCCGAAGTTTTCCGGGAGGATCCCGGCCACCGGCAAGGTCACCAGAAAGAACGACGCCGAGAACGCCAGCAGGCTTTTCGGCAAGCGCATCCACGGGCCTTTCGACAACCGTGCCGGCGGGTTACGTCGACGCAGGTAAACGAAGATCGCGCCGACGAACATCACCGCCGTCATCAGCAGCAACGCGTAGCCGAGGATGCGGTTATGCAGGCCGAAACCGTGCACCAGAATCGCCAGCACAATCGACGCCACCGCGCCGCCGGCCGTGGCCACGTGGGTGTTGGCGATGTATTTGTCCCGCGCCACCACATGGTGCAAGTCGACCATGTAACGCTTGGGCATGGCGAACAGGCCACCGATCAGGTCGACCTTCGAGGCTCGGCCCCGACGCCACATGGCCACCCGCCGCAACGCGCCGAGGACACCAAGGCCCAGGGCTGCGAACAACAGGATTGGAAGAAGGGTGTTCAACATAGGTGAAGCTCCCACCAGTACAGCCTGGAGAAACACGGGCGTTCGATGATCGTTCCCACGCTCTGCGTGGGAATGCATCCCGGGACGCTTCGCGTCCCAAAGCGGACGCGGAGCGTCCATTGCGGCATTCCCACGCAGAGCGTGGGAACGATCAGTTCAGCGGCTTAGAAATCCTTGCAGAGGCGCAGTGCGTCGTAGATCGCAGCGTGGGTATTACGCTGCGCCACGCAATCGCCGATGCGGAACAACAAGTAGCCGTCACCCGTGGTACTCAGCGATGGCTGCGGCTTGATTGCGAACAGTGCGTCGATGTCGATCTGGCCCTTGTTGCGCGAACCGTCCTTGAGCCCGTAATACAGCTCTTCGTCCGGACGCACGCCGTTTTCCACCACCACCTGATCGACCACCCGCTCCTCTTTGGCGCCGGTGTATTCGTTCTCCAGCACGGCGACCAGTTTGTCGCCTTCGCGGTAGACCTTCTCCAGCATCATGTCGCCGGTCATGATCACTTCTTTCGGGTACATGCTGCGGTAGTAGGTCGGGAACGACGTACCGCCAATGGCCACGCCCGGTTTGATGTCGTCGGTGACGATCTCGACCTGGCTGCCCTTGTCAGCGAGGAAGTCGGCAACCGACATCCCGGTGAACTCGCAAATGGTGTCGTAGACCAGCACGTTCTTGCCCGGCGCGACCTTGCCGTCGAGCACGTCCCAACTGCTGACCACCAGCCCTTCGGCGGCGCCCCAGTGTTCGTTCTGCTCAAGGAACGGATGCCCGCCGACCGCCAGCACCACCACGTCCGGACGCAGATCGAGGATGGTCGCCGCGTCGGCAGCCGTCCCCAGACGCAGATCGACTTTCAAGCGCGCCAATTCCAGCTGGAACCAGCGGGTGATGCCGGCAATCTGGTCGCGCTGTGGTGCTTTCGAAGCCGTGGTGATCTGCCCGCCGATGAATTCCTTCTTCTCGAACAGGGTCACGTCGTGGCCTCGTTCGGCAGACACGCGCGCCGCTTCCATTCCGGCAGGACCGGCACCGACCACCACCACTTTGCGTTTGACGCCCGTGGACTTCTCGATGATGTGCGGCACGCCCATATATTCACGGGAGGTCGCGGCGTTCTGGATGCACAGCACATCCAGCCCTTGGTACTGGCGGTCGATGCAATAGTTGGCGCCGACGCACTGTTTGATCTGGTCGATCTGGCCCATCTTGATCTTGGCGATCAGGTGCGGGTCGGCAATATGCGCGCGGGTCATGCCGACCATGTCGACGTAACCGCCTTCCAGAATGCGCGTAGCCTGGTTCGGGTCCTTGATGTTCTGCGCGTGCAGCACCGGCGCTTTCACCACTTCCTTGATCCCGGCGGCCAGATGCAGGAACGGCTCCGGTGGATAACTCATGTTGGGGATTACGTTGGCCAGGGTGTTGTGGGTGTCGCAACCCGAACCGACCACGCCGATGAAGTCGATCATGCCGGTGTCGTCGTAATACTTGGCGATCTGCTTCATGTCTTCGTGGGACAAGCCGTCCGGGTGGAACTCGTCACCGCACAGACGGATGCCGACACAGAAATCGTCGCCGACTTCCTTACGCACAGCCTTGAGCACTTCCAGACCAAAACGCATGCGGTTCTCGAAGCTGCCGCCCCATTCGTCGGTGCGTTTGTTGACGCGCGGGCTCCAGAACTGGTCGATCATGTGCTGGTGCACAGCCGACAGTTCAACGCCGTCCAGCCCGCCAGCCTTGGCCCGCGCGGCAGCGGTGGCGTAGTTGCCGATCACCCGCCAGATTTCTTCCGGCTCGATGGTTTTGCAGGTCGCGCGGTGTACCGGTTCACGGATGCCCGACGGCGACAGCAGGGTCGGCCAGTGCTCGCCGTCCCAACGCGAGCGGCGGCCCATGTGGGTAATCTGGATCATGATCTTGGCGCCATGCTTGTGCATGGCATCGGCCAGATTCTGGAAGTGCGGGATGATCCGGTCGTCTGCCAGGTTGACCGATTTCCACCAGCCTTGCGGGCTGTCGATGGCCACGCTGGAGGAGCCACCGCAAATCGCCAGGCCGATGCCGCCCTTGGCTTTCTCTTCGTAGTATTTGACGTAGCGATCGGTGGTCATGCCGCCGTCGGTCGCGTAGACCTCGGCGTGCGCGGTACTGAGCACGCGGTTGCGGATTGTCAGTTTGCCGATCGGGATCGGCTGGAACATTGCTTCGAAAGCCATGGCGGGTTCCTCGACTTACAACGGCTTGACGGTGAACAGGCCGTCGTCGTGGCCTTCTTCGGAGCCACCGTAGACTTGCTCGGCAACGGTGCGAATCTTGCTGCCGCGAGCCTCAAGAATCTGATCCATGGCACCGGCAAACCAACCGGTGAACATGTAGTCGACCTTGCGCCCGACCTTGCCGTACACGTAGACGAACGCCGAGTGTTCGAGCTTGACGCTGGCGGTGCCTTTGTCGAGGTCGATGTCCTGGATCTTGAACAGGCCCCAGCCGCGTTGCGACAGGCGCTTCATGTAATGCTCGAACACCGCAACGCCTTCCAGGCCGTGGCATTCGGCTTCTTTTTCACACCAGTGCCAGGCGGACTTGTAGCCGGCCTTGTAGAGAATTTCGGCGTAGGCGTCGGCGCCCAGCACTTCTTCGATGCCCATGTGGTTGTTGACGAAAAAGTGGCGCGGCACGTACAGCATCGGCAGGGCGTCGGAGGTCCAGACACCGGTTTCGCTGTCGACTTCGATTGGCAATTGCGGGGCGATCTTGGCCATGGAAACTTAACTCCAGAAAATTTGGTTTGTTGCCCCTGGCGCGGACGGCCGGAGGAAAGGATTCAGAAGTGCAGCGGCTTATTCGCCCCAGACGTCCTTTAGGACGTTCACCCAGTTCTCGCCCATGATCTTGCGCACCACGTGCTCGGAGTGGCCACGCTTGAGCAGGGTTTCAGTCAGGTTCGGGAACTCGCCGACGGTGCGGATGCCCAGCGGGTTGATGATCTTGCCGAAGCTGGTCAGACGGCGGGCGTAGCCCTTGTCGTGGGTCAGGTATTCGAAGAAGTCCTGGCCATGGCCCTGGGTGAAGTCGGTGCCGATGCCAATGGAATCTTCGCCAACGATGTTCATCACGTATTCGATGGCTTCGGCGTAGTCGTCGATGGTCGAATCGATGCCCTTGGCGAGGAACGGCGCGAACATGGTCACGCCGACAAAACCGCCGTGGTCGGCAATGAACTTGAGCTCTTCATCGGACTTGTTGCGCGGGTGCTCTTTAAGACCCGACGGCAGGCAGTGGGAATAGCAGACCGGTTTTTTCGATTCGAGGATGACTTCCTCGGAGGTCTTGGAGCCGACGTGGGACAGGTCGCACATCACGCCAACGCAGTTCATCTCGGCAACGATCTCGCGACCGAAGCCCGACAGGCCGCCGTCACGCTCGTAGCAACCGGTGCCGACCAGGTTCTGGGTGTTGTAGCACATCTGCACGATGCCGACGCCGAGCTGCTTGAACACCTCGACATAGCCGATCTGGTCTTCAAACGCGTGGGCATTCTGGAAGCCGAACAGGATGCCGGTCTTGCCTTGCTCTTTGGCACGACGAATGTCGGCGGTGGTGCGTACCGGCATCACCAGGTCGCTGTTTTCGCGGATCAGCTTCTGGCTGGCAGCGATGTTGTTCACGGTCGCCTGAAAGCCTTCCCACACTGACACGGTGCAGTTGGCCGCCGTCAGACCGCCCTTGCGCATGTCTTCGAACAGCTCACGGTTCCATTTGGCAATGATCAGACCGTCGATAACGATGCTGTCGGCGTGTAATTCGGCTGGGCTCATCAGGCGTCCCCTTATTGGCGATTCATGCGCCGAATCGTCTGCCGGCGCTTTGGGGCCAGCATATGCCTCGGTGCCGGGGCGACCGGGTGCAAAAACGACAGGGGAATTGCCGAAAGCGTCAATCCGCGACAAAGGGTCACCAAGCGGCCCGACCAGCCACCTGTTCAAGCCTGCAAGCTTGAGCCAGAATCTCCCGCATCTTGGAAACACCACTGGATTAGAGCGGCGACATCAATGAAATCGATCTTCCTGGCTTTGGCTTTGATTGCGACCGGCGTACACGCCGCTGAAGAGTCCGACAACAACCCGTGCGACGCAGTCGAAAGCGACGTCCAGACCCTGGAATGCTCGACCTACAGCCGCACCACCGCCGAAGACCTGCTCAAAGACAACTACGCCAGCCTCGCCGAACGCATGCAAACCGCGTACGGCAAGAACCCGGCGCAGCTGGCCGACATCACCACCAAACTCAAAACCGCCCAGCAGCAGTGGCTGAAGACGCGGGATGCAGATTGCGCGGTGGAAGCCTTCCCGGCCACCGAAGGCAGCAAGGCGTTCAAGATTGCGCAAAATGACTGTGTGGCGCGGATGAGCGATGAGCGGTCGGAGTTTTTGGAGTCGATTGGGCAGGAGTAATCCTGAAAGCTGGAACTGCCTCCGGCTTTCAACCCCACACTCCTCTCTTCCTACAAATTACTCCGACATCGCCTACACAAATTGCTTGAATGCCTAAAACGAAGGGCCTTCCACGCAACATGCGGTCAACGATTGTTGATTGGCCACCGGAAAAATATAAGTAAAGATTCGCGAATCTTATAAAAGACTTATATTCTTCCATGAACAGCATCCACTGGACTCGAAAGGCCGTTAAGCAACTCCTGAAATTGCACACCGCACATCAGGCGCAGGTTCGGGATGCCGTTACGGCGCTTGCCGACATGCCTGATGTTGGCAATGTCAAAGCACTGATAGGCCATGACTACGCCTACCGCCTGCGCGTCGGCAATTATCGAGTCATGTTCGATTGGGATGGCGCAATCAAAGTGGTCAGTATTCAAGAGGTCAAAAAACGCGATGAACGCACCTACTGACATCCAAATCATCAACGATGCCGAGGGTAACCCCGCCTTCGTAGTCATTCCCTACGCTCAATACGTCGCACAGAAGACGCAGCCCGATCTGATCCCGCATGAGGTGGTCAGTCGAATGGTCGACGGGGCGACACCGATCCGCGCCTGGCGCGAACACCTGAACCTAACTCAGGAAGAAGTGGCGAAACGTCTGGGAATTTCCCAGCCGGCGTTCGCTCAACAGGAAACGGTAGCGAAGCCACGCAGGACGACCCGCGAGAAAATTGCAGCAGCATTCGGCATCACGGCCAATCAACTTGAGTTGTAGGCTGCCCTCTTCATTCAAAGGAATTCCCATGAACATCTGCGGCATTGAAATCAAAGGCAGCGAAGCGATCATCGCCGTGGCCGCTCTCGACGGTTCGACCCTGAGTCACGTCGCCCTCAGCACCAAGAAAATCGCCCTCGACGATGACGACGAGGCGGCCAACGTCAAGCGCTTCGCCGCGCAGGTGGCGTCGTTTGTGCGGGAGAATTCGATTGACCGGATCGCGATCAAGAAGCGCAGCAAGAAGGGCGAGTTTGCCGGCGGGCCGACCACGTTCAAGATAGAGGGTGTGTTTCAGTTGCTTGATAGCTGCGAGGTGACGTTGTTGTCACCGCAGACGATCAATGCCCAGGCCAAGAAGCACAATTTTGAACTGCCGGGGACGCTGAACAAGTATCAGCATGAGGCTTACAAGGCGGCGTGTTCGGCGTTGGTGAAGAAGTAATCCGATTCCCGACATTACATTGGAACCTGTGGGAGCGGGCTTGCCCGCGATGGCGGTGTGTCAGGCAATAACAATGTTGGATGTGCTGGCCTCATCGCGGGCTAGCCCGCTCCCACAGGGTTCTATGGCGTTGCTGAAACCCCTCAGGCTTGGGCGGTACGTCGGTCTTCGCGGGGGCAGCGGGCGAATTTTGCTCGGTAACTTCTTGTGAAATACGACGGTGATTCAAAGCCGCAAGCGATGCTGACTTCCAGCACGCTCATGTCGGTCTGGCGCAACAACTGCCGTGCCTTTTCCAGCCTTAAGCGCAGATAAAAATTACTCGGCGTGTCGTTCAGATGCAGCCGAAACAAGCGCTCAAGTTGGCGCCGGGTCACTTTGATCGATTCCGCCAACGCCAACGTGGTCAGCGGCGGTTCGCTGTGTTGTTCCATCTCGCCAATCACCTGAACCAGCTTCTTGTTGCTGATGCCGTAGCGCGTGGCGACTTCCATGCGTTGATGGTCTTTGCGTGGACGAATTCGCCCCAACACAAACTGTTCGCTGACCTGAATCGCAAGTTGCGGGCCGTGGGCCTGGGCGATCAGGTCGAGCATCAAGTCGATGGAGGCGGTGCCGCCGGCCGAGGTGATCCGTCGACGGTCGATTTCGAACAGCTCCTGGGTCACGCTGAGCTGTGGATAAGATTCCTTGAAGGCGTCGATGGCTTCCCAGTGCAGGGTCAGGCGATGACCATCGAGCAGGCCAGCCTCGGCGAGGACGAAACTGCCGGTGTCGATGGCGCCGAGGGTCACGCCTTCGTTGTCCAGCCGTCGCAGCCAATGCTCCAGCGTCGGCGTGGCGAACTTCAGCGGTTCGAAGCCGGCCACCACCAACAACGTCGCGCCTTTCTTCAGCGGCTCCAACGCCGCGTCGGCGTTGACCGACATGCCGTTACTCGCCAGCACCGCCCCGCCGTCAGCGCTCAGCACATGCCAGCGGTACAACTCGCCACGAAAGCGGTTGGCCACGCGCAGCGGTTCGATCGCGGAAATAAAGCCAATGGCGGAGAACCCCGGCATCAGCAAAAAGTAGAAATCCTGGGACATGTGCGCACTCGGTCGGCGGGTAGCGTGGATCGTTGATACGCCGATTGTCGTCAGCGTTCAAGCGCACAGGTCGCTACAGTGCAAATGCCAGTCGCCGCAGTGCGCTTTCAAGGGCGTATAGCTGCGTAACTTTGCATCACCGGCACGCCAGATGCCGGAACTCACAATAAACGACCTGCCGAGGAACCCGACATGAAACGACTGATCAGCAGCTGTGTTCTTGCACTCAGCGGTACCGCTTTCTTGAGCGCCAGCGTCATGGCGGCCGAACCCGCGTCTTGCCAGAACGTGCGCATGGGCGTGGTCAACTGGACCGACGTGATCGCCACGAGTGCCATGACCCAGGTGCTGCTCGACGGCCTCGGCTACAGCACCAAACAAACCAGCGCGTCCCAGCAAATCATCTTCGCCGGGATCCGCGACCAGCGTCTGGACTTGTTCCTCGGCTACTGGAACCCGTTGATGACCCAGACCATCACCCCGTTCGTCGATGCCAATCAGGTCAAAGTCCTCGACGCACCGAGCCTCAAAGACGCCCGCGCCACCCTCGCTGTGCCGACTTATATGGCCGACAAGGGCCTGAAGACGTTCGCCGACATCGCCAAGTTCGAGAAAGAACTGGGCGGCAAGATCTACGGCATCGAGCCGGGTTCGGGCGCCAATACCCAAATCAAGGCAATGATCACCAAAAACCAGTTCGGCCTCGGCAAGTTCCAGTTGGTCGAGTCCAGCGAGGCCGGCATGCTTGCCGCCGTCGATCGCGCCGTGCGCCGCAAAGAGGCCGTGGTGTTCTTCGGCTGGGCGCCGCACCCGATGAACGTCAACGTCAAGATGACCTACCTCACCGGCAGCGACGACGCCCTCGGCCCGAACGAAGGCATGGCCACGGTGTGGACGGTCACCGCACCGAAATACGCCGAGCAATGTCCGAACATCGGTCGCCTGCTGAGCAACCTGACGTTCACCGCCGAAGACGAGAGCCGGATGATGCAGCCGCTGCTTGATCACAAGGACGCCTTTGAGTCGGCCAAGCAATGGCTCAAGGATCACCCGCAAGACAAACAGCGCTGGCTCGAAGGTGTGACCACTTTCGACGGCAAACCAGCCGCTGAAAACCTGCAACTGACCAGCCAATAACCCACCACTGAATCATCGCTTCGCAGCCCGGCAAGGGCTGCGAACAGACCCATCACGCCTGAAGGAAACTGCCTCATGAACCACGACGTCATCATCACCTGCGCACTTACCGGTGCTGGCGACACGACCGCCAAGAGCCCCCACGTGCCGGTCACCCCGAAACAGATCGCCGCAGCCGCCGTGGAAGCGGCCAAGGCCGGCGCCACCGTCGTGCACTGCCATGTACGCGATCCACAGACCGGCAAGTTCAGCCGTGACGTGGCGCTGTACCGCGAAGTGATGGAGCGCATCCGCGAGGCGGACGTCGACATCATCGTCAACCTCACCGCCGGCATGGGCGGCGACCTGGAGATCGGCGCTGGCGAGAATCCGATGGAGTTCGGCCCGAACACCGATCTGGTCGGCCCGCTGACTCGCCTGGCTCACGTCGAAGCGTTGCTGCCGGAAATCTGCACCCTCGATTGCGGCACCCTCAACTTCGGCGATGGCGACACCATTTACGTTTCGACCCCGGCGCAGCTGCGGGCAGGCGCCAAGCGCATCACCGAGATGGGCGTGAAAGCCGAACTGGAAATTTTCGACACCGGTCACCTGTGGTTCGCCAAGCAGATGATCAAGGAAGGCTTGCTCGACAACCCCTTGTTCCAGCTGTGCCTGGGCATCCCGTGGGGCGCGCCGGCCGATACCACCACCATGAAAGCCATGGTCGACAACCTGCCGGCGGATGCGGTGTGGGCCGGGTTCGGTATCGGCCGGATGCAGATGCCGATGGCCGCGCAAGCGGTGTTGCTCGGCGGCAACGTGCGGGTCGGTCTGGAAGACAACCTGTGGCTGGACAAAGGCGTGCTGGCGACCAACGGCCAATTGGTCGAACGCGCCACCGAGATCCTCAGCCGCCTCGGCGCCCGCGTGCTAACGCCAGCGGAAGGCCGCAAGAAGATGGGCCTGACCCAGCGCGGCTGACGGCCCACATGGGCTTTTAGAACTCTTAAGGACATGACCATGAGCTTTATCACCGAAATCAAAACCTTCGCCGCCCTCGGCAGCGGTGTCATCGGCAGCGGCTGGGTTGCCCGCGCCCTCGCCCACGGCCTCGATGTGGTGGCCTGGGACCCGGCGCCCGGGGCTGAAGCGGCACTGCGCAAACGCGTGGCCAATGCTTGGGGCGCACTGGAGAAAAGCGGCCTGGCGCCGGGCGCATCCCAAGATCGCCTGCGTTTTGTCGCGACCATCGAAGAATGCGTGCGCGATGCCGATTTCATTCAGGAAAGCGCCCCGGAACGCCTGGAGCTGAAACTGGAACTGCACAGCAAAATCAGCGCAGCGGCCAAGCCCAATGCTTTGATTGGATCGAGTACTTCGGGCCTGTTACCGAGTGAGTTTTACGAGAGTTCGACGCACCCGGAACGCTGTGTGGTCGGTCATCCGTTCAACCCGGTTTACCTCCTGCCGCTAGTCGAAGTGGTCGGCGGCAAAAACACCGCGCCCGAAGCCGTGCAAGCGGCGATGAAAGTCTACGAATCCCTCGGCATGCGTCCGCTGCATGTGCGCAAGGAAGTCCCGGGCTTCATCGCCGACCGCTTGCTCGAAGCGTTGTGGCGCGAGGCGCTACACCTGGTCAACGACGGTGTGGCGACTACCGGCGAGATCGACGATGCGATCCGTTTTGGCGCCGGTTTGCGCTGGTCGTTCATGGGCACTTTCCTGACTTACACGCTGGCGGGTGGCGATGCGGGCATGCGCCACTTCATGTCGCAATTCGGCCCGGCGTTGCAGTTGCCGTGGACGTATCTGCCGGCGCCGGAGTTGACCGACAAGTTGATCGATGACGTGGTGGATGGCACCAGTGAACAGCTTGGGGAGCGCAGCATTTCGGCGCTGGAGCGCTATCGTGATGATTGTTTGCTGGCGGTGCTTGAGGCGGTGAAAGCTACCAAGGAGAAGCATGGGATGAGTTTCAGCGAGTGATGCGTCCGCTTCAAACCGCGGCCCTCACCCTAGCCCTCTCCCGGGGGGAGAGGGGACTGACCGAGGTGAATGTTCGAGCTACGCCGACCTGAAAATACCGAGCCGAACTCAAGGTCTGAACAGCCCCCGATCAGCTCCCTTTCCCCCTCGCCCCCTTGGGGGCGGTCCGACGTTTCGGGAGGGCTGGGGTGAGGGGGTTGCTCTTGATCCTAACGACCCGCCAACTGCCGGAATCCAAACCATGCCCCACCTCACCACCTACCAAACCCGCATCATCCCCGACTGGGTCGACTACAACGGCCACCTGCGCGATGCCTTCTACCTGCTGATCTTCAGCTACGCCACCGACGCCCTGATGGACCGTCTCGGCATGGACAGCAACAACCGCGAAGCCAGCGGCAACTCGCTGTTCACCCTCGAACTGCACCTCAATTACCTGCATGAAGTGAAGCTCGACACCGACGTCGAAGTGCGCACGCAAATCATCGGCCACGACAGCAAGCGCCTGCACCTTTATCACAGCCTGCATAAGGTCGGAGAAGACCAGGAACTGGCCGGCAACGAACAAATGCTGCTCCACGTCGACCTTGCCGGCCCGCGTTCGGCGCCGTTCAGTGCCGACACCCTGAGCCGCCTGCAAGCCATCGTCGCCGAGCAGACCGACCTGCCCGCCCCCGCTTACATCGGCCGCGTCATCGCCCTGCCACCCGCCCGGTAAATCCCAATCGCAAGGAGCCGCCATGAACACCGCTGCCGCTGTTGCCGACTTCCGTACTTATCCGTTGATCAGCGCGCTGAGCGGCGTGCAGACCCTGGCGGATCGCGTTTCGATTGCCTGGGCCGATGGCCGCATCAGCCCGTTTCATCATGTCTGGTTGCGGGATAACTGCCCGTGTGAACAGTGCGTCTACAACGTCACTCGCGAACAGCTTTTCGAGATTGTCGATGCGGCACAGGATCTGGCCCCCGTTGCTGCGTATATCGATACCGGAGGCTGCCTGCGCATCGACTGGCAGGACGGCCATCTCAGCCGTTTCGATCCGGGCTGGCTGCGGGCGCATGCCTATGACGACGAATCCCGCGCCGAACGCCTGGCCGCCAAACCCAAGCCTTACCTCTGGCACAACGACTTGCAGTTGCCGGTCTTCGATTACTCGGCGCTGATGAACGACAACGCAGCTTTGCTGCAATGGCTGCTCGCCGTGCGTGATATTGGTCTGACTCAGGTGCGCGGCGTACCCACCGAAACCGGTTCGCTGAAACCCATTGCGCAACGCATTTCCTTCATCCGCGAAAGCAATTTCGGCGTGCTGTTCAACGTGCAATCCAAGGCCAACGCCGACAGCAACGCCTACACCGCTTTCAACCTGCCATTGCACACGGATCTGCCAACCCGAGAGCTGCAACCGGGGCTGCAATTTCTGCATTGTCTGGTGAATGACGCCGAGGGTGGCGAGAGCATTTTTGTTGACGGGTTTGCGATTGCCGATGCCTTGCGCCAGGAAGACTCTGCGTCATTTCAGGCGCTGTGCGAGATCCCGGTAGAGTTTCGCAACAAGGATCGTCATAGCGACTATCGCTATCTGGCGCCGATCATTGCACTGGATACGCTGGGCCGGGTCGCGGAGATTCGCATGGCAAATTTTCTGCGCGGCGCGTTCGAGACGTCGGTGGAGCAGATGCCGGTGTTGTATCGGGCTTATCGGCGGTTTATCGCGATGACGCGGGAGCCGCGTTTTCGCTTGATGCAGCGGCTCAACCCAGGTGAGTTGTGGTGCTTTGATAATCGCCGCACGTTGCACGCGCGCAATGCGTTTGACCCAAGCACCGGGGCGCGGCACTTTCAGGGCGGTTACATCGACCGGGATGAGTTGTTGTCGCGCATCCTGGTGTTGCAACGCTAGATCGCAAAAAAAGCCCCGATACCAGCCGTGACAGGATCGGGGCAGAGGGTACTGTTGAGGAGCTGCCGTGCGAGGGTGACCAAACCTTCGTGTTGCAAGCTGAGCTCAGTGTGCCCACTCCCCTTTACGACGAGTTAGCCGAAAACGACCTGTTCATAGCAGTCGCGGCCACTGCGACAAATCGCCCTTGCCGTCCCTCCCCTTGCCTACCAGAATCGAGCCACGACCTCCGTTGCCGAAGAAGGATTCGCCTCATGATGTATGCCGATTTGATCGATCAGGAAGACCTGTTGGGCCAGCTCAAGGCATTGGGATTTCAAGTGCCGAGCGGCTCCACGGCGGAGCAGGCTTGCGAGTGTGCGGTGCGTG
Organism: Pseudomonas sp. N40(2020); assembly: GCF_014472415.1. GTDB lineage: Bacteria > Pseudomonadota > Gammaproteobacteria > Pseudomonadales > Pseudomonadaceae > Aquipseudomonas. The sequence continues at coordinate 34,218 of NZ_JACSZV010000027.1, forward strand.
GGCTGGATAACGTTCGCGCGTTTGAATTGCGCAAGATGGTCAAGGAAATGTACACCAGCGGCGCGAGCATTCAGCCGGCGGTGCGTCAGGCCATCGACAAGCAGTTGTTGCCGGCATTGGCGGATTACCAACAAAGCCATAGCGCCTGACACTGATCGCTTGATCGTTCCCATGCTCCGCGTGGGAATGCCTCAACGGACGCTCCGCGTTCGGCCTTTTGGGACGCGGAGCGTCCCGGGCTGCGTTCCCACGCAGAGCGTGGGAACGATCCTGATCAGAGCCTTACGCTGGCAAACGTCGACTCGTTCCGCGCCTGGCTCAACGCCGACATCGGCCCCGACAACGGCGACATCACGATCGCCTGCGGCAGCGGCAGCATCGCCACTTGCTGTGTCGTATTGGAACCCACGCGCTCGTCACGCGGCGGAATGCCGAAGTATTCGCGGTAGCACTTGGAGAAGTGCGGCGTCGACACGAAACCACACACCGAAGCCACTTCGATGATCGACATCGGCGTCTGCTTGAGCAGTTGCCGGGCGCGGATCAGACGCAGCTTGAGGTAGTAGCGTGACGGCGAGCAGTGCAGGTACTTCTGGAACAGGCGCTCAAGCTGTCGACGCGACACGGCGACGTACACCGCCAGTTCGTCCAGATCGATCGGCTCTTCCAGATTCGCTTCCATCAACGCGACGATTTCCTGCAACTTCGGCTGGTTGGTGCCGAGCATGTGCTTGAGCGGCACGCGCTGGTGATCCTGCTCGTTGCGGATGCGCTCGTAGACGAACATCTCCGAGATTGCGGCGGACAGTTCACGGCCGTGATCGCGGCTGATCAGGTGCAGCATCATGTCCAGCGGCGCGGTGCCGCCGGAGCTGGTGAACCGGTTACGGTCGAGGGTGAACAGGCGAGTGCTCATCGCCACGCGCGGGAAAGCTTCCTGCATCGCCGCCAGACATTCCCAGTGCACGCTGCAATCGAAACCGTCGAGCAGGCCGGCGCAGGCCAGCGCCCAACTGCCGGTGCACACGGCGCCGAGACGCTTCGACTGCCGCGCCTGGCTTTGCAGCCATGAGACGTGTTCACGGGTAACAGTGCGTTGAATGCCGATGCCGCCGCAGACGATCACGGTGTCCAGCGGCGGGGCTTTGTGCATGGAGGCGTCGGGGGTGATTTGCAGACCGTCACTGGCCCACACCTGGCCGCCATCGACGGTGAGGGTGCTCCAGCGATACAGCTCACGTCCGGACAATTGATTGGCCATGCGTAGCGGTTCTACCGCAGAGGCCAGGGAAATCAGCGTGAAATTGTCCAGCAGCAGAAAGCCGATGGATTGAGGCGCACGGTTCTGGGGTTGGGCCCCTGAGTTGAACGACGTCATCGCGGTATCTCCTCACACAAAGCGGGTGATGGCCTCAGGCGGAGGCTCTTGTTATCGCCGCGTACTCATGCGGGAGACGGGCTTTGTTATGACAGAGCAATTGCCATGCCTAAAATTGAATGAGCGTTCAATAACTCCTGAAAACGACGTCGCGACGTGTCTATTCGAGAGGTCCGACGAAAGGTATTTCGAAGTGCCATCAGCGATGGCGAAAGCCCTGCCCCGTAGCCTGTGAGCAAATCGGTAGCACTTGTGGGAACTGGCCTGCGCGCAGTTGGCGGGGAGTGTCACCCAAGGCACGGGTGACGGACGGTAGGAGGGGCGAATCAGGTGATGGAACTGGGAAATACTCTTATCTGATTGCGACGCGCTAAAAGGTGGCGTGTTTTGAATCGGGTGTTCAGTTAGCGAGCAGTTTTGACTGGTCTGGCCTCATCGCTGGCAAGCCAGCTCCCACAGGTTATGCGGTGTGGCAAATATCTTGATCACACCATAAATCTTTGTGGGAGCTGGCTTGCCAGCGATTGGGGCAACTCGGTCTCAGCACTCAACCGCGCTCACCGCCAACCCACCCCGCGACGTCTCTTTATATTTGTCATGCATGTCGGCGCCGGTATCACGCATGGTGCGGATGACTCTATCGAGCGAAATGAAATGCTGACCATCCCCGCGCAAGGCCATCTGCGCCGCGTTGATCGCTTTCACCGCCGCAATCGCGTTGCGCTCGATGCACGGCACTTGCACCAGCCCGCCCACCGGATCGCAGGTCAGGCCAAGGTTATGTTCCAGGCCGATTTCCGCTGCGTTGCATAATTGCTCGGGCGTGGCGCCAAGAATCTCCGCCAGCCCCGCCGCCGCCATCGCGCAGGCTGAGCCGACCTCGCCCTGACAACCGACTTCGGCGCCGGAGATCGAGGCGTTCTTCTTGCACAGAATCCCCACCGCCGCCGCGCCCAGCAAGTAATCGACCACGTTGGCGTCAGTCACCGCTTCGCTGAACTTCATAAAGTAGTGCAACACCGCCGGGATGATCCCCGCCGCACCATTGGTCGGTGCCGTGACCATGCGCCCACCGGCGGCGTTCTCTTCGTTGACGGCGAGGGCAAACAGGTTGACCCACTCCATCGCACTCAGGGTCGAGCCGATCACATTGGGCTTGTTCAACTCTTGCAGACTGCGATGCAACTTCGCTGCGCGCCGCCGCACATTCAAACCACCGGGCAGAATGCCCTCGTGTTTCAGGCCCTGCTCGACGCAATCCTGCATCGCCCGCCACAGCGTCATCAGTCCGGCGCGAATTTCTTCTTCACTGCGCCAGACCTTCTCGTTGGCCATCATCAATTCGGCAACGCGCAGGTTGTTCTTTTTGCACAGCTCCAGCAGCTCGACGGCGCTGGAAAAGTCATAAGGCAACTCGGTGCGATCCAGATCGACCACACCGCTGGACGCCTGCGCCTCATCCACCACGAAGCCGCCGCCGACTGAATAGTAGGTGTCGCGATGCAACTCACCATGATCACCCTCGGCAACCAGCGTCATGGCGTTGGGGTGGAACGGCAGGTTTTCGTCGATCAGGCGCATGTCGCGAGCCCAGACAAACGGCACTGACAGGCGACCATCCAAGAGAAGGGTGTGGGTTTCACGCAAAGCCTGGATGCGCGGGCCGATCTGCGACGGGTCGATTGCGTCCGGCCATTCGCCCATCAGGCCCATGATCACCGCGTTGTCGCTGCCGTGACCGATGCCGGTGGCCGACAGTGAACCGAACAACTGCACTTCTACCCGGCGCACCTGTTCCAACTGATGCTTGCTGCGCAGAGTCTCGACAAACAATGCCGCGGCGCGCATCGGCCCGACGGTGTGAGAACTGGAAGGGCCGATGCCGATTTTGAACAGGTCGAAAACGCTGATAGCCATTGCTGCAGAGCTCCTGAGGATGCCGGTCCGGGGCGTGAAGCGCCCACTGGCGGAGCTGCTACGCTCAAGCTGCGATCCGCCGGAATGCCGGCATCATCAGGCTTTTGTCGGGTCGCACGGCGTCTGACACCGACGCACTCATGCCCACTAACGCCGTAGCGCTTTCGTCCCCGGTTTTCGCCGTTTTTATGCGGTTCAGATGGCCAAACGGGGCTGAAAAAAGCTGTAAACGACGTCACTGACACTGGATGCGACCATCCCTGTACTGGATACGACGCCCCCTGTAGGCGTCAGATTTTCACTGGTACATGATCGTTATGACTCGATTGCAAGGCGCCGTGGTAGAGCTGTCTCCAGAACGCCATCCAACCGCAACCTATAAGTGCGGTGGTCCACAGTCGGAACACTGCCAAAAAAAACACCAAGGAGTCCATCCATGAAAGGTTCCCCGTCGTTGTTGTTGGCCGCCATGCTGAGTCTGCCGTTACTGGCTCAAGCCGCAGAACCGGCGCAGTGCAGTACCGTTAACTTCTCCGATGTCGGCTGGACCGACATCACCGCCACCACCGCAACCACCTCCGTTGTTCTCAACGCCCTCGGCTACAAGACCAAGACCACCATGATCTCCGTGCCGGTGACCTACAAGTCGCTGGCCGACGGCAAGAACATGGACGTGTTCCTCGGCAACTGGATGCCGACCATGGAAAACGACATCAAGGCCTACCGCGAAGCCGGCACCGTGGAAACCGTGCGCACCAACCTCACGGGCGCCAAGTACACGCTCGCCGTGCCGCAAGCCCTGTACGACAAAGGTCTGCATGACTTCGCCGACATCGCCAAATTCAAGAAAGAGCTCGACGGCAAGATCTACGGCATCGAGCCTGGCAACGACGGCAACCGTCTGATCCAGAGCATGATCGACAAGGACGCCTTCGGCCTGAAAACCGCCGGTTTCAAAGTCGTCGAATCCTCCGAAGCGGGCATGCTCTCGCAGGTTGACCGTGCTTCTCGGCGTGGCACCGAAGTGGTGTTCCTCGGCTGGGCGCCGCACCCGATGAACAAGCGCTTCAAGATCCAGTACCTGACCGGTGGTGACGAATTCTTCGGCCCGGATTTCGGTGCCGCAACTGTGGCGACCAACACCCGCAAGGGCTACGCCACCGAGTGCAGCAACGTCGGCCAGTTGCTGAAGAACCTGGAGTTCACCGTCGACATGGAAAGTGAACTGATGGGCAACATCCTCGACGACAAGATGAAGCCTGACGCGGCCGCCAAGGCCTGGCTGAAAAAGAATCCACAAGTGCTCGATACCTGGCTCGCTGGCGTGACCACCATTGACGGTAAACCTGGCCTGGAGGCCGTGAAAGCCAAGATTGCTCAGTAATCGCTTATGCCGGACGGCTCCGGCCGTCCGGGCTGTTTATTTCCTTGCATGCGGACGTTCACTACCATGCTGATTGATCAGAAAATACCTTTAGGCCAGTACATCGCGGGCTTCGTTGAATGGTTGACGCAACACGGCGCCAACACCTTCGACGCCATCGCCGTGACGCTGGAAACGATGATCCACGGCGTGACGTTTGCGCTCACCTGGTTCAACCCTTTCGTCTTGATCGGCCTCATTGCCCTCCTCGCCCATTTCATCCAGCGCAAATGGGGGCTGACTGTTTTTGTGATTGCGTCCTTTCTGCTGATCCTCAATCTGGGCTACTGGCAGGAAACCATGGAAACCCTCGCCCAGGTCATGTTCGCGACCCTGGTCTGCGTGGTCATCGGCGTGCCGTTGGGCATCGTCGCCGCGCACAAACCGATGTTCTACACAGTGATGCGTCCGGTACTCGATCTGATGCAGACCGTACCGACCTTCGTTTACCTCATTCCTACCCTGACCCTCTTCGGGCTGGGTGTGGTGCCAGGCCTGATCTCCACGGTGGTGTTCGCCATCGCTGCGCCGATCCGCCTGACCTACCTGGGCATCCGCGATGTCCCACAAGAACTGATGGACGCCGGCAAGGCCTTCGGCTGCTCGCGTCGCCAATTGCTCTCACGGATCGAACTGCCTCACGCCATGCCGAGCATCGCGGCCGGCATCACCCAGTGCATCATGCTGTCGCTGTCGATGGTGGTGATCGCGGCACTGGTGGGCGCCGACGGACTCGGCAAACCGGTGGTCAACGCACTGAACACTGCTGATATCGCCCTGGGCTTCGAAGCAGGCCTGGCGATCGTACTGCTGGCGATCATGCTCGACCGTATCTGCAAACAACCCGACGCTAAAGTAGGGGGTGACGCATGAGCATAATTCGCTTCGAAGACGTCGACGTAATCTTCTCCAAGGATCCACGCGAGGCACTCAAGCTGCTGGATCAGGGCATGACCCGTAACGAGATTCTGAAAAAGACAGGGCAAATTGTCGGCGTGGAAAAAGCCACGCTGGACATCAACAAAGGCGAAATCTGCGTATTGATGGGCTTGTCCGGTTCCGGCAAGTCGAGCCTGTTGCGCTGCATCAACGGCCTCAACACCGTGAGTCGCGGCAAGCTGTTCGTCGAGCATGAAAACCGTCAGATCGACATCGCCTCCTGCACCCCGGCCGAACTGAAAATGATGCGTACCAAACGCATCGCCATGGTGTTCCAGAAGTTCGCCCTGATGCCGTGGCTGACCGTGCGCGAGAACATCAGCTTCGGTCTGGAAATGCAGGGTCGACCGGAGAAGGAACGCAAGAAACTGGTCGATGAAAAACTCGAACTGGTGGGCCTGACCCAATGGCGTAACAAGAAGCCTGACGAACTCTCTGGCGGCATGCAGCAGCGCGTGGGCCTGGCCCGTGCGCTGGCGATGGATGCCGACATTCTGCTGATGGACGAACCGTTCTCGGCACTTGACCCGCTGATCCGTCAGGGTCTGCAGGATGAACTGCTGGAACTGCAACGCAAGCTGAGCAAGACCATCGTGTTTGTGAGCCACGACCTCGACGAGGCACTGAAACTCGGCAGCCGTATCGCGATCATGAAAGACGGCCGGATCATCCAGTACAGCGTGCCGGAAGAGATCGTGCTGAACCCGGCGGATGACTATGTGCGTACATTCGTGGCGCACACCAATCCGCTCAACGTGCTCTGCGGTCGCAGCCTGATGCGCACGCTGGACAAGTGCAAACGCATCAACGGTTCGGTATGCCTCGATCCGGGCGGCGACTCGTGGCTGGATCTGGCGGAAGGCAACACCATCAAGGGTGCACGGCAGAACGGTTCGGTGCTGAACCTGCAGAACTGGGCACCGGGGCAAGCGGTAGAAGGGCTGGAGCGCAAGCCGACGCTGGTGGATTCGAATATCGGCATGCGTGATGCATTGCAGATTCGTTATCAGACCGGCAACAAACTGGTGCTGCACGATAACAATCATGTGGTGGGGATTCTGGGCGACAGCGAGTTGTATCACGCGTTGCTGGGCAAGAACCTGGGCTAAACACCCCGCACACAAAAACGCCGCGAGAGGATCGCGGCGTGATCGTTCCCACGCTCTGCGTGGGAATGCAGCCCGGGACGCTCCGCGTCCCACAACAGCGGACGCGGAGCGTCCATTGATGCATTCCCACGCGGAGCGTGGGAACGATCATGCAAAAGGGGCTCAATAGAGCCCCTTTTGATTTAGCTGTTTAGCTGTACACCCGGCCAAGGAGTTGCCGATGGCTTTCAAACTGATCGAGCACATCCCGCGTGATTTGATCCTGCGTGAAGCCCATCAGGTCGTAATCCTGACTGCCGTTGTGCAGATACACCTCGGCGCGATAGAAACGCTGACGCGCCTCTTCAGACTCGATAGATTCAGTCGGGGTCGCCAGATAGCCATCCAGGCTCACTTCGTATACGAAAGGGTTGCCCTCTTCCATCTCGATGCGCACGCCCATGCAACGTTTGGATTTACCCAACAACGTTTGCACTTCCAGACCCTGCGCACGCATTTGCGCAGCCGCATCTTCCAGCGCCGGGCTGACCTGTTTGTCCATGAAACGCTGCACCACCGATTGGCTCGGTTGCAGATCCAGTTGCGTCAGACGCTCGCTGAAACCGCGACGACCGCGCTCAGCCAGTTGCGCTTGCTCCTGTTCGATCTGCACGTCCTGACGCATCGCCTTGTGCAGGCCAAACATGAAGAACACCAACACCACCGAGAACGGCAGACCGGCCAGCACCACCATGGTTTGCATGGCTTCGAAGTTACCGGCGAACAGCAGACCGATGGTCACCAGGGTGATCACCGCCGACCAGAAGATCCGCAGCCAGTGCGGCGCATCTTCGTCGACGTTGCCGCCCTTGCAAGAGAGGTTGGCCATCATCACCGCGCCAGAGTCAGCCGGTGTCAGGAACAGCACGAAACCCACGAAGATCGACACACCGATGACGATTTTCGACGCCGGGTAGTGCTCAAGCAACTGGTAGATCGCCATCGACGGCTGTTCCAGCGCCGTCTTGCCAAGCTCAACCGCCCCCTGGTTCATCACCAGATCCAGTGCCGAGTTACCGAAGATCGACAGCCACGCCAGAGTGAAGCCCAGCGGAATGAGCAGTACGCCGGCCACCAGTTCACGCACGGTACGACCACGGGAAATCCGCGCGATGAACATGCCTACGAATGGTGCCCAGGAAATCCACCACGCCCAGTAGAACAGAGTCCACAGGCCCATCCAGCGCTCGGATTTCTCGCCATTGCCTTCGTACACATAAAGGTCGAACGTTTTCAGGACGATGCCGTTGAGGTAATCGCCGATGTTCTGTACGAAGCCGTTGAGCAGGTGCAGCGTCGGGCCAAACAGCAGAACGAAAATCAGCAGACCGCTGAACAGCACGATGTTCAGGTTGGACAGACGACGGATGCCGTTTTCCACACCGGACACGGCAGCGATGGTCGCTACGGTGCTCATCACGATGATCACGATCAGCAAATTGGTGTTGCTGTGTTCCATGCCGAAGAGGTTTTCCAGGCCCGAGGACACTTGCAGCGAGCCGATCCCCAGGTTGGTCACCAGACCCAGCAGGGTCACGAACATGCCGAAGCCGTCTACAGCGTGACCGGCCGCGCCTTTGACCCAACGCTCACCAACCAGCGGATACAGCGCCGAACGCAGGGCCAGCGGCTGGTTATGACGATAGGCAAAGTAAGCAACAGCCAGACCGACCAGTGCGTAGATCGCCCAGCCGTGCAGGCCCCAGTGCAGGAAAGTCAGCTGCACCGCCTGACGCGCAGCCATGTTCGTGGCCGATGCGCCTTCCGGCGGATTGAAGTAGTGATCCAGTGGCTCGGATGCGCCGAAGTACAGCAGCGAAATACCGATACCCGACGAGAACAGCATCCCCGCCCAGGCGCCGTAACTGAAATCCGGGGTGTCGTCCTTGCTGCCCAGTTTGAGTTTGCCGTAGGAGGAAAACGCCAGGCCCACCACAAACACCAGGTAAGCGGCGATCACCACCATGTAGTACCAGCCGAAGCTGCGCGACAACCAGGCCTGAGCGATACCCAACAATCTGCCGGCCTCTTGCGGGGCGATGATCAGAATGGCGGTCAACAACAGAATCAGCGCGGTAGAGGTGTAAAACACCCAACCGTTGACCGTCACCTTCTCGGGCGGGGTCTTTATAAGCGAGGCAGAACTCATGGCACAAATGCTCCAGGCAGTGCGAGAGAAGAACACAAGGCAACACGGAACCCGACCAATCGGTTAGTTGGCAGCCGACCGGCGGGTGATATAAAGACACCCCGAAAAAAGCCCGAACCTGCCGAAATGGCGCTGCGAATCGCTTTCGTGGCCAAAGCAGTGCGGACGTTCATCCGAAACCTGGCCCTGAGCGTCTTGCCCATTCAACACGTCCATCGAACAGCGAACCGCGCCATGCCCCACGCAGGTTTCAAGCATTTTCGGATGTCGGTTTATCGCCATTTACAAGCAGAAAAAATCTGTAGGCAGCGACGATTTGTCGCAGATCTTATTCTTTGTTGATTGAACGTTCAATCAAAACAAAATAGACTGGCCCTCAATCCGATAAGCGTTATTCGCCCGTCGGAAGGCCTAAGGAGATGTGCAAGATGCCCAAGGTCGGTATGCAACCCATCCGCCGCCAACAACTGATCGAAGCCACGTTGCAAGCGGTCGATCAGGTCGGAATGGGGGACGCCAGCATTGCGCTGATCGCCCGTTTGGCCGGTGTCTCGAATGGCATCATCAGTCATTACTTTCAGGACAAGAACGGCCTGATTGCCGCCACGATGCGGTATCTGATGAATGTCCTTAGCGAGAACGTCACCGCGCGCCGTCAGGCGCTGGCAGACAGCAGCCCACGGGCGCATCTGCAGGTGATCATCGAAGGCAACTTCGACGCCAGCCAGGTCAATGGCCCGGCAATGAAAACCTGGCTGGCCTTCTGGGCCACCAGCATGCACCAGTCGTCTTTGCACAGGTTGCAGCGGATCAACGATCACCGTCTGTATTCCAACCTGTGCTGCGAGTTCCGCCGTGTGTTGCCGCTCGAAGATGCGCGCAGCGCCGCCCGAGGTCTCGCAGCCCTCATCGACGGTTTGTGGTTGCGCGGTGCACTGTCGGGAGACGCTTTCGACACGGCGCAGGCGCAACAGATCGCTTACGAATACATGGATTTCCAATTGGCCAAGCAGGTGAGCTAGAGCACAGAGAAAACGCTCGGCCCCTGAACCGCCACCGCAGCGTCATCGCGATGGTCAACGCCAACCACTAATGCACTTGCGAGGACACTATGGCCCGTTTCGAACTGCAAAAACTCTACATCGATGGCGCGTACTCCGACGCTGGCAGCGATGCCACCTTCGAAGCCATCAACCCGGCGAACGGTGAAGTCCTCGCCAAAGTGCAACGTGCGACCAAGGAAGACGTCGAGCGTGCTGTAGTCAGCGCCGAAAAGGGCCAGAAAATCTGGGCCGCGATGACCGCCATGGAGCGTTCGCGCATCCTGCGTCGCGCCGTCGACATCCTGCGCGAGCGCAACGATGAACTGGCTGCTCTGGAAACTCTGGACACCGGTAAAGCCTTCTCCGAAACCAAGTACGTCGACATCGTCACCGGCGCTGACGTGCTGGAATACTACGCAGGCCTGGTACCCGCCATCGAAGGCGAGCAGATCCCGCTGCGTGACACCGCTTTCGTCTACACCCGTCGCGAGCCGTTGGGCGTGGTTGCCGGTATCGGCGCGTGGAACTACCCGATCCAGATCGCGCTGTGGAAATCCGCTCCAGCCCTGGCGGCCGGTAACGCGATGATCTTCAAGCCAAGCGAAGTCACCTCGCTGACCACCCTGAAACTGGCCGAGATCTACACCGAAGCCGGCGTACCGAATGGCGTGTTCAACGTTCTGACCGGCAGCGGCCGTGAAGTCGGCACCTGGCTGACCGAGCACCCGCGCATCGAGAAGATCTCGTTCACTGGCGGCACCGACACCGGCAAGAAAGTAATGGCCAGCGCTTCGGCTTCGTCGCTCAAAGACGTGACCATGGAACTGGGCGGCAAATCCCCGCTGATCATCTTCGACGACGCCGACCTCGATCGCGCTGCCGACACCGCGATGATGGCCAACTTCTACAGCTCCGGTCAGGTCTGCACCAACGGCACTCGCGTATTCGTGCCTAGCCACCTGAAAGCTGCTTTCGAAGCCAAGATCGTTGAGCGCGTTGCACGCATCCGCGTCGGCAACCCGGAAGACGAAAACACCAACTTCGGCCCACTGGTCAGCTTCCCGCACATGGAAAGCGTGCTGGGTTACATCGCCAAGGGTAAAGAAGAAGGTGCCCGCGTCCTGTGTGGCGGCGAGCGTCTGACCGACGGCGAGTTCGCCAAAGGCGCATTCGTTGCTCCGACCGTGTTCACCGATTGCACCGACGACATGACCATCGTCCGTGAAGAAATCTTTGGCCCGGTCATGGCGATCCTCTCCTACGAAACCGAAGAAGAAGTGATCCGCCGCGCCAACGACACCGACTTCGGCCTGGCCGCCGGTATCGTCACCAAAGACCTGAACCGCGCTCACCGCGTGATTCATCAACTGGAAGCCGGCATCTGCTGGATCAACGCCTGGGGCGAGTCCGACGCAAAAATGCCGGTGGGCGGTTACAAGCAGTCGGGCGTTGGTCGTGAGAACGGCATCAGCTCGCTGAACAACTTCACTCGCATCAAATCGGTACAGGTCGAGCTGGGCGATTACGTCTCGGTGTTCTAAGACCCGAGCCCTGTATTGCCTGCGAGGGCCTCTTCGCGGGCAAGCCCGCTCCCACAGGAAACCCCATTCCAATGTGGGGGCGAGCCTGCTCGCGATTCGAGTGCGCAGCACTCGCCGAGGCCCGACCTGACCAACTTCAAAGAGGGTGCATTCAATGTCCCAAGAATTCGATTACATCATCATCGGTGCCGGCTCGGCCGGTAACACCCTGGCGACCCGTCTGACTGAAGACGAAGGCGTCACCGTTCTGCTGCTCGAAGCAGGCGGCCCGGACTACCGTTTAGACTTCCGCACGCAAATGCCGGCTGCCCTGGCGTTCCCGCTGCAAGGCCGTCGCTACAACTGGGCCTACGAAACCGATCCAGAGCCACACATGGATGGTCGCCGGATGGAATGCGGTCGCGGCAAAGGCCTCGGCGGTTCCTCGCTGATCAACGGCATGTGCTACATCCGCGGCAACGCGATGGACTACGACGGTTGGGCGAAACTGCCAGGCTTGGAAAACTGGTCGTACCTCGACTGCCTGCCGTACTTCCGCAAAGCCGAAACCCGCGACATCGGCCCGAACGACTACCACGGTGGCGAAGGCCCGGTCAGCGTGACCACGCCGAAGGCGGGTAACAACCCGCTGTTCCACGCCATGGTTGAAGCTGGCGTACAAGCCGGCTACCCGCGCACCGAAGACCTGAACGGTTACCAGCAGGAAGGTTTCGGCCCGATGGACCGCACCGTGACGCCGAATGGCCGTCGTGCTTCCACCGCCCGTGGTTACCTCGACACCGCTAAAAAGCGTTCGACTCTGACCATCGTCACCCACGCCCTGACCGACAAGATCCTGTTCGAAGGCAAGCGTGCGGTCGGCGTGCGCTACCTGGTCGGCGACGCTGAAGAGCGCGTTGAAGTCAAAGCGCGCAAAGAAGTGTTGCTGTGCTCCGGCGCCATCGCTTCGCCGCAGGTTCTGCAGCGTTCCGGCGTAGGCCCGGCGAAACTGCTGGAAAGCCTCGACATTCCGGTCGTCCACGATCTGCCGGGCGTCGGTGAAAACCTGCAGGATCACCTTGAGCTGTACCTGCAATACGCTTGCACCCAACCGGTTTCGCTGTACCCGTCGCTGCTCTGGTACAACCAGCCAGCCATCGGTGCCGAATGGCTGTTCAACGGCACCGGCATCGGCGCCAGCAACCAGTTCGAGGCCGGCGGTTTCATCCGTTCGCGTCCGGAATTCGAATGGCCGAACATCCAGTACCACTTCCTGCCGGTGGCGATTAACTACAACGGCAGCAACGGGGTGAAAGAGCACGGCTTCCAGGCGCACATGGGTTCCATGCGTTCGCCAAGCCGTGGTCGCATCCAGGTCAAATCCAAGGATCCGCGTCAGCATCCGAGCATCCTGTTCAACTACATGGCCACCGAGCAGGACTGGCAGGAATTCCGCGACGGCATCCGCCTGACCCGTGAAATCATGCAACAGCCTGCACTGGACGCCTTCCGTGGCCGCGAAATCAGCCCGGGCATCGACGTGCAAACTGATGAACAGCTGGACAAGTTCATTCGTGAGCACGCCGAAACCGCGTTTCACCCGTCCTGCTCGTGCAAGATGGGCACCGACGAGATGGCTGTGGTCGATGGCGAAGGTCGTGTGCACGGCATGCAAGGCCTGCGTGTGGTCGATGCGTCGATCATGCCGATCATCACCACCGGCAACCTGAACGCGCCGACGATCATGATGGCGGAGAAAATCGCCGACAAGATCCGTGGCCGCCAGCCGCTGCCGCGTAGCACCGCTGCTTACTACGTTGCGGGCGATGCGCCAGTGAAGGGCAAACCGATGCGTGATATCACGCCTGTTGCTCAGTAAGACGTAATACCGAGGCGCGGCCTTCGCGAGCAGGCTCGCTCCCACATTGGAATGCATTTCAAATGTGGGAGCGAGCCTGCTCGCGAAGGGGCCCTCACATTCAGCACAAATCCCTCTGCTTCAAGTAAATCCTCCTACACCCCCTCTTCACTTGATCCTACCCCCACGCAGGCCTACTCTAGACCTCGCGCGACCGCTTCACCCCTCCCCGCCGAATCGCAATGCCCCGCTACTCCATAACAAGGAGGTTCCCGAATGTTCGATTTCCACCCCCAGCTCAAGCAGCGCTTCGCTGCCTTGCGCACGGGCGCTGAATTCTTTTCCCTGCGGTATGTACGCGAGTCCGGCCAGTACCTGTCGGTGCGCAAGAACGTTGCCGAACCGCCGAGCCTGAGCCGCGACGAAGGGGCGATGCTCACGGTGCGGGTCAACGGTGTCGAGGCCTACGCGGCCACCAACGACCTCTCGCAACAAGGCCTGCAAGCCGCCCTCGAGCGCGCCGAACAGCAGGCCCGGGCGCTCAAGCCCCACGCCTTGCTCGACCTGCGCGATCAGCCGGTTTCGAGCGACCGCGCCGATTACTTTTCACCCAATCTTGACCAACCCTTCCCGTCCCTGAGCGAATGCTTTGAGCTGCTCGGCGCCGAATCCGCCTCGGTGCCAAAGGATGAGCGCCTGGTGAATTGGGAAGTGAGCATCGGCATCACCCACGTCGAGCAGATCTACCTGAGCAGCGCCGGCGCCGAACTGCGCCAGGCCCAGCGCTTCGTCTACCCGGGCCTCGACGTCACCGCCTACGACGGCAACGACAGCCAGACCCGCAGCCTCGGCCGTGAGAACTTCGGCCAGCAGGGCGGCGCGGATGTGATCAGCCGCTGCGGCCTGATCGGCGCCGGCCCGCAAGTCGCCGATCAGGCCTTGCAACTGCTGCTCGCACCGAACACCCCGCAAGGCCCGCGCGACCTGCTGCTGATGCCCGACCAGATGATGCTGCAGATCCACGAGTCCATCGGCCACCCGCTGGAACTCGACCGCATCCTCGGCGATGAACGTAATTACGCAGGCACCAGTTTCGTCAAAGCCAGCGACTTCGGCAGCCTGCAATACGGCTCGAAGCTGCTCAACGTGACGTTCGATCCGGGTATTCCCGAAGAACTCGCCAGCTACGGCCATGACGACGACGGCACCAAGGCCAGCAAACAATTCCTGATTCGCGAAGGCCTGTTACTCCGGCCACTGGGCGGTGCACTGTCGCAGTTCCGTGCAGGGCTCGACGGCGTCGCCAACAGCCGCGCCTGCGGCTGGAACCGCCCGCCGATCGACCGCATGGCCAACCTCAACATCGAGCCGGGCGACCAGCCACTTGAGCAGATGATCAAGGGCATCGAGCACGGCATTTTGATGAGCACCAACCGATCGTGGTCGATTGACGATGCGCGCAACAAATTCCAGTTCGGCTGCGAATGGGGTCAGTTGATCGAAAACGGCGAACTCAAAGGCGTGGTGAAAAACCCCAACTACCGGGCGATTTCCGCGCACTTCTGGAAGAGCCTGCGCGCTGTCGGCGATGCCAACACCGTCAAGGTGCTGGGCACGCCAAACTGCGGCAAAGGCGAACCGAACCAGGTAATCCGCGTCGGCCACGCTTCACCGGCCTGCGTATTCAGCAACGTTGATGTATTTGGGGGAGACGCCTGATGAGTATTTCGAAGAGTCAGTCCGACGCCTTCAAGGTCATGGTCAATTGGCTGCGCGACAGCGTGCGCGAGCCCGAGCAGTTCACCCTCAGCTACGCCGCCGAATCCTCGGCATTCGTGCGTTTCAACCACGCCAAGGTGCGGCAGGCCGGGCAAGTGCAGCAAGCCGAGGTTGGCCTGAAACTGATCAACGACGGCCGCCACGCCGACCTGCACATCACCCTGTCCGGTGATCAGGAAGCCGACCTGCAACGCCTTGCCGAAGGCCTGCATCAACTGCGCGAAACCCTGCCGCTGCTGCCGCAGGATCCGTATCTGTTGCTCAACCACAACGGCTGGCAGAGCAAGAACATCCAGGAACATCCGCTGCCTGACACCGAGCAGGTCGTGGCAGAAATCTGCGCTGCTGCTGAAGGTCTGGATCTGGTCGGTTTCTATGCGGCCGGCCCGATCAGCCGTGGCTTCGCCAGCTCTGCGGGTGCATTTGGCTGGCATCAGGCCAACAGCTTCAATTTCGACTTCAGCCTGTTCCATGAAAATGGCGAAGCGGTGAAGGCGAGCTACGCCGGGCACGAATGGAGCAGCGAAGGCTTCGCCAAGCGTTTCCAGCAGGCCCGCGAGCAGCTTGAGTTTCTCGGTCGCCCGCTGCGCACACTGGCACCGGGGCAGTACCGCGCTTACCTGGCACCCGCTGCACTGGAAGAAATCATGGGCATGTTGTGCTGGGGTGGTTTCTCGGCACAGTCGATTGCCAGCAAAAGCAGCCCGCTGCAAAAGCTGTATGCCGGCGATCAGACATTCAGCCCACTGGTGTCGCTGGATGAGAAAGTCAGCGGTTCACTGAGCCCGGCGTTTTCCGGGGAGGGTTATCCGCGCAGCGATCTGCGGCTGATCATCGAAGGCAAGGCCGGCGAGCAACTGGTCGGGTCGCGCAGTGCCGCCGAATACGGCTTGACCGCCAACGGCGCCAGCGGCGGTGAAGCACCGAGTGCGTTGAACATGGCGGCCGGTGATCTGTCGCAAGCGGAGATACTCAAGCAATTGGGCACCGGGCTGTACATCAGCAATTTGTGGTACCTGAACTTCTCGGATCAACCGGCGGCGCGCCTCACCGGCATGACTCGCTTCGCAACCTTCTGGGTCGAGAACGGCGAGATTCAGGCGCCGGTCAGCACCATGCGTTTTGATGACAGCGCTTACAACCTGCTCGGTTCGCAGCTGGAAGCGCTGACCGCCGAGCGCGAGATGTTGCTGTCGGCGAGCACGTATAGCCAGCGCAATACTTCGTCGGCGCTATTGCCGGGCGCGCTGGTGAGCCGATTGACCTTGACCCTCTGACGGCGATCGTTCCCACGCTACGCGTGGGAATGCAGCCCGGGACGCTCCGCGTCCCCGCCAAAGCGGACGCAGAGCGTCCGTTGCGGCATTCCCACGCAGAGCGTGGGAACGATCATCAAACAGACCACAAGAGGTTCCATGCCCAACCGCCCGCCTCTCGACGCCATCACCGCACGCTGGTTGCCGTGGGTCGTCGCCATCGCGTTCTTCATGCAGTCCCTCGACGGGACCATCCTCAACACCGCCCTGCCGGCCATGGCCCGGGATCTGGCCGAAGACCCGTTACGCATGCAAGGCGTGATCATCGCCTACATGCTCACCGTGGCGTTGCTGATTCCCGCTTCCGGCTGGATCGCCGACCGCTTCGGCACCAAGAAAATCTTCTTCGGCGCGATCCTGCTGTTCAGCCTCGGCTCGCTGCTCTGCGCGCTGTCGAGCAGCTTGAGCATGCTGGTAGGGGCCCGGGTGATTCAGGGCCTTGGCGGTGCGCTGATGCTGCCGGTCGGGCGACTGGTGGTGCTGCGTGCCTATCCGCGATCCGAACTGGTGCGGATCATGGGCTTCATCACCATTCCCGGCCTGCTCGGCCCACTGATCGGCCCGACCATGGGCGGCTGGATGGTGGAGTACCTGACGTGGCACTGGATCTTCCTGATCAACCTGCCGGTCGGCGTCATCGGTTGTTACGCGGTATGGAAATTCATTCCCGATCTGCGCGGCACTGAGCGCACGCGTTTCGACAGTCTCGGCTTCCTGCTGTTTGGTGCGGCGATGATCCTCATCACCATCGCCATGGAAGGCCTCGGCGAACTGCACCTGCCGCACTTGCGGGTGATGTTGCTGCTGTTCGGCGGCATGGCGTGTCTCGCGGCGTACTGGCTGCGCGCCGGGCATATCGAAAATCCATTGTTCGCGCCATCGCTGTTCAAGACCCGCACCTTTGCCGTCGGCATTCTCGGCAACCTGTTCGCCCGTCTGGGCAGCGGCGCCCTGCCGTTTCTGGTGCCGTTGCTGCTGCAAGTGGCGCTGGGTTATTCACCGTCGCAAGCCGGGATGAGCATGCTGCCGCTGGCCGCTGCGGCGATGGTCGCCAAGTGGGTGGCGCGGCCGCTGATTGAACGCCTCGGTTATCGCATCGTTCTCACCGGCAACACGCTGGCGCTGGGGATCATGCTGGCGAGCATGGGCCTGGTCAGCGAGCAGACGCCGTACTGGTTGCTCTTGTGCCTGCTGGCGGTGCTCGGCGCGATCAACTCGCTGCAATTCACCGCGATGAACACCGTGACCCTGATCGACCTCGATGACGCCAGCGCCAGTAGCGGCAACAGTCTGCTGTCGGTGGTCGCGCAGTTGTCGTTGAGTCTCGGTGTGGCGTGCGCCGGTGCATTGCTCGGCGGTTTTACGGCGGAGATCGGCAACGATGGCGTGGAAACCGTGCTGGGTGCCTTCCAGTTGACCTTTGTGACGGTCGGAATCATGGCGATGCTCGCCGCGACGATCTTCTCGCAACTGTCGAAAGAAGATGGCCGGCGCGCCAAACGTCCGGAAGAACACATCGAACATTAATCACTGTTCGTCCAGAACTTTCGAGAAAAGTGGCACGGGGCTGCTACACTGCGCGACATTTTGTTTTGCAGGCCAGTCCCGTGACCACCATCGCCACCGCTTTTAATACTCTGCCGCTGTCCGCCGCCATGCTGGCTAACCTCGAATCCCTCGGTTATGCCCAAATGACGCCGATCCAGGCGCAGAGCTTGCCGGTGATCCTCAAGGGGATGGACCTGATCGCCCAGGCCAAAACCGGTAGCGGCAAAACCGCTGCATTCGGCATCGGCCTGCTCAACCCGATCAACCCGCGCTACTTCGGTTGCCAGGCGCTGGTGATCTGCCCGACCCGTGAGCTGGCCGACCAGGTCGCCAAGGAAGTCCGTCGTCTGGCCCGTGCCGAAGACAACATCAAAGTCCTGACCCTGTGCGGCGGCGTGTCGTTCGGCCCGCAGATCGCTTCGCTGGAACACGGCGCACACATCATCGTCGGCACCCCGGGACGCATTCAGCAGCATCTGCGCAAGGGTTCGCTGGTACTTGATGGCCTGAACACGCTGATCCTCGACGAAGCCGACCGCATGCTCGACATGGGTTTCTACGACGCTATCGAAGACATCATCGTCAAAACCCCAGAGCGTCGTCAGACCCTGCTGTTCTCCGCGACGTATCCTGTGGGCATCAAGCAACTGGCCTCGAAATTCATGCGTGATCCGCAAACGGTCAAGGCCGAAGCGTTCCACGATGACACCCAGATTGAGCAGCGCTTCTACGAGATTTCCCCGGAAGACCGTATGAGCGTGGTGACCAAAGTCCTGCACCACTTCCGTCCGGCTTCCTGCGTGGCGTTCTGTTTCACCAAGCAGCAGGTGCAGGAAACCGTCGACCACCTGACCGCCAAGGGCATTTCCGCCGTCGGCTTGCACGGCGATCTGGAACAGCGTGACCGCGATCAGGTGCTGGCAATGTTCGCCAACCGCAGCACTTCAGTGCTGGTCGCCACCGACGTTGCCGCCCGTGGTCTGGACATCGATGCACTGGACATGGTGATCAACGTCGAACTGGCCCGCGACTCGGAAATCCACATTCACCGCGTTGGCCGTACCGGTCGTGCCGGCGAGAAAGGCATTGCGATCAGCCTCGTTGCACCGGGCGAAGCGCACCGCGCGCAGGCCATCGAGCAACTGCAGAAATCCCCGCTGAACTGGGATCAGGTCGACAACCTCAAGTCCCAGGGCCTCGCCCCGTTGCAGCCGCCGATGACCACCCTGTGCATCGGCGCTGGCCGTAAAGACAAAGTGCGTCCGGGCGACATCCTCGGTGCTCTGACTGGCGACGCCGGCATTCCCGGCGCTCAGGTCGGCAAGATCGCGATCTTCGACTTCCAGGCCTACGTGGCCGTTGAACGCACCGTGGCCATGCAAGCCTTGCAGCGTTTGAACGACGGCAAGATCAAGGGCCGTTCGTTGCGCGTGCGTATCCTCTGACCCGGTCGTTCCCACGCTCTGCGTGGGAACGCATCCTGTGACGCTCCGCGTCACGATTCAACAGCGGGCGCAGAGCGTCCATGGCGGCATTCCCACGCAGAGCGTGGGAACGATCATTGTGTGAGGACACCGTTTTGCGCTCTACCGAAGTCGTGATCATTGGCGCTGGCGCCGCTGGATTGATGTGTGCACTGACCGCCGCCGGGCGTGGCCGTCAGGTACTGCTGCTCGACCATGCGAACAAGGCCGGCAAGAAAATCCTGATGTCGGGCGGTGGTCGCTGCAATTTCACCAACATGTACACCGAACCAAGCAATTTCCTTTCGCAAAACCCGCACTTCTGCAAATCCGCACTGGCGCGCTACACCCAGTGGGATTTCATCGGCATGGTCGGCAAGCACGCCGTGCCGTATCACGAGAAAAAACTCGGCCAGTTGTTTTGCGATAACAAGTCCAGCGACATCCTCGGCATGCTGCTGGACGAGTGCGATCAGGTCGGCGTCGAGTTGCACCTCGATACCTCGATCCAGACCATCGAAAAAATCGAGAGCGGTTACCTGCTCGACACCACTCTCGGCCAGATCCAGTGCCAGTCGCTGGTAATCGCCACCGGCGGTCTGTCGATCCCCACGCTAGGCGCCACCGGTTTCGGTTATCAGGTGGCCAAACAGTTCGGCCACGAACTGCTGCCGACCCGCGCCGGCCTGGTGCCGTTCACCATCACCGATCAGCTCAAGGACTTGTGCACGGAGCTGTCCGGCACTTCCGTGGATTGTCTGGTGAGCTGCAACGACCAGAGTTTTCGCGAGAACATCCTGTTCACCCATCGCGGGCTCAGCGGTCCGGCGATTCTGCAGATCTCTTCGTTCTGGGAATCCGGCGACACGGTGGAGATCAATCTGCTGCCGGATCACGACGCGGCTACATGGCTGCAACAGCAAGTCGCCGAACGCCCGAACAGCGAACTGAAAACCCTGCTCGGTGAAATCTTCACCAAGAAGATGGCCAATCTGCTGGCGGACAACTGGTTCGTCTCCAAACCGATGAAGCAATACACCCATGCCGAGCTGGCGGAAATCGCCGACAAGCTGGGGAGCTGGAAAGTCGTTCCGGCCGGCACCGAAGGTTATCGCACCGCCGAAGTTACGCTGGGTGGTGTCGATACTCGCGAAGTCTCCTCCAAGACCATGGAATCGCTGAAAAGCCCTGGCCTGTACTTCATCGGCGAGGTGCTCGACGTCACCGGCCATCTGGGTGGCTTCAACTTCCAGTGGGCCTGGGCCTCGGGTTACGCTGCTGCGCAATACGTTTAATTCAAAGCTAAATACAAAAACCTGTGGGAGCTGGCTTGCCAGCGATGAGGCCGGCAGATTCAACATCATTGTTGACTGTCAGGCAGCCATCGCTGGCAAGCCAGCTCCCACAGGGTTATGTGCCCCATTCAAGATTTAATCCGGCACAAGATCTCAAAGGAACACTTTTTGCTGTCAGATGTGATCGGCGCCATTGCGTCGGCGTCATTACTGGCTCAATTTAGCGGCATCGCCTCGGAAGGCCTTCGCACTTCATGTCCTCGACCTCGTTTCGTCAGTCTTTGCGGCGCCTGTGGGCGCTGGATAAATTCAGCTATAGCGTGCGGGTGTTCATCGCCCTGACCGGCAGCATGGCGCTGTGTTGGTATCAGGATGAAATGGGGCTGCTGATCCCGTTGTTCCTGGGGATTATCGCCAGCGCCCTGGCCGAGACCGACGACAGTTGGCAGGGCCGCCTCAACGCACTCGCCGTGACGCTGGTGTGTTTCAGCATCGCCGCGCTTTCGGTGGAATTACTTTTCCCCTACCCCATCGTGTTTGCCGTCGCTCTGGCACTGGCCAGTTTCGGCCTGACCATGCTCGGTGCGCTCGGTGAGCGTTATGGTGCGATCGCGTCGGCGACCTTGATTCTCTCCGTGTACACGATGATCGGCGTCGATCAGCGCGGTGGCGCGGTGATCGATTTCTGGCATGAACCGATGCTGCTGGTGGCGGGCGCCGCTTGGTACGGCTTGCTCTCGGTGCTGTGGCAGGCGATGTTTTCCAATCAGCCGGTGCAGCAGAGTCTGGCGCGGTTATTCCGTGAACTCGGGTTCTACCTGAAGCTGAAATCCTCGCTGTTCGAGCCGGTCCGGCAGATGGACGTCGAAGCCCGGCGCCTGGAACTGGCCCAGCAAAATGGCCGCGTGGTCGCTGCACTGAACAGCGCCAAGGAAATCATCCTGCACCGGGTCGGCAACGGTCGCCCCGGCTCGAAAGTCAGCCGTTACCTGAAGCTGTACTTCCTCGCCCAGGACATTCACGAACGCGCCAGCTCTTCGCACTATCCGTACAACGCGCTGGCCGAAGCGTTCTTCCACAGCGACGTGCTGTTCCGCTGCCAGCGCCTGCTGCGCCAGCAAGGCAAGGCCTGCCGGGCGCTGGCCGAATCGATCCAGATGCGCCAGCCGTTCGTCTACGACGCCAGTTTCGCCGAAGCCCTGAGCGACCTCGACGCCTCCCTCGAACACCTGCGCATCCAGAGCAATCCGGCCTGGCGCGGCCTGCTGCGGTCACTGCGCGCACTGGCGGCCAACCTCGGCACCCTCGACCGTCTGCTCAGCGACGCCAGCAACCCCGACGCCTTGGCCGACGCCACCGACAGCAGCCTGCTCGACCGCTCGCCACGCAATCTGAAAGACGTGTGGATTCGCCTGCGCACACAACTGACGCCGACTTCGCTGCTGTTCCGCCACGCCCTGCGTTTGCCGCTGGCATTGAGCATCGGCTACGGCATGGTGCATTTGATTCACCCGTCGCAAGGCTACTGGATCATCCTCACCACGCTGTTCGTCTGCCAGCCGAACTACGGCGCCACGCGACGCAAACTCGGTCAGCGGATTCTCGGTACGGCCATCGGCCTGACCGTGGCATGGGCACTGTTCGATCTGTTCCCGAGCCCGTTGGTGCAGTCGTGCTTCGCCATCGCTGCCGGGGTGGTGTTCTTTACCAACCGCACCACCCGCTACACCCTGGCGACGGCAGCGATCACCATCATGGTGTTGTTCTGCTTCAATCAGGTCGGCGATGGTTACGGACTGTTCCTGCCACGGCTGTTCGATACCCTGCTCGGCAGCCTGATCGCCGGCCTGACGGTGTTCCTGTTCCTGCCGGACTGGCAGGGTCGACGCCTGAACAAAGTGCTGGCCAACACCCTGACCTGCAACAGCATCTACCTGCGCCAGATCATGCAGCAATACGCCGCCGGCAAGAGCGACGACCTCGCTTATCGCCTGGCCCGGCGCAACGCGCACAACGCCGATGCGGCGCTGTCGACGACGCTGGCGAACATGCTGATGGAACCGGGGCATTTCCGGAAGGAAGCGGATGTCGGTTTCCGCTTTCTGGTGCTGTCGCACACCTTGCTCAGTTATCTGTCAGGGCTGGGCGCGCATCGCGAGACTCAGTTGCCGGCCGATGTGCGCGAACATTTGATTGACGGTGCCGGCGTGAAACTGGCGGCGAGCATCGATGAAATCGCCCAAGGGCTGGCGAGCAAGCAGCCAGTGGCGATTCAGAGTGATGAAGAAGAAGCGCTGGCCAATGAGCTGGAGCAGATGCCGGATGAGATTGATGAGGGGCAGCGGTTGGTACAGACGCAACTGGCGCTGATCTGCCGGCAGCTTGGGCCGTTGCGCACGCTGGCGGCGCACCTTATCAAAGACACTGCCGAGGTTTGAGGTGGCCGGACTGGCCTCACATCCCATGCTGCCTCAGCAATTTGTCATAACTGCCATCCGCCTTCATCGCCTCAATCGCCTTATCAAACCCCGCGACAATCTGCTCATGCTGCGGATTCTTCAGGCTCACCAAGATATGCAGGCTGTTCTCGCTCAACGGCTTGGGCAAAAACTCCACGGCACTGCGCACTTTCGGTGATTCCCGTGCCAGGTAATGCCGCGCGACATATTCATCTTCCAGCGTCAGCTTGACCCGATCCGCCGCGAGCATACGCACCGCCATCGCAAAGTTATGCACAGGGACTTTCTGCAACGCGGTGTCGGCATCGAACGGCGGCGAGTAGGCATAACCGCGTACCACGGCAATCGGATAAGTGTGCAGTTGCTGCAAGTTGCTGTATTCGAGGGGCGTGTCTTTGCGCTTGAGGAAGCGGATGCGATTAACCAGATACTCACCGGAAAATTGCCCGAATTTCGTGCGCTCATCGTTGTACCAGGCGTTGACCAGCACATCGTAGCGTCCCTCACCGACACCCAGCAGCGCCCGCGCCCATGGCACTTGCTCATAATCGCTGGCATAACCGGCCCGAGCCAGCGCGGTGCTGACAATGTCGGTGGCCAGACCGCCGTTGACCAGCGTGTCGTCAGTAAAGGGCGGCCAGATATCAAACACCAGCCGCAGCTTTTCGGCTGCAGCGGCTTGGGCCAGCAAGAGCAATCCGATCAAAGCAAAAGCTCGATGCAGTCGCGGCATGCTTGAAAATCCTTAGCGGGCGGCACGCCCGGCGTGTTTCCAGTCAAAACCCCAAGGCCCCGTACCGGCAAAACCCAGGCCCTAACATTAGCTCATTGCAGCCAGTGCACAGCGTTCCCCAGCAGATTACACAAAGAAGTCACCGGTGCGAGAAAGGAATGATGGCATTTTGACCTTTGTCACAGACTCTTACGCCATACAGACATCTTTCGCGCCTGCGCTTAGTATCGGGCGACACGTTCAAGGAATCGGAAAATGACAATCGAATGGGTCTGCAAACATCACAGCGACTTGGGCAAAGAACAGCTCTACGCCCTTTTGAAGCTGCGCTCGGAAGTGTTCGTGGTCGAACAGAAATGCGCCTATCCGGACCTCGACGGCCAGGACCTGGACGGCGATACCTACCACCTGATGGGTTGGGAGGATGACCAGTTGATGGCGTATCTGCGCCTGCTGGACCCGGAGTCCCAGGGCGGCGACGTGGTGATCGGCCGCGTGATCACCGCGCCACAAGGACGGGGCAAAGGGCTGGGGCACGAGATGATGGAGCAGGCGCTGAAACAGGCCGAGAAACACTGGCCGCAGGTGCCAATCTATCTGTCGGCGCAGGCGCATCTGCAGGGGTATTACGGCAAGTACGGGTTTGTGGTGGCGGGTGAGGAATATCTGGAGGATGACATTCCACATATCGGGATGCGGCGCGCTTAAGGGCCTTTTCGCGAGCAGGCTCGCTCCCACATTTGGAATGCATTTTCCTGTGGGAGCGAGCCTGCTCGCGATGGCGTCAGCTCAGTCAACTCAGGACTCAGGACTCAGGACTCAGGTATATTCCAGCACTGCCTTGATCTGCCGCAAATTACGCTCGATCCACCCCCGATCAATCGCCCCCCACTCGCGAATCCGATAACGCCCGGCATGGTTGCGAGCGCCCTCTTCCTGTTCGAACTCGCAGACGATATCCAGATCCGCCAACGCGGCAATCGTGTCCTGCGCCGTGCGCCGGGGCATGCCGGTGACTTCGGTCAGCGTCGGCACACTCGGAGCCAGGCCGCTGTCGATCAGATACGCCACATACAAGCGGCGATAGAAACTGCTTTTGGTCTTGCTTACGTCCATCCACACCTTCCTGGTTGCGACTGTTGTTATTGCATGTCCCGCCACGTCAGATACACCCGCAGATCAAACTCGACCTGGTGATACCCCGGCAGCATGTGCTCACACAATTTATAAAACGCCTTGTTGTGATCCGACTCTTTGAAGTGCGCCAGCTCATGCACCACGATCATTTTCAGAAAGTCCGGCGCGGCGTCCTTGAACAGCGAGGCGATACGAATCTCTTTCTTGGCCTTGAGCTTGCCGCCCTGCACGCGTGAAACCGTGGTGTGCAGACCAAGGGCGCGGTGGGTCAGGTCGAGGCGGTTGTCGAACAGCACTTTGTCGATGGCCGGAGCATTACGCAGGTATTCCTGCTTCAGATCCAGCGCGTAGCTGTACAACGCCTTGTCGCTCTGCACGTCATGCCGCCCCGAGTAACGTTGATCCAGGTATTCACCCAGACGCCCGTCGGCGATCAGCTGGCGCACCTGATCCTGCAATTGCGCGGGATAGGCCTGGAGATACTTCAACACAGTCATGGACGGGCGACACGGTTCGAAAAAGGTGTGCCAGTGTAGCGAATTCAACCGGGCAACGCGCTCCAGTCAAACGGCTCGGCGAAGCTGGCAGCATCCTCGGCGATCAATGGACGCGCGACGAGGAAGCCTTGCACATATTCGCAGCCGTGAGCTTGCAGCCATTGGTATTGCTCGATGGTCTCGACACCCTCGGCAATCACCAGCAAACCGTACTGCTTGCACAGACTGATGACTGTGCTCACCAGTGAAGCGTCCCGCGACGAATCAGGCAATCGGGCGATGAGGTGCCGGTCGAGCTTGAGCGTGTCCAGTTCCAGATCGCGCAGATGCGCCAGTGAACAAGGCCCGGAGCCGAAGTCATCCAGCGCCACCCGCACCCCGAGATTGCGCAGCAAGCGCAACTGTTTACGGGTTTCGTCCGGATTTTGCATCAAGGCTTCTTCGGTGACCTCGACCTCCAGTTGCCGTGGCTGCAAAGCGTGCCGTTCCATGACCTGGCGCAACTCGGTGACCAGATTCGGCAGGCTGAACTGGGTGTTGCTCAAACTCACGCCGAGCACCAGATCTTCGGCAAACAAGGTTTCCCAGGCTTTGCGCTGGCCGGCGCCGCGATGATAAATCCAGCTGCCGAGACGACTGATCAGCCGCGCCTCTTCCAGCAACGGCAAAAACAGACCCGGCGGCACATCACCCACGCTCGGGTGCTGCCAGCGCAACAACGCCTCAAAGCCACGAATCTGGCCGCTGTCGATGGCCACCTGCGGTTGATAGACCAGGTTGAAATCACGGTTTTCGATGGCGGCGCGCACGCTCTCTTCCAGCATCAGACGCGAACGCGCCCGGCCGTTCATTTCATGATCGTAAAAGCGATATTGCTGACGCCCGGCACGCTTGGCTTCGTACATGGCAATGTCAGAGGCGCGCAGCAGACCGTCGAGGTTCGATCCGCAATCAGGGTATGTCGCGATACCGATACTGGCGCCCAGCGCGATATCCAGCCCTTCGATTTGCTGACAGATCGACACTCTTTCGATGAGTTTCTCGGCAATCTTCGCCGCCTGCTCGGGAAACTCCAGATCCAGCAGCGCGGTAAATTCATCACCGCCCATGCGCGCCAGAATATCGAACGGCCGCAGACACGCCTTCAACTGCTCGGACACCCAGCGCAGCACGCGGTCGCCTGCATCATGGCCGAGGGAATCGTTGACCCGTTTGAAGCCGTCCAGATCCAGATAAAGCAGCACCCAACTGCTGTCGCTGCGCTCACCGCGCAATAGCAGATTTTCCACGGTCTGGTAAAAACCGCGACGGTTGAGTAAACCGGTCAGCGGATCGGTGACGGCCTGAAATTCCAGTTGCTGATGCAGATGGCGCACCACCGACATGTCCAGCACCGTCACCACCATCGCCTGTTGTTCGGAAGGTAACGGCGCACAGGACAGCGCCACCGGCACCTGCTGACCCGGCGCGGTGCGCAGCAGAGCATCGTGCAGCCGCAGGGTTTCGCCGCGCTGATAGCTTGTACGGAATTCGGAATCGGCCCACACGGGAATGTGCGGTTTCTGCAGATAATCGAGAAACTCCTTACCGTCCAACTCCTTCACCGGCGCATTGAGCAACCGTGAGATCGCCGGATTAGCAAAGCGGATCAAGCCGTCCTCGCCCAAAACCAGAATGCCCTCGGCGGCGTTATCCAGCACCGAAGCATTGAAGGCCCGGGCGGATTCCAGATCCCGGCTCAGGCGCTGCAAAGCCCGGCGATTGCGCTGATGCTCAAGCAACGCTTGCACTTTGGGCTTGAGAATCTGCGGATCGAACGGTTTGAACAGGTAATCCACCGCGCCACTGGCGTAGCCCTTGATCACGGCGTCCTGGGACTGTTCGTTAGCGGTGAGGAAGATGATCGGCGTAAGCCGCGTACGCTGACTGCCGCGCATCAGTCGCGCGACTTCAAAGCCGTCCATGCCCGGCATCTGCACGTCCAGCAGCACCAGATCGACGTCGTGTTCGAGGAGGATATTCAGCGCCTCGAAACCGGAGGCGGCGGTCAGCACGTGCCAATCCTGACGCTGCAGCAACGCGCGCATGCTGATCAGGTTTTGAGGGTAATCATCAACGATCAAAAGGACAGAGTTGCCTTCACCTGGCTGGGGTTGCGCGCATTCCATGCTGCTTCTCTTATCGGGACCACAGGCGGTTTTCCGGTTAAAACCGTACACATACTGAGCCATCACTCTAGTCGCGGATCGACAAAAGCAGTAGCTGTCATCAGGCCATCATTTAACCAATGGCAGGTTTAGCCGACTAACGGTCAGTCCTGTAGCCCGCTAAAACCGGGATAGATGGCATTTCGACAGGATGTTGACGTCAATCGTCCGCCGGACGGCGGTTAACAAAAAATCCCTCTACGCTTATAAAGGCCGCCCCAAAACGCGCGGGCTAGAGCTTCTGGCATGCGCGTGCAGCGAAAATTGAGTGGAAGAACCGACATGATCGATCTCGCAACCTGGAACCTCAGCGTTCCCGTTGGCAGCCCGCCATACACCGTCGAAACCTCCAAACTGGTGAAAGGCTTCAAGGATCAGTACTTCCATTCCGATACCGGCACCCTGTTCTTCTGGTCACCGGTGACCGGGTCAAAAACCGAAAACGCCATCTACCCCCGCACCGAACTGCGCGAAACCTACAGCAACGGCACCCTGCGCAACTGGTACTACCCCGACGCCGACAACCTGCTGCGCGCGACCCTCACGGTCAACAAAGTGCCGAGCTCCGGCAAAATCGTCATCGGCCAGATCCACGCCTATGAAAGCCAGAAGCCGATGCTCAAACTCGAATACCAGTACAAGACCAAAACCGAAACCGGCAACCTGGTGATCAAAGTGCGCATGCATCCCGATGACGACGAAAGCCGCGTCATCACCCTCGCCACCGGGGTCAAACTCGATCGCGAATTCAACTACCTCATCCACTTAAGCCCCGGCGGCGCACTGGGCGTAAGTGCGGCGGGTTATCAGTGGGATTCGCAGATCAGCGCGACGTGGCGCAACAAGCCGTTGTATTTCAAGGCCGGGGTTTATGTGCAGGACAATACGGGGTACACGAGTGAGGGTGGGCAGGTGACGTTTAGCAAACTCGATATCGATCACGACAAATAATCCCCGCATTTAAACGGCGTTGTTTAGATCGGTCGGCGGTTACTTCCGGATGCCTACAACAGCTTGCGTCGTTGCCTACGGGTACGCCAGAATCCGCCGGCTTGTGCGCCTGGAGGGCCATCGGTAACTTGATTCGCGTCACTGATTTCCAGTGATCGGGTTTAGTAGCCCGTGGTTTCACGCTTGGTGCACAAGCATCTGTCAGTCAGGGATTTCGATTCCTGCGCTTGATGGTAGCTGTGCGCAGGGCACCTTCGGGTGCGCCGGCTTGCTCGAAACCCCGGTCTACTAACCTGCGTACAGTTGCCTCCACTTTGATTAGTAGCCAGAGAGGGGGCACTCCAATAAGGTTTCGAGCAAATGACTAAATCAACGCCTCATCCGCCGGTCACCGACCCGGCATCCCCTTACGAATCCCCCAACTCAAAAAGATTCCACGACGCCGCCGAGCGCGCCCTCGACCACTACCTCAACCCGGCCGCCGCGATCATGGCCAGCACCCACGAACCCGAGGCCATGTACCTCGCCAACCCGAAGTACAACACCGAATCCCTGCTGGCCAACGCCAGCGAAACCCTGAGTTCAGCCAGCGAAATGCTCAACAACTTCGCCGCGACGCTCGACACCTCGCACCGCAAGACTGCGCTGGGCATCGCGCAGGTGGTCATGCTCGGTGAACTGGCGGTGAATCAGGCGCTGGATCATGTTGAGTTGAAGGAGTAGCGCCGCTTAAACAAGCAATTAATCGCCATTAAAGAACCCGTCTCTAGGCGGGTTTCTTATATCAAGAAGCTCTCCCTTGATTCCGCTCACCCCTGTAATTCAACTAAAAAGAGCACTCCGCTGAGTCAGCACGCTTTACTGAATCAGTACCCACTTAAAAACACTCTTAAGTCAATCGCAAAAGATTATAAAAAAACGTCATTTCTTACAGGTTACTGAAGGCATATTTAAACTTAGAATTCCTAACGCAAACACAAAGTAACAAGCAGCAAGATAAAAAACTATCTATAACTATCCAACCAGAAGGATCTCGAAATGGCCACTACAAAGATCAACAGCGTCAGGGTCGTTGGCAATCAAGCTATATTAGATGGAACGGGACCAGCCAATACTAAAATTTATGTGGCACAAAGTGGGTCTGGCATGCATTTGGGACAAGGTGAAACGCGCGGTGATGGCCTATTCACCATTACGACCATTCCCCTCTTACCAGGCAACTACACTGCCGTAGTTGGCGAGATGGTCTCCGGCTTAGTCAATAACAATAACTGGTCTAATGAAGCCATGTTCCAGATAGTCTGAAATGAGCGCTCTGCTTAACAAAAACCCGTCTTATGGAACCAAAAAAGGGAACCAAAAAAGGGGACAGACTTATTTAAACCACCTCTTTTGCTTGTTTATCGGCTTACACATCAAACAATAGGCAGCAGCCGGCATTAAATCACCTGTAATAAATGACAGTTTTTCATACATTTTTGCGATAGCAGAGATAACTAGAAGCAAGCGAGACTGAAAACGACTTTCAGCGAGGAGGGAAGCACGCTTCTAGCTGCTACGCTTCCCTCATTACTACAAGGACGTAGGAGGCGATATGCCCAGAACGGGACGTGTTGTGTTACCCAATTATCCGCATCATGTCGTGCAACGAGGCCACAACAGGCAGGTTGTGTTCGCCGAGCCGGGCGACTTCCAGCGTTATCTCGAAGATCTGCGAGAACTCAAAACGCTATTCAACGTGAAAGTGTATGCCTTCTGCTTGATGACCAATCATGTCCACCTATTGCTAGCTCCGGGGGACTCCGTTGCGGGTCTCGGACAATTAATGAAAGGCCTGGCGGGACGCATGACAAGGTATCGCAATAAGCTGGAGGGCCGCTCCGGTACCTTGTGGGAGAGTCGATACAAATCCAGCGTGGTTCAAACCGACACCTATCTGCTGGCATGTAGTCGATACATCGAGCTAAACCCGGTGCGAGCGCAAATGGTTCAGCAGGCACAAGATTACCCTTGGTCGAGCTTGCACCTTCGCCTCAACGAAACTGCAGACAACCATTGGCTAGACGAAGATCCTTGTTTCAACGAACTCGGTAAAACTCATACTGAGCGCCTTGCTCGCTATACCTCATTTATGGAACAGGCGATACCTTCCTCAGAATTGCAGTTGATCCGAGGCGCCCTCCAGCGTGGCCAGTTGACCGGCAATCCTCGATTTATAGACGAAATAGAACAAATCACTGGATTGCGAATATCGCATCGAGCCCAGGGCAGACCTGCGAAACAAAGCGGATAGAAGCACTAGGGGCAATTAAATAAATCGGTGATAAATAAATCGTCCCCTTTTTCTACTAACCCGCTTTTTTCTATAGATCATATTGCGCAGATCATTATTTCAAAAGCATATAAAAACCTGTCACTTATTACAGGTGACAACGAATAACGCTGAAAACTAATCTGTTCTCGCAGCAACGGCTCCTTAGGGAAAACTCAAAGGAACTGAATTTAATAATTTACAGCGGAGGCTTCAAATGTCCCATTCAAATATGAAAGGTATTTACAACTCGTTTCCGAAAGGCCATCAACTTGTAATCACTACCATGGATGAATCGGCTGGTCGCTTTACAGGTACTTTTCTCACCGCTGCTGGCAAGGAAAACATCAGCGGCGGATTTAATTTTAACAACGCAGCCAAGAAAACTGATTTGAGCTTTTCAACACCCGACGCAAATTGGGCGTTCGAGGCTAAATACAACAGCGATGGTCCATACTTCGAGGAGTGGAACGGTCTTAAAAAAGAAAAGTCCAACCCCGAGGCCACTGCGCTATGGCCATTTTATAAGGACTTGTCGGGGGGTACTGCAGGACTGATAGTTGACGGAAGTGGCAGGGGAATGTAGGCGAAATATCCAAACAGCTCAGCGAGTGCCGATACTGAGTTGACCATTCCTAATGCACTAAAAAACCGCCCGACGGCGGTTTTTTAGTGTATCTACAACTCGAAGGCTTAGTTAACCTTAGCGTTCAACTCACCCTTCAGATAACGCTGATACATCGCTTCCAACGAAATCGGTTTGATCTTCGAAGCATTACCAGCAGTGCCGAACGCTTCATAACGAGCGATACAAACATCGCGCATCGCAGTCACGGTGGCGCCGAAGAATTTACGTGGGTCGAATTCGCTCGGGTTGGTGGCCATCAGGCGACGCATGGCGCCGGTGGATGCCAGACGCAGATCGGTGTCGATGTTGACCTTGCGCACGCCGTACTTGATGCCTTCGACGATTTCTTCAACCGGCACGCCGTAGGTTTCTTTGATGTCGCCGCCGTACTGGTTGATGATCGCCAGCCACTCTTGTGGAACCGAAGAGGAACCGTGCATCACCAGGTGGGTGTTCGGGATGCGTTTGTGGATTTCCTTGATGCGGTCGATGGCCAGCACGTCGCCGGTAGGCGGCTTGGTGAACTTGTAGGCGCCGTGGCTGGTGCCGATGGCGATGGCCAGGGCATCAACTTGAGTCTTCTTGACGAAGTCAGCGGCTTCTTCCGGGTCGGTCAGCATTTGGCTGTGATCCAGAACGCCTTCAGCGCCAATGCCGTCTTCTTCACCGGCCATGCCGGTTTCCAGCGAACCCAGGCAACCCAGTTCGCCCTCTACCGATACGCCGCAAGCGTGAGCCATGGCCACGGTTTGCTGAGTAACGCGCACGTTGTACTCGTAATCGGTCGGCGTCTTGCCGTCTTCGCCGAGGGAGCCGTCCATCATCACCGAGCTGAAGCCCAGTTGGATCGAGCGCTGGCAGACGTCAGGGCTGGTGCCGTGGTCTTGGTGCATGCACACCGGGATGTGCGGAAACTCTTCGATCGCGGCCAGGATCAGGTGACGCAGGAATGGCGCGCCGGCGTATTTGCGAGCGCCGGCCGAAGCCTGGACGATCACCGGGGAGTCAGTCTTGTCAGCGGCTTCCATGATGGCGCGCATCTGCTCAAGGTTGTTGACGTTGAAAGCTGGAACGCCGTAGCCGAATTCGGCTGCGTGGTCCAACATCTGGCGCATGCTGATAAGTGCCATTGTGTGTGTCTCTCCCGGTTGAGGGTCGTTAATCGTGCCAGCCTGCCGGAGCGGCGGCGGCTATTCAAGTGATTGCAGATCGGGGGTCGAAGCCCGGTCTGGTGATTCGATAAAGCAAATTCTGAATTACTGCGCCTTGCAGCCGCGTCCGATCAGGTCATTGGTAGCGACCCAGTACACCAGGCCTTCGTTACCCTTGATGTGAAACGCCAGCATGCCGTCGCTGTACAGCGTGCCCGAGGCGCCCGGCTCTTCTTTCAGGCGATAGACCTGATCACCGCCACCCAGTCGAACATCGACTTCTTTCTGGCCGGCATCGGTGTAACGCCACAGCACTTTGGCCTGGCTGTCGCAGGTCCAGGTGGTCCAGTTATCCGTGGGGGCGGACGACTGAAACAGGTTCAACTGCGCGCAACCGCCCAACAATGCCAACGCCGCAATGGCGATCAAGCCTTTCATCCGTGTTCCTCGACTGACGGCGCACGCCGCCAGCCCTGAGTTAAGAGTCAGACCCGTCAAGGACAACCATGTTCCTTGGCCGGGGTTTGCGCTTCGTATTTGTCCAGACCGTCCGGCCCCGAGCGCTTGTTCAGCACCGGGTTGGTTTCGGCCTGCCAGTCGGCCTGATAACAGCCCTTCTGCGACTCGCTGGGCGCCGGTGTCGCTTCTGCCTTCGGGTTACTCCCGCAGGCCGCCAGCGTACCGGTCAGCAACAACAATGCTAACGACTTGACCATGTGACCACTCCTTTGCCTGGCCTGACGGGCGGCCTCAGGCCTTGGCCCGGCTTTCCAGGACTTCTACGGCAGGCAGCACTTTGCCTTCGACGAATTCGAGGAACGCGCCACCACCGGTGGAAATGTAGGAGATTTGCTCAGCCACGCCATATTTATCGATGGCGGCCAGGGTGTCGCCACCGCCAGCAATCGAGAATGCGGAACTGTCAGCAATGGCTTGGGCCAGCACTTTGGTGCCGTTGCCGAACTGGTCGAATTCGAACACGCCGACCGGACCGTTCCACAGAATGGTTTTCGACGACTTCAGCAGTTCGGCGAAGTTGGCTGCGGTTTGCGGGCCAATATCCAGAATCATGTCGTCGGCAGCGACGTCAGCGATCAGCTTGACGGTGGCTTCAGCGCTTTCAGCGAACTCCTTGGCGCACACCACATCGACCGGCAACGGCACGCTGACCTTGGCGGCGATGGCGCGCGCGGTGTCCAGCAGGTCCGGCTCGTACAGCGACTTGCCAACCGGGTGACCGGCTGCGGCGAGGAAGGTGTTGGCGATGCCGCCGCCGACGATCAGTTGATCGCAGATCTGGCTCAGGCTGTTCAATACGTCGAGTTTGGTCGAGACCTTGGAGCCAGCAACGATGGCAGCCATTGGCTTGGCCGGAGCACCCAGGGCTTTGCCCAGTGCATCCAGTTCAGCGGCCAGCAGCGGACCGGCGGCGGCGATTTTGGCGAACTTGGCCACGCCGTGGGTTGAACCCTCGGCGCGGTGAGCGGTGCCGAACGCGTCCATCACGAACACGTCGCACAGCGCGGCGTATTGCTGGGCCAGCTCGTCGGCGTTCTTTTTCTCGCCTTTGTTGAAGCGCACGTTTTCGAACAGCACGATGTCGCCGGCCTTGACGTCAACGCCGCCCAGGTAATCGGCCACCAGCGGCACTTCGCGGCCCAGGGCCTTGCTCAGGTAGTCGGCGACTGGCTTGAGGCTGTTCTCGGCAGAGAACTCGCCTTCGGTCGGACGGCCAAGGTGCGAGCACACCATCACGGCCGCGCCTTTTTCCAGGGCCAGCTTGATGGTCGGCAGCGAAGCCAGGATACGCGCGTCGCTGGTGACAACACCGTCCTTGACTGGGACGTTGAGGTCTTCGCGGATCAATACGCGCTTACCTTGCAGATCGAGGTCGGACATCTTCAACACGGTCATGGGTCGCACTTCCTACGGTTTTTTTGAAGTTGCTGTTTGCAGATAGTGGTCTGCAACGTCCAGCATTCGGTTGGCAAAACCCCATTCGTTGTCGAACCAGGCCAGGATGTTCACCAGCTTTGGGCCGGAAACACGGGTCTGACTGGCATCGACGATGGCCGAATGTGGGTCATGGTTGAAATCACAGCTGGCGTGAGGCAATTCGGTATAGGCCAAAAGTCCTTTGAGCGGGCCGCTGGTGGCGGCTTCGCGCAGGATCCGGTTGACCTCGTTCGCGTCGGTCGCCGTGGCGGTCTGCATCGTGATGTCGAGGCAGGACACGTTGACCGTCGGCACGCGTACGGCTTTGGCCTGAATTCGCCCGGCAAGTTCCGGCAGCAGGCGTTCGATACCGCGTGCCAGACCCGTGGACACCGGGATCACCGACTGGAACGCCGAACGGGTGCGGCGCAGGTCTTCGTGGTGATAGGCATCGATCACTGGCTGATCGTTCATCGCCGAGTGAATCGTGGTGATCGACACGTAATCGAGGCCGATCGCCTTGTCGAGCAGACGCAACAGCGGCACGCCGCAGTTGGTGGTGCAG
This sequence comes from Pseudomonas sp. N40(2020), assembly GCF_014472415.1. Classification (GTDB taxonomy): domain Bacteria; phylum Pseudomonadota; class Gammaproteobacteria; order Pseudomonadales; family Pseudomonadaceae; genus Aquipseudomonas. The sequence continues at coordinate 69,568 of NZ_JACSZV010000027.1, forward strand.
GAGGCGTTGGACACGAGCAACTCGTCGCCGGTCAGGCAATCCTGATTGACGCCGTAGACGATGGTGGCGTCGACATCCGCCTCGCTGGCCATCGGCTGCGAGAACAGCACGCGTGGCGCACCGGCGTCGAGGAAACGCTGGCCGTCGGCACGGGTGTGGTAAGCGCCGGAGCATTCAAGCACCAGATCGACGCCAAGCGACGCCCAATCGATGCCTTCGGGGGTGGCACTGCGCAGGACCTTCACGCAGTCGCCATTAATATGCAGACAATCGCCTTCAACCCGCACTTCGCCGGGAAAGCGGCCGTGGGTGGAGTCAAAGCGTGTCAGGTATTCGATGCTGGCCATGTCGGCCAGATCGTTGATCGCGACAATTTCAAACCCGGCCTTTTCGCCTCGCTCAAACAACGCACGCAAGACGCAACGACCAATCCGGCCGTAGCCGTTGAGTGCAACTTTGTAAGGACGCGGTTGAGGCATGGGGTTCTCGATTACCGTGGTGAATCAGGTAGTGCGATGTTGCCCGAACCATCGCTTTCGCGAGCAAGCTCGCTCCCACATGGGCAGTGCATAACCCTGTGGGAGCGAGCCTGCTCGCGAAGGCGTCAGTTCAGTCGACGCAACTGTCCGACTTAGTCTTCCAGCAGCTCTTCAGCCTGACCCAGGATGTTTTCCAGGGTAAAACCGAATTCTTCGAACAGCGCAGGCGCCGGCGCCGACTCACCGTAGGTGGTCATACCGATCACGCGACCTTCCAGACCCACGTACTTGAACCAGAAGTCGGCGTGAGCCGCTTCGATCGCGATACGTGCGCTGACCTGCAACGGCAGAACGGCTTGCTTGTAGCCGGCATCCTGAGCGTCGAACACGCTGGTGCAAGGCATGGAAACCACGCGCACCTTGCGGCCCTGCTCGGTCAGTTTGTCGTAAGCCTGAACCGCCAGACCCACTTCCGAACCGGTGGAAATCAGGATCAGCTCAGGCTCGCCTGCGCAGTCCTTCAACACATAGCCACCGCGGCTGATGTCGGCGATCTGGCCGGCATCGCGCTCTTGGTGCTGCAGGTTCTGACGCGAGAAGATCAGCGCCGATGGGCCGTCCTTGCGCTCCAGAGCGTTTTTCCAGGCCACCGCCGATTCAACGGCATCGGCTGGACGCCAGGTGTCGAGATTCGGCGTGGTGCGCAGGCTGGTCAGTTGCTCGATCGGCTGGTGCGTCGGGCCGTCTTCGCCCAGACCGATGGAGTCGTGGGTGTAGACGTGGATCACGCGCTTCTTCATCAGTGCCGACATGCGCACGGCGTTGCGAGCGTATTCCATGAACATCAGGAAGGTCGCGCCGTAAGGCACCAGGCCGCCGTGCAGAGTCACGCCGTTCATGATTGCGGTCATGCCGAATTCGCGCACGCCGTAGTACATGTAGTTGCCGCTGGCATCTTCAGCGCTGACGCCTTTGCAACCTTTCCACAGGGTCAGGTTGGAACCGGCCAGGTCAGCCGAACCGCCAAGCAGTTCCGGCAGCAAAGGGCCGAAGGCGTTCAGGGTGTTCTGGCTGGCTTTACGGCTGGCGATGGTTTCGCCTTTGGCGGCCACTTCAGCGATGTACGCCGAGGCTTTTTCCGAGAAGTCGGACGGCAGTTCACCGCTCAGACGACGGATCAGTTCGTTGGCTTCGGTCGGGAACGCAGCGGAGTAAGCAGCGAAACGCTGATCCCACTCGGCTTCAACCGCGCGGCCAGATTCTTTGGCATCCCATTCGGCATAGATGTCGGCCGGGATTTCGAACGGGCCGTGGTTCCAGTTCAGCGCCTGACGGGTCAGAGCGATTTCCGCGTCACCCAGTGGGGCGCCGTGGCAGTCTTCTTTACCCTGCTTGTTCGGCGAACCGAAACCGATGGTGGTCTTGCAGCAGATCAGGGTCGGCTGCGCGCTCTTGCGAGCGGTTTCGATGGCGGTCTTGATCTCTTCCGGGTCGTGACCGTCAACGTTGCGGATCACCTGCCAGTTGTAGGCTTCGAAACGCTTCGGGGTGTCATCGGTGAACCAGCCTTCGACTTCGCCGTCGATGGAGATACCGTTGTCATCGTAGAAGGCGATCAGCTTGCCCAGGCCCAAAGTACCGGCCAGGGAAGCGACTTCGTGGGAAATGCCTTCCATCATGCAGCCATCACCCAGGAACACGTAGGTGTGGTGGTCAACGATGTTGTGGCTCGGACGGTTGAACTGCGCCGCCAGGACTTTTTCTGCCAGGGCGAAGCCCACAGCGTTGGCCAGACCCTGACCCAGCGGGCCGGTGGTGGTCTCGACGCCCGGGGTGTAGCCGAATTCCGGGTGGCCCGGGGTGCGGCTGTGCAGTTGACGGAACTGCTTGAGGTCTTCGATCGACAGGTCGTAACCGGTCAGGTGCAGCAGCGAGTAGATCAACATCGAGCCATGGCCGTTGGACAGCACGAAGCGGTCACGATCGGCGAATGATGGATTGCTCGGGTTGTGCTTGAGGTAGTCGCGCCAAAGCACTTCGGCAATATCTGCCATACCCATAGGGGCACCGGGATGGCCGCTGTTGGCTTTTTGCACGGCATCCATGCTGAGGGCACGAATGGCGTTGGCACGCTCACGACGGCTAGGCATCGCTGATCTCCTGGGTGTGAATAAACTGGAACGGAAAAAAGGAGGGCATTTTCCCTCACCGGAGCGCCTCGGGGCAATGACAGATAGTCATGCAGAGGCGTTTTTCCAATGGATAGCGGCGGTTTCTGTTGGTGAAACCTTTCCGCTGCTCGTTTGTAGAGTTAACCATCTCGTGAGAAGTGCCATCTATCTAGCAATATCAAAACTTTTTGATATTGCTCTTGCGGGGATTTAACCCCGTCTCTAGACTGCTGCCCCATGAACTTACGCGCGCCTTCCATTAGCCATGACGATTGCGACGAGCTGGCGGCCCTGTGCAAGGCCGGCGGCGATCCGTTGCGGCTGAATGTATTGCGCGCGCTGGCCAACGATTCGTTTGGTGTACTGGAACTGGCACAGATTTTCGGCATTGGTCAGTCCGGTATGAGTCACCACCTCAAGGTCTTGGCGCAAGCCGAGCTGGTGGCAACTCGCCGTGAAGGCAACGCGATTTTCTATCGTCGCGCCCTACCCCATACCGAACTGCTGGGCGGCAAGTTGCACGCAGCGTTGTTAGAAGAAGTCGACAATCTGGCGCTGCCGGATGCCGTGCAGGCGCGCATCGCTCAAGTGCACGGGCAACGTGCTGCGGCCAGCCAGGACTTTTTCGCCCGGGTCGCGGAGAAATTCCGCGCCCAGCAAGACTTGATTGCCGGCCTGCCGCAGTACCGCGAAAGCGTGCTGGCCCTGCTCGACAAACTGAGCTTCAGTGGCGCTGCCACGGCCATTGAAGTCGGCCCCGGTGATGGAGCTTTTCTGCCGGAACTGGCGCGCCGCTTCAGCACCGTAACCGCGCTGGACAACAGCCCGGCGATGCTCGAACTGGCGCGTCAGGTATGTGAACGTGAACGACTGGCTAACGTCAGCCTGCAATTGGCCGATGCATTGAACGGCAGCAGCCTTCAGGCCGATTGCGTGGTACTGAATATGGTCTTGCACCATTTCGCCGCGCCGGCCGAAGCGCTCAAGCACATGGCCGACCTGCTGCAACCGGGCGGTAGCCTGCTCGTGACAGAGTTATGTAGCCACAACCAGAGTTGGGCCAGGGAGGCCTGCGGTGATCTGTGGTTGGGGTTTGAACAGGACGATTTGGCCCGTTGGGCCACCGCTGCGGGACTCGTTCCCGGGGAAAGCCTCTATGTAGGCTTACGTAATGGTTTCCAGATCCAGGTTCGCCACTTTCAGCGACCGGCTGGCGACATTCACCATCGGTAAATTCAGGAAAACATCGAGATGAGCGAATACTCCCTCTTCACCTCCGAGTCCGTGTCTGAAGGACATCCGGACAAAATCGCCGACCAGATTTCCGATGCGGTGCTGGACGCCATTATTGCCCAGGACAAACACGCACGCGTTGCGGTGGAAACCCTGGTCAAGACTGGCGTGGCCATCGTTGCCGGTGAAGTGACCACCAGCGCCTGGGTTGACCTGGAGCAGATCGTTCGTGACGTTATCTGCGACATCGGCTACACCAGCTCCGAAGTCGGCTTCGACGGCGCCACCTGCGGCGTGATGAACATCATCGGCAAGCAGTCCCCCGACATCAACCAGGGCGTTGACCGTGCCAAGCCTGAAGATCAGGGCGCCGGCGACCAGGGCCTGATGTTCGGCTATGCCAGCAACGAAACCGACGTTTTGATGCCAGCGCCGATCACCTTCTCGCACCAGCTTGTGCAAAGGCAAGCCGAAGCCCGTAAATCGGGTCTGCTGCCTTGGCTGCGTCCGGACGCCAAGTCGCAAGTGACCTGCCGTTACGAAGGCGGCAAGGTTGTCGGTATCGACGCCGTTGTACTGTCGACCCAGCACAACCCTGAAGTGTCGTACAAAGACCTGCGCGAAGGCGTGATGGAGCTGATCGTCAAGCACGTACTGCCGGCCGAACTGCTGAGCAAAGACACCCAGTTCCACATCAACCCGACCGGCCAGTTCATCATTGGCGGCCCGGTAGGTGACTGCGGTCTGACCGGTCGCAAGATCATCGTCGACAGCTACGGCGGCATGGCCCGTCACGGTGGCGGCGCGTTCTCCGGCAAGGATCCATCGAAGGTTGACCGTTCGGCGGCCTACGCCGGCCGTTACGTTGCCAAGAACATCGTCGCTGCCGGCCTGGCCGAGCGTTGCGAGATCCAGGTTTCCTACGCGATCGGTGTGGCCCAGCCTACCTCGATTTCGCTGAACACCTTCGGCACCGGCAAGATCAGCGATGACAAGATCGTCAAACTGGTGCGTGAAGTGTTCGACCTGCGTCCATACGCGATCACCACCATGCTCGACCTGCTGCACCCGATGTACCAGGAAACTGCAGCTTACGGCCACTTCGGCCGTGCTTCGCAGACCAAGACTGTTGGCGAAGACACCTTCACCACCTTCACTTGGGAAAAAACCGACCGCGCCGACGCTTTGCGTACTGCTGCCGGCCTGTAATAACCTGGCTGCATGAAAAGCCCCGCACGGTTTGCGCCGTGCGGGGCTTTTTTTGTGCCTGAAATGCGACTCCTGAATCCAAACGGATAACCCTGTGGGAGCGGGCTTGCCCGCGAAGAGGCCTGCAAGAGCGACATCAATTTGCGCATTGAAACACTCCGCAAAACACCACGCCGACCCAACTCAAAATCCTCGCCTAGCCTTCAAGCATTCCCTTTGAGCAAGGACGCTCACGATGCATGCCACGCTGCGCCTGTTGATTACTTTTCTGCTGACGCTCCCTACGCTAAACGCCTACGCCGAATGCCCGAATTGGCCACCTGCCCAAGCCCAACGCGAAATCACCGCTCTGCAAAAACAGCTCGACCAATGGGACGACGCCTACCACCGCGAAGGCCGCTCATTGATTGCCGACGAACTTTACGACCAGTCGCGCGTGCGGCTCAGCGAGTGGCGAGGCTGTTTCAAATCGCCAGCGACGATCGAGCCTGTGCGCACGGTCTCCGGCGCTGTCGCCCATCCAATCGCCCACACCGGCCTGGATAAACTTCACAAAGCCGAGGCCGTGCAAGCCTGGCTGCGTGATCGCCAAGGGGTATGGGTACAACCCAAGGTCGATGGCGTGGCGGTGACGCTGATTTATCGCGATGGACTTTTGCAGCAAGCGACCAGTCGCGGCGACGGCATCAGCGGACAGGACTGGACGGCGTCGGCGCGCATGATCGGCGCTATTCCTCAGCGACTGAAACAACCGCTGGATCTGCTCGTGCAGGGCGAACTCTATTGGCGTCTGACCGAGCATGTTCAGGCTCAAGCCGGCAGCGTCAACGCCCGCGCCACGGTGGCCGGCCTGATGAGACGCAAATCGCTGAGCGCTGAACAAGCCGCCGGGATCGGGCTGTTCGTTTGGGACTGGCCGCAAGGGCCAGCAGACTTGCCTGAAAGGTTATCGAGATTGGCGGCGCTGGGGTTCGCCGCAACAGAACCCTACAGCCATCCCGTCCCGCAATTCGTCGAGGCACAAGAATGGCGCGAGCATTGGTATCGCTCTCCCCTGCCATTCGCCACTGACGGTGTGGTTTTGCGCCAGAGCCGGCGCCCACCCGCCGAGCGCTGGCAGGCGCGTTCGCCGTACTGGGCCATCGCCTGGAAATATCCATTTGCCCAGGCACTGGCCGAAGTGCGCAAAGTGAATTTCAAGATCGGTCGCACCGGGCGCATCACGCCGGTGCTGGAACTGACGCCCGTCATGCTCGATGACCGGGAGATCAAACGGGTCAGCGCCGGCTCACTCAAACGCTGGCAGGAGCTGGACATCCGCCCCGGCGATCAAGTGGCAATCAGTCTCGCCGGCCTGACGATTCCGCGACTCGACAGCGTTGTATGGCATAGCACTGAACGTGCGGAACTCAAAATCCCCAGCGCCAGCGACTTTCATGCCTTGAGTTGCTGGCAACCTACACCCGGTTGCGAAAGTCAGTTTCTCGCCCGCCTGACCTGGCTCAGTGGCAAGCAAGGACTGGCCATGCCGCATTTCGGTCGCGGCACCTGGGAGAAACTTCTCGAAACAGGCCGTCTGAAAAACCTGCTGGATTGGTTGACCCTCGACGAGCCAGAGCTTGCTAACATTGCCGGCTTCGGCGAACGCAGCAGCGCGCGCCTGATGCACAGTATTCACAGCGCTCGCCAACGGCCGTTTGCCCAATGGCTCAAGGCCTTGGGTTTACCGGCGACCGGTCAGGCGCAACTCCCTGACTCGTGGCTGGTGCTGGCCCAACGTGACACCGAGCAATGGCAGGCAGAACCCGGCATCGGCCCCGGTCGCGCGGCGCAATTGAGCGCATTCTTCCGCGACCCGCAGGTGCTAGCCTTGAGCGAAACTTTACACGCCGCCGGAATTGACGGTTTCTGAACATGCAATCCCGGCACGCCGGGAACCCGTCGGCCACTGAGGCGCTCCAACAGCGCAGTGCCCAACCGACCCGATTGTCTTTGCACATGGAGCTTTTATGAAATTTCTCGCACCGCTCGCCCTGCTCACCCTCTGCGCCGCCATGGCCGCTCCCGTGATGGCCGACGAAGATGCTCCGGGCCTGACCGGTTGCGCTGCCAAGAAGCAGGGCATCATCAACCAGATCGAACAGGCCAAGTCGCGCGGTAATGCCGATCAGGAGGCGGGCCTGGAAACTGCTCTGCGTGAGGTCACCGAGCATTGCACCGACGCAGGCCTGAAAAAGGAACGCGAGAACAAGGTGCTGGAAGCCAAGCACGAAGTCAGCCAGCGCCAGGCTGACCTCGACAAAGCCATGAAGAGAGGCGACCCGGAAAAGATCGACAAGCGCAAAAACAAGCTCGCCGAGTCGCGTAAAGAGTTGCAGGACGCGCTGGATCAGATCGATAAGTAAAAAATCAAAAGATCGCAGGCTGTGATCTTTTAAATCTCAATGATCGCGAAACTCTTTATGGCAAGCGCTGCAGGCATCTTCGACTTTCTGCACCGCAGGCCCGAGATTACTGGCCTTGTAAGGCTGAACCTTGCTGGCGATCACCAATTCACCGGTGGCCGCTTCAAGGTTGCGAGCCATTTCCTGAAAGCGGGCCTGCTTTTGCCAGACATCGTCCTTGGCACTGGTGTGATCTTCTTCGCGAACCTGCGGAAAATGCTTCCACGGCTCATGGGACAGCGCATCGAGTTTCACCGCACCCTCGGCGAATTTCGGTCCGTCGAATGGAATGCGTCCACGCAACATGCCACCCAGGTCTTCGCCGGTGTTGAGCATCTGTTTGAAGATCGCCTTGCGTTGCCCCAGCGGAGAATTCGGATCGACACCGCCACAGGCGGACAAGGTCAGACAGGCCAGCAATACAACAGAAATACGTTTAAGAGTCATGGTGGCTTCAGGTCACGGAAATCGGCGGCCAGTATCCCCGCGTCACCGATAAACACCAATAGCCCTATTAAAAATACGGGTTGCTTGAGCGCATGGAGCACTGAGGCAACCGGCATAGGAATCACTGCATGAACAGCCGTTTCAAGGCCTGGCGTCACCCACTGATCACGACCCTGCCATTGCTGGCCATTCTTGCCGGCTGCACCGGTGGCGACAGCGCCAAGCCGAAAACCCATGCGCTAGCCACTTATTCCACCGCGACGTGGGAAGCACTGCCGGCGGTGTCCGACAGCGATCTGGTCGCCGGTTTCGGTTCGTGGCGCAGCGCCTGTACTCGACTCAAGGCCGATCCGGTCTGGGGCACTACCTGCGCAGCGGCAGCCAACGTGCCGCAGAGCGCCAACGAGATCCGCGCCTTTCTGAAACAGAACCTTGATGTCTTCGGCCTGCGCGCGGAGAACGACAACCCCAACGGTCTGATCACCGGCTACTACGAGCCGGTCTACCCCGGCAGCCTTACGCCAACCGAAACGGCGAACGTACCGGTTTACGGCGTGCCCGAGGACATGATCATTGTTTCGCTGGACAGTATTTATCCGGAGCTTAAAGGCAAGCGCCTGCGCGGGCGCCTGGAAGGTCGGGTGCTCAAGCCGTACGACGACTCAGCGACCATTGAATCGAAAGGCGTGAAAGCACCGGTGGTGGCCTACCTCACTGACCCGATGAACCTGCAATTCCTGCAGATCCAGGGTTCCGGGCGGATCCAGACACAAGACGGGAAACAGCTCCGCATCGCCTACGCCGACCAAAACGGCCATCCGTACCGGCCCATCGGCCGCTGGCTGGTCGAGCAAGGCGAGCTGAAAAAAGAAGACGTGACCATGGGCGCGATCAGCAACTGGGCCAAGGCCAACCCGTCGCGCATCCCGGAACTGCTGGGCAGCAACCCGAGCTACGTGTTCTTCACCCGTAACCCCGACAGCAACGAAGGCCCGCGCGGATCGCTGAACGTGCCACTCACGGCCGGCTACAGCGCTGCAGTGGATCGCAAGGTTATTCCGTTGGGCAGCCTGTTGTGGCTATCGACCACGCGCCCCGATGGCACGGCACTGGTGCGGCCAGTGGCAGCGCAGGATACCGGCGGTGCGATTGCCGGCGAGGTGCGTGCGGATCTGTTCTGGGGCACCGGTGATGCGGCCGGGCAATTGGCCGGGGACATGAAACAGCAGGGGCAGATCTGGATGCTCTGGCCAAAAGGCGCGGCGTTGCCGCAAGTGCCGCAGGTGGCAGATAAGCCATAAAAGCAAAAGATCGCCGCCTGCGGCAGCGCCTACAGGGAAACGCGAAGTCCTCTGTAGGAGCTGCCGCAGGCGGCGATCTCTTGATCCTGTTTTTCTACACGGACACAAAGAAGAACGAAGCAATCAACCCCATCCCCACTAACCACACCAGCGAACGCAGAACCGCCCAGTCCGCCAGGTAGCAGATGATGTACAGCAGGCGACTGGTGATAAACAGTACCGCCAGCACATTCACCGTCACCAGCTCCGCAGTCCCCACCAGATGCGCGACGATCACCGCCACGGCAAACGCCGGCATCACTTCGAAACTGTTCAGTTGCGCCGCATGCGCCCGCCGGGCCACACCATCAACGCTGTCGAGAAAATCCCGGGGATCGTGATTGTCCCTCAGCCTGAAACCGCCCGAGGCCTTGGCCACAATCGTGCACACATACGGCAAGAAGATCGCGATCAACACACACCACAGAGCCACCGTCATAACGCCGTCCTTTGTTCGAGTTATAGAATTCGCGGGCGGTCAGAACTTCATCACCAGCATGCCGATCAGCACCAACCCACAGGCTAAGAGCCGTGGCCGGCCAAAAGGTTCTTTCAGGTAGCGCATGCCGAACAGCACCACCAGAATCACACTGATCTCGCGCAACGCCGCCGCTTCCGCAATAGAGCCCAACTGCATCGCCCATAGCACCAGAGCGTAGCTGAACAACACGCAGAATCCGACCGTCAGCCCCAGCTTCCATTGTTCACGCCAGAACTGCATGAACGCCGGGCGTTTGGCGACCCACGCCAGCAGCGGAAACGGCCAGGCGCTGAGTAGCGTGACCCAGACCAGATAATCCAGCGGATGCGACCAGCGCCGCAGCGCCTGCCCATCGATGTAGGTGTAGCTACCGATACACAGGCCAATCAGCGCCACCACCGGCAGCATTGACCATGGCAAATGCTTCCCGCCACCGCCCTGCCACAGCAGGCAAACCATGCCGAATGGAATCAGCATGATCCCGAAGATCTGCTGCGTGGTCAGCACTTCACCGGCAAAGATCAGGGTCAGCGCCAGCACCACCAGCGGCGACAAACCACGCATCAACGGATAGACCAGCCCGAGGTCGCCGACCCGATAGGCCTGAATCAGCAGATAGCGATAGAGCAACTCGAAGGCTGCCGAAGCGAGAATCCACGGCCAGATCTGCGCAGGCGGCAAACTCACGAAGGGCAGCGCAACGGCGACAACCAGCAGCGCAACGGTGTCCATGCACGCCACCACCAGCAGCCGTTCGGCGCTGAATTTGATCAGGGTATTCCACGCCGCATGCAACAGCGCCGCCACCAACACCAGAGCTGTCGCCAACACGTTTCACTCCTTGATTTTTATGGTTGACCCTACACCAATGTGTGCGGCTGACCAACTGAGAGGACACAGTTGTGTCCCCGCCCCGAATCAGCCCATCCAACCCTTGCCCCGAAGAATCGGTGCGCTGTCTTTCCACTCCTCATCCAAAGGACCCCGGATGCTTGAACTCGTAGCCGCTTTCATCTGCCTCACCACCCTCCTCACCTTCGTCAATTTCCGCTTCATCGGCCTGCCACCCACCATCGGCGTGATGGTCACCGCTCTGCTGTTCTCCCTGCTGCTGCAAGGCCTGAGCCTGCTCGGCTATCCCGGCCTCGAAGAACGCGTGGAGCAACTGATCGGCCAGATCGACTTCGGCGATCTGCTGATGAACTGGATGCTCTCGTTCCTGCTGTTTGCCGGCGCCCTGCACGTCAACCTGAACGACCTGCGCAGCTACCGCTGGCCCATCGGCCTGCTGGCAACCTTCGGTGTGCTGATCGCCACCGCCGTGATCGGCAGCCTCGCCTATTACATTTTTGCCCTGTTCGGCTGGCACGTGAGCTTCCTCTACTGCCTGCTTTTCGGCGCACTGATTTCCCCGACCGACCCGATCGCGGTGCTCGGCGTATTGCGTACCGCCAACGCTTCGAAACCACTGAAAACCACGATCGTCGGCGAGTCACTGTTCAACGACGGCACTGCGGTTGTGGTATTCACCGTGTTGCTGGGCATCGCCCAACTCGGCGAGACCCCGACCGTCGGCGCCACCGCCATGCTGTTCGCTCACGAAGCCATCGGCGGTGTGCTGTTCGGTGGGCTGATCGGTTATCTGGTCTACCTGATGATCAAGAGCATCGAGCAACACCAGATCGAAGTGATGCTGACCCTGGCACTGGTGATCGGCGGTTCGGCGATGGCGTCCGAGCTGCACGTCTCCGCGCCGATTGCGATGGTGGTCGCCGGTCTGATCATCGGTAACCTGGGCCGCAACCTGGCGATGAATGACATGACGCGCAAATACCTCGACGGCTTCTGGGAGCTGCTCGATGACATGCTCAACGCGCTGCTGTTTGCGTTGATCGGTATGGAACTGTTGCTGCTGCCGTTCAACTGGTTGCATGTGGCAGCGGCAAGTTTGCTGGCGGTGGCGATTCTGTTGTCACGTCTGCTGACCGTGGCCCCGGCGATCCTGCTGCTGCGGCGCTGGCGCACAGTGCCGAGCGGCACCATCCGGATCCTGACGTGGGGCGGTTTGCGCGGTGGTGTTTCAGTGGCACTGGCGCTGGCCCTGCCGCTGGGCGCGGAACGTGATCTGCTGCTAAGCATCACCTACATCGTGGTGCTGTCGTCGATCCTGTTGCAGGGTCTGACCATCGGCAAACTGGTCAAGCACGCGACTCGCAACGAGCCGGGTGATGTGACGCAACCCGCACACTGACGCCTCAACGCGGCACCGTCGCGGAGCCCTTCACGACGCACTGCCCAGCAGGTCAAGCAGATGCCGCATCGCCAACGGGCGGTGCGGTGTCGAACCATGCATCACCACCAACTCCCGCGTGTAACGCTGCCCGCCGTCCACCGGCATGACGCACAAGCCGTCCAGTGCCATCCCTGCCCATTGCGGCACCAGCGATACGCCCATCCCCTGTGCGACCAGCATGACGATGGTCTCCAGCGCATCCAGTTCGCACAGCACATTCGGCTCGATACTTTGTTCATCGAGGTAGCGCTGGGCAATCTGCCCACCCCAAGAGCGCGCGTCATAACGAATGAATGGATGTTCGCGCAGCAGCGCTTCAAGTGACTGCCCGGCATGCCTGGCCGGGGCAACCAGAATCAGCGGCTCGACCTTGAGCACAGTCAGCGCCAAGGCTTTCGGCGGCTGGAACGGTGGCCTGACCAGAATCGCCGCGTCCAGCTCCCCAGCGAGCACCTTCTCGTAAAGACTTTTTGAATCGCCGGGGGTGATCTTCAGCTTCAAATCCGGTGCCGAAAGCGCCAGTCGCTCGATCAAGCCCGGCAACACGCCGGTCAGCGCGGTGGAAATGGCACCGATTGTCACTTCACCGAACAGCCCATCGTGGTGCAGGTCGCCGTGTAACTCTTGCGCCAGTTCGATGATTGCCCTGATCTTCGGCAGGATCAGCAAGCATTGGTCCGAGGACCGGGCGGCGTGCGCGGTACGCAGCAGTAACGTGCAACCCAGCGCGCGTTCGAGCGCCTGGACTCGCTGACTGATTGCTGCCGCCGTGCGATTTTCTCGCCGCGCGGCCGCCGCAATCGAACCGGCTTCAACCACCGCGACCAAACTGTTCAAGAACCTGACATCCATAAGTTTTCCTTTCGCTCAGAACAAGGCGAAGCCGTTATGCCCCGCCGCACGGTCTGTTTACCCTGAGCGCTCCTTCACTTGGGGACATCACATGAACAGACCTTTTCACGCTGCATACCATGTTTGCGACCTGGAACAGGCGCGGACTTTTTATCGAGATGTGTTGGGCTGCACCGAAGGCCGCAGTACCGAGACCTGGGTCGACTTCGATTTTTTCGGCAATCAGATCTCGCTGCACGTGGGCACGCCTTTTGCCACCACGCGCACCGGCCAAGTCGGCGAGCACAAAGTGCTGATGCCACACATTGGCGTCGTGCTGCCGCTGGAGGAGTGGCTGGCGTTGGCCGAGCGCCTGAACCGCCTAGGCACTGTTTTTGAAATTCCACCGGTAATCCGCTTCGCCGGCGAACCCGGCGAGCAGCGCACGATGTTCTTTCTCGACCCCAGCGGCAACCCGATTGAGGTCAAGGGTTTCAAGGATTTCGCCGGTCTTTTCGCACACTGAGCTTCCCCCCAACAAACACAAGAAAAAAGGGGCAAAACATGACTACCAGGAAACCTACCAGCCTTGTCACCCGCATCATGATCGGGCTGGCGGCCGGTATAATCGTCGGCATCCTTCTCAACCAGTTTCCCGAACACAAGCTCTGGTTCATCGACAACCTGCTGCAACCGGCAGGCGATCTGTTCATCAGACTGATGAAGATGATCGTCGTACCGCTGGTCTTTGCGTGCATGGTGGTCGGCATTGCCGGGGCAGGCAGCACCAAGGCTCTGGGGCGAGTCGGGATCAAGACGCTGGTGTATTTCTTCACGATCACCAGCATCGCCATTGTCTTCGGCCTGGTCGTCGGCAATGTATTCCAACCGGGTGCTGGAGCCGACTTCAGCAGTACGCTGCAGTCGCCGGTGTCCGGTCTGGTCAGCACGGGCGAAACGCAGAACCTGGGCCGCACCCTGGTCAACATCGTTCCGGACAACATCGTGCTGGCCATGTCCCAGGGCAAACTGCTGTCAGTGCTGTTTTTCGCCATCCTGTTCGGCTGCGCCTTGTCGATGCTGCCAGAACAGCAAAAAGCACCGTTGATCGCCGTGATGCAGGCAGTCTCGGACACCATGTTCAAGGTCACGCATCTGGTCATGCACTATTCGCCGATCGGGATCTTCGGCCTGATCGGGGTGACCGTGGCCAGTTTCGGTCTCAGTGCCTTGCTGCCGCTGGCCAAGCTGATTGGCATCACCTATGTGGCGGTACTTCTGTTCGCGCTGTGCGTGCTGGGAGTAGTGGCGCGAATGGCCGGCGTCAGGTTTTTCCACCTTGTGCGAGAGATCCGCAGTGAGCTGCTACTGGCTTACAGCAGCGCCGCCTCGGCCACGGTGATGCCGCAACTGATCGAGAAAATGGAGCGATATGGGGCGCCACGCCCAATCACCAGCATGGTCATTCCACTGGGTTACTCGTTCAATCTCGACGGCGCTTCACTGTTCGCCGGGCTGGGCACGCTGTTCATCGCCCAGGCCTACGGCATCGACCTGGGTCTGGCCGACCAGGCGATGCTGGTGCTGATCATGGTGTTGACGTCCAAAGGCGCGGCGGGGGTTCCGGGCTTCATGTTCATCATCCTGACCGCCACCCTGACCGCCGCCGGCTTGCCAGTGGAAGGCGTGGCCATCATCGCCGGTGTCTACCGATTGATGGACATGCCGGTGACCGCGCTCAATGTGTTGGGCAACGCCTTGGCGCCGCTGGTCATCGCTCGCTGGGAAGGACAGCTCAAGGCCCCTGAGAGCGAGCCGGTTACAGAACCGCTCAGCCCGCCGTTCAAGGCCTGAAACTATTGCGTCTTGCGGTCGGAATCATCGTCGCGGGGTTCGCCAGTGTCTGGTTTATCAGCCTTTGGCGCCCCGCTCTCGCTGCGGATCTGTGCATGACTGATCAGGGCAAAAATGAAACTGCCGCCGATGATGTTGCCCGCCAAGGTCGGCCCGGCGAACACCATCCAGAAATCACTCCACGGCAATTCGCCGGCAAACACCAGATATGACACTTCTGCCGAACCCACCACGATGTGGGTGAAATCGCCGAGCGCCATGAGGTAGGTGATGAGGATGATGATCCACATCTTCGCGCTCTCCATGGACGGAATCATCCAGACCATGGTGGCGATCATCCAGCCGGAAATTATGCCTTTGGCGAACATCTGACTGGCATGGTTTTCCATGACCTTGCGGCCGATTTCGAGAAAGGCGTGGTCCGTCTTGGTGTCGAAGATCGGCAGTTCCAGCATCACGTACGCCACCAGAATCGTGCCGCACAGATTGCCAAACAGCACCACCGTCCAAAGGCGGATCAGCCGGCCGAAATTGAGCAGGGTCGGTTTGGTCATCACTGGCAGCACGGCAGTCAGGGTGTTTTCGGTGAACAGTTGCTGGCGGGCGAGAATCACCGCGAGAAAGCCTGCGCAGTAGCCGAAACTGGCAATCACCTTGAATTCGTCGCCGTCGGGCAACCGCGAGGTGAGCAGCCCCATCCCCATCAGCGACAGGCCCATGGTCAGGCCGGCGGCGAGTGCCGACCACCACAGTGCGGCGATGCTGCGCTCCAATTCCTGATCGCCTTGGGAGCGGATGATTTCATGCAGAACCGCCGCGCGGGGCGGCTGGCTTTTCTCGACTTCGTGTTGCTCTTTGGCCGAGAGGTCGGGGGTCTTGCCGTCTGTCGGAGTGGTCATGGCGTGGGAACCGGTTGGGGGCTTTTAGCTACGACCCTTGCCGTTCGGAATACGTTCTGTAGGGGCTCGCATTACTCGCTGACTGATTCATCTTCCTTGAACTGATCTTTGACGTACCTGATCTCCGTGCGCCCGTGCGGTGCCGGCAAGCCGTCTTCGCCCAGATTCACGAAAACCATTTTCTCGACGGTGAGAATGCTCTTGCGGGTGATCTTGTTGCGCACTTCACAGGTCAGCGTGATCGAGGTGCGGCCGAACTCGGTGGCGGTGATGCCCAGTTCGATGATGTCGCCCTGGCGCGAGGCGCTGACGAAGTTGATTTCGGAGATGTACTTGGTCACCACGCGCTGATTGCCCAACTGAACGATGGCGTAGATGGCCGCCTCTTCGTCGATCCAGCGCAGCAGGCTACCGCCGAACAGGGTGCCGTTGGGGTTCAGGTCTTCGGGTTTTACCCATTTGCGGGTGTGGAAATTCATGTTTACTCCTGAGCGTTTGCCGAAAGATGGGCGCCATCTTGGCAGACCGAGCGGTCAGGCTCCATGCGGCTTCGACTATGGTCGCCATTAGCGATCTTCATTTGGCCGACAGAAACCCTTTGGAAGATCAGTCTAGACGGCTATAATCGCTCCCGTTTCAAAACGGTAACGTTCACTTGCTACCGTTTTCCCGCCACCTGTCCGAGGGGCGCTGCAGCAGGTTCATCCTGTCAGGCTCGGATGGGGCGTTGACTGGCCTTGGCCGGACACTAAACGCACAACGGCGCCCATTCGCATACATTACGAATGGAGGCTCTTCATGAGCGCTGTTACCACGCCTGCAGATTTTACCGATTACAAAGTTGCCGACATGTCCCTGGCTGCCTGGGGCCGTCGCGAAACCATCATCGCCGAATCGGAAATGCCGGCCCTGATGGGTCTGCGTCGCAAGTACGCCGGCGAACAGCCGTTGAAAGGCGCCAAGATCCTCGGCTGCATCCACATGACCATTCAGACTGCCGTGCTGATCGAAACCCTGGTTGCCCTGGGTGCCGAAGTTCGCTGGTCGTCCTGCAACATTTTCTCGACTCAGGATCAGGCTGCTGCCGCTATCGCTGCTGCCGGCATCCCGGTTTTCGCCTGGAAAGGCGAGACTGAAGAAGAGTACGAGTGGTGCCTGGAGCAGACCATCCTGAAGGATGGCCAGCCATGGGACACCAACATGATCCTCGACGACGGCGGCGACCTGACCGAGCTGCTGCACAAGAAATACCCACAGGTGCTGGATCGCGTTCACGGCGTGACCGAAGAAACCACCACCGGCGTACACCGTCTGCTGGACATGCTGGCCAAGGGCGAGCTGAAAATCCCGGCCATCAACGTCAACGACTCGGTGACCAAGTCCAAGAACGACAACAAGTACGGCTGCCGTCACAGCCTGAACGATGCGATCAAGCGCGGTACCGACCACCTGCTGTCCGGCAAGCAAGCGCTGGTCATCGGTTACGGTGACGTGGGCAAGGGCTCGGCTCAGTCCCTGCGTCAGGAAGGCATGATCGTTAAAGTTTCCGAAGTTGACCCGATCTGCGCCATGCAAGCGTGCATGGACGGTTTCGAACTGGTTTCGCCGTTCATCGACGGTATCAACGACGGTTCCGAAGCAAGCATCGACAAAGCGCTGCTGGGCAAGATCGACCTGATCGTGACCACCACCGGTAACGTCAATGTTTGCGACTCCAACATGCTCAAAGCCCTGAAGAAGCGCGCTGTTGTCTGCAACATCGGTCACTTCGACAACGAAATCGACACTGCTTTCATGCGCAAGAACTGGGCATGGGAAGAAGTGAAGCCACAGGTACACAAGATCCACCGTACCGGTGCTGGCGCGTTCGACGCACAGAACGACGACTACCTGATCCTGCTGGCCGAAGGCCGTCTGGTGAACCTGGGCAACGCCACGGGTCACCCGAGCCGCATCATGGACGGTTCGTTCGCCAACCAGGTGCTGGCGCAGATCTTCCTGTTCGGCCAGAAGTACGCCGACCTGTCGCCAGCCCAGAAAGCCGAGCGTCTGACCGTTGAAGTACTGCCGAAGAAACTCGACGAAGAAGTGGCCCTGGAAATGGTTCGCGGCTTCGGCGGCGTGGTCACTCAACTGACCAAGCAACAGGCTGACTACATCGGCGTGACCGTCGAAGGCCCGTTCAAGCCGCACGCTTACCGCTACTGATTGGCTGAGCGTCGACGCGGTGTGCCTGGCGCACTGCGTTGCCTGACTGACGCTGCTGACCGCTCTGTGTAGGAGCTGCCGCAGGCTGCGATCTTTTGATTTTCAAAGATCGCAGCC
>NZ_JACSZV010000028.1 GCF_014472415.1 Pseudomonas sp. N40(2020)
GGCTGCGATCTTTTGATCTCGTTCTTGAAAAACAAAGTCAAAAGATCGCAGCCTGCGGCAGCGCCTACAGGGGGTTGGCAGACGGATTAGAGGTGGGAGCTCACCTTGATAGCCACTTCTGCGGGCACCCAAAGTTTCCAGACCTGCGGCTGATCGCGCAAAAACGCCTCGGCCACCGCCCGCGGTTGCTGGCGTTTTTCACTCATCCCCGCCAGCGTCTGGTTGAGCAGATCAATCGGCAAATCGACTTTCTCAAAGAACGTCACCAGTTCCGGATACTGCGCCTTGAACGGCGCCGACACGCCAATCGCCAGGCTTGCCGGCATCGAGCGGGTGCCCTTGGGATTCGGGTTATTGGCATCGGCGAGGGTCTTCCAGGCTTCGGCATCAAACGGCGGCTCCTCGAGCTTCACCAGTTTGAAGCGTCCGAGCAGCGGCGTCGGCGACCAGTAGTAGAACAGCACCGGCTTACCCCGACGAATCGACGATGCCACTTCGGCATCCAGCGCCGCGCCGGAGCCGGTGCGAAAATTGACGAAGCTGTCATTCAGCGCATACGCCTTGAGCTTCTGGCTGTTGACGATCTCTGACGTCCAGCCGGTCGGGCTGTTAAGAAAACGCCCTCGGCTCGGGTCTTCGGGATCGCGGAACACGTCTTTGTAGCGCGGCAGATCGGCTACCGATTTCAGTTCCGGCGCCAGAGGTTTGATGCCGCGTTCCGGATCACCCTTGATCACGTATTCCGGCACCCACCAGCCTTCGGTGGCACCTTTGACCGTATCACCGAGGCCAAACACTTTGCCTTCGGCGGCCGCTTTGACCCACGCAGGACTGCGCCCCGCCCACTCTTCGCCGATCACCTGAATGTCATTCTTTGCCAGCGCCGCTTCTAGGCTGACGGTGCTGCCCGGCAGCGTATCGGTCGAATAGCCATAGCCTTTCTCGACAATCAGGCGCAGCACTTCAGTGATGAAACTGCCACTTTCCCAAGTGATGTCACCGAAGTGGATCGGCGTGGTTTTCTCCGCCGCCGAGACCGCGCCGACACTCAGGCTCAACGCCAGTATTGAACCGCCGAGCAGGGTTTTGATCGATCTCATGCAGACCTCTTGTCTTGTAGGAATTGGTTGGCGCTGTGGCGATCGCACAGCGCCTGGGAACGGGTCATGTACACGCTGACCGAGCGCTGGGAGATGCCCAGTTCGGCAGCGATTTGCGGGTAGGTCAGGCCGTCGATGCGCGCGAGCAGGAAGGTCGAGCGGACTTTGCCCGGCAACCGTTGCAGGCTGCGGTCGAGACGGCTCAGGGTTTGCGTCAGTTGCGCGATGTCTTCGGGCGAGGTGGCGTAATCCACATCAATCTGCTGTCGGTGCTGACGCTCGAGATCCGCGCGGCGCCAGCGCTGATAAAGCAGACGCTGCGCGATGGTGGTGAGCAAGGCTCGGGGTTCACGGAGCGCGGTCAGGCCGGTCGCTTCGAGCAGTTGCACGAAGGTTTCGGCGGCGATGTCTTCCACGCTTGCCGCATCGTGCAAATGACGGCGCAGGTACGTGCAAAGCCAGTGGTAATGGCTGCGAAAGAGGCC
Source organism: Pseudomonas sp. N40(2020) (assembly GCF_014472415.1). Taxonomy (GTDB): domain Bacteria; phylum Pseudomonadota; class Gammaproteobacteria; order Pseudomonadales; family Pseudomonadaceae; genus Aquipseudomonas. The sequence continues at coordinate 1,586 of NZ_JACSZV010000028.1, forward strand.
GTCCAGGTGATTGCGATGGGATACGTCGGCGCCGGACATAGGGGCTCCTGGGTTAGGGGTCGCTGAATGTCCGGTCGTCCGGTGGCGCGATCCTAGCAAGGCGACTTATGCATTAATAATATTTAAATATTATTTTTATATTCGATTATCGAATTAGCGTAATTGGCCGTAGCCCAGTGCCTCGGCCTCTCGCTGGTAATCGAGCACGATCTGATAGTCGCTTTCGCTGGCTGGCAGCACCTCGGCAAGACCCAGGGTCTGTGCGACGTCGGGAAGTTCGCTCAGAGACTGGTTCATGACCTGGCGCAACCGTTCAACCTGTTTGTCTGTCGCGGCGGCGACGGTAATGAACGGCAACGTCGGACTCAACGCACTGCGCGCCACCACGCGCAATCCGCTTACCTCCTCGGGTGCGTAATGGGCGAGACAGGCGTAGGTGACGCTGTCGATGGCCGCCAGATCGGCGCGACTGTACCGCAACCAGCGCAAGCTCTCGCGGTGGCCGCCGCTGATGCCGACCGAGGCGAAAAAACGCCCGTCCTGCTGCAATAGCGCCAGACGCTGACGCAGCAGGTTCATGCCGCTGTTGGAGTCTGCGCTGTTGATCACCCCGCGGCTGTGGCGAAAGTCCGCCAGGGTTTTGCGTGAGTCGTCGGCGCGACTGAGGATCAGGCTGCAATGGTTGCCGGCGCTGGCGTCGGGCAGTTCGTAGCGTGGGCGACCGACGATGCGGACCTGACCGCGCAGCAAGGTCATCAAGGGATAGCCGCAGGTTTGGGTCAGCAGTAGATCCGGTGATAACCACAGTTCGGGCAGCGACAGGCTTTCGGCGCTCAGACGCGAGTGGCCCAAATGGTCGAGGATGCGTTTGATCCAGCGGTCATTGGCCGCCCGGACTGGCTCCGGGGCGGTGTACATCAGCAGTTCGATGTGGTGTTGGGTCATGCACATTCTTCCCGGACAACAAAATTCCAATGTGGGAGCGGTGGTGCTTTTGAAATCAGTGAAACGGATGCTCGGGACTGTCGATCGGCCTCAACCCGTTCTGCCGCCACAACTGCCCATACCCCTGCACCAAAAAGCCGCCACTGCGCGCGATCCACTGCTCGCGATGCATCCGATAAACCTGCGGCAAGTCGTACCACGCCAGCCCCGGCAAGTCGTGATGCACCAAATGAAAGTTGAGATTGAGAAACAGCCAGCGCCACGGCCACCCGGCCTCGTTGAGCACCGTGCGTTGCTCCGGTTGAGCGTGCGGGCGGTGTTCATAGTAGGAGCGAATCATTGCGATCGACAGCGCCGGCACACTGATCAGCAACAGGTAATGCCACACCGGCAACACACTGTAACGGGCGATGAGCCAGAGCATCAGCAGCGTGCAGGCACCATGGGTCAGCCACATTATCCAGGCTTGGCGTTCGCCGTTTTTCAACCGTTGCAGTTCTTCGCCGGCCAGTGCAAAAAGTCCCAGCGGTGCACCAATCACGAAACGGCCGATCACCGTTTTGTTCAACCAGTGCAGGCTGCGCTCGAACAAAGAACTGCCCTGCCAGCCTGCACTCGTCAGGTAACGACTTTCCGGATCGACACCGGGAACCGTCAGATCCTCATCGCGGTGATGCAACAAATGGCTGTCGCGATACAAGGTGTACGGATACCACACCGCAAATGGCGCGTAGCCGAGGATTTTATTGAAGAGGGTCGAGCGGGTCGGATGACCGTGGAGCAACTCATGCTGCACCGACAGCCACAACACCAGCAGCGGGATCAGCAACACCGTGGTCAAGCCGCGACCGAGCCATTCGCTATTGAGGATGATGGCGAACCAGCCGCCATACACGCCGATCAGCAACAGCCAGGTCGGCCATTCGGTGCGGGCGGTAAAGCGTTGACGCAGGGTTTCTATGTGTTGGCGATGGGTGGCGTCGAAGTAATGGGCCATGTCGTTGCTCGGAACGGGAATCTTCTCCCTCTGTGCAACGGCAGCGGTAAATCTTGCAGATTATTTTCAGATTCAGGCAGGAGCCCGAGAATCGAGCTCCTGAGGGGCGTGATCAATGGCCGAAAATGTCGACTTTCTTGGCTTTCTTTTCCGCACGTTTTTCAATCGCAGTCTTGGCCGGTTTCTTCTTCGCGGCTTTCTTTGAATCCATACCTTTGGACATGATGGGTCTCCACTCACAGGGCTGTAGGCTCAGGTATACACCTATCCCAAGGCGCGCGTTCTTTTATAATCGCCGCTTCCCTCACCGCCAGTCCGATCCCATGCCCGATACCCAATACACACTGCTCGACGAGTCGCTTTGGCCGTTGATGAACAAGTTTTACCGCAGCCACCAATCCTCGATGAAAGCCGTGCGCGAGGCGCAATTGTGGGTGGCGCGACGTGGCGACATTGTTGCGGCGTTGTGCTTGCGGCCGGTGGCGGGTGGGCGTTGGTTGACCGGGTTGTTTGTCGATCCGACGTGTCGTGAGCAAGGGCTTGCCGCGCAGTTGATCACGGCGGCAGTGAAGGATGTGACAGAACCGGTGTGGCTGTTCTGTCATCCGGATTTGCGTGGGTTTTATGAGCGACGCGGATTCAGTATCGACCCTGCCCTGCCCCAGGCGATGGCGGAGCGCTTGAGCCGGTATGCGCGGAGCAAGCCGATGATTGCGATGGGGCGTTTATAAGATCTTTTGATTGTTGCTAGTCGTCTGCGGCTGGATCGAGATCCGGGAACATCACTTCGGTAAAGCCGAACTTGCTGAAGTCGGTAATCCGCGACGGATACAACCTGCCGATCAAATGATCGCACTCATGCTGCACCACCCTCGCGTGAAAACCTGCAGCCACGCGCACGATCGGCTGGCCTTTCGGATCAAAACCTTCGTAGCGAATTTGCTGATAACGCTCCACCGCACCACGCAATCCCGGCACTGACAGGCATCCTTCGAAGCCCTCTTCCGTCAATGGATTCAACGGTGTGATCAGCGGGTTGATCAAAATCGTCTGCGGCACCGCTTCGGCGTCCGGGTAACGCTCACTGTGCTCGAAACCGAAGATCACCAGTTGCAGGTCGACACCGATCTGCGGCGCGGCAAGGCCGACGCCGCCGACACTTTCCATGGTCTGGAACATGTCGTCGATCAGTTGCCAGAGTTCAGGGCTGTCGAACATCTCGGCTGGCACGGGTGGGGCAATACGCAACAGGCGCTCGTCGCCCATTTTGAGGATTTCACGGATCATTGATCAGACTTCGTCAGTGTCCGGCTTGAGCGAGTGATCGCGGCCCAGGCCCGAGACGTGTTGTTTGGGATGTTCATCGAGTTCGCCGGGGACTTTCTCACCCGAATCCTTGCCTTCGCTGGACATGTGCTCAATCACCGCATTCATCTCGGCACCGAGCAACAGGACCGCAGCGGAGATATAGAAGTACAGCAACAGAACGATGATTGCACCGATGCTGCCATACATTGCGTTGTAGTTGGCGAAGGTTTTCACGTAGAACGCGAAACCCAACGAAGCGATGATCCACACCACTACGGCCAATACCGAGCCGGGTGTGATGAAGCGGAATTCCTGTTTGACGTCGGGCATCACGTAATAGATCAGTGCCACGGCAACCATCATCAGAATCACGATCACCGGCCAGCGCGCGATGGTCCATAGGGTGACGATAAATTCTTCCAGCCCCACCTGCGCCGCGATCCAGCCCATCACCTGCGGCCCAAGCACCATCAGCGCGGCAGCCACCAGGAGCATGCCGGCAATGCCGACGGTATAGAAAATCGACAGTGGAAACCGCTTCCAGATCGGGCGCCCCTCGACCACATCGTAGGCCGCGTTCATTGCGCTCATCATCAGGCGCACACCGGCGGAAGCGGTGTAGAGGGCGATGACAATACCCACTGACAGCAACCCACCCTTGGACTGCTGCAATTGATCGATTACCGGGTTGACCTGCTCCAGCGCCTGCGGTGGCAGCACCAGCTCCGATTGCAGGCGCAGCCAGGAGAAAAAGTCCGGCAGGTGCAGGAAACCGATCAGGGCGATCAGGAACAAAATGAACGGGAACAGCGAGAACAGCATCTGGTAAGCCAGAGCCGAGGCGTACGTCGACATCTCGTCGTCGACGAACTCAGTGACCGTGCGCACCATCACCCGGTGCAGGGGCAGACCTTTCATGTCCGGAAATATCATTCGCGTCTCCTTTCGCCGCAATACAGGTTGAAGTCGTGGCGACTCAGGGGCCGTTTTTACATCACGGTAGCCTACTTGGCGACCAGTGGTGGGCCAGCGCAGGGCTTAGACACAAAAACGGCCATCCTTGGATGGCCGCTTCTGTTTTTCGTTCACAACGCAATTACGCCTTGTCGACGGTTTTCTTCACTGCATCTTTGGCTTTGCCAACGGCTTGCTGGGCCTCGCCTTTTTTCTCTTGAATCTTGCCTTCAGCTTGCAGCTTGGTGTTGTCGGTGGCTTTACCGACGCCTTGTTTGACGTTGCCGACTGCTTCGTTGGCCATGCCTTTTACTTTATCGCCTGTGCTACTCATGGTGTTTCTCCTTGGTGCAATTAGGGGGAAAAGTCAGTACGTAATGATTGACCGGCGGGGTTTGCGGCGAGTTTCATTTATTTTCAGCGGCTCATTTCGTCGCGGCGTGCAGGTTGGGCTTTATGTTTGAGAGCGTTGCCTTGAGAATGCGCTCCATATGGGCGCCATGCGCCAGAGAACCGATCCCGCAGGAATGTTATGAAACTCGATAAAAAGCAGGCCATTGCCCGTCGAAACCAGGAACTGGGCGGCGCTGTGCTCGGCAGCAACAACTGCCACTTCGCCGAACTGAACCGCAATCGCAACATCTGGTGGTTCGACCTGCCGGTGACGCGCCTGGCCGTTGGTCAGTACGAGTGGATTCACTTGTTGATGCACACGCCGGCTACCGACGAACTGCTGCACTTGAAAGTGCCGACGGTGTTTCTGCGTGAAAAGCTCGAGGGTCTGGTGATTCGTAACGAGGGCAAGCGCAAAGCCGCGCTGAGCCTGGAGTTGAGTGCGGACAAGGATTCGTATCTGCAGGACATGCGTCCGGCGGGGACCAACGTGAACTTCGCGCCGTTTCGTCAGTGAGACTTGATCGTTCCCACGCTCTGCGTGGGAATGCCGCCTCGGGCGCTCCGCGACCACCACTGCAGGGACGCAGAGCGTCCCGGGATGCGTTACCACGCGGAGCGTGGGAACGATCAAAGATCTTCAATAAGAAGCCCCGCATCTGCGGGGCTTCTTGTTTTACGCGGCGTTCTTCGCCTTGATCTTCTTCAACTCTTCATCACGTAACTCACGACGCAGGATCTTGCCGACGTTGGTAGTCGGCAGCGCATCGCGGAATTCCACCGAGCGCGGCACCTTGTAGCCGGTGACGTTGGCGCGCATGTGATCCATCACCTGCTCTTTGGTCAGCGTTACGCCCGGTTTAGCGACGATAAAGATCTTGATTGCCTCACCCGATTTCTCGTCCGGCACACCAATGGCCGCGCACTGCAACACGCCCGGCAGGGTCGCCAGTACATCTTCCAGTTCATTCGGATAGACGTTGAAACCGGAGACCAGAATCATGTCTTTCTTGCGATCGACAATGCGCATGTAGCCGTCCGGCTGGATCAGCGCAATGTCACCGGTCTTCAGCCAGCCGTCGCTGTCGAGCATTTCATCGGTGGCTTCCTGACGCTGCCAGTAGCCCTTCATCACTTGCGGACCCTTGACGCACAGTTCGCCGATTTCACCTAGCGGCTGCTCGACACCGGCATCGTCTATGACTTTGCACAGGGTCGACGGCACCGGAATGCCGATGGTGCCGATCTGGATGTGCTGGATCGGGTTGACCGTGGCCACCGGACTGGTTTCGGTCATGCCGTAACCTTCGCAGATGGCGCAACCGGTCACGTCTTTCCAGCGCTCGGCAGCGGCCAGTTGCAGGGCCATGCCGCCGGACAAGGTGACCTTGAGCGCGGAGAAATCCAGCTTACGGAAGCCTTCGTTGTTGCACAGCGCCACGAACAGCGTATTCAGGCCGACGAAACCGCTGAACTTCCACTTCGACAGTTCCTTGACCATCGCCGGCAGATCGCGCGGGTTGCTGATCAGGATGTTGTGGTTGCCGATCAGCATCATCGCCATGCAATGAAAGGTGAACGCATAGATGTGGTACAGCGGCAGTGGCGTGATCAGGATCTCGCAACCTTCATTGAGGTTGGACCCCATCAGCGCCTTGCACTGCAGCATGTTGGCGACGAGGTTGCGGTGGGTCAGCATTGCACCTTTGGCAACGCCCGTGGTGCCGCCGGTGTATTGCAGCACCGCGACGTCACCGCTGTCCGGGTTGGCTTCAGCCACAGGCTGACCCTGGCCCTTGCTCAGCACGTCGTTGAACTTGACGGCTTTTGGCAAGTGATAGGCCGGCACCATTTTCTTCACGTACTTGATGACGCTGTTGATCAGCAAGCGCTTGATCGGCGGCAGCAAGTCGGCGACTTCGGTGACGATGACGTGTTTGACGCCGGTTTTCGGCACCACGGCTTCGGCCAGGTGCGCCATGTTCGCCAGGCACACCAGCGCCTTGGCACCGGAGTCGTTGAATTGGTGTTCCATTTCCCGCGCGGTGTACAGCGGGTTGGTGTTGACCACGATCAGCCCGGCGCGTATCGCACCGAAGACAGCGACCGGGTACTGCAGAACGTTGGGCAGTTGCACGGCGATTCGATCACCGGGCTGCAAATCGGTATGCTGTTGCAGATACGCGGCAAATGCACCGGACAATTCGTACAACTCACCGTAGGTGATTGTCTTGCCCAGGTTGCTGAAAGCCGGTTTGTTGGCGAAGCGTTGGCAGGATTGCTTCAACACTGCCTGAATGTTCGGATACTCGTCTGGATTGATCTCGGCAGCAATGCCAGCCGGGTATTTATCCTTCCAAAAGTCTTCGATCATGGAAGCCCACTCCTCAGCAACGCGAATTCTTCACCGCATTTGATGCGATTATTATTGGTGTGTGTTTTGTATTGGTGAATCTGGCTTTTACAGAGGCCGAGAAGTCACAAAGCGCGCCGAGAGTAGCAGCTTTGCCGAGGGTCGCCTAGAGCCAAAAGCGGCCCCTACAGTCACATTGATGACTCAAGACTATCTAGCAGTCATTTTAGAGCAAAAATCCTATATCACCTTGGAAACCCCGGTTTTCCGGGTCGTCCAAGCAAAAGATCGCAGCCTTCGGCAGCTCCTACAGGGAACACATTCCAATGTAGCTGCCGAAGGCTGCGATCTTTTCGCTTCTGATCTTCAGGCGATATCGCGCAACTCACGCCGCAGAATTTTCCCTACAGGCGTCATCGGCAACGACTCACGCAACACTATGTGTTTCGGCACCTTGTACGCCGTGAAATTCTCTTTGCAGTAAGCCTTCAGCTCTTCAAGACTGACACCGCTTTCCCGCGCCACCACAAACAGCTTCACGGCCTCCCCCGAACGTTCGTCCGGCACGCCGATCACCGCACAGTTGGCGACTTTCGGGTGGGCCATCACCACGTCTTCGATCTCGTTGGGGTACACGTTGAAACCGGAGACGATGATCATGTCCTTCTTGCGATCGACGATGCGCACAAAGCCGTCCGGTTCGATCACCGCGATGTCGCCGGACTTGAACCAGCCCTCGGCATCCAGCACTTCGGCGGTGGCTTCGGGTTTGTGCCAGTAGCCTTTCATGATCTGCGGGCCCTTGATGCACAACTCGCCCCGCTCGCCCAGTGGCTGCTCGACGCCGTCATCGTTGATGACTTTCAACAGCGTGCCCGGCACTGGCAAGCCAACCGTGCCCAGACGCGACTGGTCGCCGTATGGGTTGGTGCAGGCAACCGGCGATGTTTCGGTCAGACCATAGCCTTCGGTGATACGGCAACCGGTGATTTGCTCCCAGCGTTCGGCCGTGGCTTTCACCAGCGCAGTGCCGCCGGAGTTGGTCAGTTTCAGGCTGGAGAAATCCAGGGTCTTGAAATCCGGGTGCTCCATCAGCGCGACAAACAGCGTGTTCAAGCCGAGTAATGCGGAGAAGCGCCAGTTCTTCAGCTCCTTGATGAACCCGGCAATGTCTCGCGGATTGGTGATCAGCACGTTGTGGTTGCCGGAAACCATCATGCACATGCAGTTCGCGGTGAAGGCATAGATGTGGTACAGCGGCAGTGGCGCGACCATCACTTCCTGGCCTTCACGCAGCAATGGCTGGCCATCAGGCCCCAGTTGCGCGAGACAGGCGCGCACTTGCTGCATGTTCGCCACGAGATTGCCATGCGTGAGCATCGCGCCCTTGGCCAGCCCGGTGGTGCCGCCGGTGTATTGCAGCACGGCGATGTCGTCGAGACCGACTTTCAATGGCTTGATGCCCTGCCCCCGACCCAGACGCAACGCGCTTTTGAAAGAGACCGCCTGCGGCAGCGAATACGCCGGCACCATCTTCTTCACCTTGCTGACGACGGTGTTGACCAGCCAGCCTTTGGCGGTGGGCATCAGGTCGCCCATCTTCGCTTCGATCAGGTATTGAATATCGGTGTCGGCCAGCACTTCCTGGACTTTCTGCCCGAACATGTTCAGGTACACCAACGCCCGCGCGCCGGAATCCTTGAACTGGTGGCGCATCTCGCGCGCGGTGTAGAGCGGGTTGGTGTTGACAACGATCAGCCCGGCGCGCAAGGCGCCGAACACGGCAATCGGGTAATGCAGGATGTTGGGCATCTGCACCGCGATGCGATCCCCCGGCACCAGATCGGTATGTGCTTGAAGATAACCGGCGAAAGCGGCGCTCTGGCGTTCGAGTTCGGCGTAAGTCAGGGTCACGCCCATGTTGCTGAACGCCGGGCGATCCGCGAACTTCTTGCAGGAACGCTCGAACACCTCGATCACCGACTTGAACTCAGCCATGTCGATGTCCAGCGGTACGCCGGCCGGGCGTTTGTCATTCCAGAAATCAGGTTGCATTGTTCTTGTCCTCTTTACCTGAGCCGATCCGGGGCCGCGTTTCTGTCATTTCTCGTTCATCCCTTGAATACAGAAAGCAAAAAGCGGAGCTTCACGGACACTAGCAGTTATGGCCAATCAGGCAAATACGGCTAAAGCCGTCATTGATCGTGTGAATCTTCCTGCCGTGGCGTGGGCTGATCAGACGGCGGACGACAGATGCGCTATACACTGTTTCGACTATGAGCAAAGGAATCGCCATGATCCACGACACCCTATGGCTGGACGCGAGTGACCGCAGTCGCCTCTTCGTCAATCAGTGGTTGCCGGCCACTCCGCTGAAGGCCGTGATCCTGCTGGCCCACGGCATGGCCGAGCACAGCGCGCGATACCAGCGGCTGGCAGAGCGGTTCTGCGCCGAAGGTTATGGCGTGTACGCCCCGGACCTGCGTGGACATGGCAGAACTGCCGATAACGGCACCCTCGGGCATTTCGCTGACGATGACGGCTGGTGCAAAGTCGTCGGTGATCTGGCCAGCCTCAATCAATACATAGGCCAACAGCACCCCGGCGTGCCGATCATTCTGCTCGGGCACAGCATGGGCAGCTACCTCGCCCAAGGCTATTTGTTGCACCACAGCGCCAGCCTGCACGGGGCTATTCTCAGTGGTTCGAACTTTCAACCGGTGGCGCTTTATGGCGCTGCGCGGCAGATCGCCCGCCTGGAAAAAATGCGTCAGGGCGGCAAGGGCCGCAGCGCGCTGATCGAGTGGTTGTCGTTCGGCTCGTTCAACAAAAAATTCAAACCGGTGCGTACGCCGTTTGACTGGCTAAGCCGCGATCCGGCCGAAGTCGACCAGTATGCTGCCGACCCGCTGTGCGGCTTTCGCTGCACCAATCAACTGTGGATCGACTTGCTCGGCGGCTTGCAGCAAATCAGCAAAGCGTCCACTCTCGCCCAGATAGCCCCGGGCCTGCCGCTGCTGGTGATTGGTGGTGAATGTGATCCGGTGAGCGAGGGCAAGCGTCTGACAGATCTGGCCAATGCCTTGCGCACCGCCGGCAGCCAGAACCTGCAACTGAAGATCTACCCGCAGGCGCGGCACGAATTGTTCAACGAAACCAATCGCGACGAAGTGATCACCGATGTGCTGGCCTGGATCGACCAGGCCCTGAGGCATCCGCGCCCTCAACGTAGCGAATAATTTTTTGTGGATTCATTTGATCCATCACAGGAATCAAGACCGATGACCCAGGTTACCAACATCCCTTACGAAGCCCTCGAAGTCGGCCAGACCGCCAGCTACAGCAAGACTGTCGAAGAGCGTGACATTCAGTTGTTCGCCGCGATGTCCGGCGACCACAACCCGGTGCACCTGGACGCCGAATTCGCCGCCGCCAGCATGTTCAAGGAACGCATCGCCCACGGCATGTTCAGCGGCGCGCTGATCAGTGCTGCGGTGGCTTGCGAACTGCCTGGGCCGGGCACTATTTATATCGGTCAGCAGATGAGTTTTCAGAAGCCGGTGAAGATTGGCGACACGCTGACGGTGCGTCTGGAAATTCTCGAGAAGCTGCCGAAATTTCGCGTGCGCATTGCCACTCGCGTGTTCAATCAGCGTGATGAGTTGGTGGTGGATGGCGAGGCGGAAATTCTGGCGCCACGCAAGCAGCAGACTGTGACGCTGCCGACGTTGCCGGCGATCAGCATTGGCTGATTTTGCTTCTGCCCAGACATAAAAAACGCCAGACATGCTGGCGTTTTTTGTGGGCTACGAACGCTTACGAGCGCGCGCGAGCCTGGTTACGCAGGGCTTTCACCTGATCGTGGGCGCGCTGAACGCCGCCAAGCTGGCGTGAAACCAGGTCACGAATACCCACCAGGTTGTGCTTGTCGATTTTCTCAAGCGCTTCTTTATAAGCCTTCAGCGCATGATCTTCACCGCGCTCGGCTTCGTTGAGCACTGCTTCTTCGTCTTTGCCGGTGAACATGGCTTTGACGTCTACCCAACGACGGTGCAGATCACCGCTGACGCTGGTGGAAGTTTCCGGGTCGCCGCCCAGTTTACGCACCTCGGCTTGCAGTTCAGCTGCAGCACCGGCGCAATCGGCAGCGTGCTGCACGAAAATTTGTTTCAACTCAGGATGCTTGATGTCTTCAGCGCAAGTCTTGAACCCTTCCTGACCGTCCTTGCTGGTTTCAATCAGGTCATTGAGTACAGAGATGGCTTCTTTATTCATGTCGGTCATTTTTCAATTCCTTGCGATCGATGGAAGATGCAAGGGATATTGCAGTGAGCGTGCCAGCTTTTTATTTTGAAATAATTCGTTATTTATCAATAACTTAAATATAAAGGAACTATCTGTATCACGGTTATTTGCATGATCTGTCATTTGGCCTGCATGCAGAATGCCTGTATTTTCCAGTTTGAATTGAATCCAGACCGAAACTCGATGAATCCTGAAAAACTCGAACTGCTGATCACCCGCGAAATGCCCTTCGGCAAGTACAAGGGCCGGATCATTGCCGACCTGCCAGGCCCTTACCTGAACTGGTTCGCCCGCGAGGGATTTCCCCACGGTGAACTCGGGGGCTTGCTGGCATTGATGCAGGAAATCGACCACAACGGCTTGTCTGATCTGCTTGAACCGCTGCGCGCCAAACACGGCAAACCTGCTCCGCGCCACTGAAGCGCCCTCCTCTATAGAGTTCAGCCCGATCATGCCCGATAACACCCGCCGCGCCCGTGACGAAGCCTTCTGGCAGACGTTCACCGATCGTTACGACGTTCATCCCGGCCCAGTGAACCTGGAAAACGGTTACTTCGGCCGCATGTCGCGCACGGTGATCGAGGAGTACCAGCGCAACATCGAACTGATCAACAACAGCAACTCGGTGTATGTGCGCCAACGCTTCGAACAACACGACAACCTCGACATTCGCGCGCAACTGGCCGAACTGATCGGTGTGCGCGCGCAAAGCGTCGCCTTTACCCGCAACGCCACCGAAGGCCTGCAATCGCTGATCCGCAACTACAACCGCTTGCAGCCGGGCGACCAGGTGCTGATCTGCGATCTCGAATACGATACGGTCAAGGGCGCCATGCGCTGGCTGGCAAGGCAGCGCGGCGTCGAGGTGATCGAGATCAGCCACACGCACCCGGCCAGTTTCGACAGCCTGCTGGAGACGTATCGCGAGACATTCATCCGCCATCCGAAACTGAAGTTGATGGCGCTGACCCATGTCACCCATCGCACCGGCCTGGTGATGCCGGTGCAGGCAATCGCAACACTGGCCAAGGAACACGGCGTGGACATCATCCTTGACGGCGCCCACGCCCTCGGCCAGATGGAGTTCAATCTCGAAGCGCTGGGCATTACCTTCGCCGGCTACAACCTGCACAAATGGATTGGTGCACCGCTGACTCTCGGCTTTCTCTATATCGCCCCGCAACGTCTGGCCGATATCGATCCGGACATGGGCGAGATGCACTATCCAGCCAATGACATCCGTGCGCGTACGTCTTACAGCACGCCGAACATTCCAGCCCTGATGACCTTGCCGCTGGTATTCGAGGAACACCGCTCCCTGGGCGGCGCCGCAGCCAAAGGTGCGCGGCTCAATTACCTGCGCAATCTGTGGGTCAGCGCCGTGCGGCACTTGCCGGGCATCGAAGTCATGACCCCGGACGATCCGCGGCTGTACTGCGGGATCACGTCAATGCGTTTCACCCGCCACGACAATCAACAGGCGATGGCAGAACGTTTGCTCAACGACTACAACCTGTTCACCGTAGTGCGCAACGGTGCAGCGTGCGGCCCATGCATCCGCATCACGCCGGGACTGACGACCACAGCCGACGACATGCAGTTGCTGACCCGTGCGCTCAACGCACTGCGCTGAGCCGCTTATACGGTGTATTTGTCGAAATCCTCGGGTTTGATCTGCGACGAAGCCGCAAAGGTATCGATGCCAATGGTGAGGTGGCCGAAGAACCCATCATCGTAAGAATCGCGACCAATGGGCCAAACAGTCAGTGTCGACGCTTCACCGTTCATGCGGGCATACAGGTCGTCCTCGGCGTTGTTGCGTGGCAACGAAGCGCGGCCGCGATAGGCTTTGGCATTGAGCACCGAGCGAGAGACGACCTCGGGAAAGTACAGCTGACCGACCCAGGCCACATTGCGCTCTTCCAGGTATTCGCTACCGGCCGCGATGCGCACCGCGACATGAACGTGCAGCGCACGACCGGCATAGAACCCCGGATAAATCGTGGTAAATCGCGCCTGCCCTCGATGGTCACAGAACTGACTGCCGCGCAGGTAAGTGTCATCGTCGGTGCGCGGGATCGAACCGATTGTTTCGGCATCGGCTTCCAGATCCGGATTGATCCGACTCCAACCCGAATAAGCGCCTCGCGCGTTGCAGTGCCAGATGTCCACCAGGGCGCCACTCACCGGCTCACCCGTCATGGCATCGATAATGGTCAGGCGCAGGATCAGCGGCAAGCCTTCGGCTCCTTCGCTGATGTTGCGACGCAACAGTTTTGGATTGCGAAAATACGGCCCGGGAATTTGCTCGGGGGCCAGTTGGTACACCGATTGCGTTGAGGGTGAAGCGGGATCTCGATCCATGACACATGCTCTCTTCCATAAGAAGAGCGCAGATTAGCGGCGAGGAAAAGTCAGCGTGCGGTAACTATGTATCGAGCAATGTATCCGCAACTTTTTCAGGGCAAAAAAAAACGGTGCACCGACCAAGCGCACCGTAAAGCCGTAGAACACACAACGAAGTGTCAGGTATTGATCAGTCCAGCAGCGCCAACGCCTCGGCGGTGCATTCCTGAATGCGGGCCCAATCGCCGTTCTTGATCCACTCCGGATCCAGCATCCAGCTACCGCCCACGCACATGACGTTTTTCAGCGCCATGTAGCTTTTGATATTGGCCGGGCCAACGCCACCGGTCGGGCAGAATTTCACTTCGCCGAACGGGCCGCCGAGGGCCTTGATGGCCGCGACGCCGCCGCTGACTTCAGCCGGGAACAGCTTGAAGCGGCGATAACCCAGACCATAGCCTTCCATGATGCCGGAGGCGTTGCTGATACCCGGCAACAGCGGAATCGGGCTGTCGACGCTGGCTTCGAGCAGGTCACGGGTGATGCCAGGGGTAACGATGAATTGCGAACCCGCCGCTTCGGCCGCTGCGAGCATGTTGCGATCGAGCACGGTGCCGGCACCGGTCATCAGTTCCGGGCGCTGGTCGCGCAGGATCTGGATCGCCTTGAGGCCGAATTGCGAACGCAGAGTCACTTCCAGTGCAGTCAGGCCACCGGCGGCCAGGGCGTCGGCCAGTGGCAGCACGTCCTGTTCGCGAGCGATGGTGATCACCGGCAGGATCCGCGCCTTGGCACAGAGGCTGTCGATCAGGGCAACTTTGTCCGCCATGGAAACGGTCGGGGATGGGGTTGTCATAGCGGCTGTTCCTTGGCTCATGGGCACCAGTAAATCTCTAACGTGGGTTGCAGAAACGCGCGAACCGGCATGGCAGCGACGTCGTCGGACGCCAGCGCGGCATTCAGGGTGGTCAGTTTCGATTGACCGGAAATCGACAGAATCTTGTGCTTGGCCGAAGCCAGTAGCGCACGGCTCATGGTCAGGCGCTGACGCGGCACGCTCGGTGCCAGCATCGGCCAGCAACGGCGCGTGCCGTCGGCTTGCAGCGCTTCAGCGAGGTTCGGGCTGTCAGGGAACAGCGAAGCGGTATGACCGTCGTCGCCCATGCCCAGCACCAGTACGTCAATCGCTGGCAATTCCGCGAGCAAGCGGTCGGCGTTTTCCGCTGCCTGTTCCACATTCGTCGCAGCGCTGTAGAGGCTGAGGAACTGTGCCTTGGCTGCCGGACCTTTGAGCAGATACTGCTTGAGCAAACCGGCATTGCTGTCGGCGTGTTCGACCGGTACCCAGCGCTCATCGGCGAGGGTCACGACGACCTTCGACCAGTCCAGTTCCTGTTTGGCCAAGTGCTGGAAAAACGCCACCGGGCTGCGCCCGCCGGACACCACCAGCACTGCGTTGCCGCGTGCCGCAATGGCATCGCCGAGCTGCTTGGCAACGTTCAGCGCCAGACCTTCGGCCAACAACACCGGGCTCTTGAATTCGTGAGCGTTCACGCCCGCGGGCAGTTTCACATCAGATATCGCCATACCACGACCTCCCGTCCCGCGTGATCAATGCAATGGAGCTCATCGGCCCCCACGACCCGGCCGCATAGGGCTTGGGCGCGTCACCGGATTTTTTCCACCCGGCGATCAGCTGGTCACACCACTTCCACGCGGCTTCGATTTCATCTTTACGGACAAACAGGTTCTGATTGCCGTTCATCACTTCCAGCAACAACCGCTCGTAGGCATCGGGGATCCGCGCGCTACGCCAGGTGTCGGAGAAATTCAGTTGCAGCGGGCCGCTGCGCAGTTGCATGCCTTTATCCAGGCCCTGCTCTTTGGTCATCACGCGCAAGGAAATACCTTCGTCCGGTTGCAGGCGGATGATCAGTTTGTTGCTGATCTGCAGGCGCTGCTCGGGGGCGAAGATGTAGTGCGACGGTTCCTTGAAGTGGATGACGATCTGCGACAGTTTCTGCGGCATGCGCTTGCCGGTCCGCAGGTAGAACGGCACACCGGCCCAACGCCAGTTGCGGATGTCGGCACGCAGGGCGACGAAGGTTTCGGTGTCGCTCTGGGTGTTGGAGTTCGGTTCTTCGAGGTAGCCCGGTACGGATTTGCCTTCGCTGTGGCCAGCGATGTACTGACCGCGCACCACTTGGGTGGTCAGACCTTCCGGACTGATCGGCGCCAGGGCCTTGAGCACTTTTACTTTTTCGTCACGGATACTGTCGGCAGACAAGTCGGCCGGCGGATCCATGGCGATCAGGCAGAGTAGTTGCAGCAGGTGATTCTGAATCATGTCGCGCAGCTGGCCGGCCTTGTCGAAGTAGCCCCAACGGCCTTCGATGCCGACCTTCTCGGCCACGGTGATTTCCACGTGGGAGATGTAATTCTGGTTCCACTGGGTTTCGAACAGGCTGTTGGCGAAACGCAGGGCGATCAGGTTTTGAACGGTCTCTTTGCCCAGGTAGTGGTCGATACGGTAGGTGCGGTTCTCCGGGAAGAACTGCGCCACGGCATCATTCACTTTGCGCGAGGATTCGAGATCGGAGCCGATCGGTTTTTCCAGCACTACGCGGGTGTTTTCTGCCAGACCGACTTTCGCCAGGTTCTCGCAGATCGCGCCGTATACCGCCGCCGGAGTGGCGAAGTAGGCAATCATGCGTTGCGCGCTGCCGGCCATTTCGGCCAGTGCGACGTAATCATCAGCCTTGAGGAAGTCGACGTGCAGGTAAGTCAGGCGAGCGAGAAAGCGCTCGGCAACGGCTTCGTTCAGTTCTTTGCCGACGTAGCGGCGCAGTTCGGCGGCGATGAACGCCATGTGCTCTTGCTCGGAACCCGCTTCACGGGCCAACGCGATGATGCGCGTGTCCTCGTGCAGCAGGTCGGCGCCGTCAAGGTGATAAAGGGCAGGAAACAACTTGCGCAGGGCGAGATCGCCAAGAGCGCCGAACAAGGCAAAGGTGCACGGTTCAACCGTAATCGAAGGCATGATGTTTGTTCTTTTATCAAGTTAAGCTACAAATACCTTTTTTCAAGGCATCACTCAAGGGAAAATGTAGTAATAACCACAACATTTTCGCAAAATACAGATTCCGAGTGGTGGTCGGTCGGAGCCATCAGTAGGATAGGCCACCGTTACCGGCCATATCAAAGGCCCAATTTGCATAGCCCGGCGCACTTTGCGCAGGTGAATTAGGAATTCCATATGGACCGCGTGCGAAATTTACTGGAACAGATCCAGAGTCGCCTTGAAGACCTGAACAAGGCCGAACGCAAAGTCGCCGAAGTGATCCTGCTCAACCCGCAGCAGGCCACCCGCTTCAGCATCGCCGCCCTCGCCCAGGCAGCCTCGGTGAGCGAACCGACGGTCAACCGTTTCTGCCGTTCGTTCGGCGTCAGTGGTTACCCTGAGCTCAAGCTGCAACTGGCCCAGAGCCTGGCCAGCGGCGCGGCGTACGTCAGCCGCGCAGTCGAGGCCGATGACAATCCCGAAGCCTATACACAGAAAATTTTCGGCAGCGCCATCGCTTCGCTCGACAGCGCTTGCCAGGCACTCGATCCGAACCTGATCAGCCGCGCCGTCGACCTGTTGATTCAGGCCCGGCAGATCCACTTCTTCGGCCTCGGGGCGTCAGCTCCAGTGGCTCTCGACGCGCAGCACAAGTTCTTCCGTTTCAACCTGGCGGTGACGGCGCATGCCGATGTGCTGATGCAGCGGATGATTGCTTCGGTGGCACACACCGGCGAGCTGTTCGTGATCATTTCCTACACCGGCCGCACCCGTGAGCTGGTGGAAGTGGCGCGCATTGCTCGGGAGAACGGTGCTTCGGTGCTCGGCCTGACGGCGGAGAATTCGCCGTTGGCCAAGGCGAGTACCTTGAGCCTGAACATTCCTCTGCCGGAAGACACCGACATCTATATGCCGATGACTTCGCGGATCATTCAGTTGACGGTGCTGGATGTGCTGGCGACGGGGATGACGTTGCGTCGCGGGGTGGATTTCCAGCCGCATTTGCGCAAGATCAAAGAGAGCTTGAATGCGAGCCGGTATCCGGTGGGTGATGAGTTCAACTGATCTCTGGCGACTGATCGTTCCCACGCTCTGCGTGGGAACGCCTAAAGGGACGCTCTGCGTCCAGTGACGCGGAGCGTCACGGTCTGCATTCCCACGCAGAGCGTGGGAACGATCACTAAGCCGCAGCCCACGCCTGCAAACTCAAATGCGCCTTCTCCCCCGGCGCCAGATGCAGGCTATCGGTCCCACCCGCCGCTGCCTCAACACAGACAAACTCCGTCACCTCATCCCAGCTCACGCCCAACAACGGCCGCGACCCGGGATGCCACACCACCGTATCGCCACTGTCGCCAGTATCAATGCACAACTCGCGCTGCCAGGCGTGATCCTTGAGCTGCAATTCGCCGTCATGCTGGAACACCCGCTGACAGCCGCCATCGACCCGCAACTCACCTTCCTGATGGCAAGCCTGGCGGTTCAACTGGTCATACCCCTGCGCACCTTCGAGGCCAGACAGCGCTATCTCACCCACATCGCCAATACGCCAGTAAGCGTGCAAAGCCTGGCTTAACTGGCAAGGCATGTCGTCCTGATGCTCGGTGCTCAGACGTAATTCCATGCGCTCACCGAGGTGAGCGTGCAGGTCGACCTGCCAGTCGCATAACTGCAATTGCCAGTGCAGTCGCACGCCATCCTCGGCGCTGCTGCTGTCGAGCAGTTTCCAGTCGAGCAATCGTGCCCAGCCATGGGACGGCCAGGCATTTTCGCTCGGATGACGGCCATACCACGGCCAGCAGACCGGCACACCACCACGAATGGCGCCGACATGCGGCCACTTCGCCGCACACCACAACCACGGTTTTTGCCCGCGAGGCTGAAAGTGCAGCAACTGCGCGCCTTGACGACTGAAAACCGCCTGACACAGCGGGTGATCAATCACCAACACGTCGCGCATCTGATAGCGCTCCCAGGCGAACACAGGTTGTTCGCGCAGGGATTTGAAGAAGCGTTGTAGCGGATGCTCATGCATTGGCCACGGTTCCGAATTTATCTGTCATGGGCAACAGCGCCCCTCGCAAAAAAAAGCGGACAGCCTTGGCTGTCCGCAAATATGCGCACATAGAGAGGAGCTTACCGCAGACGCGTTAGAACACGGTCTGAATTTTCAGACCCGCGACCAAAGCGTTGTCCACGGCATCCACACCGCCCGGATGGGTGATGTATTGCAGGTTAGGACGTACGGTCAGCCAGTTGGTGACATGGATGCCGTAGTTGAGCTCGTAGTTGTATTCGGTTTCACGAATCGGCGAGAACACCGGATTGTCGTAGTCCGAAACACCGTTAGACACGTTGAGCAGCTCGGCGTTTTTCTTCACGTCATCATTGACGTGGATACGGGCGGCGCCGATACCGATGTCATCCTTGGGACGGGCGTCGAACGGGCCTTTGTAGACAAACATCACCGACTGGTAGTTGTCGATGAAGTTGGTGTCCTTGTCGTGGAACGTGGCGTTGGCGGCGATGTTCAGACCGCGTGTCGCATCACCGTTGTGGCTGGTGAGTTGCTGTTGCGCCACGAACCAGTAGCCGCTTTTGCTGCTGTGGGTCTTGTAGGCGTTGCCAGTAGTGGCAGCGTCGAAACCATTGATGTCTTCACGAACATCATCAGCATCCGCCGTGCTCTTGTAGTAACCGACGCGGTATTCGCCCGGCAGGCTGTTGACCTTCGGCGACCAGACCAGCTCGACCGGCAACACGGTGCCTTTGGTGCCGCTGCCGCTGAGTTTGAAGCCGTTGCCGTGTTCCAGCTGCGACGGGTTCTGGTTGTACGCGCCGATCTGCGCGTAGAGCTCGTCGTTGATGTTGTACTTCACGCGGATCGCGGCCTGGCTGACGGGCCAGTTGTACCAGATGTTGGTGGCCCAGTTACCGACCTGGGAACCGCAGAACGCCAGGTTCTGGAATTCGCACGGGAAGGTGTTGAAGTCTTCGCCTTCACCGAAGTAACCGGCCTTGACGTCGAGCTTGTTATCGAAGAACTGGTGCTGAATCCACAACTGGGTCAGACGTACCATGTGGCCACGGCCGTAAACTTCTTGAGACGAACTCAAGGTACCGGCACGCGGATCGCCCACGCGGTCGTTGGAGATGTTTTGACCGTTACGGTTGGTCAGTTGGATCTTGGCCTGGGTGTTGTCCCAGCCCCACAGCTTTTGCAGATCAAGTGCCACGCCCAGACCGAACTGGTCGCTGTAACGGCCGGTCTTGTCGTCGTTGTAGCCGCCGTTCAGGTTGGCGCCCATTTCACCGACGTAGTCCGCCTTGATGTCGATACCCTGCTCGATCAGCTTGGTCCGCTCGCCACCCCAGTCGCCGGTCATCCATTTCGAATCGGAACTGAAGGCATCCGCTGCCATCGCATTACCGGCCAGCACCAATGCCGCCGCAGCTGACACTTGGCAGATCAACCGGGCATTGACGTGTTTCTTTTTCATCCCTACATCCTCGTCTTTATTGTTATTAACTGTTTTTATCTAACGCGGTTTACATAAAGTGCGGCGAATGACAGGCCATTCACCGCGTGCTCCCAGATGTTGTTCTTCAGCGACCTTTGAACTGGGCGACGTTGGCGCCGTGCGCTTCTGTCTCAGGCTGGGCCGCAACGCCCAGACGCTCGCCAGTCTTGGCATCGAACAACAAAACTTTCGACGGATCGAATTGCAGCGTCAGGCTCTCGCCCACCTGCGGCGCCACGTCCGGTGCCAGTCGGCAGCAGACCTTGGTGTCGTTCAGGTTGACGAACACCAAGGTGTCCGGACCGGTCGGTTCAGTGACCTGCACTTCAGCGCGAATGCTCGGCAGGCCATTGCCCTCGCCGTTCGCCAGTACGATCTGTTCCGGGCGCAGGCCGAGGATCACTTCGCGATCTTCGAGACCGGCGTCCTGCATACCCATTGGCAACTCGCAACGTGCCTGGCCGCTGTCGAGCAGCGCCAGCAGACGACCGTCCTTGCGTTGCAGACGCAACGGGATGAAGTTCATCGGCGGCGAACCAATGAAACTCGCCACGAACAGGTTGGCCGGGTCGTTGTAGATCTCTTTTGGCGTACCGAACTGCTGGATGATGCCGTCCTTCATCACCGCCACTTTGTCGCCCAGGGTCATCGCTTCGATCTGGTCGTGGGTCACGTAGACCGTGGTGGTTTTCAGGCGCTGGTGCATCAGTTTCATTTCGGTGCGCATCTCGACGCGCAGCTTGGCGTCGAGGTTGGACAGCGGTTCGTCGAACAGATAGATCTTCGGCCGACGCGCCAACGCACGGCCCATCGCCACACGCTGTTGCTGACCACCGGAGAGCTGGCCCGGCTTGCGGTTGAGCAGGTGTTCGATCTGCAACAGCTTGGCCACGCGGGCGACTTCTTCGTCGATCGCCGACTGCGGCATCTTGCGAATCTTCAGACCGAACTCGATGTTCTCGCGCACGCTCATGGTCGGGTACAGCGCGTAGGACTGGAACACCATGGCGATGTCGCGATCCTTGGGGCTCATGCCGCTGACGTCCTGGTCGCCGATCATGATCGCGCCGCCGGTGATGGTTTCCAGGCCGGCGATGCAGTTCATCAGGGTCGACTTGCCGCAGCCCGACGGGCCGACGAGGATCAGGAACTCACCGTCCTTGATCGACAGTTCGATGTTCTTCAGGGTGTCCGGCAGGCCGGCACCATAGGTCTTGTTTACGTTGCGAAGTTCGAGCGTAGCCATGATTACCCCTTGACTGCGCCGGCCGTCAGCCCGCGCACGAAATACTTGCCTGCGACCACATAGACCAGCAGGGTCGGCAGGCCGGCGATCATCGCCGCTGCCATGTCCACGTTGTATTCCTTGGCGCCGGTGCTGGTGTTGACCAGGTTGTTCAGCGCCACCGTAATCGGCTGCGAATCACCGCTGGAGAACACCACACCGAACAGGAAGTCGTTCCAGATCTGAGTGAACTGCCAGATCAGGCAGACCATGATGATCGGCGTCGACATCGGCAGAATGATCCGCCGGAAAATGGTGAAGAAACCCGCGCCATCCAGACGTGCGGCTTTCACCAGCGCATCGGGAATGCTCACGTAGTAGTTACGGAAGAACAGCGTGGTGAACGCCAGACCGTAAACCACATGGATAAACACCAGACCGGTGGTGGTGCTGGCCAGACCCATCTTGCCGAGGGTGAACGAGGCTGGCAGCAGCACGGTCTGGAACGGCAGGAAGCAGCCGAACAACAACAGACCGAAAAACAGTTGCGAGCCACGGAAGCGCCACATCGACAGCACGTAACCGTTCAATGCACCGATGGCGGTGGAGATGATTACGGCAGGGACGGTGATCTTGATCGAGTTCCAGAAGTAGCCATCAACCGTTGCCCAGGCCTTGACCCAGCCGATGCCGCTGACCACGGTCGGCCAGCTCAGCAGGTTGCCGGTGCTGATGTCTTCCGGGGTCTTGAAGCTGGTCAGCAACATGACCACCAGCGGCACCAGATAAAGGAACACGGCGAAGATCAGCACCGCGTAAATCGCGATGCGACTCAGGCTGATCGCAGGTTTGGCAGCGAGACTAGTCATTGCGCTTGGTCCTCAGCTCGGAATACAGGTAAGGCACGATGATCGCGAGAATCGCACCGAGCATCAGAATCGCACTGGCCGAACCCATGCCCATCTGGCCGCGACTGAACGTGAACGAGTACATGAACATCGCCGGCAGATCAGAGGAGTAACCCGGACCACCGGCAGTCATCGCGGCAACCAGGTCGAAGCTCTTGATCGCGATGTGCGCCAGAATCATTACCGCACTGAAGAACACCGGACGCAGACTTGGCAGCACCACTTTCCAGTAGATCGTCGGCATGCTCGCGCCGTCGATCTGCGCGGCACGGATGATCGACTGATCAACCCCACGCAGGCCGGCGAGGAACATCGCCATGATGAAGCCCGAGGCTTGCCAGACAGCGGCGATCACCAGGCAATAGACCACGCGATCAGGGTCGATCAGCCAGTCGAGACGGAAGCCTTCCCAGCCCCAGTCACGCAACAATTTGTCCAGGCCCATGCCCGGGTTGAGCAGCCATTTCCACGCGGTACCGGTGACGATCATCGAGAGCGCCATCGGGTACAGGTAAATGGTGCGGATGAAACCTTCGCGGCGGATACGCTGGTCGAGGAACACCGCCAGCAGCACGCCGATCACCAGGGTGATGCCGATGAACATCCCGCCGAACAGGGCGAGGTTCTTGCTCGCGACCCACCAGCGATCGTTGTCGAACAGCCGCTGATACTGCGCCAGACCGGCCCACTTGTAGTTGGGCAGGAACGTAGAAGTGGTGAACGACAGAATGAACGTCCACAGGATGTAGCCATAGAAGCCCACCAGCACGATGAACATGCTCGGAGCCAGCACCAGTTTTGGCAGCCAGCGTTGCAATGCATCGAACGGCGAGGCCTTGCTGAACACAGCAACAGAACTCATGGGGGAATCCAGTACGAGAGAAAAGGACTACTTGGGCAACTCGCCCCCTTGTAGGGGTGAGCCTGCTCGCGATTGCGGTGTGTCAGTTGATGAATCTGTTACCTGACAAACTGCTATCGCGAGCAGGCTCACTCCTACAGGGGCCAAGCATTACTTGGCCGACTGAATCGCCGCGCCGAGTTTCTTGGCCGCATCGGCCGGGTCAGCTTTCGGGTCGTTGATGTAGTTGGTCACTACGTCAAAGAACGCGCCCTGCACCGCCAGCGTGGTCGCCATGTTGTGCGCCATGCTCGGTTGCAAACCACCGGACTTGGCGTCTGCCAGGAAGTCCTTGGCAGCCGTCTGCGCGCAGGAGTCGAAACCGAGTTTCTCCATGTCGTTCAACATGTCGATACGAACCGGGATCGAGCCTTTGTTGATGCTGAAGACCTTCTGGAAGTTTTCACCCAGCACGACTTTGGCAATGTCCTTCTGACCCGCGGCTGTGCCGGCGTCTTTCTGCTTGAACACAGCGAGGGAGTCGATGTTGTAGGTGAACGCCTTGTCGGTGCCTGGGAAAGCTACGCACTGGTAATCCTTGCCGGCGATTTTCTTCGCGGCAGTCCATTCGGACTTGGCCCAGTCACCCATGATCTGCATGCCGGCCTTGCCGTTGATGACTTTGGCCGCCTCCAGGTTCCAGTCCTGACCTTTGCCGTCAGCGTCCATGTAGGTCGCGACTTTCTTCAGCTCGGTCAGGGCCTTGACCATTTCCGGGCCGGTCAGCGCTTTGTTGTCCAGATCGACCAGGGCTTTCTTGTAGCCATCAACACCCATGACCGACAGCACAACGGCTTCGAACACGGTGCTGTCCTGCCAAGGCTGACCGCCGTGGGCCAACGGAATAAAGCCCGCAGCCTTGAGCTTGTCGCCAGCGGCGTAGAATTCTTCGAGGGTGGTTGGCGCTTTTTCGATGCCGGCTTTCTTGAAGACTTCCGGGTTGATCCACAGCCAGTTCACGCGGTGAATGTTCACCGGCACGGCCACGTAATCACCGTCGTACTTCACGGTGTCGGAGACTTTCTTGTCGAGCAGGCTGTCCCACTTCTCTGCTTTGGCGACGTCTTTCAGAACGTCGGTGTCGAGCAGACCGGTCGACGCCCATTCCTGGATGTCCGGGCCTTTGATCTGGGCAACGCCCGGTGGGTTGCCTGCAACGGCACGGCTTTTCAGCACGGTCATGGCAGTTGCACCGCCACCACCGGCGACAGCACCGTCTTTCCAGGTGAAACCGTCTTTTTCGACTTGAGCCTTGAGCACATCAACGGCAGCTTTTTCGCCACCGGACGTCCACCAGTGCACGACTTCGACCGAACCTTTGGATTCGGCAGCGGAAACACTGAGAGGCAGAATTGCGAGCGGGAACAGGGAGGCGACAGAAATGACAGTAGCGAGGCGAGAAATCGCATTCATCTGAGATGTACCTTTCTTGTTGTTATGCATTGCAAGTCTGGTGCTTGCGCTGCACAGGAGTTTAAACAGGACGTTTGCCTTCGCAGGTAACGAAGGGACGCGCGAATGTCACCACATGGTTACACAGGAAAGGCCCGGGATAATTGCGCCAGAGCCGTTGCCATACTGGGTGACAAGGGTAGGCGCGGAATCAGCACCGCTTGCCAGGCGTGATACAGATCGGGTTTACCCGCCCAGATATCGGTACTTGGGCGATTCTGCGGATCGAGTTCGTGGTGCCAGCTGCCATTGCAGCGGTCGATGAAATTCACTTCGCAGAATTCCCAGAACAGTCGGTACCAGGTTTCGTATTGCTGATCGCCAGTACGCTTGAGCAAGGCACTGGCAGCGGCGCTGGCTTCGGCATGAGTCCAGTGCAGGCGATGGCGAACCACCGCTTTGTTGTCCCAGTCGAGGGTGTAAACAATGCCCGGCGCGCCATCGACGTTCCAGCCATGACGGCAGTTGTTGTCGAAAAGCTTTTGCGCGTCGGTCGCCAGCCAACCCGGCGTAAGCATGCCGGCCTGGACCCGCGCGGCTTCGAGGTGCAGCAACAGCCGCGCCCACTCGAAACCATGGCCCGGCGTGGTGCCGTAAGGGCGGAAACCGTCGGCGGGATTGTCCTGGTTGTATTCACGCAGTGGCTGCCAGTTGCGATCGAAGTGTTCGATGACCAGGTAATCATTGGCGGCGGCGTGACCGTGGATTACGCGCTCGACGATGCGTTGCGCGCGTACCAGCCAGCGCGGGTCTTCAGTGACATCGGCCAGCGCGAGGAAGGCTTCGGTGGCGTGCATGTTGCTGTTGGCGCCGCGATAGGCTTCTTCTTCGCTCCAGTCGCGGTTGAAGAATTCGCGCATGGCGCCCTCTTCTTCGCTCCAGAAATACGTGTCGATGATGTCGATCGCGTCATCCAGCAAAGCCTGGGCGCCGGGACGTTGCGCGACAACGGCAGAACTCGCCGCCAGTGCAACGAAGGCGTGCAGATAGGCGTTCTTGCCGGTGTTGTCGTCGCGATGTTCGGCCACCGCAAACCAGCCACCGTGCAAGGCATCCCGCAACGGCCCGCGCAGCGCGGCGATACCGTGATCGATCAACTCGGCAAACCCCGGCAGGCCCTGAATATGGGCCATGGCGAAGCTGTGAGTCATGCGCGCGGTGTTCATGGTTTCGGCCTGCGCGCTCGCTGGCAACTGGCCGTGTTCGTCGAGGTTGCCGAAGCCTTGAGGCAGTTTTGAAGCCTTGGCGAAATCCAGCAGACGCAGGCCTTCGGCGGCGAGCCATTGCTGGTGGGCAGGGGCGTTCAGCCAACTGCTGAAGCCTGGGTTGAAGAGATCCATGGGTGGCCTTTTTTGTTGTTATGACTGCGGGGAGTCTAAACAACGGGCCGGGATGGGCTTGTAACGAAGGGGACGGGGTTTGTCACGAGTCAGTGACATTTAAAAGCAAAGCCTTTTGATTTTCAGTCCATCGAACGGGGTAGTTGCAACGTGACCCGCAAACCACCCTCGCGCAAATTCTGCAACGTCACCTCACCGCCATGGCTATGAGCAATGTTGCGCGCAATCCCGAGGCCGAGCCCATACCCCTGCTGCTGCCCCGCCAACCTGAAGTGCGGTTCAAACACCTGTTCCAACCGCTGCTCCGGCACGCCCGGCCCTTCATCGTCGACATGCAGAACAAACGCACTCTCATCGTCATCGATGTGCAGATGTGCGTTCTGCCCGTACTTCAAGGCGTTGTCGATCAGGTTGCCGATGCAACGCTTCAACGCCAAAGGCTTGCCTGAATAGGCCGCCAGTGCCCGCCCGTGCTGAGTCACGCGGCCATTGCCGTTCGGCGCCAGATAAGGCTCCACCAGACAATCGAGCACATGGTTGAGGTCAACCGGTTCGATGTTCTCGTGGATGTCAGTGTCTTTCACGCATTGCAGCGCGCCTTTGACCAGCAACTCCAGTTCGTCCAGATCGCGGCCGAACTTGGCTTGCAGTTGTTCGTCTTCCAGCAGTTCGACACGCAAACGCAATCGAGTGATCGGCGTGCGCAGGTCATGGGAAATCGCGCTGAACAACTGGCTGCGTTCGGTCAGGTAACGGCTGATGCGCTCGCGCATGGTGTTGAACGCACGGCCCACTTCGACCACTTCACTGCCGCCGCCCTCGGCCACCGGCTCGACGTCGGCCCCCAGCGACAGATCCCGCGCCGCCCGCGCCAGACGCTTGAGCGGTCGGCTCTGCCAATGCACCAGCAAGCCGATAAACAGCAGCAGAAAACCGCTGGTGAGGACGATAAACCACACCTGCTGCGACGGCAGGCCCTGCTCTTCAAGGCTGGTGTAGGGCTCGGGCAACAGCGAGGCGATGTACAGCCATTCGCCCGGCGCCATCTGAATCTGCGTGACCAGCACCGGTGGATTCACCGGCTCAAGAGTGAGCGCATAGTGCGCCCAGGAACGCGGTAGCTCATCGAGCTTCAAGCCGGCGTTGAAGATCCGCAGGTCCTCCGGGCTGACGAAGGTCACCGAGATATCAGTGTCATGGCCGAGGGATTGACGCAGCACTTCGTCGACCGCTTTCATCACTGCCGCTTTGCGCGGTGTGACCGGCAGCACGTCCATGCCCAACGGTTTGTCGTTGAGGGTCACGACAAACCGGGTGCCGCCCATGCTGCGCAACTGGTCGAGTACCAGCGGCCGATACGCTACCGGCAGCGAACGAAAGTAACTGACGCTGGCGGTCATCGAATGGGCGAGGCTGCGGGCGCTGGTGACCAGCCCTTCGAGCTGGGTGGCGCGCAGTTGCGAAACCCAGATCACGCTCGACAAGGTTTGCGCGAACAACACCGCGAGCAAGGTCAGCAGCAACATCCGCCCTAGCAGCGAACGTGGCACCGGTACTTTGGCGGCGAGTTTGCGCAGCGACTCAGTGACCATTGCCGGCAACCACGTTGGCTGCCAGTTGGTAGCCGCTGCCGCGCACGGTACGGATCAGCCGTGGCGGTTTTTCCGTGTCGCGCAGGCGTTGGCGCAAGCGGCTGACGGCCATGTCGACGATGCGATCCAGCGGCATCAGATCACGGCCACGGGTGGCGTTGCCGATGGTGTCGCGGTCGAGGATTTCCTGCGGGTGGTCGAGAAACAGTTTCAGCAGGGCGAAGTCGGCGCCGGAGAGAATCACTTCCTCGCCGTCGGTGTGGAACAGCCGATGGCTGACCATGTCCAGCCGCCATTCATCGAACGCCAGCACATCGCTGCCGCTGCGTTCCTGACCGAATTGCGCACGGCGCAGCAGCGCTTTGATGCGCGCTTGCAGTTCGCGGGGGCTGAAGGGTTTGCCGAGGTAGTCGTCGGCGCCGAGCTCCAGACCGATCACCCGGTCGGCTTCGTCGGAACTGGCGGTGAGCATGATGATCGGCACCTGCGCCTGACGCGGATGCTGACGCACCCAACGGCAGAGGCTGAAGCCGTCTTCGTCGGGGAGCATGACATCGAGGATCACCAGATCGCTCGGCGCCTCGTTAAGCGCCTGACGGAAACTGGCGCCATCGGCTGTGGCCCGCACCTGAAACCCGGCGCGGGTCAGGTAGGTTTCCAGCAACTCGCGTATTTCCTGGTCGTCATCGACCAACAATATCGACTTGTTGACTGAGCTCACTTCGAAGGCATCCTTGTTGTTGGAATTGGGGCGGATTATGCCTGATGAACCTTGGAAATTTGTTGCCTGTTCTAACCTCATCGCTGGCAAGCCAGCTCCCACAAGGTCCTGCACACATCTTGAGAATGTATTCAATCCTGTGGGAGCTGGCTTGCCAGCGATGAAGGCGACTCGGTATCAAGCCTGTTCGAGCGCAACACCGGCACCCACGAGGCCGGAATACGGTGCCGTCACCAGCCACACCGGAATGCCCGTGAAGTAATCGCTCATGCAGCCCTTGTCGGCAAAGCTGCGGGCGAAACCGCTCTCAAGGAAGAAATCGGCAAAGCGCGGAATCACGCCACCGACGATGTACACCCCCCCTCGCCCGCCGGTGGTCAGCACGTTGTTGCCGGCCACTCGCCCGAGCCAGCAGCAGAACTGCTCCAGCACTTCCAGGGCAATCGGATCACCGGCCAGACCCGCAGCGGTGATCGATTCCGGGGTATCCAGTGTCGGCTCATGGCCATCCACTGCGCAGATCGCCCGGTAAACCCGTGGCAAGCCGCCGCCGCTCAACGCGGTTTCCGCGCTGACATGGCCGATCTCGTTATGGATGTGCTGCCACAACTGAGTTTCACGCGGGCTGCTCAACGGCAGATCGACGTGACCGCCCTCGCCCGGCAACGCGGCAAAACGGCCTTCACCCAAGTCGAGCAAAGTACCGACGCCAAGGCCAGTACCCGGCCCAATCACCACCGCCGGACGCAACGGCTCCGGCGTGCCCTCGCAAACCACGCGAAACTCATCGGGCTGCAAACGAGTCATGCCCAGCGCCATCGCCGAGAAGTCGTTGACCAGCAACAACTGCTCGACCTGCAAGGTTTTGCAGAACGCCGTGCGGCTCAGGCGCCAGTGGTTGTTGGTGAACTTGAATTCATCGCCGCTGACGGGGCCAGCCACTGACAGGCACACCGAACCGATCGAACCGGGCGCCAGACCGAGCCCGCTCAGATAGAGGCTGATCGCCTCCTCCGGGCTGGCGTGGTCGGCCGTGGCCAGCACTTGAATCGATTCGAGTTGCTGATTTTTCCACAACGCAAACCGCGCGTTGGTGCCTCCGATGTCACCGACCAAAGCCAGTTTCAATTAAGCGTCTCCAGGGCAGAAGTGAAGGCGCTGGCGCCCTGCTCCGCCGAGCTGAAGGCCAAACGCATGAAGCCGAACAGTTCGCGACCGCTGCCAATGTTATTGCCCAACAGGCCTTTGGCAGGTTCGCGCGCGGCAAATTCTTCGGCGTCCACTTTGAGTTCCAAAGTGCCTTTGACGCCATCGACGCGGATGATATCGCCCTCTTGCACCCGCGCCAAAGCCCCACCGACATAAGCTTCAGGACTGACGTGGATCGCCGCCGGGATTTTCCCCGACGCGCCGGACATGCGCCCGTCGGTCACCAGCGCGACTTTGAAGCCGCGATCCTGCAGCACGCCGAGGAACGGCGTCATCTTGTGCAGCTCCGGCATGCCGTTGGAGCGCGGGCCCTGGAAGCGCATCACGGCGACGAAATCCTTCTCCAGCAAACCGGCTTTGAACGCATCGGCCAGATCCTGCTGATCCTGGAACACCATGGCCGGCGCTTCGACGATCTGGTTTTCCAGCGCCACGGCGGACACCTTCATCACACCGCGACCAAGGTTGCCTTCCATCACCCGCAAGCCACCCTCCGCCGAGAATGCGCGAGCGACTGGACGCAGGATGTTTTCGTCGAGGCTGTCGATCGGGCCTTCGCGCCAAACCAGTTGACCGTTATCGAGGAACGGCTCTTTGGTGTATTGGCTCAAGCCGTGGCCGAGCACGGTGTTGACGTCTTCGTGCAGCAGGCCCGCCGCGAGCAGTTCGCGGATCAGGAACGACATGCCGCCAGCGGCCTGGAAGTGGTTGATGTCGGCTTTGCCGTTCGGGTAGACGTGGCTCAGGGTCGGCACGACTTCAGAGAGGTCGGCCATGTCCTGCCAGGTCAGTTGAATGCCTGCGGCCATGGCGATGGCCGGCATGTGCAGGGTGTGGTTGGTCGAGCCGCCGGTGGCGTGCAGCGCAACAATCGAGTTGACCAGCGACTTCTCGTCGACGATTTCGCCGATCGGCATGAAGTTGCCGTTCTGTTTGGTCAGGCGCGTGACTTGATGCGCGGCTTCGCGGGTCAGGGCATCACGCAGCGGAGTGTTCGGATTGACGAAGGATGCGCCAGGCAAGTGCAGGCCCATGACTTCCATCAGCAACTGGTTGGTGTTGGCGGTGCCGTAGAAGGTGCAGGTGCCCGGGCTGTGGTAGGACTTCATCTCCGATTCCAGCAGCTCTTCGCGGGTCGCCTTGCCTTCGGCGTACTTCTGCCGCACGTCGGCTTTTTCCTTGTTGGAAATACCGGAGACCATTGGCCCGCCCGGGACGAAAATCGTCGGCAGATGACCGAAACGCAGGGAGCCCATCATCAGGCCCGGCACGATCTTGTCGCATATGCCAAGCATCAGCGCGCCGTCGAACATGTTGTGGGAAAGCGCCACCGCCGTGGACATCGCGATCACTTCGCGGCTCGGCAGGCTCAGTTCCATGCCCGGCTCGCCTTGGGTCACGCCGTCGCACATCGCCGGAGTGCCGCCGGCAAACTGGCCGACCGAGCCGATTTCGCGCAGGGCGTTTTTGATTTGTTCAGGAAAGACTTCGTACGGCTGATGCGCCGAGAGCATGTCGTTATAGGAAGAAACAATGGCGATGTTCGCCGAATTCATCATCCGCAGGCTGTGCTTGTCTTCGCTGCCACACCCGGCCACGCCGTGGGCGAAGTTGGCGCATTGCAGCTTGCCGCGCATCGGGCCGTCAGTAGCGGCGCCGCGAATCAGTGCAAGGTAAGCCTGACGCGTAGCGCGGCTGCGGGCGATAAGCCGTTCGGTGACCTCAAGAACGCGGGGATGCATGTGTAGAACTCCAGGCTAACGGATGTGGCGACCTGATTGTCTATGCTGATCAAACGCCGTTGTCGTTGGAATGACAGACGGCTTTTTTGACCATTCGGACCAGTTGATTCAGGTCACTCGTTGTAGATAAAACAAAATATTGCCACTAAAAAGGCTTGTTTTCTATTTTTATGCGAATAATCTTGTAATTCCAACAACAAAACGACGGCGGCGCTGTTTCATGACTCTTCGAATCGCAATCAATGGTTTTGGCCGCATCGGCCGTAATGTCCTGCGCGCACTGTATACCCAAGGCTATCGACAGGATTTGCAGATTGTCGCCATCAACGATCTGGGCGACAGCTCGATCAACGCGCATCTGCTCAAATACGACACCGTTCACGGCACTTTCGATGCACAGGTCGAGCATGACAACGAGAGCCTGACTGTCAACGGCGACCGCATTGCGGTCAGCGCCATTCGTAACCCGGCCGAACTGCCATGGGCTGCCGAAAAGATTGATGTGGTATTCGAATGCACCGGTCTTTTTACCGACCGTGCCAAAGCCGCCGCGCATATTACTGCCGGCGCACGCAAAGTGATCATCTCGGCCCCGGCCAAAGGTGCAGACGCCACCGTGGTCTATGGTGTGAACCACGACATTCTGCGCCAGTCGCACCAGATCATCTCCAACGCTTCGTGCACCACCAACTGCCTGGCGCCTGTGGCGCAGGTGTTGCACCGCGAACTGGGGATCGAAAGCGGTCTGATGACCACCATCCACGCCTACACCAACGACCAGAACCTGACCGACGTCTATCACACCGACCCGTACCGCGCGCGTTCGGCCACGCAGAACATGATCCCGAGCAAGACCGGCGCCGCTGAAGCGGTGGGTCTGGTGCTGCCGGAACTGGCAGGCAAACTGACCGGCATGGCCGTGCGGGTGCCGGTGATCAATGTGTCGCTGGTGGATCTGACCGTTCAACTGAAGAAAGAAGCCACTGCCGAGGAAGTGAATGCACTGCTCAAAGCAGCGAGCCAGCATTCGAAAATTTTGGGTTACAACACGTTGCCGCTGGTCTCCAGTGACTTCAACCACAACCCGCTGTCGTCGATCTTCGACGCCAACCACACCAAATCCAGCGGCAAACTGCTGAAAGTGCTGGCCTGGTATGACAACGAGTGGGGGTTCTCCAACCGTATGCTGGATAACTGCCTGGCGCTGTGTAACGCCGAGTAATCCAAAGAATCCCCTATCCCTGTGGGAGCGAGCCTGCTCGCGAATACGATGTGTCATTCAACATTTATGTTGGTAGATACACCGCTTTCGCGAGCAGGCTCGCTCCCACAGGTTTCAATTTCAATTTGAAATCAAGGCTTGACCATACGGGCGGATGATAAGCATTATCATTCGCTTGAAATCGATCAGGTCACCCCGTGAGTCAATCACACTTCAACCACGTCTTCCTCACCCAGCGCCTCTCGCTGCTGCGTACGCTGGAACGGATGGTCAACAATCACAGCACCGCTGAAGACTTGTTGCAGGAAACCTACCTGCGCGTGACGCGGGCGCTTAGCGAGCGGGCCATCGATCATCTGGAACCCTTTGTCTTCCAGACCGCACGAAATCTGGCGCTGGATCATTTGCGTGCGCGCAAGATCCATTCGCGCACCATGGTCGATGACGTGCCGCAGGACGTGGTGCACAGCATCGCCGCCCCCGCCAGCAGCGCCGAAGACGCCGCCCACGCCGAACAATTGCTGGAGCGCCTGAACGTGAGCCTCAGTGAACTCAGCCCGCGTCAGCAGCAGATTTTCATCCTCAGCCGTTTGCACGGGCACAGCTACCAGGAAATCGCCGACGAATTGAATGTCTCGCTCAGCACCGTGCAGAAAGAACTGAAACTGATCATGACCATTTGCATAGGCGTCGCCGAGCGCTTGAATGGCGACTGAGACTGTAGGCTCTTTCTGTAAGTGCCAGGTTCGACTGCACTGATCATCGGGCTTTGTTACCCTTGCCCGACTTTTACGCTTCACTAAAAAAAACAGCCGTGCACAGACACTGCCGAGGAAACACCGTGACGGACACCCACCGCTCGCCTTCGCCCGAATCGGCGCAGGATGCTGCACTTGCAATGGACCAGGCACTGGACTGGCTCATCGTACTCGGCAGTCCGAATGAAGAGCAGACCCGGCAGTTTCACGCGTGGCTGTCGGCTGATCCGTTGAATGCCGAGGCGTTTGCCAAGGCACAGGCGATCTGGGATGGCCCGCAAATCGCCCAATGCGCGCAAACCCTGGCTTTGCGACCTGCGAAAGTTACCGTCCTCAAGCGTCTGCGTCCGCACTGGAAACCGCTGGCCACCGCTGCGGTGCTGCTGCTCGGGTTGTTCAGCTTCAGTAATTTGCCGATGCGCTTGCAGGCCGATCACCTGACCATGGTCGGCGAACGCCAGCGCCTGCAACTGGAGGACGGCTCGAAAGTCCTGCTCAACACCAACTCGGCATTCTCCAGCACCATCAATGATCAGCAACGCGTCGCACGGCTGTATCAGGGCGAGGCGTTTTTCGAGATCGCCGGCAGCCGCAACCAACCGCTGGAAATCGATGCCGGCCCGGTCAAAGCCAGCGTGCATGACACTGCATTTGCCGTGCGCTATCTGGACGGCGTGGCGCAGGTCAATGTGCAGCGCGGCGATGTCGATTTGCGCGCCGCCCATAACGATGCCCGGGTGCGTCTCTCCGCCGGGGAAAGCATCCGCATCGGCCCCAACGGTTTCGACCGCCCGGCCAAGCTCGACGCAAATACCGATCTGGCCTGGGTGCAAGGTCGACTGGTGTTCGAGAACTGCCCGCTGAATCAGGTGCTGGCCGAGCTGCGCCGCTACTATCCGGGTTGGATCATTAACACCAACGAGCAGTTGGCCGACGTCAACGTCACGGGTAACTACCGCCTCGATCAACCCCTCGACGTGGTGCGCTCCCTCGCTCACATCACCTCGGCGCGGCTGCAGGAATTCCCCGCGCTGGTGATCCTGAACTAAATGAGAATTATTTTTACTCGATAGCCGAAGCACGTACGTCTAGTTATAGCCAATGCAATTGATTCGCATCTTCGGACGCTAATCAGCACCTATAAAGATTCGTGCGACACGGAGCGCTATCGATGTCCTCACGCCTTACCCGCCAGACCTCTTCCCCTTCCCGCGTATTGTCGCTGCTGACCGCTGCCATCCTCATGGCCGGTACGGCGCCGCTGCTGGCCGCCACCGAGCAACCGGCGCGCAACATGGGCGATTACTCGTTCGCCATCGGCCAGCAACCGCTGGTGTCGGCACTCAATGCCTTCACCACCGTCACTGGCTGGCAAGTCGGCTTGCCGGCAGAACTGGGTCAGGGCGTATCGTCGCCGGGCGTGCGCGGCTCGCTGCCACCGGAAAAAGCCCTTGAGCGCCTGTTGGTGGGGACCAACTTGAGCTTCCGCAAACTGAGCAACAACAACGTCGTGCTGGAAAAACGCAGTAGCAGCGGCGCACTGAATCTGGATCAGGTGACCATCAGCGCCACCCGACAGGAACAGTCGGTGAACAGCGTGCCAAGTACCGTCACCGTGCACACCCGTGAAGAACTGGATCGCAACAACGTCAACACGATCAAGGATCTGGTGCGCTACGAGCCAGGTGTTTCCGTCGGCGGCGCCGGCCAGCGTGGCGGCATCAGCGGCTACAACATCCGTGGCATCGACGGCGACCGCATCCTCACGCAGGTTGACGGCGTCGAAGTACCGGACGGTTTCTTCAACGGCCCGTACGCCAAGACCCAGCGCAATTACGTTGACCCGGAAATCGTCAAACGCGTGGAAATTCTCCGTGGCCCGGCCTCGGTGCTGTACGGCAGCAACGCCATCGGCGGCGCCGTCAGCTATTACACACTCGATCCGGACGACATCATCAAACCCGGCAAAGACGTCGGCGCCCGCCTGAAAACCGGTTACAGCTCGGCCGATGACAGCTGGCTGAAATCCGCCACCGTCGCCGGCCGAGCCGATCAGTTCGACGGTTTGCTCCACTACAGCCAGCGCGACGGCCACGAAACCGACTCCTATGGCAGCAACAACGGCACAGGCCTTGAGCGCACCGCCGCCAACCCGGAAGACGTCAAGGCAACCAACGTGCTGGCCAAGATCGGCTGGAACTACAGCGACGATTCGCGCCTTGGCCTGACCTACGAAAAGTACAAGGATGATCGCGACACCGATCAGAAAAGTGCCTACGGCGGCCCGTACTTCAATGGCGCCCCGACCATTCCGAACAGCGTGCTGCCCGGCGGCATGTACCAGTGGCGCACCGGTAACGACACCATCACCCGTGAGCGTTTTGGCATTGAACACAGCTTCGCCCTCGACAGCCTGCTGGTCGACAACGTGAAGTGGAGCCTCAACCATCAGATCGCCAAAACCGACCAGAGCACCGAAGAGTATTACTACCCGATCACCCGAAAAGTGCTGCGCACCCGCGACACGATTTACGAGGAAAAGCAGTGGGTATTCGATGCGCAACTGGACAAGGCGTTCGCCATCGCTGACACCGATCACGTGCTGACTTACGGCACCACCATCAAGCAGCAGAAAGTCACCGGCTCGCGCAGCGGCGACGGCACGTGCCTGGCGGTCGGTCGTGGCTGCACGGCGATTGGTGCAACCAGTACCGCTGACGTATTGGCCAAGGCCACTGACTTCCCGGACCCGACCATCAACACCTACAGCCTGTTCGCCCAGGATCAGATCAGCTGGAACAACTGGACCTTCCTGCCGGGCCTGCGCTACGACTACACCCAGCTCAAGCCGCACATCACTCAGGAATTCCTCAACACCGTGAACGCTGACGGCACGGACACGGTCAGCGAGAAGAACAAGACCTGGCACAAAGTCTCGCCGAAATTCGGCCTGACCTACGCCTTTAACGACAACTACACCTGGTACGGTCAGTACGCCGAAGGCTTCCGCACCCCGACCGCGAAAGCGCTGTACGGTCGCTTCGAGAACAACACCACCGGTTATACCGTGGCGCCGAACCCGGATCTGGAGCCGGAAAAAAGCAAAAGCTATGAAACCGGTCTGCGCGGCAATTTCGAGTCGGGCTCGTTCGATGTGGCGGTGTTCTACAACAAGTATCGCGACTTCATTAATGAAGACGCGGTGAAGCCGGGCGATGACGAACTGACCTTCCAGAGCAACAACATCAAGCACGCGACCATCAAGGGTGCCGAAGTCAAAGGACGTCTGAACCTGGACTCGTTCGGCGCGCCGCAAGGCCTGTACACCCAAGGCTCGATCGCCTACGCCTACGGTCGCAACGACGACACCGGCGAGCCGCTCAACAGCGTTAATCCGCTGACCGGCGTGTTCGGCCTGGGTTACGACCAGGACAACTACGGTGGCCTGCTGAGCTGGACGTTGGTGAAGAAGAAGGATCGCGTCGACGACACCAACTTCAAGTCGCCGGATGGCGTCAGCAGCCAGTTCAAGTCGCCGGGCTTCGGCCTTCTTGATCTGACCGGGTTCTACAAAGTCACCGACGACATCACCGTCAGCGGCGGCATTTACAACCTGACCGACAAGAAATACTGGCTGTGGGATGACGTGCGCGGTTACGACAGCGTCGGCGAAGCCTCGGTGACGCAACCGGCCAACCTCGATCGCCTGACCCAACCGGGTCGCAACTTCGCGATCAATCTGATCTGGGACATCTGATCCCGTCGAACTCACTGCGCGTGTTGATACGCCGCGCAGTGAGGCTTTTTTTACTGTCCGGCGCTATCCCGTTCGTCTCGTTATCAAGCGCCTCTTTTATCAAGGACATGTCATGACCACTTCGCAAAAAGCCCTGCGTTCGCAACGTCTGAACCAGATCACCCACGAGCCGCACAGCAAGCTCGACGCCCTGGTCAAAGCCCACGCGCCATTCGAGACACGCGCCAACTTCGCCCGGTTTGTGGTGGCGCAATACCTGTTTCAGTCGGAACTGGTCGGTCTGTACAACGATGCCGAGCTGACAGAGATCGTCGCGGACTTGCCGGCTCGCTGCCGCGCTGAAGCCGCGAAGGCCGACCTGGCGGATCTGGACACTGAGGTCCCGGCGCCGGTTGCCGGCGCAGTGAAAAACCCGAGCACGGCCCGGGCACTGGGCTGGATCTTCGTCTCTGAAGGTTCGAAGCTCGGTGCTGCGTTCCTGATCAAACGCGCCGTGGCGCTGGAGCTGAGCGAAACCTTTGGTGCGCGTCATTTGGGTGAACCTGAAGGTGGACGCGCCGAGGGTTGGAAGCGCTTTGTCAAAACTCTCGACTCGCTGGAGTTCAGCGCCGAGGAAGAAGCTGAAGTGGAGCAAGGCGCGATTGACGCGTTCAACCGCTTCACCGTGTTGCTGGAACAGGCTTATGCCACCGAAGCAGAACTGGCCTGAAGCAACATCTATTCCTTGTGGGAGCGAGCCTGCTCGCGAAGACGGCAGCACATTCAACATTAATGTGACTGATCCACCGCTTTCGCGAGCAGGCTCGCTCCCACATGGGAACTGCAACAACCTGTAAGATCTCCATTCCGCTTCAGAAGCCACCGCTGAGCCCATGCCGCAACCCGCCTCCTCCAAACTCGCCCGTCTGCTGTTCGGCCTGCTGGCCTACCTCAGCCTCGGCATTGGCCTGATTGCCATCGTCGTGCCCGGCCTGCCGACCACCGAGTTCATCCTGCTCGCCGCCTGGGCCGCGACCCGCAGTTCGCCGCGTCTGAGTGCCTGGCTGGAAAACCATCGCCTGTTCGGGCCGATCCTGAGCAACTGGCGCAACGGCAAGATCATCGCGCGCAAAGCCAAAATCAGCGCCACAGTGAGCATGCTGCTGTGTGCGACGCTGATGCTGGTGATGCTCGATCACGGCTGGCCGGTCTATCTGGCGATTGCCGGGATGAGCCTGGGTAATCTGTGGATCTGGTCGCGACCGGAAACCTTGCCCACCCCTTCCTGAATCCGCGCAACAACACTGAAACTTCCCTGTAATTAATCGCCTTTTCAGCACATTCCCCTGCGCAAACGTTTAGCACTGACCGTTCGTCGGCAAGCCGCTCATGCGCCCTCGCTCCGCGCCGATGAGCATTGCATGGCGCTGAATGGATTTGGCGAACCGGGTAGTTCATGCCCGACAGCCACCCGTTTATTCATTCGCGAGAACGCCCATGTTCGACTCTCTCTCCATTCGCCTGAAAATCGTTCTGCTCTCCGGTCTGTGCCTGCTCGGTGTGGTTGCGCTGATCGTCGGCATGAACATTTACCAGACCAACCAGAACGACGAACTGGTCAGCAACTCCAGCAGCAAGATGCTCACCGCCAGTGTGCAGAACCTGCTGCAAGCCAAAGCCGCCGAACAAGCGGTGCGGGTGCAGAAGACCTTCGGCGAAAGCCTGACGGTCATCACCGCAGTGGCCGATCAGATCAAGGACATGCGCGTCATGGCGGCCAAGCGTTCGCTGGACGCTGGCGCTCTGCGTGAAGAGTTGAACCTGAGCCTGAAAACCGCGTTCGAGCGCAACGACAAAGTGCTCGGCATCTGGCTCGCCTTCGAACCCAATGGGCTGGACGGCAAGGACAGCGAATTCGCCAACGACGCGGCCCGCCAGTCCAACGAAACCGGACGTTTTTCCACCTACTGGAGCCGCGCCGGCGGTGCCTCGCTGAACACGATCATGGTCGAAGATGACCTGACCAAGACCACCCTAAGCGTCAGCGGCACGCCGTACAACAGTTGGTACACCTGCCCTCGCGACAACAAGCGCACCTGCCTGCTCGACCCGTATGCCGATACCGTCGGTGGCAAGGAAATGCTCATGACGACCATTTCCGTGCCGTTGATCGTCGATGGTAAAGCCATCGGCGTGGCCGGCGTTGATATCGCCCTCGACGCCCTGCAAGCGGCGGCTGTGGACTCACAGCGCAACCTGTTCAACAACGCCGGGCACATGCTGATCGTCTCGGGCAGCGGCGTGTTGGCTGCGGACAGTTCGGATGCTGCCAAGGTCGGTAAAAAGATCGGCGACACCCTCGGCGCCGATGGCAAGGACGTGCTGCAACTGCTCGGCAGCGGCACGCCGAAGATTCTTGAACAGGGCGACCTGATCCGCGCCGTGTACCCGGTCGATCCGATTGGCAATTCGCGGGCCTGGGGCGTGGTCATCGACCTGCCGAAACAGGTGCTGCTGGCCGACTCGGTCAAACTGCAAGCGGTGCTCGACGATGCACAGGAAACCGGCGTGTTTACCGCACTGGCGGTGGCTGTTGTTGCCGGGCTGATTGGCTTGTTGCTGATCTGGCTCACGGCTTCCGGCGTCACGCGTCCGATCAACAGCGTCGCCGATATGCTGAAGAACATCGCCAGCGGTGAAGGCGATCTGACTCAGCGCTTGAACTACAGCAAGCAAGATGAATTGGGCGAACTGGTGAACTGGTTCAACCGTTTCCTCGACAAGCTGCAACCGACCATCGCGCAGATCAAACAGAGCATCACCGAGGCGCGCGGCACCGCCGACCAGTCTTCGGAAATCGCCCGCCAGACCAGCGAAGGCATGCAGGTGCAGTTCCGCGAAATCGACCAGGTTGCCACCGCCTCCAACGAAATGAGCGCCACTGCCCACGACGTTGCCAACAGCGCGTCGAACGCAGCCAATGCCGCCAAAGGTGCCGACCAGTCGGCCAAGGACGGCATGTCGATCATCGAGCGCAGCACCCGCGACATCAATCAACTGGCCGATGAAGTCAGCAAAGCGGTGACCGAAGTCGAAGCGCTGGCAGTCAACAGCGAGCAGATAGGCTCGGTGCTGGAAGTGATCCGCAGCATCGCCGAACAGACCAATTTGCTCGCTCTCAACGCCGCCATTGAAGCAGCCCGTGCCGGTGAAAGCGGTCGCGGGTTTGCCGTGGTCGCCGACGAAGTGCGCAACCTGGCCAAGCGCACGCAGGACTCGGTGGAGGAAATTCGCGTGGTCATCGAGCGGATCCAGACCGGTACTCGCGGCGTGGTCGCGACCATGCATTCGAGCCAGACCCAGGCGCACAACAACGCCGGGCAGATCCGTCAGGCCGTGGATGCGCTGGGCAAGATCAGCGATGCGGTCACGGTGATCAGCGACATGAACCTGCAAATCGCCAGCGCCGCCGAACAGCAGAGCGCGGTGGCTGAAGAGGTCAATCGCAACGTTTCGGCGATTCGTACCGTGACTGAAACCTTGACCGAGCAAGCCACGGAATCGGCAGCGATCAGCAGCCAGCTCAATGCCTTGGCGAGTCAGCAGATGAAGCTCATGGATCAGTTCCGCGTCTGACCGCCACACCACAAAAACCTGTGGGAGCTGGCTTGCCAGCGATGTCGGTGGATCAGTCGATACATGAATTGACTGACACACCGCAATCGCTGGCAAGCCAGCTCCCACAGGGGGCAGCGTCCAGTCAACCGGGGATTTCATCTGACCCGACGAGTTTTTGCACTATCATCGCCCTCTCGCTCCGGAGGGCCTTCGATGACTGATTTACTCACGTCCATTCAAGCCGCACTCGGCTTGTCGCACACGCCTGTTCCGTTCACCGCCAGCGGCGCCCTCCCCTCGGCGTTCGCCGTCACCGATCTGGCCTGCGCGAGTATTGCCGCTGCCGGGCAAGCGATCAGCGAACTGATCCAGCAACAAACCGCTCACCTGCCAAGCGTTGAAGTCGACCGGCGTCTGGCCTCGTTCTGGTTCGCCACCTCGTTGCGCCCGATGGGCTGGGAGGTGCCGCCGTTGTGGGATCCGGTGGCTGGCGACTACGCGACCCGCGACGGCTGGATCCGCCTGCACACCAACGCCCCTCATCACCGCGCCGCCGCTGAAAGCGTGCTCGGCGCCTGTGCCGACCGCGCAGCGATGGCGGCGAAAGTCGCGCAATGGGCGAGCAAGGATCTGGAGCAAGCGGTGGTCGACGCGAAGGGCTGC
The DNA here is from genome assembly GCF_014472415.1 of Pseudomonas sp. N40(2020). GTDB lineage: Bacteria > Pseudomonadota > Gammaproteobacteria > Pseudomonadales > Pseudomonadaceae > Aquipseudomonas. The sequence goes on from NZ_JACSZV010000028.1 coordinate 42,856, forward strand.
GCTGCCCAGATGCGCAGTTGGGCGCAGTGGCAAGAGCATCCGCAAGGGCTGGCGGTGAATGCCGAGCCGCTGGTGCACCTCATTGATCAGGCGGACGAACAGCGCAAACCGTGGCAAGGCTCGGTGGCGCAACCGCTGGCCGGGATCAAGGTGCTGGACTTGACGCGGGTACTCGCCGGGCCCACCGCCAGCCGTTTTCTTGCAGGGTTTGGCGCTGACGTATTGCGCATCGATCCGCCGACCTGGAACGAACCGGGCGTGGTGCCGGAAGTCACCCTGGGCAAACGCTGCGCGCGACTGGATCTGCATGATCCGGCGGATCGCGCGGTGTTCGAAAACTTGTTGAAGGACGCCGACATTCTGCTCCACGGCTACCGCGCCGATGCGCTGGAACACCTTGGCTTCGGTGTCGAACGTCGCCGGCAACTGGCGCCGGGGCTGATCGACGTCTGCCTCAATGCCTATGGCTGGAGCGGGCCGTGGCAGAACCGTCGCGGCTTCGACAGTCTGGTGCAGATGAGCAGCGGCATCGCCGAGGCCGGACAGCGCTGGAAGCAGGCTGACAAGCCGACGCCGTTGCCGGTGCAGGCGCTCGATCTTGCCACCGGGTATCTGATGGCGGCGAGTGCGATCAAGTTGCTGACCGAGCGTTTGCGCAGTGGTCGAGGCAGATCGGCACGATTGTCGCTGGCGCGTACCGCGAAACTGTTGATCGAGCACGGGCCGGGGACGAGTGAGGCGTTACGAGCGGAGAATGAGCAGGATCAGAGCTTGGAGATTGAGCAGACACCGTGGGGGCCTGCGCACCGGTTGCAGGTGCCGGTGAAGATCAGCGGGACGCCGGTACGGTGGGCGTTGCCGGCCACTGAATTGGGTTCACATCGACCACGGTGGTGACCTTCTGACCGCTTTCGCGAGCAAGCTCTCTCCCACAGGAGGGACGCATTTCAAATGTGGCAGCGAGCCTGCTCGCGAAGAGGGCAGTTCGGCCGGCACAAAAACCTGATCAATCAGCCCGGCTCAAAGATGCCCACAACACCTGCGCCACCAGATTCGCCGTCGATGCCGACCAATGCCGCGCCGCTTGAAACCTCACAACGACAACACCCCGCTGTACAACCCATAAGCCGCCAGCCCTGCCCCAATGATCACGCAGGTAAAAATCCCCTTCTCGACCGTGGTGAACAACGGCTGACCCTGCTCATGCTTGGCCTTGGCAAACAGGATCACCCCCGGTGCATACAGCAACGCCGACAACAGCAAATACTTCACCCCGCCGGCGTACAACAACCAAACCGCATAACACAGGGCGATGCCACCGATCAGCAGATCCTTGGTGCGTTCGGCCGAGGCGTGTTCGTAGGTTTCGCCGCGCCCACTCAACAGCACGGCGTAGGCAGCCGACCACAGATACGGCACCAGAATCATCGAAGAGGCGAGGTAGATCAGGCTGGTGTAAGTGCCTGCCGAGAACAGCGTGATCAGCAGAAAAATCTGGATCATCACGTTGGTCAGCCACAACGCATTGACCGGCACATGATTGGCGTTTTCCTTTTTCAGGAACGCCGGCATGGTGTTGTCCCGGGCCGTGGCGAAAAGGATTTCGGCGCACAACAACGCCCACGACAACAACGCCCCGAGCAGTGAAACCGCCAGCCCGAGGCTGATCAGCAGCGCGCCCCACGGCCCGACGATATGTTCCAGCACCGCCGCCAGCGAGGGGTTCTGCAGGTTGGCCAGTTCCGGCTGGCTCATGATCCCCAGCGACAGCACGTTGACCAGCACCAGCAACGCCAGCACGCCGATAAATCCGATCACCGTGGCACGGCCGACGTCACTGCGCTTCTGCGCCCGCGCCGAGTACACGCTGGCGCCTTCGATGCCGATGAACACAAACACTGTCACCAGCATCATGTTGCGCACCTGATCCATCACCCCGCCGAAACTCGGGTTGCTGCGGCCCCAGATATCGCGGGTAAAAACGTCAGCCTTGAACGCCACGGCAGCGATGACGATGAACATGATCAGCGGCACGATCTTGGCCACGGTGGTCACCTGGTTGATAAACGTCGCCTCCTTAATCCCGCGCATCACCAGAAAATGCACGGCCCACAGCAACAACGAGGCGCAGCCAATGGCAACCGGTGTGTTGCCCTGGCCGAACACCGGAAAGAAGTAGCCGAGGGTGCTGAAGAGCAGGACGAAATAGCCGACGTTGCCCAGCCAGGCGCTGATCCAGTAACCCCACGCCGACGAGAACCCCATGTAGTCGCCAAACCCGGCCTTGGCGTAGGCGTACACCCCCGAGTCCAGTTCGGGCTTGCGATTGGCCAGGGTCTGGAACACGAAAGCAAGGGTCAACATGCCGATCGCGGTGATGCCCCAACCGATCAAAATCGCCCCGGCATCGGCCCGTGCCGCCATGTTTTGCGGCAGGGAGAAAATCCCCCCGCCAATCATCGACCCCACTACCAGGGCGATCAACGCACCCAGTTGCAGCTTTTGCGCAGGTTGCGACATTCCAGTCTCCCTTTCCAACTCTGGCACGCCTCACAAGATGTTGCTTTTAACTAAACGGATAAAGCGTAAGTACGTTTATTGAATAACGCCAATTAACGCCTGTTATATATAGCCAATGACGCTAATGCTTAACACGGATAGTCGCTTTATTTGCTGATTCTGATTATTCGATTCTGTACTGAAAACAGATGAGGAAATTTGCCAAAACCTGAAAAAGAACTAGGGTGATAGTTCGAAAGTTATAGGAGCAATTCCAAAATCCATCGCCGAAAGCCTCTGGAATGGGCCTTTCAGGCAGTCGCTTTATGCCATCAGGCGCTTCATAAGTCATTCATTAACAATGGAATGTGCCTATGCACTGATCTAAGTCAGTAGTTTGATCAGTCAACAGAACTACGCTGTGAACTCTTCTCTCCTGCAATGGAGTCATGCAATGTCTGAAGCTCCCGGAAAACTACGATTAGGTGCACTGGTTGCCTTGGTCGTCGGATCAATGATCGGTGGCGGGATATTCTCTTTGCCACAAAACATGGCCGCCAGCGCCGACGTCGGCGCGGTACTGATCGGTTGGGCCATCACCGCCGTCGGCATGCTCACCCTCGCTTTTGTCTTTCAAACCCTCGCCAATCGCAAGCCTGACCTGGACGGCGGCGTGTACGCCTACGCCAAGGCCGGGTTCGGCGATTACATGGGTTTTTCCTCGGCCTGGGGTTACTGGATCAGTGCCTGGCTGGGCAACGTCGGTTACTTCGTTCTGTTATTCAGCACCCTCGGTTATTTCTTTCCGGCTTTCGGCGAAGGCAACACCGTCGCTGCGGTGATTGGCGCCTCCGTGCTGCTGTGGGCCGTGCATTTCCTGGTGCTGCGCGGGATCAAGGAAGCGGCATTCATCAACCTGGTGACCACGGTCGCCAAGGTGGTGCCACTGCTGCTGTTCGTGATGATCGCGTTCTTCGCGTTCAAACTGGATATCTTCACCGCTGACATCTGGGGTGTGAAAAACCCTGATCTGGGCAGTGTGATGAATCAGGTGCGCAACATGATGCTGGTCACCGTGTGGGTGTTCATCGGCATCGAAGGCGCGAGCATCTTCTCGGCCCGGGCGGAAAAACGCTCCGACGTGGGCAAGGCCACCGTGATCGGCTTCATCACCGTGCTGCTGTTTCTGGTGCTGGTGAACGTGCTGTCGCTGGGCATCATGACTCAGCCAGAGCTGGCCAAACTGCAGAACCCGTCGATGGCCGCCGTGCTTGAGCATGTGGTCGGTCACTGGGGCGCGGTGCTGATCAGCGTCGGTCTGATCATCTCGCTGCTGGGGGCGCTGTTGTCGTGGGTGTTGCTGTGTGCGGAGATCATGTTTGCCGCCGCCAAAGACCACACCATGCCGGAGTTCCTGCGCAAGGAGAACGCCAACCACGTGCCGGTCAACGCCCTCTGGCTGACCAACGCGATGGTGCAGATTTTCCTGATCATCACCCTGTTCTCGGCCAGCACTTACCTGTCGCTGATCTACCTCGCCACCTCGATGATTCTGGTGCCGTACCTGTGGTCGGCGGCCTATGCCGTACTGCTGGCGGTGCGCGGCGAAACCTACGAAGGCTTCGCGGCCGAGCGGCGCAAGGATCTGATCATCGGCGGGATCGCCCTGATCTACGCGATCTGGCTGCTGTACGCCGGCGGCATCAAATACCTGCTGCTCTCGGCCCTGCTCTATGCCCCCGGCGCGTTCCTGTTCGCCAAGGCCAAGCTCGAACTCAAGCAAGCGGTTTTCACCAACGTCGAGAAGCTGATTTTCGCCGCAGTGGTTGTGGGCGCGCTGGTCGCGGCCTACGGACTGTATGACGGCTTCCTGACTCTGTAACACCTGATTGATTAGTTATCTGGAGGATCACTGCAATGACCACGGAAAAAGTTAAGTACGGCGTACATTCCGAAGCCGGCAAACTGCGCAAAGTCATGGTCTGCTCCCCTGGTCTGGCCCATCAGCGCCTGACCCCGAACAACTGCGATGAACTGCTGTTCGACGATGTGCTGTGGGTCGCCCAGGCCAAGCGCGACCACTTCGACTTCGTCACCAAGATGCGTGAACGCGGGATCGATGTGCTGGAAATGCACAACCTGCTGACCGACATCGTCGCCATCCCCGAAGCACTGGACTGGATTCTCGATCGCAAGGTCACCGCCGATTCGGTGGGCCTGGGCCTGATCAGCGAGGTGAAATCCTGGCTGAAAAGCCTTGAACCACGGCACATCGCCGAGTTTCTGATTGGCGGCGTCTCCGCCGATGACCTGCCGGACAGCTTCGGCGGCAAGACCATCCAGATGTTCCGCGACTTCCTCGGCCACTCCAGCTTCATCCTGCCACCGCTGCCGAACACTCAGTTCACCCGCGACACCACGTGCTGGATCTACGGCGGCGTGACGCTGAACCCGATGTACTGGCCGGCGCGTCGTCAGGAAACCCTGCTGGCCACGGCCATCTACAAATTCCACCCGCAGTTCACCAACGCCGATTTCGAGATCTGGTACGGCGACCCGGACAAGGATCACGGCAACTCCACACTTGAAGGCGGCGACGTGATGCCGATCGGCAACGGTGTGGTGTTGATCGGCATGGGCGAGCGCTCATCCCGTCAGGCCATCGGCCAACTGGCGCTGAACCTGTTCAAGAACAAAGCCGTGGAAAAAGTCATCGTTGCCGGTCTGCCAAAGTCTCGCGCGGCGATGCACCTGGACACCGTGTTCAGCTTCTGCGACCGCGACCTGGTGACGATTTTCCCGGAAGTGGTCAACCAGATCGTCGCCTTCACCCTGCGACCTGACGAAAGCAAACAGGGCGGCATCGACATCCGCCGCGAAGAATCGAGCTTCCTCGACACCGTGGCTGCCGCCCTCAACCTGCCGAAGCTGCGCGTGGTGGAAACCGGCGGCAACAGCTTCGCCGCCGAACGCGAGCAATGGGACGACGGTAACAACGTCGTCGCCGTGGAGCCGGGCGTGGTCATCGGTTACGACCGCAACACCTACACCAACACCCTGCTGCGCAAGGCTGGCGTAGAGGTCATCACCATCAGCGCCGGGGAACTGGGCCGTGGCCGTGGCGGCGGCCACTGCATGACCTGCCCGATCATCCGCGATCCGATCGACTATTGATTTTTTGACTAATGACGACCCGACGCTGTGAAAGCGTAGCGCCGAAGGCGCACAGCCTGCAGTAGCTTTCACAGTGTCGGGCAAGGAGATCCATCATGGCTTTTAATATGCGCAACCGCAGCTTGCTGAGTTTGATGCACCACACCACTCGCGAGATCAACTACCTGATCGACCTGTCCCGCGACCTCAAACGCGCCAAATACACCGGCACCGAGCGTCCACACCTGCAAGGCAAGAACATCGCGCTGATCTTCGAAAAAACCTCGACCCGCACCCGTTGCGCCTTCGAAGTCGCGGCGCACGACCAAGGCGCTCACGTCACCTACATTGACCCCGTGTCGTCGCAGATCGGCCACAAAGAAAGCATGAAAGACACCGCCCGCGTACTCGGCCGGATGTTTGATGCCATCGAGTACCGTGGCTTCGAACAGGAAATCGTCGAAGAGCTGGCCAAGTTCGCCGGAGTGCCGGTGTTCAACGGTCTGACCGCCGAATTCCATCCGACGCAAATGATCGCCGACGTGCTGACCATGCGCGAACACAGCGACAAACCGATGCACGAGATCAGCTACGCCTACCTCGGCGACGCCCGCTACAACATGGGCAACTCGCTGCTGATGATCGGCGCCAAACTCGGCATGGACGTGCGCATCGCTGCACCGAAAGCACTGTGGCCGCACGCTGACTTCATCGCGCAATGCAAAGAATTCGCCGAAGAAAGCGGCGCGCGCATCACCATTACCGAAGATCCGAAAGAAGCGGTCAAAGGCGTCGACTTCATTCACACCGACATCTGGGTATCGATGGGCGAGCCGGTCGAAGCGTGGGACGAGCGTATCGAGCAACTGCTGCCGTACCAGGTCAACAGCAAAATGATGAAAGCCTCCGGCAACCCACGCGTGAAATTCATGCACTGCCTGCCGGCGTTCCATAACAGCGAAACCAAGGTCGGCAAAGACATTGCCGCACGCTATCCAAACTTGGCCAATGGCGTCGAAGTGACAGAAGACGTGTTCGAATCCCCGGCCAACATTGCCTTCGAGCAAGCGGAAAACCGCATGCACACCATCAAGGCAATTCTGGTGTCGGCGCTGGCTGATCTTTAACCACTGCTGACCCGTGATCGTTCCCACGCTCCCGCGTGGGAATGCATCCCGTGACGCTCTGCGTCACAGCGGACGCGGAGCGTCAGTGGCGGCATTCCCACGCAGCGCGTGGGAACGATCAACAAATCACTGTTTTCCAGAAGGACATGCACCATGCGTATCGTCGTAGCGTTGGGCGGTAACGCCCTGCTCCGCCGTGGTGAACCGATGACCGCTGACAATCAGCGCGCCAACATCCGCATCGCCACCGAGCAAATCGCCAAGATCCATCCCGGCAATCAACTGGTCATCGCCCACGGCAATGGCCCGCAAGTCGGCCTGCTGTCGCTGCAAGCGGCAGCCTACACCTCCGTCACCCCTTACCCGCTGGACGTGCTCGGTGCCGAAACCGAAGGCATGATCGGCTACATCATCGAACAGGAGCTGGGCAACCTGCTGGACTTCGAAGTGCCGTTCGCCACCCTGCTGACCCAGGTCGAAGTCGACGCCAACGACCCGGCCTTCAAGAACCCGACCAAACCCATCGGCCCGGTCTACGACAAGGCTGAAGCGGAAAAACTCGCCGCTGAAAAAGGCTGGGCCATCGCTCCTGACGGCGACAAGTACCGCCGTGTAGTAGCCAGCCCGAGGCCGAAGCGCATCTTCGAGATCCGCCCGATCAAGTGGCTGCTGGACAAGGGCAGCATCGTCATCTGCGCCGGTGGCGGCGGCATTCCGACCATGTACGACGAGAACCGCCACCTCAAGGGCATCGAGGCGGTGATCGACAAGGATCTGTGCTCCTCGCTGCTGGCTGAACAACTGGAAGCGGAGTTGCTGGTGATTGCCACCGACGTCAACGCTGCCTTCATCGACTTCGGCAAACCCACACAGAAAGCCATCGCAGAGGCGCACCCGGACGAACTCGAACGCCTCGGTTTCGCCGCCGGCTCCATGGGACCGAAGGTGCAGGCAGCTTGTGAATTCGCGCGCCATACTGGCAAGGTCGCGGTGATCGGCTCGCTGGCGGACATCGAAGCGATTGTCCAGGGTACTGCCGGCACACGGGTCAGTACTGCCAAGCCTGGTATCACCTATCGATAATTAGAAACTCCGAGGGCAGATGCAGGGTCTGCCCTTCTCCCATGCCTTGAAAGGAGAAACCCATGGCCCAGTTTGAACCTGGTCATTTGCACATTGAGCGACATGCGTTGACCCCGGATGATGTCAGCTACAACGTGTGCCTCGACTATGAAGTGTTCACCGATCCGCAAAAAGGCAAAGGCATCCAGTTCACGATGCATGGCACACTTCAGGAAAAGGACATGAAAGAGACCTTCTTCCTGCCCAAGGAGGAGGCCTACAACTTTGCCAACAACGTGACGAAAATCGCCGAGCAGTACGGCATTCCCAAGACTCACAGTCAGATCGGTTCGGTGCACAAGCATTACGACATGATGTTTGAAGACATCCGTAAGCAGCTGGACATGAAATCCGGCGACCCGGTCAATCTTGAGCACTTCGAATAACCCTCAAAAGCCCCTCACCCTAGCCCTCTCCCAAAGGGAGAGGGGATTGATTGGGGGATGCTGCAGAGTTACGCCGACCTGATCCTGCTTTACCGAATCCATAATCGACTGTCTCTTCCAGGTCGATGTCAAACCCGAGACACCTCGGTCAGCTCCCTCTCCCCTTGGGAGAGGGCTGGGGTGAGGGTGCTTTTGATTTAAGGCATACTTGCCACCCTCCGCACTGCAGAACACTGAACCGCCCCATGCGTATCCACGTCAGCTTCATCGACCGCGTCGGCATCACCCAGGAAGTCCTGGCTATCCTCGGTGGGCGCAACCTCAATCTGGATGCGGTGGAAATGATCCCGCCGAACGTCTACATCGACGCGCCAACGCTCAGCCCGCAAGTGCTCGAAGAACTCAAGGATGCGCTGTTTCGTGTGCTCGGCGTGGAAGCGGTGACGGTGGTCGACATTCTCCCCGGCCAGCGTCGGCACTTGCAGCTCGACGCCTTGCTCGCGGCGATGACTGACCCGGTGCTCGCTCTCGACAGCGCCGGCAAGGTGCTATTGGCCAACCCGGCATTGATCGCGCTATACGGTCGCGAACCGGCGGGCGAAAGTGTCGCGGAACTGTTCAATGACCCCGGCCTGCTCGACACCTTGCTCGAGCAAGGCTTCCGCCTGCCGCTGCGCGAGATCACCGTCAACGGCCAGACCCTGCTGCTCGATGCCACGCCGATTACCGACGCCGGCGCCCTGCTCACCCTGTATCAACCAAACCGCATCGGCGAACAACTCTCGGCGCTGCATCATGACCACGCCGAAGGTTTCGATGCGTTGCTCGGCGAATCCCCGGCGATCCGCACCCTCAAGGCCCGCGCGCAACGCGTTGCCGCACTCGATGCACCGCTGCTGATTCAAGGCGAAACCGGCACCGGTAAAGAACTGGTCGCCCGCGCCTGCCACGCCATCAGTACGCGGCACAGTGCGCCGTTTCTGGCCCTGAACTGCGCGGCCCTGCCGGAGAACCTCGCCGAGAGCGAACTGTTCGGCTACGCCCCCGGCGCCTTCACAGGTGCCGCGCGCGGTGGCAAACCGGGGCTGATGGAACTGGCCAACCAGGGCACGGTGTTCCTCGACGAGATCGGCGAGATGTCGCCGTACTTGCAGGCCAAGTTGCTGCGTTTTTTGAATGACGGCAGTTTCCGTCGGGTCGGCGGTGATCGCGAGGTGAAGGTCAACGTGCGCATTCTCAGCGCGACCCACCGCGACCTGGAAAAAATGGTCAGCGAAGGCCTGTTCCGCGAAGACCTGTTCTACCGCCTCAACGTGCTTAACGTCGAAGTGCCGCCGCTGCGTGAACGGGGTCAGGACATTCTGTTGTTGGCGCGTTATTTCATGCAGCAGGCCTGCGCGCAGATCCAGCGCCCGGTCTGCCGCCTCGCCCCCGGCACCTATCCGGCGCTGCTCGGCAACCGCTGGCCGGGCAACGTACGGCAATTGCAGAACGTGATCTTCCGCGCCGCTGCGATCTGCGAAAGCAGCCTCGTCGACATCGGCGACCTCGACATCGCCGGCACCTCGGTGGCCCGGCAGACCGACAGCGATGTCGACAGCCTCGAACAAGCCGTCGAGTCCTTCGAAAGATCGCTGCTGGAAAAACTCTACGTCAGCTACCCCTCGACCCGCCAACTGGCCAGCCGCCTGCAGACCTCGCACACCGCCATCGCCCATCGACTGCGCAAATACGGCATTCCCAACAAACCCTGAACACGGTTATGTAACGGATTCGAAATCCGTTCAAAAGCGACCTCCATCTGTACTGAAAGCGCTACAGCGGAACGATATCGATACACCCTCCTCCAGCCACCGCTGTGCAAGGCTTTGATCCGCTTCAGCTTTTTTCCTCGCCCTATGCTGTAGCGATTTCGCTACGCACGCATCAATCACCCTTTCCAAATAAACACTCAAGCCATTGATTTAAAACAATAAATAAACCTTGGCCGCGTTCTTGCTAATCAACCGCTCATAAATAAGGGCTTTATTGCCCAAGCCTTCCACCGCGTCCACCGGACGAGTCCGGCCCCTGAGGAGTTTCCATGAGCGAGTTGCGTTTTACTGAAGATCACGAATGGCTGCGCACTGAAGCTGACGGCAGCGTTACTGTCGGCATCACCGCTTTTGCGCAGAACGCCCTGGGCGACGTGGTATTCGTGCAACTGCCTGAGCTGCAGTCCTACGACAAAGGCGCCGAAGCCGCCACCGTGGAATCGGTAAAAGCCGCCAGCGGCGTGTACATGCCCCTCGACGGCGAAGTGCTGGAAGTGAACCCGGCGCTTGAAGACAGCCCTGAACTGGTCAACGAAGATCCACTGGGCGAAGGCTGGTTCTTCCGCTTCCAGCCATCCGACGCCGCCGCTGTCGGCAAACTGCTGGATCAAGACGCTTACGACCGTCTGATCAAAGCCCAAGCCGAAGCCTGAGGAGTAGCGACATGACCCAAGTAAATCTCGGCACCGCCAACGAATTCATCGCCCGTCACATCGGCCCGCGCGCCGGTGACGAGCAAGCCATGCTCAACAGCCTCGGCTTCGACTCACTCGAAGCCCTGAGCGCCAGCGTCATCCCGGAAAGCATCAAGGGCACCAGCGTACTCGGCATGGACGACGGCCTGAGCGAAGCCGATGCACTGGCGATGATCAAATCCATCGCTGGCAAGAACCAACTGTTCAAGACCTACATCGGCCAGGGCTACTACAACTGCCACACGCCGTCGCCGATCCTGCGCAACCTCCTGGAAAACCCGGCCTGGTACACCGCTTACACGCCGTACCAGCCAGAAATCTCCCAGGGCCGTCTCGAAGCGCTGCTGAACTTCCAGACCCTGATCAGCGACCTCACCGGCCTGCCGATCGCCAACGCATCCTTGCTCGACGAAGCCACCGCCGCTGCCGAAGCCATGACCTTCTGCAAACGCCTGAGCAAGAACAAGGGCAGCCACCAGTTCTTCGCCTCGATCCACAGCCACCCGCAAACCCTCGACGTGCTGCGCACCCGTGCCGAGCCGCTGGGCATCGACGTGGTTGTCGGCGATGAGCGTGAACTGACCGACGTCACCCCGTTCTTCGGCGCCCTGCTGCAATACCCGGCGAGCAACGGTGATGTGTTCGACTACCGCGAACTGACCGAACGCTTCCACGCCGCCAACGCTCTGGTGGCCGTGGCTGCCGACCTCCTGGCTCTGACCCTGCTGACCGCTCCGGGCGAGTTCGGCGCGGACGTCGCCATCGGCAGCGCACAACGCTTCGGTGTGCCGCTGGGCTTCGGTGGCCCGCACGCGGCTTACTTCTCGACTAAAGATGCGTTCAAGCGCGACATGCCGGGCCGTCTGGTCGGTGTGTCGGTTGACCGTTTCGGCAAGCCGGCCCTGCGTCTGGCGATGCAGACCCGCGAGCAACACATCCGCCGCGAGAAGGCCACGTCGAACATCTGCACCGCGCAAGTGCTGCTGGCCAACATCGCCAGCATGTACGCCGTCTACCACGGCCCGAAAGGCCTGACCCAGATCGCCAACCGCGTGCATCACCTGACCGCGATTCTGGCCAAGGGCCTGACCGCGCTGGGCTTGAACGTCGAGCAGGAAAGCTTCTTCGACACCCTGACGCTGACCACCGGCGCGCAAACCGCTGCGCTGCACGACAAGGCTCACGCCCAGCAGATCAACCTGCGCGTCGTCGATGCTCAGCGTGTCGGTCTGTCGGTCGACGAAACCACCACGCAGGCTGACATCGAAACTCTGTGGAGCGTGTTTGCCGACGGCAAGACCCTGCCGGACTTCGCCGCCCTCGCCGCTTCGGTGCAGAGCACCATCCCAGCTGCGCTGGTTCGTCAGTCGCCGATCCTCAGCCACCCGGTGTTCAACCGTTATCACTCGGAAACCGAGCTGATGCGCTACCTGCGCAAACTGGCGGACAAAGATCTGGCACTGGATCGCACCATGATCCCGCTGGGTTCGTGCACCATGAAACTCAACGCTGCCAGCGAAATGATCCCGGTGACTTGGGCTGAATTCGGTGCCCTGCACCCGTTCGCCCCGGCCGCACAAAGCGCCGGTTATCAGCAACTGACCGATGAACTGGAAGCGATGCTCTGCGCCGCCACCGGTTACGACTCGATCTCGCTGCAACCGAACGCCGGTTCGCAAGGTGAATACGCTGGCCTGCTGGCCATCCGCGCCTATCACCAGAGCCGTGGCGATGACCGTCGCGACATTTGCCTGATCCCGTCGTCCGCCCACGGCACCAACCCGGCCACCGCCAACATGGCTGGCATGCGTGTGGTCGTGACCGCGTGCGACGCTCGCGGCAACGTCGACATCGAAGACCTGCGCGCCAAAGCCATCGAGCACCGCGAACACCTCGCTGCGCTGATGATCACCTACCCGTCGACTCACGGCGTGTTCGAAGAAGGCATCCGTGAAATCTGCGGGATCATCCATGACAACGGCGGCCAGGTTTACATCGATGGCGCCAACATGAACGCGATGGTCGGTCTCTGCGCCCCGGGCAAGTTCGGTGGCGACGTCTCGCACCTGAACCTGCACAAAACCTTCTGCATCCCCCACGGCGGTGGCGGCCCGGGCGTCGGCCCGATCGGCGTCAAGTCGCACCTGACGCCGTTCCTGCCGGGTCACGGCACCATGGAGCGTAAAGAAGGCGCGGTCTGCGCGGCACCGTTCGGCAGCGCGAGCATTCTGCCAATCACCTGGATGTACATCCGCATGATGGGCGGCGCTGGTCTCAAGCGTGCTTCGCAGTTGGCGATCCTCAATGCCAACTACATTTCCCGTCGCCTCGAAGAGCACTATCCAGTGCTGTACACCGGCAGCAACGGTCTGGTGGCGCACGAGTGCATCCTCGATCTGCGTCCACTGAAAGACAGCAGCGGCATCAGCGTTGATGACGTTGCCAAGCGCCTGATCGACTTTGGCTTCCACGCCCCGACCATGTCGTTCCCGGTCGCCGGCACGCTGATGATCGAGCCGACCGAAAGCGAATCCAAGGAAGAACTGGACCGCTTCTGCGACGCCATGATCCGCATCCGCGAAGAAATCCGCGCAGTGGAAAACGGCACCTTGGACAAGGACGACAACCCGCTGAAAAACGCGCCACACACCGCAGCCGAACTGGTTGGCGAGTGGACTCACCCGTACAGCCGCGAGCAAGCCGTGTACCCGGTGGCCTCGTTGATCGAAGGCAAGTACTGGCCGCCGGTCGGTCGCGTCGACAACGTGTTCGGCGACCGCAATCTGGTCTGCGCCTGCCCGTCGATCGAAAGCTACGCTTAAAACAGTGCGGGATCAGTTTTGCTGATCCCGCACACACCGCAGATCCCCTGTAGGAGTGAGCCTGCTCGCGATAGTGGTGTATTAGTCGACATTACTGTTATCTGACACACCGCTATCGCGAGCAGGCTCACTCCTACAAGGGAATGCGGTCAGCTGCAAAATCCGCCAATTCCTATAAAAAGAAACCGGAGAACCACTCATGTCGTTAAGCGTGTTCGACCTGTTCAAGATTGGCATCGGCCCCTCCAGTTCCCACACCGTCGGCCCGATGCGCGCAGCCGCGCGCTTCGCCGAAGGCTTGCGTCGTGAAAACCTGCTGACCACCACCGCCAGCGTTCGAGTCGAGCTGTACGGCTCGCTCGGGGCCACCGGCAAGGGGCACGGCAGCGACAAAGCCGTGTTGCTCGGCCTTGAAGGCGAACACCCGGACACCGTCGACACCGAAACCGTCGCTGCCCGTCTGCAAGACATTCGCGGCAGCGGCCGCTTGAATCTGCTCGGTGAACACAGCATCGCGTTCAACGAAAAAGAACATCTGGCGATGATCCGCAAGCCGCTGGCCTATCACCCCAACGGCATGATTTTCCGCGCGTTCGACGCGGCGGGCATTCAGATCCGCAGCCGCGAGTACTACTCGGTCGGCGGTGGTTTTGTTGTCGATGAGGACGCGGCCGGTGCCGACCGCATCGTCGAAGACGCCACGCCGCTGACTTTTCCGTTCAAAAGCGCCAAGGACTTGCTCACGCATTGCAGCACTTACGGTCTGTCGATCAGCCAGGTGATGCTGACCAACGAAAGCGCCTGGCGCCCGGAAGCTGAAACCCGTGCCGGTCTGCTGAAGATCTGGCAAGTGATGCAGGACTGCGTGGCTGCTGGTTGTCGTAACGAAGGCATCTTGCCGGGCGGTTTGAAAGTCAAACGTCGCGCGGCAGCGCTGCATCGGCAACTGTGCAAGAACCCGGAGTCGGCGTTGCGTGATCCGCTGTCGGTGCTCGACTGGGTCAATCTCTACGCGCTGGCGGTCAACGAAGAAAACGCCAATGGCGGACGCGTGGTCACCGCGCCAACCAACGGCGCGGCCGGGATCATTCCGGCCGTGCTGCATTACTACATGCGCTTTATCCCCGGTTCCACCGATGACGGTGTCGTGCGATTTCTGCTGACCGCCGCCGCCATAGGCATTCTGTACAAGGAAAACGCTTCGATTTCCGGTGCTGAAGTCGGCTGTCAGGGCGAGGTCGGTGTGGCGTGTTCAATGGCCGCCGGGGCGTTGTGCGAAGTGCTCGGCGGCAGCGTGCAGCAAGTCGAGAACGCGGCGGAAATCGGCATGGAACACAACCTCGGCCTGACCTGCGACCCGATTGGCGGGTTGGTGCAAGTGCCGTGCATCGAGCGCAATGCCATGGGCTCGGTGAAAGCGATAAACGCGGTGCGCATGGCCATGCGTGGCGACGGTCAACATTTCGTCTCCCTCGACAAAGTTATCCGCACCATGCGCCAGACCGGCGCCGACATGAAAAGCAAATACAAAGAGACCGCTCGCGGCGGTCTGGCGGTCAACATTATCGAATGCTAATTAGCCCCTTCTCCCTCCGGGAGAGGGTTGGTGTGAATCAAGGAGTTCCGCATGTCCACCGAACAACTGTCGAAAACCCCGCTGCACGCTCTGCACATCGAACTCGGCGCCCGCATGGTGCCGTTCGCCGGCTACGACATGCCGGTGCAATACCCACTCGGCGTGATGAAGGAGCACCAGCACACCCGTGAGCAAGCCGGGCTGTTTGATGTTTCGCACATGGGCCAGATCCGTCTGACCGGCGCCAACGCCGCCAAAGCCCTGGAAACCCTGGTGCCGGTGGACATCATCGACCTGCCAGTGGGCATGCAGCGTTACGCGATGTTCACCAACGAGAGCGGTGGCATCCTCGATGACCTGATGGTCGCCAACCTCGGTAACGATGAGCTGTTCCTCGTAGTGAACGCTGCGTGCAAGGATCAGGATCTGGCTCACTTGCGAAAACACATCGGCGATCAGTGCACCATTACGGCGCTGTTCGAAGAGCGCGCCCTGCTCGCCCTGCAAGGTCCGGCCGCAGTGACCGTGCTGGCGCGCCTTGCTCCTGACGTGGCGAAGATGACCTTCATGCAGTTCAACCGCGTGAACCTGTTGGGCGTGGACTGCTTTGTCAGCCGTTCTGGCTACACCGGTGAAGACGGTTTCGAAATCTCGGTGCCGGCCGCCGATGCGGAAAAACTCGCTCGCGCCCTGTTGGCCGAACCGGAAGTCCAGGCCATCGGCCTCGGCGCGCGCGACTCGCTGCGTCTGGAAGCCGGCCTGTGCCTCTACGGCCACGACATGAACACCGAGACCACGCCAATCGAAGCCAGCCTGCTGTGGGCGATTTCCAAGCCGCGCCGTGCAGACGGCGCGCGGGCCGGCGGTTTCCCTGGGGCGGAGCAGGTTTTTGCTCAACAACAGAACGGCGTCGCGCGCAAACGTGTCGGCCTGCTGCCGCAGGAACGCACGCCGGTGCGTGAAGGCGCAGAAATCGTCAACGAAGCCGACGAGATCATCGGCAGCGTGTGCAGCGGCGGCTTCGGCCCGACACTGGGCGGCCCATTGGCGATGGGTTACCTCGACAGCGCTTATGTCACTCTCGAAACGCCCGTCTGGGCCATCGTCCGTGGGAAAAAGGTGCAAATGCTTGTAAGCAAAATGCCATTTGTTCCGCAACGCTACTATCGTGGTTGATTGGCTGTTTCTATAAGTAACGCGATTGCGTTATGCGTGCACTAATGTGTAACGCAATCGCCACAAAAAAGTGCATTTTCTAACAACTGATTCGAATATGAACTTTGCTTATAACGTTCGAAAACTTTTGAAAAAGCTAATCGTCTAAGCCGCACTAGTGAACTGACTAACTGCCAGCAAGCGCAACAAAACCGGGGCCCTCACGGGGCTTGTTTTTTCTCACGTAGTTGGCGTAGAGTTTATCCACTGTGTTTGCATGGGTCAGCTTGGAATCGTGACCTGGGCAGTAGCCTACAAGTTAGCTACATCCCGTTCGACGTCTTCTTACTCTCCTGCAACCAGCCCCAGTACTCTTTCATGAGAAAGAGACTGTCATCAATTTATGCGTCAAAGGAAATAAGAAATGTCCACACGTCAGAGCGGTACCGTCAAGTGGTTTAACGACGAGAAAGGTTTTGGTTTTATCACTCCAGAAAGCGGTCCGGATCTGTTCGTGCATTTCCGCGCCATTCAGGGCAACGGCTTCAAAAGCCTGAAAGAAGGCCAGAAAGTGACTTTCGTTGCTGTGCAAGGCCAGAAAGGCATGCAGGCTGACGAAGTACAAGCAGAAGCTTGATCCTTCTGTAACGAAAAAGCCCCTGATATTGATATCAGGGGCTTTTTTGTGCGCGCGAATCCGTAAAATGGCGCTTCATTTCGCGTCCAGAGGCCGCCATGTCGAAACACCTGCTCACGCCCCAAGGCGACTTTCCTCCCGCTGGCCTTGGCCGTCGTCTGGCTGCGATGTTCTATGACTTTCTGTTGTGCACCGCCCTGCTGATCGTGACCGGCTTCATTTACAAGCTCATCCAGGCGGCGATCATCGGCGAAGAACGTCTGCGCGCGATGACCGATGCCGGGCAACTGGACGGCGATCCGCTGTATTCCACCGTATTGCTCTTGGTGCTGTTTGCCTTCTTCGCCAAATTCTGGACCCATGGCGGTCAGACGCTGGGCATGCAGGTGTGGGGCATTCGTGTGCAGAACGCCAACGGCACGGCGATCAGCCTGTGGCAGGCGCTGTTGCGGTTTATGGTATCGATTGCTTCATGGCTGTGCGTCGGCCTGGGATTCTTCTGGTCGCTCTATGACAAGCAGAAGCGCACGTGGCAAGACATCTATTCCGATACTCGCGTGGTGAGGATTCCGAAGAAACAAAAGTAGCGCCCATAAAAAAGATCGCAGCCTGCGGCAGCGCCTACAACGATTTCTGTAGGACCTGCCGCAGGCTGCGATCTTTTGCTTTTGCGCTTAAGCGTTACCGGCCAGCTTCATCCGCGCAGCCTGGGTGAAATCCAGCATGCGCTTCAACGGCCGAATCGCCTGCGGAATCAACGCCGGATCAACAAAGATCTCGTTCGTCCCTTCCTTCAAGCTCTTGAGCGTGCGCTCAAGGGTGTTCATGGCCATCCACGGGCAATGTGCGCAACTGCGGCACGCAGCGCCGTTACCGGCGGTTGGCGCCTCGATGAAGACCTTGTCCGGGCACAGCTGCTGCATCTTGTAGAAGATGCCACGGTCGGTGGCGACGATCAGGGTCTTGTTCGGCAGACTCTGGGCAGCAGCGATCAATTGACTGGTGGAACCGACGGCATCCGCCAGTTCGATCACCGCCGTCGGCGACTCTGGGTGCACCAGAATCGCTGCATCCGGGTACAACGCCTTCATGTCTTCGAGCTGTTTGGATTTGAACTCTTCGTGGACGATGCAGGCACCGTCCCAGAGCAGCATGTCGGCGCCGGTCTTGCGCTGAATGTAGGTGCCCAGGTGTTTGTCCGGCCCCCAGATGATGGTTTCGCCGTTGTCCATCAGGCTTTCGACAATCTCCAGTGCGCAACTCGACGTCACCACCCAGTCGGCCCGGGCTTTCACGGCGGCAGAGGTGTTGGCGTAAACCACCACCGTGCGTTCCGGATGCTGATCGCAGAACGCCGAGAACTCGTCTACCGGACAACCCAGATCCAGAGAGCACGTCGCTTCCAGGGTCGGCATCAGCACACGTTTTTCCGGATTGAGAATCTTCGCGGTCTCACCCATGAACTTCACGCCGGCGACCACCACGGTCTTGGCCGGATGAGCGTTGCCAAAGCGGGCCATTTCCAGGGAGTCGGAGACACAGCCGCCGGTTTCTTCGGCCAAAGCCTGAATCACCGGATCGCAATAAAAGTGGGCCACCAGCACCGCGTCCTGAGCCTTGAGCTCGGCGGCGATGGCAGAACGGTAATAAGCCTCTTCCTCGGCGGTCAGCGGTTTGGGCTGTTTCGCGTCGAGGTGAGCTTGAACCAGAAGGCGTTCGGAAATCTGCGTCATGTTCGCAAGACCTGCAGGCGCTTTCGCGCGAAAGTCGAGTATACACCCGGCTCCGGACCCCTTGTGGGTACCGCCGGGAGAGTGAGTTTTATCAGGCACGGACAGCGTTGAAGCTGCGCAAGGCTACAGAATATCCGGTTGATACAAAAGATGATTCTGACCTGTGTCAGCGCCGGCAGCACCGATAGAACGCGCACCCGAATCGCAGGCAAAAAAAAACCCGGAAATCCTCACTTTCGTGGGCCTTCCGGATTTTCTAAACCGCCAAATATGGTGGGTCGTGTGGGATTCGAACCTACGACCAATTGGTTAAAAGCCAACTGCTCTACCAACTGAGCTAACGACCCGCTGTGTGGTGGCGCGTATAATACTGATTTTTAAGGACTATTCAACACCTTTTTGAAAATAATCAAAAATAAGGTGTTGGATCGCTCACGCCGGCCGCCGCAAAGCCTTCCGCACGCAGGCGGCAGCTGTCGCATTTACCGCAAGCACGGCCATTATCATCGGCCTGATAGCAGGAAACGGTGAGGCCATAATCGACGCCGAGCTTCACGCCCGCCTGGACGATCTGCGCCTTGCTCAGGCTCTGCAATGGCGCCTGAATGCGAAAGCCATTGCCTTCAACCCCCGCCTTGGTCGCCAGATTGGCCATGCGCTCGAAGGATTCGATAAACTCGGGACGGCAATCCGGATAACCGGAATAATCCACCGCATTCACACCAATAAAGATGTCACGGGCGCCAAGCACTTCAGCCCAACCCAGTGCCAGCGACAGGAAAACGGTATTGCGCGCCGGCACGTAAGTCACCGGGATGCCCTCGCCCAGCTCTTCAGGAATCTCGATGCTGGTGTCCGTCAGGGCCGAACCGCCCATGCCGTTCAGATTCAGACCGATCACCTTGTGCTCGATCACACCTAGGTCGCGGGCAACACGTGCAGCAGCGTGCAATTCGGCGTGCGAACGCTGACCGTAATCGAAGCTCATCGTGTAGCAGCTATAGCCCTCGGCGCGAGCCATGGCTACGACAGTCGCAGAGTCGAGGCCGCCAGACAGCAAAATGACTGCGCGTTTTTCGGTGGTGTTAAGTTGCTCAGTCATATCAGCGCCCCGGCTCGTCATTCCAAAGATATTTATGCAGCTGCAATTGCAGGCGTACCGGCAGGTTATCCGCTACGACCCAATCTGCCAGATCCCGCGCATTCAAGTCGTGGTGACTTGGCGAGAACAGGACTTCACCGGCACGTCGGTCGAGTCCGTACTGGATCAACTTGGAAACGGCCCAGTCGTAGTCTTCCCGCGAGCAGATGACAAACTTCACCTGATCGTTGGGAGTCAGCAGTTCGATATTCTCGTAACGGTTGCGATGCGCTTCTTTCGAGCCCGGTGTTTTCAGGTCGACTACGCGACTGACGCGCGGATCGACAGCGGAAACGTCAAGAGCACCGCTGGTTTCCAGCGACACCTCGTAACCGGCATCACACAACTGCTTGAGTAAAGGAATGGCATTAGGCTGTGCCAGCGGCTCACCGCCGGTGACGCATACATAGCGCGGACGGAATCCGGCTACTTGCTCGAGGATATCGTCGAGGGTGCGGACGGTGCCGCCACTGAACGCATAGGCACTGTCGCAGTATTGGCAACGCAAAGGGCAACCGGTCAGACGCACAAAAACAGTGGGCAGCCCGGCAGTCCGCGTTTCCCCCTGCAAAGAGTAGAAAACTTCGGTGATTCTCAATGTGTCTTGCATAGTCGCCACGGGCGTAACAGCTAAACAGGCTGTCCGCCTCCGTCAGGCACTTCAGGCAATCCCGCCAACGCGCAGACCACAAGAAGCGTGTTTCAGAAAAAGGGCGTGAATTCTAACGAAGAAACCCGCGACAGGCGCGGGTTTCTTCCAAAGGGTCAAGCAACTTACATGCGTTGCAGATCGCGTTGGGCCAACTGAGCGGCAGAAGTGCCCGGATATTGGGCAACAACCTGCTGCAGAATGCCTTTTACCTTGTCGTTATGACCGAGGCGGCGCTCTACATCAGCCAGCTTGTACAGCGAGTCCGGCACTTTGGCGTGCTTGGGATACAGCTGCGAAACCTTGGCAAATGCTTGACCTGCACCTTGCAGATCGCCTTTGGCCAGGTTCACTTCACCCAACCAATACTGGGCGTTGCCCGCATATTGGCTGTTCGGGTATTTGCGCAGGAAAGCGGCGAAAGCCTGGCTGGCCTTGTCGAAATCCTTGGCTTTGATCAGGTCGAAAGCGGCATCGTAATACAGCTTTTCCTTGGCCGGATCACCCGGTTCGCTACTCGCAGCAGGTGCCTGGGCAGCAGCCCCGGCGCCAGCGGCAGCACCGGCAGCAGCACTTGCATCGCCACCGGTAGAAGAATTCTCAGGAGTCGCGGCAGGTGCAACACCGGATCCTATGCGCCGATCAAGATCCTGGTATCGCTCCAGGGATTCTTGCTTCATGCGCGCAACCTGATTCTGCAGTTCTTCAATCACACCTTGCTGGCGCGAAATCTGATCCTGCATTTGTTGCAGTTGGTTGAACAGCATGCCTTGTGCCGAGGCAGGGGCCGAAGCCGCTCCCCCGGCATAGGCGCCGTTCGTACCGTAACCCGCAGGCGGATAACTACTCCCGCTATTGTTATAACCGGAGTTGTCATCGACCACAGGAACCGCAGCCCACGCCGCAAGCGGCGCGAGGCTGAGAGCCAGAACAGTTACAGCACGACGGCACGTTCGCATATCGAATTACTTACGCAGTTCGACGCGACGGTTTTGAGCCCAGGACTGCTCGTCGTTGCCGGTAGCAACTGGACGCTCTTCGCCGTAGGAAACCAGTTCCAGCTGAGCTGGGGAAACACCTTGCAGTACCAGGTAGCGTTGAACGGCTTTCGCACGACGCTCGCCCAGTGCCATGTTGTACTCACGAGTACCACGTTCGTCGGTGTTGCCTTCCAGAACAACGCGAGCGCCGTTTGCTTTCAGGTCTTTGGCGTGAACGTCCAGAGCGCGCATGGCTTCTGGCTTCAGGTCCGAGCTGTCGTATTCGAAGTAGAAGGTGGTGATTGCGCGCAGAGCAGCTTCTTCGCTCAGGGAACCGTCAACGGCACCAGTGTTTGCGCCGTAACCAGCGTTTGGATCAACAGCGCCTTCACCGGCGTTGTCGCCGCCTTTGGACGAGCAACCTACAGCTACAGCCATGGCCAGAGCCAGCGCAGCAAATTTACCAAACTTCAGCATTTCCATCGTGAAACTCCTAATGAACCCCAGTGTGTTAAGTAAAACGTGTAGCGCCCGCTCACTTCAGGTAAGGGGACCAGGACGGTTCTCTGACTTCGCCTTGAGCGGTAGGAAGCGGGAGCCTAACGCGTCCATTAATGGACACGAGCATCAAGACTCCCCGGCCCTGTTGGCGGGTGGCGTAGATTACCATGGTGCCGTTGGGCGCAACAGTGGGTGACTCGTCCAGAGTGCTATCAGTGAGGATCTTTACACTACCTCGCTGCAAATCCTGGGCCGCCACCTTGAAATTGGTGAAACCATCCTGACGATGGATCATCACCAAAGTCTTTTCATCAGCCGACAGTTTCGGGTTGGCGTTGTAGTTACCGATGAAGGTCACTCGCTCCGCACCGCCGCCACTGGCGCTGGTTTTGTAGATCTGTGGTTTGCCGCCACGGTCCGAGGTGAAGTAGATGGTCGAACCATCCTTGCCCCAGTACGGTTCGGTGTTGATGCCCGGGCCCGCAGTGACACGATTGATCTGACGCGAAGCCAGGTTCATCACGTAGATGTCCGGGTTACCGTCTTTCGACAGCACGAACGCCAGACGATCGCCATTCGGGGACCAGGCGGGTGCGCCATTCAGGCCTTCGAAGTTGGTGATTTGCTCACGGCGACCGGTGTCGATGTTCTGCATGAAGATCCGCGGACGCTTCTGTTCAAACGACACGTAGGCGATGCGCTTGCCATCCGGCGCGAAACGCGGCGACAGGATCGGCTCACGCGATTGCAACAGAGTCACGGCGCGCGCACCGTCATAGTCCGAACGCTGCAGGGTGTAACGGGTGTTCTTCTCGGAGAAGCGTTCAGCCGTTACGTACAACAGACGAGTCGAAAACGCACCTTGAATACCGGTGAGTTTTTCGAACGACTGGTCCGAGATGAAGTGCGCCATATCGCGCAATTGCTCGGTAGTGCCGGAAACACTGCCGTCAGCCACTTTCTGTTCGGTGGCAACGTTGAACAGCGCCCACTGCACCTGCAGGCGACCGCCCGCTGGAACGATGCTGCCGACCATCATGTATTGAGCACCCACCGCCTTCCAGTCACGGAAGATGATTTCGCTCGGCTGGCTTGGCTGGCTGATCATGTTTTGCTTTGGAATCGGCGAGTAATAGCCCGAGTTGCGCAAATCGTTACCAATGATTTCAGCCATGTCGTCCGGCAGCACGGCACCGCCCTGCATGCCGAACGGTACAACGGCGATCGGAGTAGCCCGATCGCTGCCGCTGGTGACCAGAATGTTCTTTTCATCAGCCATCGCGATCCCTGCCATGCAGCAGATCACGACCAGCATTCCTCGAAGAAGGTTTCTCACAAGGCTAGATCCTCAGGTGTGAATGTCATCTTGAATGAACGATACGGAGCGAAATCGCTCGGCTTCATTCCCTGCATTTCTGTCAAACGTCCAATATTCTTGACCGCTGCGACTGCCGAAGCATCGAACGGACCGTCGCCACTGGATTTGGCCACGCTGACCGAAGTCACCGTACCGTCCGGCAACATGCCGATTTGCAGCACCACCGTCATGCCTTTGCGTGCTGAAGGTGGGCGAGCCCAGCCTTCTGCTGCTCGCGCACGAATCAGGTCATCGAAACTGCCCGCGACTTCGTCACCCTGCTCATCGGCCAAGGCCTGCTGACGCTGTGGCGTGTCGGAAAGCAAATCTGCCAGGGCCTGGGCCTTTTTGTCTTCGGTAGATTTACGTGCCGCATCCTGCGCTTTCTTCTTCGCAGCATCGGCAGCAGCTTTCTTCTTCGCTTCGTCGGCGATTTTCTTCTTCGCCTCTTCAGCTTCAGCTTTCTTCTTGGCGTCTTCGGCGGCTTTCTTCTTCGCGTCTTCGACAATCTTCTTCTTGGCTTCTTCAGCGGCCGCTTTCTTGGCCTCTTCTTCAGCAGCCTTTTTGGCTTCTTCTTCAGATTTCTTCTTGGCTATATCAGCCAATTGTTTCTCTTCTGCCTT
This sequence comes from Pseudomonas sp. N40(2020), assembly GCF_014472415.1. Lineage (GTDB taxonomy): Bacteria > Pseudomonadota > Gammaproteobacteria > Pseudomonadales > Pseudomonadaceae > Aquipseudomonas. The sequence continues at coordinate 66,826 of NZ_JACSZV010000028.1, forward strand.
CTTGGCTTCGGCGGTCTTCTTCGCTTCATCGGCTTTTTTGGCTTCATCAGCCTTTTTCGCCTCGTCCGCTTTTTTAGACTCGTCGGCCTTCTTGGCTTCCTCGGCTTTTTGAGCCGCTTCTTCTTTCTTTTGTTCCGCAGCGGCCTTGATCTCTTCCTGCTCGACCTTTTTCTGTTCCATCTGCTCGACTTCGGTCTGACGCGCGGCGGATTTCTTCGCCTCACCCGCAATCTTCTGATTGGTCTGGGTGGTCGCCTGACTTTTCGATTTCAGTTGATACAAGGTCGCCTGGACAATCGGCTTGGCCGGCGGCAGCTCAGGTGTAAAAGCGAAACTGACGAACAGCATGCCGAACACCAGCACGTGCAAGACAATCGCCCAGACACTAGGCCAGAAGAAGCTTTCCGAGGCAGACGGCTCTCGCAGTGGCTGCATCAGGGGGCCTCGGTAATCAAGCCAACATTCCCGACCCCGGCTTTCTGCAACCCGCCCATGGCGCCCATGACGGAACCGTAATCGACAGTCTTGTCGCCACGAATGAAGACCTGGGTACGCTTGCCGTTACCGTTGCCGGCCGCGATGATTTTGGTCACCGCATCGGTCATCTGCGGAAGGGTCATGGCCCTGTCCTGTTGCTTTTCGGTGTCGACTTCGCTGCCAAGGTTCCAGTAATAGGTCTTGTCAGCCTTGATCGAAATGGTCAGGACCTGGGTGTTGTTGTCCTGCGGCAAGGCTTCGCTGGAAACCTTGGGCAGATCAACTTTCACGCCCTGATTGAGCATCGGCGCGGTTACCATGAAGATGACCAGCAGCACCAACATCACGTCGATGTAAGGCACCACGTTCATCTCGGCGACCGGCTTGCGCTTTTTGCGAGCTCGAGCGATTAAAGCCATTGGAAATTACCTGCTTATTCTTCGCTGGTGTGCACTTTGCGGTGCAGGATCGCCTGGAATTCATCGGCGAAGGTGTAGTAACGGCCCAGCAGGGTTTCGCTGCGGGCTGCAAAACGGTTGTAAGCGATTACTGCAGGAATTGCCGCGAACAGGCCGATCGCCGTGGCGATAAGTGCTTCGGCAATACCCGGGGCCACGGTGGCCAGGGTGGCTTGCTGGGCGCTGGCCAGACCGCGGAAGGAGTTCATGATGCCCCACACGGTACCGAACAGGCCGATGTACGGGCTGACCGAACCAACGGTGGCGAGGAACGGCAGGCTCTGCTCCAGCTTCTCTTCTTCGCGGGAGATGGCCACACGCATGGCACGGGCCACGCCTTCCATCACCGCCTCAGGATCGACGCCTGGCTGCTGACGCAGACGGGAGAACTCTTTGAAACCGGCGCGGAAGATTTGCTCGACGCCCGAATCCGGATCCGGGTTGCTACCCGCCTGACGGTACAGCTTGGACAGATCGATACCCGACCAGAAGCGCTCCTCGAAGCTCTCCAGGGCGCGTCGACCGGCACGCAGCAGGTTGCTGCGCTGAAAGATCATGATCCATGAGGTCACCGATGCGGCCACCAGAGTCAACATTACCAACTGCACCACGATGCTGGCATTGCTGACCAGGCTCCACATGGAGGAATGGTCGACGACGTTAGCTTCCACGCTTTATCTCCTGCTTTGAGTGTGTACCCGGGCCGCCCGCGTCGGCGAAGGCCGCACGCAGGTCTTCGGGAAGGGCCCGGGGTTTCAAACTGTTAGTGCGCACACAGGCCACCAAAAACTGCCCTTCGCAGAGCAGCACATTATCCGTAGCCCGCCTGACCTGCTGTTTAAAGCGCAGGCTGGCACGGTTCAATTCGATTACTTCAGCGCTTACCAGCAGCTCGTCGTCCAGTCGCGCCGGCGCGTGATAGCGCGCTTCGCTGGAATGCACGACAAACAACAGATCCTCCCCTGCCAGCTGCGATTGGGCAAAGCCCAGCTCGCGGAGCCGCTCGGTTCGAGCCCGTTCCATAAACTTGAGGTAATTAACGTAATACACGATGCCGCCCGCATCGGTGTCCTCGTAATAAACGCGACAACGATGTGCGAACGGCTCAAGCCCGTTTTGCGCGCGCATACTCTAGTGCTTACTCCTCAGGTTGCCAATCCGGCCAGGCAACTGTTTTTCATTGTTCAAAGGCTTTACCGCAAAAGTACCGTCCTCAGACAGTACAAACCCTGAATAAATCGACAACAAATGTGTATTAATCGTCCACAGCATCGAGAAACTCGTCTGCCACGGGCATTTCACCCATTCGTGACGGAATGTTTAAACCGAAATGCAGATACGCATGCCGCGTCACCACCCTGCCCCGTGGTGTGCGCATGATGTAGCCCTGTTGAATCAGGTATGGCTCAAGCACATCTTCAATGGTGTGACGCTCTTCGCTGATCGCAGCGGCGAGGCTGTCGATCCCCACCGGGCCGCCATCGAACTTCTCGATCATGGTCAGCAGCAAACGCCGATCTTGATGATCGAAGCCGTGTTCGTCGACGTCCAGCAGGTTCAACGCCAGATCGGCAACCGACTTGGTGATGTGCCCCTTGGCGCGAACTTCGGCGAAATCGCGCACCCGGCGCAGCAGACGGTTGGCGATCCGCGGCGTACCACGGGCGCGGCGAGCGATTTCGAAGGCGCCTTCCGGATCCAGCGGCAGACCGAGGATATTCGCCGAACGACTGACAATCGTCGACAGGTCAGCGGTGCTGTAGAACTCAAGACGCTGGACGATACCGAAGCGGTCACGCAACGGATTGGTCAGCATGCCGGCGCGAGTGGTCGCGCCGACCAGCGTGAACGGCGGCAGATCGAGCTTGATCGAACGCGCTGCCGGCCCTTCGCCGATCATGATGTCGAGTTGGAAATCTTCCATCGCCGGGTACAGCACTTCTTCAACGATCGGCGACAGACGATGGATTTCGTCGATGAACAACACATCGTGCGGCTCAAGATTGGTCAGCAACGCCGCCAGATCACCCGGACGTTCGAGGACCGGCCCCGAGGTGCTCTTGATCGATACACCCATTTCCTGAGCGATGATGTTGGCCAACGTGGTTTTACCCAGCCCGGGCGGGCCGAAGATCAGCGTGTGGTCGAGGGATTCACTACGGCCACGAGCGGCCTGGATGAACAGTTCCATCTGCTCGCGCACGGTCGGCTGGCCGATATAGTCGGCCAGACTGACCGGGCGAATGGCCCGGTCCTGGACTTCTTCGCGCTCGCGCGGGCTGTGCGCAGCGGCGATCAGACGATCAGCTTCAATCACTTAAATCATTCCCTTCAGGGCGCGGCGGATCATGTCTTCACTGCTCAAATTCTTGTCCTTGATCGCGGAAATCGCCTTGCTCGCTTCCTGCGGCTTGTAACCCAGGGAAATCAGCGCGCTGACCGCATCGTTCTCGGCGGTGTTGACCGGCGCCGGACCGTCCGGCTGGTTCGGCACCAGGGCAAACATGGCCGGCGAGGTTTCCCAGGCCTTGAAGCGATCTTTCAGTTCGACCAGTAAACGCTCGGCAGTTTTCTTGCCAACGCCCGGCACCTTGGTCAGGGCCGAGGTGTCCTGGGATTGCACGCAGCGGATCAACTCGTCGACTTCCAGACTCGACATCAATGCCAGAGCCAGTTTCGGCCCCACACCATTGAGACGGATCAACTCGCGAAAAAAGTCTCGCTCACGCTTGCCGGCAAAACCATAGAGCAATTGCGCGTCTTCGCGTACGACCAAATGGGTGTGCAGGGTCAGCGGCTCACCGACCGACGGCAACCGATAGAGAGTGGTCATGGGCACTTCCAGCTCATATCCGAGGCCGTTTACATCCAGAATCAGGTGCGGCGGCTGTTTCTCAGCCAGGGTGCCGCGCAAGCGTCCAATCACGTTTCAGATCCTTGAGCGTTGGCCAGCCGTGGGCTGGCGACTGACGGAAGGCGAGCTTCAGGCCGACGACACAGGCGCAAAACCCACCTTCCGGGAAATTTGATTGCTGATGCTATCAGAGACGCAGGCGCCCGCCACGACTGCGTGCCGTTCCCAAGCCATGCGGCAGCAGGCTGGAACGGGTGTGCGCGTGACAAATGGCAATCGCCAGAGCGTCCGAAGCATCGATTTGCGGTTTGCTGGTCAGCTTGAGCATGTGCATGACCATCATCTGCACTTGCTCCTTATTCGCTGCGCCGGTACCGACCACGGCCTGCTTGACCTGGGTCGCGGTGTATTCGGCGATTTCAAGACTCTCTTCGGCGCCAGCGACGATGGCGGCTCCGCGGGCCTGCCCCAGTTTCAGCGCAGAATCGGCGTTTTTCGCCATGAACACCTTTTCGATGCCCATGGTGACCGGGCCGTAGGTCTGAATGATTTCGCGTACGCCGCGATAGACGATTTGCAGACGCTCATGAAGCTCGCCCGCGCCAGTGCGAATACAACCGGAGGCCACGTAGATACAGCCACCGCGGCCGGTATCGCGAACAATGCCGTAACCGGTGATACGCGAACCGGGGTCGATACCAAGAATTAAAGTCATAACGCCTGCGGATTCGGAAAAAGCACGAAATTCAATACAACGAATAACAAATGTGGGAGCTGGCTTGCCAGCGATGACGGTGTGTCAGGCAACATCTTCAACAGATGTGCCGACGCCATCGCTGGCAAGCCAGCTCCCACATTGAATCGTAGTCGCTCTTAACCGAGCTGAGCGGCCACGTCTTCCGGAATGTCTGCGTTGGAATAGACGTTCTGCACGTCATCCAGGTCTTCAAGCATGTCGATCAGCTTCAGGACTTTCTCCGCGCCTTCCAGGTCCAGCTCGGCGCTGGTGGTCGGCTGCATCACGATCTCAGCATCATCACCCTTGAAACCAGCAGCTTCGAGGGCGTTACGCACGGCGTAGAAACTGGTGAACGAGGTGAACACATCGATCGAACCGTCTTCGTGGGTAACCACGTCATCGGCATCGGCTTCCAGCGCCGCCTCGGTCAGAGCGTCCTCGTCGATGCCCGGTGCGAAGCTGATCTGGCCCTTGCGCTCGAACAGGTACGCGACCGAACCGTCGGTGCCAAGGTTGCCGCCACACTTGCTGAACGCATGGCGCACAGCGGCTGCGGTACGGTTGCGGTTGTCGGTCATGCACTCGACCATTACCGCCACGCCGCCCGGGCCGTAACCTTCGTAGGTCAGTTCTTCGACGTTGTCCGCTTCTGTCGCACCGGCGCCGCGCGCCACTGCACGGTCGATGATGTCGCGACTCATGTTCGCGCTCAGCGCCTTGTCCAGGGCCAGACGCAGACGCGGATTGGAGCCCGGATCACCGCCGCCCTGACGGGCCGCAACGGTCAGTTCACGGATCCACTTGGTGAAGATCTTGCCTCTCTTGGCATCCTGACGTTCTTTGCGGTGCTTGATGTTCGCCCACTTGGAATGACCTGCCATAACTCGCTCCGAATTCTCTTTGAAACGTTGCCCGCCTGCTCATGCATCGGCCAGCAACCAAAAAATCTCGACCTGCTCTCTTCTCTATAGAAAGAAAAAAGGCGCATCCGAAGATGCGCCTTCAGGCCCGTCTTACTCAGCCTTTGGCGTTTCGCGCAAACGAATGTGCAGCTCGCGCAGTGCCTTGGCGTCCACCACACCCGGTGCTTGCGTCATCACGTCGGCAGCACTCTGGGTTTTCGGGAAGGCGATCACTTCACGGATCGACTGGGCGCCGGTCATCAGCATCACCAGACGATCCAGACCGAAGGCCAGACCACCGTGCGGCGGAGCACCGTACTTCAGCGCGTCGAGCAGGAAGCCGAATTTCTCTTCCTGTTCCGCTTCGTTGATACCCAGCAGACGGAACACCGACTGTTGCATTTCCTTGCGATGGATACGGATCGAACCGCCACCCAGCTCGGTGCCGTTCAGCACCATGTCGTACGCGCGAGACAGGGCGCCAGCCGGGTTGGCTTCGAGCTCTTGCGGCGTGCACTTCGGCGCGGTGAACGGGTGGTGCAGCGCAGAGAAGCTGCCGTCATCGTTCTCTTCGAACATCGGGAAGTCGACAACCCACATCGGTGCCCATTCGCAAGTCAGCAGGCTCAGGTCATGACCGAGCTTGATGCGCAGTGCGCCCAAAGCTTCGCTGACGATCTTGGCCTTGTCGGCGCCGAAGAACACGATGTCGCCATCAACCGCGCCGACGCGATCAAGGATCACGTTCAGGTTGGCTTCCGGGATGTTTTTCACGATCGGCGATTGCAGACCTTCAACACCGGCAGCACGCTCGTTGACCTTGATGTACGCCAGGCCCTTGGCACCGTAGATGCCGACGAACTTGGTGTAGTCGTCGATCTGCTTGCGCGGCATGCTCGCCCCGCCTGGAACGCGCAGTGCGGCGATGCGGCATTTCGGGTCGTTGGCCGGGCCGCTGAACACCTTGAAGTCGACTTCTTTCAGTTGATCGGCAACGTCTACCAGTTCCAGCGGGTTACGCAGGTCTGGCTTGTCGGAACCGTAGCGGCGCATGGCTTCTTCGAAAGTCATGTGCGGGAAGTCGCCGAATTCCAGACCCAGCACTTCCTTGAACAGGTTGCGGATCATTTGCTCGGTCAAACCCATGATCTCTTTTTCATCGAGGAAGCTGGTCTCGATGTCGATCTGGGTAAATTCCGGCTGACGGTCGGCACGCAGGTCTTCGTCACGGAAGCACTTGGCGATCTGGTAGTAACGGTCGAAGCCAGCGACCATCAGCAGTTGCTTGAACAGCTGCGGCGATTGCGGCAAGGCAAAGAACGAACCGGCGTGGGTACGGCTTGGCACCAGGTAGTCACGGGCACCTTCCGGGGTCGCGCGGGTCAGGATCGGCGTTTCGACGTCGAGGAAGCCGTTCTCGTCGAGGAAGCGACGGATGCTGGTGGTCATGCGCGAACGCAGACGCAGCTTCTCGGCCATTTCCGGACGACGCAGGTCGAGGAAGCGATAGCGCAGGCGGGTTTCTTCGCCGACGTCGGAGAACTCGTTCAGCGGGAACGGCGGGGTTTCCGACTCGTTCAGCACTTCCAGTTCGTAGCCCAGCACTTCGATCATGCCCGACGCCATGTTGGCGTTGGTGGCACCGGCCGGACGCAGGCGAACCTTGCCGGTGATCTTCACGACGTATTCGCTGCGCACGCGATCCGCGGCGGCGAAGCTCTCGGCGCGATCCGGATCGAACACTACCTGAGCCAGACCATCACGATCACGGATATCGAGGAAAATCACCCCGCCGTGGTCGCGGCGACGGTGAACCCATCCGCAAAGGGTAATTTCCTGGCCTTCCAGGCTTTCGTTCAGTTGGCCGCAATAGTGGCTGCGCATCATGGTAGTGGTTCGCTTCTCGTAATTCGAAATTCGGTGGAGATCCCGGCGCACTGAAGCAGTGCGGAAAACTCACGCGTGTCGTTAGACCTGGGTTTGAACCCTAGTCAGATTTGTCGCCACCGGCCAGATTCTTCTTGGTTCCGGTCTTGAAATCGGTTTCGTACCAACCGCTGCCGCTGAGGCGAAAGCCCGGCATGGACAGCTGTTTCTTGAGCTCTGGCGCCTGGCAGGCAGGGCAGTCGACCAACGGTGCTTCGCTGATCTTTTGAATGGCTTCCAACTGATGACCACAGGAAGCACATTGGTAATCGTACATCGGCATTGGGGTGTCTCGGCGATCAGATTGCCACCGCGCGCAGGGCTTTGCGGCGAAAGAGCGGGATTATATCCATTAAATGCGGCCTGTGCAGCCGTAAGACTGCACAGGCCGCGACCTCGTTTACAACCGCTGTTTCAATGGGAGTGCTTCCTTGGTGCTGTTCATGACGCACACTACCCGCACCAGCGCGCTGAAATTCTTCACCCCGCCGTGACGCAGATGCACTTCACGGTCGACGTGGGACAATAACGAACTGACCGAACAACAATTGTCTGCTGCCATGTTGCCAAGGATGTTCCAATAAACCTGTTCCAGTCGCAGGCAGGTCGCGAATCCGTTCAAACGCACGGATCGCGACAGCGGCTGGACCAATGACATGTCGAAATCGTTGACGAACGGATCGAATTTCAATTCATGCTGCAAGCCGACAATCCTGTCGCCTCGCCTGTCTCCCTCTACCATATCGGTGACACTCCTTTGTCATCTCTGCCTGTTTTGGAAGCCACAAGCTGTGACTTCATAAAAGCGCAGACGCAAAGTTATATCCAGATGACTTTTTGACCATCACCGTAGGATAAGCCAACGATAGCGGTAAGATTGCGGACAGCGCGCGAGCCGGCCTCAGGCAAGCCCGCGCTTACGGGTTACGCTTCCAGCAAAGCGCGCAACATCCACGCGGTTTTCTCATGAACCTGCATACGCTGGGTCAGCAGGTCGGCCGTCGGCTCATCACTGACCTTGTCGAGCAGCGGGAAAATACCGCGTGCGGTGCGGGTCACCGCTTCCTGACCGGCGACCAATTGCTTGATCATGTCCTCGGCGCTCGGTACGCCCACCTCCTCTTTAATAGAAGACAGACGTGCGTAAGTCGCATAAGCGCCCGGCGCCGGAAAGCCCAGCGCGCGAATGCGCTCGGCAATCGAGTCCACGGCCAGCGCCAGTTCGTTGTATTGCTCTTCGAACATCAAGTGCAACGTACGAAACATCGGGCCTGTGACGTTCCAGTGGAAGTTATGGGTTTTCAGATACAGCACGTAGGTGTCCGACAGCAGCCGCGACAACCCTTCGACGATGGACTTGCGATCTTCTTCACTGATACCGATATCGATTGCCATGTTTACCTCCTAGCGGCGATTGAATTCATCCAACAGGTGCAATCCCACTCTAGCAAGGCTGCCGGCACCCCGCAGCCCCGAAAACCTGAACAGGCTGCGACAAATCGCCCGTACCGCTGCCACTGGCCGGGCTGATTTGAGTAGCTGCAGGCTTTGCTGTTAAATAGGCAGTGTGTCGCCATGCCCCATTTTCCGGGGTGTTGCGCATAGGCTGATGCCGTGTACGTGTCCACCGCCTCTTATTTTGTTCCGAAGCGAACCGTGCACCTCCAGCTCTTCCTTGTGAGCCGTCATAACGTGAGCCAATCAAAATGTTGAAAATCGTCCACCTGCTAATGGGCGCAGCGGCCTTGCTGCTGTCGTTCATACCTAGTTTGAAATCCGAAGCCGTTCCCTACCTGCAACAACCCGATGCACTTTACCTGGCCTTTTTCGGCCTGCTGAACCTGGTGATCGCTCCAGTGATTCCTTACTGGAACAAAGGCCCGCGCCAGCATCTGCAAAACCTTGTCAGCGCTCTTCTGGTGCTGACTGTCGTCCTGCAAACCTTGACCCTGGTCGCACCGATGCCTGTCATCGCCGGCCAGCCCGCCGTGTTGTTCAGTCTGGTGATTGCCCTGGTTGCGGTGATCCTGCACCTGGCCGTCAGCTTCTATCGATCTTCACCGGCTGCCGCACCGACCAACTACGACATGACCAACCGCGATACCGGCACCGTCAAGTGGTTCAACACTTCCAAAGGCTTCGGCTTTATCTCCCGGGATTCCGGCGATGATATTTTCGTGCACTTTCGTGCGATCCGTGGCGAAGGCCACCGTGTTCTGGTCGAAGGCCAGCGCGTCGAGTTCTCGGTGATGAACCGGGACAAGGGTTTGCAAGCCGAGGACGTGATCGCCGCTCTGCCGCGTCGCTGATCCAAGGCCAAAAAAAACCGCGAGCAGCGTGCTGTTCGCGGTTTTTTTTATGCCCGAAGAAAAGCGCTCGCCTCAATAGTGCGGTGGCGGTGCTTCTTCTTCAAAGGACTCGAACTGCCCGACCATTTCTTCCTGGCGCTTGAGCAGTGCGGCCATCTGCAATTGCAGGCGCTCAACCACTCGCTGCTGCGCCACCAGCACGTCGTTCAACGCCTGAATGGTGTCATCCTGAAACGCCAGACGGCTTTCCAGATCGGTAACGCGATCTTCAAGGCTCATGATTCAGAGCTCCACAAATGTGAAATCTTCGGTCAGCACCACGCGCAATTGCTCGCGAATGGCGGCCACCTGTTCGTCGCTATAAGGTTTGGCCGCGTGCTTGCCCCATACCGGCGCCGGCCACGCTGCATCATCGCGTTTACGCACAATCACATGCATGTGCATCTGGCTGACAACATTACCCAAGGTCGCAACGTTCATCTTGTCAGCATCGAACAAGTCCTTGAGCAACTCCGCCAGCGCGGTGGTTTCCAGCCACAGTTGCTGCTGATCAGCGACATCCAACTGAAACAACTCGCTGATATCGTCCCGACGTGGCACCAGGATGAACCACGGGTAGTTGGCGTCGTTGGACAGCAGCAGACGGCAGAGCGGGAAGTCACCAATGGGCAGCGTGTCCTGTTGAAGTCGTGAATCTAAAGCAAACACTACGCGCACTCCCGGCTGATCTACACAATCAAGCTTAGCGGCCATCCAGACGGGCAGCGCACCAAGCAACAGGCAGGCAGCATACCTGCGAATGCGCCGAGCCTCACGATGACAATACCCTCTTCGCCCTTGCGCCCCGACATGTGACATATATCGACGCAACGCACCATAACGGAACGAGAGCTGCCATCGAATACGGAAAAGTGACTGAAAAAACCGGCTGCGCTCAACATCAGGCCAAGCCCGAACTGTATGAATTCAGTACAGCCCGTAAATTTTTTTGCACCAAAACCGCACAGTGGGTCTACGCTCAGTGCGTCGGGCATCCGCCGAATACTCACTGATGGGGTGAACCGGTAACGTTTTCGGTTGTCTCGCGCCTGTACGCAAGTGACAACACCATGCAAGGAGTTGCGTCAAGCCCCTGATAAAAAAGGGCTTGGAGTCCAGTATTTACGAGGCTTTTACAGACACAGGCGGGTGTTCAGAAAAATAACCGCACCGATATTTCGATTTGTGCACGCTTGTTGCATTCAGACATCCATGGTCTATAAGCGCCCCACGGGAAAGTGGGGTCTACAGGCCGATAAGAACAGTGGCAGGGTTGCCCGATGGAGATTCAAGTGTTTTGCCAGGGACTCTTTTTTACCGATGCGAAAAGGCCCGTAAACAGCGAGATAGTTGTCAGTCCGGCTGCGTCGGTACTGTGAATTTGCGACATCCACCACGCCATTTGCGACAACGTCGTAAAGAAGCTGAAAGGTTGAATTCGCAAGTATCGCCAACATTGTCGGCGTGATATAAGTTTGCGCCGACACAAAAAGAAAGAGCCGCCCAGATAATAAAACAGGTGGGACGGCAGTACTCTTCTAAAACCAAAGGAGCAAATCACGATGCGCGTGATGAAGTGGAGCATGATCGCACTGGCCGTTACAGCAGCCAGTTCTCAGTTGGCTACGGCCGCCCCGTTTGTTAGTGACCAGGCAGAAGCCAAAGGTTTTGTTGAAGACGCGAAACTCACCGAGACGTTGAAGAACTACTACTTCAACCGCGACAACAAGAACGGCAGCCGCGACCAGAAAGACTGGACCCAGGGTTTCCTCGGCAACTTCACCTCCGGTTATACCCAAGGTACTGTTGGTGTAGGTATTGATGCATACGGCTACCTGGCCTTGAAACTGGATGGCGGTGACGGTACTTCAGGTTCGGGCAACATGAGCCGCAGCGACACAGTCAACCCGAACAACGGTGCTCGCGACGTTAACGACAGCCAGGGCAAAGCCGGCGCGTCGGTCAAATTCCGCGTTTCGAAAACCGAGCTGAAGTTCGGCGACATGCAGCCAAGCACTGCTCCAGTGTTCGCTGTTGGCGGTTCCCGTATCATTCCGCAAACGGCCACTGGCTTCCAGTTGCAGAGCAGCGAAGTCAAAGACCTTGACCTCGAAGCCGGTCACTTCTACTCGGCGAGCAGCCAGGACAAAAACGCCCGTAACGGCGGTCTGTACGCCAACTACGCTGGTGTAGAAGCCAACACGATCGACTACTTCGGCGGCAAATACAGCATCACCGAAAACCTGAGCGCATCGCTCTACGGCGCCAAGCTGGAAGATATCTGGAACCAGTACTACGCGAACGTGAACCTCACCACTCCATTCAGTGGTGACACTTCGCTGAACACTGACTTCAACATCTACCGCACCACTGACTCCGGCAGCGCCGAAGCGGGCGACATCAGCAACACTGCCTTCTCCCTGGCAACCGCGCTGTCGTTCCTGAAAGCGCACACCTTCACCCTGGGCTTCCAGAAGGTCAACGGCGATACCCCGTTCGACTACATCGGTGTGGGCAAGAACAACCGTGGTGGCGACTCGATCTTCCTCGCCAACTCCATCCAGTACTCTGACTTCAACGGTCCTGGCGAGAAATCGGTTCAAGCCCGTTACGACCTGAAAATGGCCGAGTATGGCGTTCCTGGCCTGAGCTTCATGGTTCGTTACGTTAAAGGTTGGGACATCGACGGTACCAACACCCCAACTGGCAGCGCTTACGCTGGTCTGTACGGTGAAGATGGCAAACACCACGAAACCAACTTCGAAGCCAAGTATGTTGTTCAGTCTGGCCCGGCGAAAGATCTGTCCTTCCGCATTCGTCAAGCTTGGCACTCTGCCAACGCCGACCAAGGCGAAGGCGATATCAAAGAGTTCCGCCTGATCACCGAATACCCACTGAACATCTTGTAATCGTCAGTGGTTAGTTTGGAAGCATAAAAAAAGGCCCATCTTCCGATGGGCCTTTTTTATTGCCTGTCACTTGTCGTAATTGCCTGACCGACAAGTCAGACAATTAATTAGCAACCTATCATTGTGCTGCTGATTCTTGAACCACACGAATAACTCGCTGCGGAAACGGGATATCAATGCCTGCAGTCTTTAAACGATCGCGGGACTGTTCGTTAAACATGAACATCACATCCCAATAGTCTGCAGTTTTAACCCACACACGCAGGGAAACAGTGATCGAACTGTCGCCCAGTGTCGAGATTACGGCTTGCGGTGCCGGGTCCTGTAAAACACGCTCATCCTTGGCCAGATCCAGCAGCACCTGACGGGCCTTTTGCAGATCCGCTTCGTAATCCACGCCCACATCGAAGACAACCTTACGGGTTGGCTGACGGTTGGTGTTGGTGATGATGCCGTTCGACAGATTACCGTTCGGCACGATGATGGTCTTGTTATCGCCGGTACGCAGCACGGTGTGGAAAATCTGGATGCTATCGACGGTACCCGACACACCCTGGGCCTCGATCCAGTCACCGATACGGAACGGACGGAACAGCAGAATAAGCACGCCGCCGGCGAAGTTCGCCAGGCTACCCTGCAAGGCCAGACCGATGGCCAGGCCGGCAGCACCGATCGCCGCAACGAACGAAGTGGTTTCAACACCGATCATCGAAGCGACGCTGACAATCAGCAGCACCTTGAGAATGATGTTGGCGAGACTGCTGATGAAGCCTTGCAGCGCCAGGTCAGCGTTACGCAGGGCCAGCAGACCGCCGAGTTTTTGCGTGACCTTGTTGATCAGCCACCAGCCGATGGCCAGGGTAATCACTGCCAGCAGCACACGGCTGCCGTATTCCATGATCATCGGTATCCACGCCTGGGATGCCTTGACCAGGTGGTCCACCTCAGCATTCAAATCCATGTTCTATCTCCTGATTTCCGGCTACCCGGGCTATAAACAAATAAAAAGTGGGAGCGAGCTTGCTCGCGAAAATGGTGTGCCATTCAATAATGAAGTTGACTGACACACCGCTTTCGCGAGCAAGCCCGCTCCCACAGGTTCCGCATGAGAAAGCTTAGTCGCGGAAGTTGTTGAACTGCAGTGGCATGCCGAATTCCTTGGCACGCAGGGCCGCGATGGCTTCTTGCAGGTCGTCTCGCTTCTTGCCGGTGACACGTACCTGCTCGCCCTGAATGGCGGCCTGCACCTTGAGCTTGGCATCCTTGATATGGCCGACGATCTTCTTCGCCAGCTCCTTGTCGATCCCTTCCTTGAGCACGGCGTCCTGCTTCATCAGCTTGCCCGATGCATAAGCGTCTTTGACTTCAAGGCACTGCACGTCGATCTTGCGCTTGACCAGGGCGAGCTTGAGGATCTCGATCATCGCTTCCAGCTGGAAATCGGCTTCAGCGGTCAGGTTGACGGTCAGGTCTTTTTCCTTGAACTCGAAGCTGCCTTTACCTTTCAGGTCATAACGACGATCGAGTTCCTTCACGGCGTTCTCGACCGCGTTGGTGAGTTCGTGTTTGTCCAGTTCGGATACCACGTCGAACGACGGCATGTAATCTCTCCAATAAAAAAGGCGCGCTCGATGAGGATGGAGCGCGCTTGGCTTGCGGTTAAAATCGGGCTCATTATAACGGGTCTTTTCCTGACGACACGGCGAGCCGCACATGCCTGCACCCATTCGAGCAAAAAACTGATGTCCACCCTTTGGCATGTTCTCGGCGCCGGCAGTCTCGGCACACTCTGGGCTACGCGGCTGGCCCGGGCCGGATTACCGGTCAGGCTGATCGTGCGCGATACCGAGCGCTTGCATAGCTATGAAGCGGCAGGTGGACTGACCCTTGTGGAACAGGGACAAGCCCGCACCTATGCAGTTCCCGGCGAAACCCCGGACAACCCCGAACCGATCCGACGCCTGCTGGTGGCCTGCAAAGCCTACGACGCCGAAAGCGCGGTCGCCCGCCTCGCCCCACGCTTGGCGTCCGATGCCGAACTGATCCTGCTGCAAAACGGCCTCGGCAGTCAGGACGCTGTCGCCGCGCAACTGCCCCAGGCGCGCTGCATCAGCGCCTCCAGTACCGAAGGCGCCTTCCGCGACGGTGACTGGCGCGTGGTGTTTGCCGGTCACGGTTACACCTGGCTCGGCGATGTCGCGCATCCGGTCGCGCCAATCTGGCTGGATGATCTGCAAGCCGCAAAAATCCCCCACGAATGGAGCACCGACATCCTCACCCGGCTGTGGCGCAAACTGGCGCTCAACTGCGCGATCAATCCGCTGACCGTGCTGCATAACTGCCGCAACGGCGGATTGCAGGAGCATCATTGCGAAGTCGCCACGCTGTGCGTCGAACTGACCGAATTGCTGCAGCGCTGCGGCCAACCGTCAGCCGCCGACAATCTGCAACAGGAAGTCGAGCGAGTGATCCAGGCCACCGCTGCCAATTTCTCATCGATGTATCAGGACGTGGCCAACCAGCGCCGCACCGAGATCAGCTATTTATTGGGCCACGCCTGCAAAGTCGCTGCGCGCCACCAGTTGAACCTGCCGCACCTCAGTCAATTGCAGCAACGACTGGTCGCTCATCTGCACAGCCTCGGATTGCCCAGCGACTGAGCAGCGGCTACGCTGGCCACTTGTTCCTTTGCTGCGATAAACCTGATGCCATTGCGCCAGCGCCTCGAAAACCTGCCGGTCGGCCAGAAACTGCTGGCCGCCCTGCTGGTGCTGTTGACCACTGTCTTGCTGGTCGCCAACCTGACCTTTATCAGCGCCGCCTATTACATCTCCCAGGAAAGCATGGCCCCTCAGGCCTTGCAGACCATTGGCCGACTGATCTCCAACCCAAGTCTTGTCAGCGAAGCCCTGCAATCACCGCAGAGTGCCGAACGTCTGCTCAAGGAGCTCGACAGCTATTCTCCACTGCGCGCTGCCGCCCTGTATGACGGCAAGGGCGAAAGGCTCGCGCAAGTGCAGCACGGTGACAAACTCGACCTGCCGGAACGTTACCGGCACATTGAGGCTTGGCAACTCACCGAGTTTCGCAGCAACCAGTTGATCACCCTGCCCCGCCCCGGCACCGCGCCGGGCCATCTATTACTGGTCGCCAGTAGCGAATTGCCGATGGCGTTCTACACCGGCACGCTGACGGCCAGTCTTGGCATCCTTATTTTCAGCGTGCTGCTGTGGCTGGTGATTGCCCGGCAGATCAAGCGGCTGATCACCCGACCGATTCATCAACTTGAAGAGTTGTCGCGTCAGGTAACCCGTGAAGAGAACTACGCACTGCGCGCTTCACGCGGCAACCACGACGAAATCGGCAGCCTCGCCGAGGCGTTCAACACCATGCTGTCGCGCATCGAAGCCCGCGAACAGCAACTCAAACGTGCCCGCGACGACTCACAAGCGGCTTACGATCAGGCCCAGGGCCTGGCCGAGGAAACCCGCCACACCAACCGCAAGCTGGAGCTGGAAGTCCAGGTACGCAGCAAGATCGAGAAGAAACTCACCGGTTTCCAGAACTACCTCAACAGCATCATCGACTCGATGCCGTCGGCGCTGATCGCCCTTGATGAACAGCTCTACGTCACCCAATGGAACCAGGAAGCCAGCGCCCTCTCCGGCACCCGGCTCGACGAAGCGCTGAACCAGCCGATATTTCTCGCCTTCGAGCCGCTCAAGCCGTTTCTGCCGCAACTCAAGCAGACCGTCGAGCAACACACCGTGGCGAAAATCGAACGCGTGACCTGGTTCAAGGACGACGAGCCCAAGCATTACGCCCTGACGTTCTACCCGCTGATGGGCGGCGCCGGGCGTGGTGTGGTGATCCGCATCGACGACATCACCCAGCGTCTGTCGCTGGAAGAGATGATGGTGCAGTCGGAAAAAATGCTCTCGGTCGGCGGCCTCGCGGCGGGCATGGCCCACGAAATCAACAACCCGCTGGGCGCGATCCTGCATAACGTGCAGAACATCCGCCGGCGCCTGTCAGCGGATCTGCCGAAGAACCTCGAAACCGCCGAGCAACTGGGCATCGAACTGGACACGGTCAACCGTTATCTGCAAGGCCGGGAAGTCCCGAAATTGCTCGATGGCATTCAACAGGCCGGAGCGCGGGCAGCAAAAATCGTCACTCACATGCTCAGTTTCAGCCGCCGCAGCACCCGGCAAATGGCCCCGTGCGATTTGCCGGCACTGATTGATCAAGCGGTTGAAATCGCCGGCAACGACTTCGATCTGGCCATCGGCTTCGACTTCAAGGGTCAGGCGATCATCCGCCAATTCGACCCGGCGCTGGGTCCGGTGCCGGGCACCGCCAACGAGCTGGAACAAGTGCTGCTCAATCTATTGAAAAACGCCGCACAGGCCATTCATCAGCGCGAAGACGACAGCGAACCGGGGCGGATCATCCTGCGTACCCGACTCAATCCGCCGTGGGCCGAGATTCAGGTCGAGGACAACGGCATCGGCATGAGCGAGAACGTGCGCAAACGCACTTTCGAGCCGTTCTTCACCACCAAGGAAATAGGTCAGGGCACAGGACTTGGCTTGTCAGTGTCGTACTTCATTATCACCAACAACCACAAAGGGCAGATGGAAGTGCAATCAGCGCCCGGGCAAGGCACATGTTTCACCTTGCGCCTGCCGCTGGCCCAACCCACTGCCATCGCTCCAGAAACCAATCAATTATCGAGGTAACCCATGGGCTTTCGCCTGTCGAAAATCTACACACGCACCGGCGACAAAGGCGAAACCGGCCTGGGCGATGGCCGCCGTGTGCCCAAGGATCACCCGCGTATCGAGGCGATTGGTGAAGTCGATACGCTAAACAGTCAGGTCGGCGTGTTGCTGGCCGGACTGCTTGCCGAACGTGAAGCTACGCCTGGCTTGAATGAGCTGATTGAGGTGTTGGCACCGTGTCAGCATCGGCTGTTCGATCTGGGTGGCGAGTTGGCAATGCCGGAATATCAGGCACTGAACGAGGCGGAAATCGAACGCCTGGAAGCGGCGATCGATGTGTGGAATGAGGAGCTGGGGCCGCTGGAGAATTTCATTCTGCCGGGGGGCTCGATGCTGATTGCTCAGGCCCATGTGTGCCGGAGTCTGGCGAGGACTGCCGAGCGGTGCTGTCAGCATTTGAATGCGATCGAGCCGTTGGCCGGGGTTGGTTTGGCGTACATCAATCGGTTGTCGGATCTGTTGTTTGTGGCGGCGCGAGTGATTGCGCGGCGGCAGGGGGTTGCGGAGATTTTGTGGCAGCCGGCGGCGAAGCCTTCAGATCAATAGCGCCAGATATGACGCTATCGCGAGCAGGCTCACTCCTACAGTTGACCGCATGTCTACTGACAAAACGCGGTCAACTGTAGGAGTG
>NZ_JACSZV010000029.1 GCF_014472415.1 Pseudomonas sp. N40(2020)
TGTACATGCTTTTGGCGATGTGCGAGACGCTGGAGCAATACACGCCACAGGAGCTGGCGGGTTTCGCTAAAGAAGCCATCGGCTGGGTGGCCAGCCGAAGACTTTAGAGATGTGTAGATACCAATGCAGCGATGGGGCCAGTCAGGGCAATAAATAATCCAGATTTTTTCCCAGGACTTCAGCATCACCCGACCGTTGACTCAACCATCCTCGGGTTCTCCTTTCTGTCATCTGCAACGACCCGTCAATGGCTCCAGCCCGATTCAGCCAAAGCCCTGATCCAGACGCTGCGCATATCCCCCTGAACACCCGAGAAATCCCCCCGAAAATCACCGCGCACCTCCCGAGGTTTTTTCCTTTATCTGTCACCGGAAACTGCGAATTTCTCAGTGCGACTTAACCAAGGCCAGCGCTAGCGAGGGCCCGGTGAGTCCTCCCGGTTTCATGCAAGTTCCCTGAAAACCTGTGTTCAAACACCAACGTTGAAAAGGAGATTCTTCATGTTCAAGCGCACTCTGATCGCAGCTTCCCTGACCGTCGCCGCTCTGGCCTCCGCTCAAGCCATGGCCGTTACCGGTGGTGGCGCTTCACTGCCTGCCGCTCTGTACAAAGGCTCTGCCAACAGCATCCTGCCTGCCAACTTCAGCTACGCCGTGACCGGTAGCGGCGTCGGCAAAAGTGCTTTCCTGACCAACAACGCTGCACAGTTCAGCACCACCGGCACTGTGCATTTCGCCGGTAGCGACTCGATCCTCAGCGCTTCGGAACTGAGCACCTACACCACCAACTTCGGTACTTCGTACGGTCCGCTGATCCAGTTGCCATCGGTGGCCACGTCGGTTGCCATTCCTTACAAAAAAACCGGTCAGACCGCACTTAACCTGACCAGCGCTCAACTGTGCGATGCGCTCTCGGGCACCGCGACCACTTGGGGCACTTTGCTGGGCACCGCCGACACCACGCCGATCCGTGTGGTTTACCGCAGCGTTTCCAGTGGCACCACTGAAATCCTCAGCCGCCACCTGAATGCCGTCTGCCCAGGCAAATTCGCCGTCAACTCCACCTTCACCAACGCTCGTCTGCCAGCCGGTTCTGCACTGCCATCGACTTGGGTTGGCGTAGCCAACACCGCTGAAGTGGCGACTGCCGTGAACGCTGTAGACGGTTCCATCGGTTATGTCGGTCCGGACGGCGTGAATGCCACCAGCAATGCCGTGGTTGCCCGCATCAATGGCGTTCAGCCAACCAACGCCAACGTGACGCTGGCGCTGAGCACCGCAGCCCTGCCAACCACGCCTTCCAACCCTGCACAGTGGGCGCCAGTCGTGCCTAACCCGGCCAGCGGTTATCCAATCGTGGCTTACACCAACTTCATCTTCGGCCAGTGCTACAAGGACGCAGCCGTGGCCGCTGATGTCAAAGCCTTCCTGACCACTCACTACAGCAACCCGGGCAACAACGTTGCCACCGTCGCTCACAGCTTTACGCCGGTTCCAAACAACTGGAAAACCGCTGTGACCGCCAACTTCATCACCAACACCTCGGGCAACAACCTGAACATCAACAACGCCAACGCCTGCAACGGCATTGGTCGTCCTCAGTAAGCCTCGTTTCAAGCGCAATAAAACGGCAGCAGCCTTCGGGCTGCTGCTTTTTTTTGCCGATTTACACCTTGATCATGAAGTTTGTGTGACATCCGTTCGGTCGTGAGGCTCGCCAACCGCCTATGTCGTAACAGCAGGGCTGATCCGACCTGCCACCCAAAAGGACCTGTAGTGATGCTTGCTCGCACCTCCCGTCGCAGTACCCGTATCCAGCCGATCAAACGTGGCGTGGGCGATCCCGCACAGTGGCTGCTCAAGCCATTGGCGCAAGCCGTCGCCTTGTGTCTGGTGGCGGGCAGTGCCGAAGCGGCGACGGCGTTCAGTTCCGGTTGGTTTGCCGCCAAGGGGGCGGCGCAGCAGGCGGCGGCATCGCGTCCGGGTGTGGGCGGTCTGCCGGGGATGACCCCGCCGCTGGCGCAGCAGCAACGGGCCAGCCAGCAGTTGCAGCGTTCTTTGCAGACACTCAATAACACCGTGGCGGCGATCGCCGCTCAGCAGGCGGCACAAGCCGCTGGGCGTGCCGCCGCGTTGGGCAGCGTGCAGGTCGTCCCGGATGGATTGGGCGAGGGCGGCCTGAAGGTCGATAACAGCCTGTCTCAGGGTTGGATGAACGCCAAAGGCCCGCAACAAACACAGGCGGACGGCAAGACCACGGTGAAGATCGAGCAGACCGCCGACAAGGCGATTCTCAACTGGGAAACCTTCAACGTCGGGCGCAATACCACGGTGGAATTTGCCCAGCAGTCCAACTGGGCGGTGCTCAACCGCGTCAACGATCCGGGCGCACGGCCCAGCCAGATTCAGGGGCAGATCAAAGCGGACGGCACGGTGATGCTGATCAACCGCAACGGCATCGTGTTTAGCGGCAGCAGTCAGGTCAATGTGCGCAATCTGGTGGCGGCAGCCGCGAACATGAGCGATGCACAGTTTCGCGATCGGGGTCTGTATTTCGACAGCACCGGCAGTCAGCCGACGTTTACCGACGCCGCTGGCAATGTCCTGGTGGAGCGTGGCGCGTCGATACAAACGCATCAACCTGCGCTCTCGACCGACTCCGGTGGCTACACCTTGTTGCTTGGCCAGGAAGTGCACAACGACGGTTCTATCAGCACGGCCAAAGGTCAGTCAGTGCTGGGCGCGGGCGACCGTTTCTACATCCGCAAGGGCTCGGGCACCGAAGGCAATGGTTATTCCACCACTTTGGGCAGCGAAGTCATTCCCGGTTTCAAGGCTGACAGCACTGGCAAGGTCAGCAACACCGGTCTGATTCAGGCGTCTACCGGCGATATCACCCTGACCGGCCGCGACGTTCGGCAGAACGGCGTGCTGTTGGCGAGCACCTCGGTCGCGACGCGCGGCACCGTGCATTTGCTCAATCCAGCCAGCGATGCTCAAGGCAGTGTGACGCTGGGTGAAGGCAGCGTCAGTGCGATCTTGCTCGACAGCAGCGATCTGACTGCCCTGGACAGTCAGCGCGAGGCGGCGTTGATCGGTGTGAACGCCAATAACCGGATTCGCAGCGACCAGTCGCGGATTGATATCGGCAGTGGCGGCACCGTCGAATTCAAAAGCGGCTCGATCACGCTCGCCACAGGCGGGCAGGTGGCGGTCGCCGCCGGACGACGTAGTCTGTTGCGAGAGGGGGCGGTGATCGACGTGTCCGGCGCGCTGGGCGTGAAAGTGGCCATGGACGCCAACAACATCAAGATCAATGTACAGGGCAACGAGCAGCGTGATGCGCCGGTCAATCGCGAGAAGGGTGCGCTCAACAGTAACGATATCTGGGTCGATGTCCGCGAACTGGTGTTCGTGCCGGCCGGCACCAACGGTTACGCTACCGACCGCTGGTACACCGCCGGTGGCTTGTTGGAGGTCGGTGGATACCTTGGCACTCAGGGCCATGGCATCGGTGAATGGATGGCTCAGGGCGGCGAGGTGCGTTTTTCCGGGAATGACGTGATCAGCGAAAAAGGTTCGCTGATCAATGTGTCCGGCGGCACCCTTGATGTGCAAGGCGGCGAGATTCGCCAGAGTTGGCTGCGCGGTACGGACGGGCGGTTATACGAAGTGTCGCGTGCGCCGGGCGATATTCTCTACAGCGGTCTTTACAAAGGTTACGAAAGTCACAGCGAGCGCTGGGGCCAGACTGAATATTTCTATAGTCCGCTGATCGCGCCGACACGTCGTCAGGAAGCCGGGTACACCGTGGGCCGTGACGCCGGACAGTTGGTGATCGCCACGAGCAACGCCGTGCTGGACGGCCAGTTGTTGGGTGAGGTGTTTCAGGGCGAACGGCAGAACCAGGCACCGCGCGCAGGCCTGGACGGTTATGCCCAGGCCCAGACCGCCCGGGCGCGGCGCGGGCAGTTGGTCATTGGCAGTTACGACGCCGCTTATGTTGCCGCCAGTGCGGGCGTGCTCTATCAACTCAACCCGTTGCTCGATCAGGTGCAGGTGGGTGGCGAGCGTGCCAGCGCTGTGAGCGCAGGGCTGACAGACGCGGTTGCTGAAGAGCGTCAGGGCAAACTGTTTCTCGATGCCGGGCTGCTCAATGGTTTCCAGCTGGGGGCGCTGAAGATCTCGGCCAAAAACACGATTGAAGTCAATGACGGCGTGACGGTGGATCACGGGGCAGACATCACCCTGTTCAGCCCTGACGTGCAGATCAATGCCGATCTGGTTGCGCAGGGCGGCAGCCTGCATCTGGGCAACGTTTTGAACCAGCTCGCCACGGATCGGCGTGATGACACCGCTCTCCAGGTGCCAGCAGGCCAGCAGGCTCGCGTCACGGTTGCGCAAGGTGTGCAGCTACAGACTCGCGGCCTGTGGAGCAACCTGTTGAGTAGCCCGGACGACGCTGCCAGCCTGGCCTACCTCAATGGCGGGACGGTGTCGATCCGCAGCAGCGGCGACATTCAGTTGGCCGGCGGCAGTCTGGTCGATGTCACCTCGGGCGGCGCTGTCTTGGCCAACGGCAAGACACGGGGCGGCAAGGGCGGCGACGTGACCCTGGAAGCCAGCGCCAACAGTGCGCCCGGCCAGTCACGCATGGTGCTCGATGGCGATGTGCAGGGTTATGGCGTGAGTGGCGGCGGTACGCTGACCGTGCAGGCCAACAAGGTCCTGATCGGGTCCTCCGGCAACGTTACCGATGAACAGACCTTGCGTCTGACTCCGGAGCTGTTCCGCACGGGGTTCAGCGCTTACAACATCATCGGTCTGAAGGGCCTGGAAGTGGCCGATCAAACTGCCGTCGATGTGCTGATGCCGGTCTATCGATTCGGCGAATCCGTCTCGACCCTTGCCTCCGGTACGTCGCCGCGCACGGCGCTTGAGCTGTGGACGCCTTCGCTGTTCCAGGAAAACCCGCTCAAGGGCGTATTGACGCAAAGGGCCGGCGCTTCTGTCGCCTTACAGGCAGGCGGGACGCTAGTGGGCTTGATTGATCCCGCCAACAGCCCGTTGTCGATTGGCGAGGGCGCACGTATCAGCGTCGATCCCGGCCAGCGCATCAGCGTGCGCGGGGCCGGTCAGATCACGGTTGACGGGGAACTCAACGCCTGGGGCGGCGCCATCGATATCCGTCAACAGCAATTCGGTTCGATTGATGTGGCGACGTCCTTGCAGGAGGCCGATCCGACGGCACACAACCGTTCTATCTGGATCGGTGAACATGCCGTGCTCGACGTGGCCGGCCGGGCAGCGACTGCTGTTGATGCGCTGGGCCGCGTCTACGGCCAGGTCGGCAAGGGTGGCTCGATCATCCTCGGTGGCGAGATTGATGCGAAGAAGATCACTGCGACCGCCGCCGACGCTTATGTCATCGTCCGTCAGGGTGCGCGCCTGGACGCATCCGGTACGCAAGCCGTCCTCGACAACGGCGGACAAGGTCCCGCTCGCGTAGCCACCGATGGCGGCCGGATCGCCCTGAGTTCCTACAATGGCCTGTTCATCGAGGGCAGCCTGCAGGCCAATGCCGGTGGTGCAGGGGCGGCGGGCGGGCGTCTGGAGATTGCTCTGGATACACCGGCGTACGGTGCTGCGAACTTGAGCAATGCGGTACGGGTGCCACGGGAACTGATCATCGGCCAAGGGCCGGCACAGGCACTGCCGCAGGCGCTGCAAGCGGGGCAAGCCTCGCCACTTTTGCGCTACGGACGTACGCGCTTGAGTGCTGATCAGTTGATGAGCGGCGGCTTCGATAGCGTGAGTCTGCTGAGCAATGGACTGATGACATTCGATGGCGATGTCGACCTGCACATGGGGCAGAGCCTGAGTCTGTTCGCCGGTTCCCTGTCCCTGGCCGAGTCGGCGAAAGACAGCGCCCGGATCAATCTCAGCGCACCTTATCTGCGCCTGTCAGGGCCGGGCACTTACCTGAGTTCGGACGCCAAGATTCGTCCACGGGTCCTGAGCAACCCGACCGCGCACTTGTCCAGCGCGCAATTCAATGCCAGCGCGAACCTGCTGGACCTGGGCAACTCGCTTTCATTCGGTACCGAGGGGACCCTCGTGCAATCGGGCGCACCCGCGCTTGCGGTCAGCCGAAGTGGCTTTGGTCTGGTGACGCTCGACAGCCAGGGTGATATGCGATTCCTCGCGCCGACCGATGAACAGCAGCGAAGCCGTCTGTGGACTCCGGGTGACATGCAGTTGCGGGCTGCGCAAATCTACCCGGCCAGCGGGGTCTCGGCTGAAGTGCGAGTGGGCTATCAGAGTCAGGCCGGATCGGTGCCGGAGCATACGTTGCGTATCGGCAGCCAAGGGCCAGCGCCGACCACACTGCCTTATTCGGTGTTCGGCAGCCTGACACTCAGTGCAGGTCAGATCGAGCAGGGTGGCGTCATTCGTGCGCCTTTGGGGTTGATCTCCTTGGGTGACGACATCCTTGTCAAAACCCGTGAGCTTCATCTGCTGCCGGGGAGCGTGACGTCTGTCAGCGCCGCCGGACTGGTCATGCCTTATGGTGGCACCACCGACGGCATCGACTATCAATACAACGGCAAGTCGGTGATTCTGAATGGCATCGCCGGTGCGGCCTCCGGGGTCATACTCGATGCGCAATACACCGATGTGCAGGCCGGAGCGCTGATCGATCTTTCGGGTGGCGGCGATTTGCGCGGGGCCGGTTTTGTTTCCGGGCGAGGCGGCTCTACCGACGCGCGTTTCAATCCGCTGGTACGCAATGCCACCGATGGCACCTTCAGTCTGCCGGGGCTGGCGAGCAACCCGGTGTATGCGATCGTCGCGGGTGACCAGAGCCGCTACGCGCCGATGCTGGCCGAGGCCGGTGCAGTCGATCCGCGTATCGGCCAGCAAATCACTCTCGGGGCGGGTATCGCAGGGCTGGCGCCAGGCACCTACACCTTGTTGCCATCGACCTTTGCCTTGTTACCCGGTGCCTTCCGGGTCGAAATCAATGGTCAGGCGATTGCCGGTCCCATGGGCAGTGCGTTGAAGTTGCGCAATGGTTCGTGGACCACGGCCGGGCAGATGTCGATTGCCAACACGGGTATTCGCGACAGCCTGCCCAGCCAGGTGACTGTGACGTCGGCCGATGTCCTGCGGCGCTATTCGCAGTACAACGAAACCGGGTTCACCCAATTTGTGCTCAACGATGCTGCGCGACGCGGTCTGCCGCGCGCCCGCACCCCGCTGGACGGCAACACGCTGCACCTGCGCATGGTCAGCGGTGGCGACCATGACTCGGCACTGGACTTCAACGGGCAAGTGCTGTTCAAGCCTGCCGACGGCGGGGTCATCGGCACTGCGGTTGTCCAGGGCGGTTATACCGGCGGTGAGTTCGAGATTCTCGGCGCCGGGCATACGCGAACGGCGGGGTTCGCCGGTGTATCGCTGTACGCCGACACCCTCAACGGGTTGAATGCCGGACGTCTGACCATCGGTGGCACCCCGACCGTGTATTACGGTTCGGAGGGCAGCTCGATCAAGGTGCTCAGCAATACCTCCGCCATCCGCCTGCGGGAGGGCGCGATCCTGTCAGCGCCGGAAGTTGTTTTGAGCACCAACAGCGAGAGTGGCGGCATCACCATTGATGCGGGAGCGGGCATCAATACCTTGGGACGAGGTGCCGTCCCGTACGATGCGGCGGCCGGTTTCGTCTATGTACCGGAGCGTTCCAGTCTGCTGGTGGTCTCCAACGGTTGGACGCCGGTGCTTGCGCCTGCCGGGGGCGGAGGTGGCAGCATTCGTATCGGCAACTGTCCGACGGCTGAGTGCACCGCCCCGGCGTTGCTGTACTCCAACGGCAGCATCATCGCCGCCACCGACAAAGACTTCGAACTGGGCGAGAGCGTGCGCTTCGGCACCCGCCAACTCGGACTGTCGGTTGGCGTGGTCAATGCCGGCAGTACGCAAGCACTGGCAGCGGCCAGCGGCCGTATGCCGGCGGGCCTGACGCTTAACCAGAACGTGCTGGATCGGCTGTTGCAGGGCGACACGCAATTTGGCGCACCGGCCCTGGAAACCCTGAATCTGGTGGCCCGCGATGCGTTCAACTTTTTCGGCAGCGTTACCCTCGACACACTCGACCCACAGACCGGCGAGAGCCGCTTGCAGAATCTGGTGCTGGGCACCCCGGCCATTTACGGTTCGGGCGCGGCCAGTGACGTGGCGACGATCCGCACCCGGAATCTGATCTGGAACGGGGCGACTCAGGCTCCGGGAACGGTGGTCACGGATGGCGCCGGTAACGGGCACGGCACGCTGGACATTCAAGCGCAGCGGATCGAACTGGGTTATGGCCCGAATCCGCAACCTAACGGGCTGGATCTCAACAACCGCCTGACCCTGGGTTTTGCCAACGTCAACCTCAATGCCAGCGAGCGCATCACCGCCAACCACAAGGGCAGCCTGGCGGTGTACGAGTCCCAAGGGGCTTACGACGCGGTCACGGGTTTTAGCTACAGCGGCGGCAATCTCAATCTGCGCACGCCACTGTTGACCGGGGAAGCCGCCTCGGTCAGTGAACTCAAGGCCGGCAACCTCCTGACCCTGAGCGGCACCGCGACAACGGCCGCGGCGGATGCCCTCGGTGCGCAACTGAGTCTGACGGCACGCAGCGTCGTGCTCGACAGCCGCATCGTCCTGGCCAGCGGCAAACTGCTGGTCAATGCCGAGGATGATCTGATCCTTGGCGACGGCGCGCAGGTGGACATGGCGGGTCGGGTTCTGCCGTTCAACGATGTGAAGAAATACAGTTGGGGCGGCGATGTGTCGTTGCACAGCAACAACGGCAATATTCGTCAGTCGGCCGGTTCGCGAATCGATCTGTCGGCCGTCAATAATCAGGCCGGTCAATTGAGCGTTGTGGCCCTGGCCAGCGGCGCCGGACAGGTTGATCTGCAAGGGCAGATCGTCGGCACCAGCAGCGGCTATTACGATGCCGGCGGCACGTGGGTACCGTACAAGGCCGGGGGTGTGGACATTCGTGCCCAGCGCCTGGACGGCGAGTTGAGCCCGGCCTTTGCCAGCCTCAACCAGCGCCTTAATTCGGGAGGGGTGACCGGCAGTCGCAGCTTTCAGTTCAAGCAGGGTGATCTGGTCATCGGTAACGAGCTCAAAGCAGGCGAGGTCAATGTCTCGGTGGACAGCGGTAGCCTGACCGTGGCCGGGCTGATCGATGCCAGTGGCGAGCGGGTCGGCAGCATTCGCCTGGCCGGCAAAAACGGTTTGAGCCTGACGGGCAACGCGGTGCTGGATGCCCATGGCCGCGTACTGCGTGTCGACAGCTACGGCAAGATCATCGACGCCCCGAACCGGGCCATGGTCGAACTCAATTCCGGTGATGGCGTGCTGACATTGGCGGCCGGCGCACGAATCGACCTGCGCCACGGCACCGATGCGCTGGCTGGAAACCTGGCGGGACAACGCGATGGCTTGCCGCGGGGAACGCTGGAACTGAATGCACCACGCCTGGGTGGCAATGACATTGCCATCGATGCCAGCGGTGCCGTCAATATTCAAGGTGCCCGCTCTATCGGGCTGAACGCCGTGCGTCGCTACAGCGATGCCGCCGACGGCACCGACCCGGCGGCCAGCGGTCGTCCGTATCAAGTGATCGATCAGGCCTACCTGGACCGCATTCACACGGACAGCGACGGCTTTATCAATGCGGCGCTGAACAACAGTGATCTGCTGCAACGCAAACTGGCCGGCCTCAACAATGCGGCCTATACGGATGTGTTTCACTTGCGCCCGGGTGTCGAAATCGTCAGCAAAACCGCCGAGGGTGATCTGGTGGTGCAGGGCGACCTCGACTTGTCCGGCTACCGTTATGCCAGCCTCAACCCGCACACTCGCCGCACCTCGGTGTATGGCAGCGGCGAAGCGGGCAGTCTGTTGATTCGTGCCGGCGGCAACCTCGATATCTACGGCAGCATCAACGACGGTTTCGCGCCGCCGCCGGAAACCGTGGACGACGCCGGCTGGAAACTGGTGCCGGGGATACAGCCGTTCGGTGGTGATCTCATCGTGCCGGGCGCCGGGGTCAGTCTTGCCCCTGGTACGCTTTTCCCGGTCGGCGCCACCTTGAACTACGACTTGCCGATTCAGGCCGCCACGCTGGCAGCGGGCACGGTGTTACCCGCACAGGGCACGCTGGCCGCAGCCTATACGCTTCTGGCCGGAACCGTGCTGGCCGGTGATGTGCATGACGCGGCGGGCAATCTGCTGTATGCCGCCGGCACGTTGCTCGACAGCGGTGTGACCCTGCCGGCCGGCAGTCGTTTGGGCGCGGGTATCCGCCTGAACAACGCCACCGCATTGCAGGCCCTGCTCTGGCCCAAAGGCGTGCCGCTGCCGGGCGCTGTCGATGCCGACAATAAAACGGTCGGTGTCATGCTGAGCACCACGCTGGAGCTGTTGCGTGGTTCGCTGATTCCCTCCATGACCGATGTGAAGCTGGCAGATGGCACTGTGTTCCTGGATCTGCGTCCCTCCAACGGCACACAACAAGGTCGCAACTGGGCCATCGCCAGCATGTTGCCGGCAGGCAGTGCGTCGTGGTCGATGCGCATGGTGGCAGGGGCTGATCTCACGGCGGCCGATAGCCGTTCCGTGAGGCCTCAGGCCAGCGCCGGTCATTTGCAGTTGGCGGACACCCATTACGGTCTGACCATGGTCGAGGTGGCCGGCAAACTGGTCTGGGCCGTGGGTAACGAGTATGGCTTTACACCGTACGAGCCGGTTCCCGAGGAATACCTCGTGCTCTGTGACATCGCGCCAGCCTCCTGTGCGCCGATGGCGCGCACGGTGTGGGCGCCGGGTAACTGGATGGGCATGCCGGATTACACGCCGATGAACGATGACGAATTGTTCTGGTGCACCATCGATCCGGCGCTGTGCATTGAAAACAATCCCCGCAAGAGCGCCGAAGCCCATACGCAGATGTTCAGCGTTTTGCGCACCGGCACCGGCGACTTGGATCTGATGGCTGCCGGTAACGTGAGCATGGCTTCACCTTTTGGCGTGTACACCGCCGGCACTCAATCGAGCAACGTCGATGCGCGTTACAACCAGGCGCGAGGGCGCTTGTCGGCTGATGGTTCGGTGTTGGGCAGCGCCGGCAGCGATGCCGAAAAATGGGTCGATGGCGGCACTGCCAGCCTTTACCAGGCCTGGTATCCGCAGATGGGCGGTAATCTGACGATCAATGCCGGCGGGTCGGTGTCCGGTGATGTGCTCGGTCGTCGTGCGGTCGGCACGGGCGACGGTACCCGTGAGCAGGTTCCAAGCGTCGCGGTGGGCAATTGGCTGTGGCGCCAGGGCACCGGCAACAACGATGTGCCGACGGCCTGGTGGATCAATTTCGGCAGCTACGCAGCGCAGCCATTGCCAGAACAGGGCGTGGAAAGCAAACCGTATCTGGTGGGCTTTACCGGATTCGGCACGTTGGGCGGCGGTAACCTCAGCCTGAGTGCCGCCGGGGATGCCGGCATGCTCAAGGCCATGGGGGACGACAAGTATGCGTCGTACCCTCGCAGTCAGGGTTTGATCGTGGCTGTCGGCAGCACGGGGCGCGTGGACAGCGACGGCAACCTGCAACTGACCGGCGGCGGCGATCTGGATATTCGTCTGGGTGGCACCCTCAATCCCTCTCTGCAAGCACGTGCCGGCCTGTCGGGCAGCGGCACGCCGACGCATGACTTGCAGGGCGCGATCATCAACCTGCGCGGTGCGGCACAACTGGCGGGCGCCGCATTGGGCGGGATCAATCTGCAGTACGGCGCGTCCGCGCTGTTTCACGATCCACGGGAAACGCGTGCCTTCGATCCGTTCAATTCGACGGCCAGTAATGCCAGTGGCGGGGTGGTGCTGATTCCCGGCGACTCGGGCATGCGCCTCAATACCCGAGGTGATCTGGTACTGGGTGGTGCGACTGACCCAGGCCGTGTGCGTTTGCAGAACTCCACACCGTTTACCACGGCCGATGGCGTTTACCACGCCGGTGGCGGCTTGACTGGTTTTTCGCTGTGGACCGATCACACCGCCATCGATTTGTTCTCGGCGGGCGGCAACCTGACGCCGAACACCCAGTTGCTGGAAACCACTGGGCAGGGTCCTGTCGCCGGGCTTAACACTTCGCCCACCGATGATCGCTACGTGATCCCGTCGATACTGCGCGCCGTCGCTGGCCAGGGTTCGATTTATCTCGGGCCGTCAGCGGCTTACGGTGTAGGCAACGCAGCACCGGCCTTGACCTATTCGCTGCTGCTGGCGCCTTCGAACGCGGGGCAGCTCGAACTGATCGCCGGTGATTCGATCTATGCCGGGGGCTACGCCATCAACCAGTCGGGTGCCAGCCCATCGGCGCTCGCCACACCGTTTACGCCTGCGTTCAATGGCTACGGCAACAACACATTCAGTCGCCCGATCATGACCAACGCCGGCAGTGACGGTGTGCTGGCGGAGACCAATTCGCGCTATCCACTCTTTGCTTTTGGTCCCGATAGCTACTCGGGTTTGAGCAGTGTTCAGGGGCCGGCGCGCTTCTATGCCTTGACCGGTGATCTGGTGGGTATTCGCACGGGTGAAACGCTGGCGTTCGCGACCACGAAACGCACCTGGTATGAATCGGCAGGCCCGGTCTGGATGGTGGCGGGGCGCGACATCGTGGCGTCCGGTACCAACTTGGGGCAACCCACGTTTGCGCCCACCGGGGGCATGGGGCGCAACAACGAACAGATCCAGTCTACCGGCAATCTGTTCGTGCACAGTCGGCCAAGCGATGTCTCTCGGGTTTCGGCCGGGCGCGACATCCTTTACAGCAATTTCGACATCGCGGGGCCAGGGGTTCTGGACGTGAATGCCGGGCGCAACATCCTTATGGATAATCGCGCCAGCATCAACAGCATAGGGCCGGTGGTGGCGGGGGATAACCGGCCGGGTGCGAGCGTGGTGTTGCAGGCTGGCGCGGGCGCACAAGGTCCGGACTATTCGCGCTTCATCGCCCGGTATCTGAACACGCAGAATCTCGCCAATCCGGATACCTCGTTGAGCGCTCAACCGGGCAAAGTGATCAAGACCTACGTGGACGAATTGCAGAGCTGGCTGACCCTCGGCTACGACTTCAGTGGTGACGCAGAACAGGCGCAAGCCTTCTTCGCCGCACTGCCGAGCGCCGAGCAGGCGATCTTCGCCCGCCAGGTGTACTTCGCCGAACTGCGTGCCGGTGGCCTGGAATACAACGATGTCGATGGGCCGCGTCAGGGCAGTTATCTGCGTGGTCGCAACGCCATTGCGTCGTTGTTCCCGACGGTTGATGTGGCGGGCAATCCGATCCGCTACGACGGCGATATCACCCTGTACGGCGGCGCCGGGGTCAAGACCCTGTTCGGCGGCGACATCCAGATGCTTACGCCGGGCGGTGGTCAGGTGTTCGGCATCGAAGGCGCGGCGCCGCCCTCGACGGCGGGGATCATCACGCAGGGTTCGGGCAATATTCAGCTCTACTCGCAGGGCAGCATTTTGCTTGGCCAGAGCCGGATCATGACCACCTTCGGCGGCTCGATTCTCGGTTGGTCGGCCGAGGGTGATATCAACGCCGGTCGCGGCTCGAAAACCACTGTGGTCTACACACCGCCAAAACGCGTTTACGACACCTGGGGCAACGTGTCGCTGTCGCCGTCGGTGCCGAGCACCGGTGCCGGTATCGCCACGCTTAATCCGATTGCGGAAGTGAAGCCGGGCGACATCGATCTGATCGCGCCGTTGGGCACCATCGATGCGGGCGAGGCGGGCATTCGTGTGTCGGGCAACGTCAACATCGCCGCCCTGACGGTGGTCAACGCCGCCAACATCTCAGTGCAGGGCAAGGCGACCGGCGTGCCGGTGGTTTCGGCGGTCAACACTGGCGCGATCACCTCGGCCAGTTCCGCCGCATCGTCCGCCACCCAGGCTGCCGAAGATGTCGCGCGTCAGCAACAAGCGGCAGCGCGGCAGAACCAGGCGTCGGTATTCACCGTGCAGGTGTTGAGTTTCGGCAACGAACAACTCGCCCCGTCCCGCGATGGCGCCAGCCGCACACAGGCGCCGGGTTACAACCCGAACAGTCCGGTGCAAGTGCTGGGGGCAGGGGCGCTGGATGAACAGGCGAAACAGCAGTTGACCGAGGAGGAGCGTGGGCAACTGACCTTGTAAAAGACTCTCGTGTAGTACGTTTGGGCGGCCAGTGGTCGCCCTTTTTTTTTCTTGCTACCTGTAGGAGCTGCCGAAGGCTGCGATCTTTTGATCTTGCTTTTGAGGATCAAAAGATCGCAGCCTTCGGCAGCTCCTACAGGGGGGCGTTGTCGATCAAAAGGCGTAAGGGATGCTGACTTTGGCCCAGAGCATCTCGCCCTCAGGCCGATTTTCCACGTCAAACTCCTTGGCCCAGCGAATCTCCGCGCTGGCGTATTTGAGGAAGGTGAAGTGCAGCGCCGGGCCAATCGCGAATACCTTGCCGCGCACACCGTCGTTCACGTCTTCGCCGGCGAACTGCACAGTGTGGCCGAACTGTTTGTCGTCGGTGGTTTGCCTGAGGTAGTAGCCATTGATGCCGAGCATCAGGTCGTCGGTGAGCTTGTAACTGGCCGAATAATCGAAGTGGAAGATCTGCCCGGATTTGTAATCGGTGTCCTTGTTCTTCTCGTTGAAGCTGTAGGTGGTCTTCATCGAGACCTCGGTCCTGTCCGTTGGCAGCCAGGTGAAGGAGAACAGCGGTTTATAGGTGTAAAAATTGTTGCTGGTGTTGGCCAGCCGATCGACGCTGTATTCACCGGTGGGCACGGTGATTTCCACGGCCGCGCCGAGGGTCAGATTCTTGCCCATGTCCCACAGAATGATCGGTGCGATGGTGGTGTCGCCCATGCCTTCGCGGGTGTCGCTCAAGCCGAACACCGAGACTTCCTGCTTCAGCCACGGCTGGGCGATATAGCCGGCCAGGCGTCCGCCGAATACGCGCACCGGACTCAGATAGTCGATGCGCGGGATCACCGCCGTAGACTCGATCTCGACATTGGGCACCTTGCCGCCGAGCGAGCTGATGTTGAGCTTTCGCGCCTTGTAATGGTTGTAGTAGAGGTTAAACGCGACCATGTTCTCAGGAAGGCTGTCGACCTCCATCGGCAGCATAAAAAAGCCGTCGGTGCCGGTGCCGATGTTGTCGACGCCGGCTTCGGTGGCCAGGGCTGGCAGGGTTGCGGCGCAGCCAAGCAAAGTCAGGGCCAGGCGCAAGGGCAATGTCGCGCGATTCGGGTGCATATCCGTCCTCATTATTATTGTGGTGGGGCGCAACGCCGGCACGCAGAACGCCCGGCACACTAGAAATAAGCGCTTGGCGCCCGACGGGGCAGGGTATTGGCGGACACTGAGGGGGGCTTCTGCGGACAGTCGGCAAACCCTGTGCTAACTTCCTTCGACATAACCGGTAACAAAAATAACAATCAAGCGTGCTCCGGAATGTCTAGCCCCCATGAACGTAAAAGTCCAAGACCCGACCTTTGAACTGGCGCTGGTCTCGCCGTTTCTTCTGCAAACCCTCGCCGAAGTCGCGCAGAGCAAGGGCGTCGAGGCTGAGAGCCTGTGTCGTGGCCTGGGATTTACCCTCGAAGATTTGCAGGACCCGACGCAGCGGATTTCCTATCGGCAGGCAGTGGCGATGATTCAGCGTGCGCTCAAAGTGCTGCCCAATCAGGGCCTGGGTTTGTGGGTCGGGGCACAGAATGTTCTCGGCACGCTCGGTTTGCTCGGCCATGTGCTGTCGCTGTGCAAGACCCTGCGCGATGCCTTTGCTCTGGGCATTCGCCATCAGCACACCACCGGCGGGATTGTGGTTTCCAGCGTCGATGTGGTCGGCGAGCACGTGCATCTGGATGCCGAATGCCGCTTGCCGTTCGCCGATGTACAGGTGTTCGCGGTCGAGGAGTTTTTCGCCAGTCTGCTGGTGTACGGGCGGGCGTTGGCCGGTGCCGATTTCAAGCCGATAGCCGTGGAATTCGTGCATGCCACGCCGGATTACCTCAGCGAATATCACCGTTTGCTCGGCCCGCAGGTGCGCTTCGGTTGCCTGCACAATCGCATGCTGATTGATGTGCGATGGCTGGACGTGAGCCTGCCCAATCATCATTCGCTGGCGTTGCGTCAGGCGTTGGCCTTGCTGGAGCTGGAAGCGGCGCAGGTGCACCAGAAGCTTGACCTGATTCAAGCAGTGGAGCGGGCGATTGCCCGGGATCTGAGCCGGGGCAGTCATATCGAGAAGATTGCCGGCGACCTGAACATGAGCAGCCGCACCTTGCGCCGGCGCCTGACCGAACATTCGTTGACCTTTGAGGCGTTGCTGGAACAAGTGCGCCAGGCGCGGACGATGAGTCTGCTGGCCAATCCCGACATGCCGATCGAGCGCATTACCGAAGAGGTCGGTTACAGCGATGTGCGCAGCTTTCGCCGAGCGTTCAGGCGCTGGACGGGGATGAGCCCAAGTGCGTGGCGCAATGACGCCAACCCTCACCCCAGCCCTCTCCCGGAGGGAGAGGGGGCCGACCGAGGTGCCTTGCGAGTTACATCGACCTGAAAGATCTTTGTCGATTACGGATTCACAGAGGTACGTTCAAGTCGGTATAGATCTTCAATATCCCCGAATCAGTTCCCTCTCCCCCCGGGAGAGGGCTAGGGTGAGGGGCTTTTGATGTCATCCAAACCCCCACAAATTCTCCGGCCACAGGTAAACTCCGCGCACTTTCCCAAGGAGTTCACATGAGTTACTACCAGCCGGGCATTCTCGCCACCCCTGTTCCTGCGCAAGCACGTCATCTGTTTTTCGCCCTCGCGTCGGTTGAAGCACTGCCGCAGGCGATCGACAACCTGATGAATCTGGTGGACGGCAAGTCGGCGGTGGTCGGTTTCGGTGAATCCCTGGCTAAGGCGCTCAACGTGCAAATCGACGGCCTGCGCAGCTTCCCGGCCATGACCGGCGTCGGTGTGGAAAACCCGTCGACCCAGCACGCCCTGTGGGTCTGGCTGCACGGCGTCGACCGTGGTGAACTGCTCAACCGCTGCAATGCTTTCGAAGCCGCACTGGCCCCGGCCTTGCGTCTGGTTGAGGCTCAGGAAGCCTTCCGCCACAAGGACGGCCACGACCTGACCGGCTACGAAGATGGCACCGAAAACCCCCACGATGACGCCGCTGTCGCCGCCGCCCTGCAAAGCGCAGGTGCCGACGGTCTGGTCGGTGGCAGCTTCGCCGCGATCCAGCAGTGGCAGCACGACCTCAAGGGCTTCCATCAGTTGTCCGCCGAAGACAAGGACAACATCATGGGCCGTCGCCTCAGCGACAACGAAGAGATTGACGACGCGCCGGTTTCCGCCCACGTCAAACGCACCGCGCAGGAAAGTTTCGCGCCTGAGGCGTTCGTCGTGCGCCGCTCGATGCCGTGGATCGAAGGCGATCGCGCGGGCTTGATGTTCCTCGCCTTCGGCTTCTCGCTGGATGCGTTCGAAGCGCAACTGCGGCGCATGAGCGGTCTGGAAGATGGCATCACCGATGGTCTCTATCGCATCAGCCGTCCGATTACCGGCGGTTACTACTGGTGTCCACCACTCAAGGACGGGCATCTGGATCTGCGCGCTTTGCGCATCGGCTAAGGAGCAAAACAAATGGACGTGGTGCGTTGGGGCATGATCGGTTGCGGTGACGTCACCGAGCGCAAGAGCGGGCCGGCCTTTTACAAGGCTCCCGGTTCGGCGTTGGTGGCGGTGATGGGGCGGCGTCTTGAAGCGGTGAGCGATTACGCCGCGCGCCACGGCATCGCCCGGGTCTACACCGACGTCGATGCACTGATCAACGATCCCGAGGTGGACGCGGTGTACATCGCCACGCCACCCGACAGCCACCACGCCTACAGCCTCAAAGTCGCCGCCGCCGGCAAGCATTGCTGCGTGGAAAAACCCATGGCACTCAGCTCGGGGCAAAGCCGCGAGATGCAGCAGGCGTTTGCCGACGCCGGTTTGCACCTGTTTGTTTCCTACTACCGCCGTTCGTTGCCGCGCTTTCAACAAGTGCGCCAATGGCTGGAGGAAGGGCGCATCGGCGCGGTGCGGCACCTGAGCTGGACATTGACCAAGGCGCCGTCGGCGGCAGACCTGGAGGGCAGCAACAACTGGCGAACCGACCCCGCTGTGGCCGGCGGTGGCTACTTTGCCGACCTGGCCAGCCACGGTTTCGACCTGTTCCAGTACCTGCTCGGCGACATCGTTGAAGTCGCCGGATTCACCGCACGACAGGCTGGCTTGTATGCGGCTGAAGATGCGGTCAGCGCCAGTTGACGGTTTTCATCCGGAGCGCTGGGCATGGGTTGCTGGAGCTTTGTTGCGGATCGGCGTGAAGATCGGGTCGAGATCATCGGCAGTGAAGGGCGAATCAGTTTTTCAGTGTTTGATGAGCACCCGGTGCAGTTATTTGCCGACGAACAAATCAGCCTGCAAATCCCGCATCACGAGCACATTCAGTGGCATCACGTACTGGGCATGAATGCGCATATCCGTGGTGACGCGCAGCATCCGGCGGTGGCCGAGCAGGCACTGAAAACCGACTGGGTCATGGATCAGATCCTCAAGCGTCACTGATCCCCCTGACATACAACATCCCCTGTGGGAGCGAGCCTGCTCGCGAAGGCGTCGTGTCAGGTTCCCATTCGAATACTGACACACCGTCTTCGCGAGCAGGCTCGCTCCCACATTTGCTCCCGTGTTGTCGCATCTAAGGATATGCCCAAACAATATTTCTCAACCTTGTCATAACAACTCTAAGATCACGTCATAACTCGTTATGACAAGTGATCCCGTGATGACCGATAACGTTCTCTCCCTAAGCAGCGTTCCTCTGCACACCCAACTGCGCGACGTCCTCCGCGCGCGCATTCTCGATGGCGAATACCCGCAAGACAGCCAGATGCCGTCCGAAAGCGAACTCGGCGCGCTGTTCAAAGTCAGCCGCATCACCGTGCGCCAGGCGCTGGGTGATCTGCAAAAGGAAGGGCTGATCTTCAAGATCCACGGCAAAGGCACCTTCGTTGCCAAGCCGAAAACCTTCCAGAACGTCAGCAGCCTGCAAGGTCTCGCCGAGTCCATGACCGGGCGCGGCTACGAGGTGATCAACCGCCTGCGCAGCTTCAAATTCATCCCGGCGGACAAGCGCGTCGCCGAGCGTTTGCAGGTCGCCGAGGGCGAGATCGTCGCGCAGATCAAACGCGTGCGGTTGATCAACCGTGAGCCGATCTCGCTGGAAATCACCTACCTGCCCAAAGCCGTCGGCGAGCGGCTGGAGAAGGCTGATCTGGTTACTCGCGACATCTTCCTGATCCTCGAAAACGACTGCGGCATCGCCCTAGGCCACGCCGATCTGGCCATCGACGCGGTGCTCGCTGACAGCGACCTGACTCAGGCGCTGAACGTCGAGGCCGGCTCGCCGATCATGCGTATCGAACGTCTGACCCACGACGCGCAGGGGCAGCCGCTGGACTTTGAACACCTTTACTACCGTGGCGATGCGTTCCAGTACCGCCTGCGGATCGACCGGCAAAAAGGGGAGCAGGCATGACACGCAGCACGCTTGAGCAGGAATACGACATCGTCGTGATCGGCGGCGGCACTGCCGGCCCGATGGCCGCGATCAAGGCCAAAGAGAAGAACCGTGATCTGCGCGTGCTGCTGGTCGACAAGGCCAACGTCAAACGCAGCGGCGCGATCAGCATGGGCATGGACGGCCTGAACAACGCGATCATCCCCGGCCACTCGACGCCCGAGCAGTACACCAAGGAAATCACCATCGCCAACGACGGCATCGTCAATCAGGCGGCGGTGTACGCCTACGCCACCCACAGCTTCGAAACCATCGAGCAACTCGACCGCTGGGGTGTGAAGTTCGAGAAGGACGAAACCGGCGATTACGCGGTGAAAAAAGTCCACCACATGGGCGCCTACGTGCTGCCGATGCCGGAAGGTCACGACATCAAGAAAGTCCTTTATCGCCAGTTGAAGCGCGCGCGGGTCAGCATCACCAATCGACTGGTCTGCACCCGTTTGCTGACCGACGAAGAGGGCGCGGTCAACGGTGTGATGGGCTTCGATTGCCGCACCGCCGACTTCCATGTGATCAAGGCCAAAGCGGTAATTCTTGCCTGTGGTGCGGCCGGACGCCTCGGTTTGCCATCGTCGGGCTATTTGATGGGCACCTACGAAAACCCGACCAATGCCGGCGACGGCTACGCGATGGCCTATCACGCCGGGGCCGAACTGGCGAACCTCGAATGTTTCCAGATCAACCCGCTGATCAAGGATTACAACGGCCCGGCGTGCGCCTATGTCACCGGCCCGCTGGGCGGCTACACCGCCAACAACAAGGGCGAACGCTTCATCGAGTGCGACTACTGGAGCGGGCAGATGATGTGGGAGTTCCACCAGGAACTGGAAAGCGGCAACGGCCCGGTATTCCTCAAACTCGATCATCTGGCCGAGGAAACCATCCAGAACATCGAGGAAATCCTGCACAGCAACGAACGCCCGAGCCGTGGCCAGTTTCACGCCAATCGCGGCACCGATTACCGCACGCAAATGGTCGAGATGCACATTTCCGAGATCGGTTTTTGCAGCGGCCACTCGGCGTCCGGTGTGTGGGTCAACGAACGCGCCGAGACTTCGGTGAAAG
Organism: Pseudomonas sp. N40(2020); assembly: GCF_014472415.1. GTDB lineage: Bacteria > Pseudomonadota > Gammaproteobacteria > Pseudomonadales > Pseudomonadaceae > Aquipseudomonas. The sequence goes on from NZ_JACSZV010000029.1 coordinate 20,806, forward strand.
GCTTGTATTCGGCCGGGGACATGGCTGCCGTGCCGCACAACTACATGCTCGGCGCGTTTACCTACGGCTGGTTCGCCGGGCACAACGCGGCGGATTTTGTCGCCGGACGTGAGTTTTCCGCGTTGGATGCCGGGCAGATTGAGAAAGAGAAAGCGCGGGTCTATGCACCGCTGGATCGTGAACACGGTCTGCCGCCGGCGCAGGTCGAGTACAAGCTGCGGCGCTTCGTCAACGACTACCTGCAACCGCCAAAAGTGACAAAGAAAATGCAGATCGGCCTGCAACGCTTCAGCGACATCGAACGTGATCTCGACCAGATGAAGGCCAGCAACGCCCACGAACTGATGCGCGCCATGGAAACCAGCGTGATCCGCGACTGCGCCGAAATGGCTGCCCGCGCTTCGCTGTTCCGCGCCGAAAGCCGCTGGGGGCTTTACCACTACCGGGTCGATCACCCGCAGCGCAACGACGCTGAATGGTTCTGCCATTGCCACTTGAAGAAGGGCGACGACGGCCAGATGACCAGTTTTAAAAAAGCCGTCGAGCCTTACATCATCCCGCTCGATGCCGAAGAAATGCAGGCTTACGACCGCTTGCGGGTCGGCGCTTTTGCCGCGTGATGCATCACCCATAGAGAACCCGAACCATGGCCTATCAAGCCCAGGAAATCTTCTTCCGCTCCAACGCCCCCGTCACCGTGGACGAGGACAAATGCATCGCCGAAAAGGGCTGCACCGTGTGCGTCGACGTCTGCCCGATGGATCTGCTGGCGATCAACCCGGCCACGCAAAAGGCCTACATGGCGTTCGATGAATGCTGGTACTGCATGCCGTGTGAGAAGGATTGTCCGACCGGTGCGGTGAAAGTCGATATCCCTTATCTCCTGCGTTGAAACCCGCTCCCACATTGGAACTGTGAGAACACAAAGCCATCCGGAAACCCCGGACGCTGGATTCAAAAACACCCCTCGTTTCCCACCGCGCCCTGATCGCGGCGGAGACGAACATCCTATAAATGATTCGAGGGGAAACACTCATGTTGCGTGCAGCAATCGCCGGTCTCGTACTGGCCTCGTTCACCTTCTCGGCCTCGGCCGAAACCATCCGTATTGCTATCGGCACCCAAGACACCACCATCAACTGCGCCGCCGGCGGTCTGTTGATTCGTGAGCTCGGCCTGCTCGACAAGTACCTGCCCCACGACGGCGCCTACAAAGACGCGAAATACGACGTGCAGTGGAAGAACTTCACCAGCGGCGCACCGCTGACCAACGAAATGGTCGCCGGCAAACTCGACTTTGGCGCCATGGCCGATTTCCCCGGTGCGTTCAATGGCGTGGCATTCGAAACCGCCGGCAAGCACAGCCTGTTCATCAGCGTGTTGTCGGGCAGCACCAAGGGTAGCGGCAACGGCATCGTCGTGCCGAGCGCGTCGGACGTGCAGTCGCTGAGCGAACTCAAGGGCAAGACCATCTCCGTGCCGTTCGCTTCCACGGCGCACGGTATGTTGCTGCGTGCGGTGGCGGAGCAGGGCTGGGACCCACTTAAAGACGTGAACATCATCGCTCAGCCGCCAGAAGTCGCCGGCTCCGCGTTGCAGGCCGGCAAGATCGACGCCCATGCTGATTTTGTGCCGTTCGCCGAACTGTTCCCCAGCCGTGGTTTCGCTCGCAAGATCTATGACGGCGCCCAAGCGAATTCGCCGACCTTTCACGGTGCTCTGGTCGATCAGGCGTACGCGAAAAAGTACCCGGAAATCGTCGTCGCTTATCTGCGCGCAAGCATCGAGGCCAATCAGTTGCTGGCCGCCGAGCCTGAGAGGTACAGCGAGCTGATCGCCAAAGTCACTGGCGTCGATGCCGAGGTCAATTACCTGTTCCTCGGTCCGCTCGGTGTGCAGACCCGAGATCTGAGCTGGAAGCCGGAATATCGCCAGGCAGTCGGAACGGCCATCGACACATTGAAACTGCTGAAAAAGGCTGATCGTGGACTCGATCTGAACAACTTCATCGACGACCAGTACATCCGCGCCGCATTCAAGGCTTCGAACCTGGATTACACCGCGCAACTCGCCAACTACGCGCAGACGCCGCTCAAGACTGTTGATTCCGCCAGCGGTAAAGCCATCACGGACTTGCGCCACGTCGCCGAAATCTGGGTGCGCGGTGAAGACAAAGTGCGCCAGTACGCCTCGGCGCAAGCGGCGTTCAGCGCATTGGCCGGTTTGAAGCAGGACGGTAAAAGCATCCGTGCGGTGTATGCCCAGGCCAGCGACAGCGGGATCAAGTTGCTGGCGGATCAGGCGTGGTTTGCCAGTGATGCCAAGGGGCGTTTGAGTGCATTCCTGCTCAAGGGCCAGGCCCAGCAATTTGCGGCGGCGCAGGGGGGGAAGGTTTTCGACTTTACCGATGCCACGGCACAGGCTGTGGTCGCTCGTTAAGGGCAGATCAAGAGCCCCTCACCCTAACCCTCTCCCGGAGGGAGAGGGGACTGACCGGGATGTTTGGGCGAGATACGCCGACCTGGAATACCGAGCCGAACTCAGGTTTTGAAACACACAAAATCGGCTCCCTTTCCCCCTCGCCCCCTTGGGGGAGAGGGCTGGGGTGAGGGGGTAAATCTTAGCCGTCACACAGATCCGGAACTGGAAACCCGCTCCATGAAAACACCTTCCGCCTTGCGCTGGACATCAAGATCCGCCTCACTGCTGCTCTGCCTTCTATTCTGGCAACTCGCCGCCAGCCACCACTGGAACCTCGGCCTCGTCACCTTCGCCAATGTGCCTACGCCATTGGCGGTCATCGAAGCCGCACTCGGTCTGGGCGACTCCGGCAAGCTCCTGCAACACCTGACCGCCAGCCTCAGCCGCGTCTTCGCCGGCTACCTCGCTGCACTGGTCGTCGGCATCGCATTGGGCCTGGCCATCGGCCGTTCTAAATGGGCTGAAGACCTGCTGCTGCCACCGCTGGAAGTCCTGCGCCCGATCCCGGCCGTGGCATGGATTCCATTGGCGATCCTGATGTTCCCGTCCTCGGAGTTGTCGATGGTCTTCATCACCTTCACCGGCGCGTTGTTCCCGATCCTGCTCAACACCGTGCACGGCGTCGAAGGCGTCGATCCACGCCTGATCGCTTCGGCGAAAAGCCTCGGAGCAGGGCGCCGGGCGATTCTGCTGGAAGTGATCCTGCCCGGCGCCGCGCCGAGCATCATCACGGGATTGGCGATCGGCATGGGCACCTCATGGTTCTGTCTGGTGACCGCGGAAATGATCTCTGGCCAGTTCGGCATCGGTTACTACACCTGGGAGTCCTACACCATTCAGAACTACGCCGACATTGTCGTCGGCATGTTGCTGATCGGCGTACTGGGTATGGGCAGCAGTTTGTTGATCAAGCGTCTGGGCGGGTTGTTCACGCCTTGGCATCGTCCACGAGGTAAAGCCTGATGAGCATGATGCAAACCCCGGAAGGGCGGATTGATATCCGCAAGTTGTCCATCGTCCTCGGCGAAGGTCGGCACGCGTTTGAAGCGGTGCAGGGCCTCGATTGCCAGATCGAACCCGGCCAGTTCGTGTGCATTCTCGGCCCGTCCGGTTGCGGCAAATCGACCTTGCTCGGCGCCTTGGCCGGGCATTTAAACGCTCAGACCGGCAGCCTGAAAGTCGATGGCGCCGAGGTGTCGGGCCCGTCGCCGCAGCGCGGCATGGTGTTCCAGCATCACACGCTGTTCCCGTGGCGCACGGTGCGCGAAAACGTCGCCTTCGGCCTGAAGATGCAGGGCATCGGCAAGGCTGAACGTCATCGCGCCGCCGACGAAATTCTCAAACTGGTGGGCCTCGACGGTTTCGCCCAACGCTGGCCCGACCAACTCTCCGGCGGCATGCAGCAACGGGTGGAGATCGCCCGGGTGCTGGTCAATCGTCCACGGCTGTTGCTGATGGACGAGCCGTTCGGCGCGCTGGACGCCTTGACCCGGCTGAACATGCAGGAACTGTTGCTGGACATCTGGACGCGCATCCGCACCACCGTGGTGTTCGTCACCCACGACATCGACGAGGCGCTGTTTCTTGCCGACCGCTTGCTGGTGATGAGCGCGCGGCCGGGGCGAATCATCGAAGATCTGCGCCTGGATTTCCCGCGTCCGCGCACTACTGAGCTGGTCACCAGCCATGAATTCTCGCGTCTGAAGCGCCACTGTCTCGACCTGTTACGCCACGACAACGACCGACCGCTGCCGCGCCTCAATCCGCTCGGCCTGCCTCCCGAAAACCCTTTGCCGCGATTTGCCCTATGACTTCTATTTTTGCTTTGACCGATAACCAAGACATTCTCGACCTGCAACCACGACTGACCGCTGAAGACGCTGGCGTGCGGCGCATTGCCCTGATCGATCTGGCCGATCTCGAAGAACCCGATGGCTTGTTGTGGCTGGTAGAACGCCTCGGGCATGATCCCGCAGAAGAAGTCCGCGCTGAAGCCGCGCGGTTGTTGGAGGCACGGGAAGATGAGCCGGTGGTAGCGGCACTGTGTCAGGCCCTGACCGACTCGTCGCCAGCCGTACAATCTGCCGCCGCGCAGAGCCTCAGCCTGCTCAAGACCGAAGCCGCCGGGCGGGTGATTCTGCCGTGGACCGATCATGTCGACGTCAGCGTGCGGATCGCCGCGTTCCGTGCTTTACGTGAGTTGCGTTTTGCCGCTGCCGCGCCCGCTGCAGTCGCCGCACTGCAGGATGCCGACGCCCATGTACGCCGCGAAGCCGTGGGCGTGCTCGGCTGGCTCAAACAACTCGACGCACTGGCGGCATTGGCGCGACTGGCCAGCGCTGACCCTGACACCGAGGTGCGCCGCGCCGCCACCGGCGCTCTCGGTCTGGCCTCTGGCGCCGACGTGCTGCCGGCCCTGCGCCAGGCCTTGCGGGACGACGCCTGGCAAGTGCGTGAAGAAGCCGCAACAACCTTGGGGAAAGTCGGCCACACCGACGCAGGTCCGGCATTGGTCGAGGCGCTGAGCGATGACTACTGGCAAGTGCGTCTGCGCGCCACCCGCAGCCTCGGTCGCTTGCATTTCGCCCCGGCGCTGTACGCCCTGATCGGCACCCTGGGCCATCGCATCAGTAACTTGCGCAAGGAAGCTGCGTTAGCCTTGGGCGAGTTGAATGATCGCGGTGCAGTGGCGGCGTTGCAGGCCGCGCAGGACGATGGTGATCCGGAAGTGCGCAAAGCCGTGCGGATTGCCTTGAGTCAGCTGCAATGAACCCGCTGTCAGTCGGCAACTCGCAGAGTGAGCAGACCCTTCGACTAAGCTGGCCTGATGGCAGCGAATCGGTGCTCGATCACGCCGAACTGCGCCGCCAATGCCCCTGCTCGCGATGCCGCGCTTTTCGTCTGCGCGGCTTGACGCCGCTGGTGGATGAACGCGTGCGCCTCATCGAAATCAATCCCCAAGGCTATGGCGTGCAGCTGGTGTTCAGCGATGGCCACCAACGCGGGATCTACCCGTGGCAATATCTCGCACAGCTCACTTCCTGAACCCACCAAAAGCCCAATGTAGGAGTGTGGTGTGTCAGAAAGATTTACTGACGCTGGCAACCACAGTCGCGGTGCACACGTCCTTGAATCCCCAGTTGCTCAAGCACTGGGTTTGCGACAGATCGGTGTCGATGTAGCTCAAACCCAGCAGCACTCCGGCCAGATTGTGGGTGACTTTCACTTCCCATTCGCGGTACGACGCTTCGCCATGCCCGGAGGACGAATACACATGCGGATCCTTGAAATCCATATGGCCGTAACGCAACTTCAGGCCCGAATCGAACGGCAGTTCGGTTTCATAGCTGACGTAGCTGTAAAGCGAACTCTGCTGGCTATCGATGCCGGGCGCATCGCTTGAGTAATACGCCGCGAATTTCACCCCGTACACACCGAGAATCCCGTACACCTCACTCTGGTTGAACTGACTTTCCCCGGGATAGGCGTACTTGAGGTAGCCCAGATCAAGGCTGACCTCTTCGGTCGCCTGCCACAGCCAACCGGCGTAGTAATCGACTTCCTGACGGGTTTTCAGACCTGCGCCGAAATCGACGTTCGAGCTCCATGCCCCCATGTAAAGGCCGCTGCTGTGGGCGAGGGTCAAACCGGCCTGCACGGCGGGGTCGTTCTGGGTCTGCGAGATGCCGCGAGTGCGGTAATCGCTGGCCACAGTCAAATCCACCAGCACGGCGAAGTCGTCGTTCAAGGGGATCGCGTGGCTGCTCAAAGGCAGCAGGCTCAAGAAACTCAGGGCGAACAGGGGCAAGGCTTTCATGTGAAGTCCCGATGTTGTGATTGTTATGGGGGCAGGAGGAAAACCTGTAGAAGTTGCCGAAGGCTGCTCCTACAGGGAGGGGCGGTGTTGTTATTGAGCGGCGGTGTAGACCTGACGGCCGCCGAACCAGGTTTGCAGGACCTGGGTGTCATGCAGGGCTTTGTCGTCGACGCTGAACACGTCGCGATCAAGGACGATGAAATCCGCCTGTTTGCCCGGTGTCAGCGAACCGATCTGCTTGTCCAGGCCAATGGTTCGCGCGGCGTTGGCGGTGTAGGCGTAGAACATGGTTTCGCGGTCCAGACGCTCCTCGGCATTGAGCACGCCCAGCGGGCCGACGCGGGTGATGGCCTGGGCCATGGCGTTGAACGGGTTCGGTGACGACACCGGCCAGTCACTGGCGCCGGCAATCGTCGCGCCCTGTTTGAGCAGCGAGTGCGCCGGGTATTGATAACGGAAGGCGAGTGCGCTGACGTAGGGCTTGATCATGTCGGTGGTGTAATCGTCGGCACTGGCCCACAGCAGCTGCATCGAGGCGATCACGTTCAGTGGTTTGAAACGGGCGAATTCTTTCGGGTTGACCATTTGCAAGTGAGTGATCGAGTGCGTCACGCCGCTTTGCCGATCCTGGCGCGCCTGGGCGATGCCGTTCAACGCTTCGCGCACCGCACGGTCGCCGATGGCGTGGATGTGCACTAGCCAACCGCGTTGATCAATGGCGCTGACCAATGCGCCGAAATGCTGCGGGTCGATCAGCAATTCGCCCTGTTTGTGCGAGTTGCTGTACGGGTCGATCATCGCCGCACTTTGCGCCGGGTATTCGATCACCCCGTCAGCGAAGATTTTGATGCCGGGCAGGGTGAGGTTGGGGATGCCCTGAAACTGCTGGCGAACCTTGTCGAGGGTATCGAGATCGGCAGGTACGCTTTTCGAATTGGCCACCAGCAGCGCGGCGACGTGCACGCTCATCTCGCCGCTTTCTGCCAGGGCCTTATAGGCCGGCAGCACGCCGACGGTTTTCTCGGTGGGTTTGAGAGCGAAAACCGGCTCGCCCGGTGCGGCGTTGGCGGCGGGATCCATCCACGCCGTAATGCCGAGGCTGTTGTTGTAGCGCACAGCGGACTTCGCCGCGTTGAGCATGGCGGCGGCTCTTGGCACCGGCATTTTCGAGGCGACCCGATCCCAACCGGCATCGACCAGAAAACCGTTGGGTTCGCCGTTGGCCAGTTTGCCGATCGTATCTTTTTCCGCGTCTGGCAGGCTTTTCAGCAGCGCGGCGTCGATACCTGCGCGTTTGAGCATCACGTTGTTGGCCCACGCGGTGTGGTGGTCGCTGCCGGTGAACACCACCGGCACGTTGGCCCATTCACCGTTGTTGAAGGTTTTGCCCAAGGCTTCAGCCTGCGCCCAATACTTCGAACTCATGCCGGCAATGCTCAGCACATCGCCATGCCTGGCCGTGCCGTCGTCCCGCCAGTTGCGCAGGTTTTTTTCCAGTTCGTCGAGGGCAACGACTTCGTCTTCCATGTTCGCCGAGACCATTTCCAGACCACCGAAAATCGCGTGGGAATGGCTATCGATCAGGCCGGGCATCAGCGCTTTGCCGCCTAGATCGATAACTTTTGTGCCGGGTTCGATCAACGCTTTGATCTGTGCATCCGTGCCGACTTTCAACACTTTGCCGTTCTCCACGGCCAGCGCCTGCACCTTGGGTTGAGCGCGGTCGGCGGTGAAAATCTTGCCGTTTAGCAGCACCAGATCAGCCGCGGCCATGGCTTCCATCGAGGCAAAACTTACTGCAGCGACAAGCAGATTCGGGATGAATCTTTTCATTGAAGATTTCCTTGTTATTGCGTCTGATGGCCAGATTAGTGGCTGGCAACGACCGACAGAACGCCTCCCTCACGAAAAACGTTTTTGCCTGAATGGAAAAAGCATGGACAAGTTGGGTGCATTGAAAATGTTCGTGGTCACCGCGCAACTCGGCAGTTTCAGCCGCGCCGCCGAGCAACTGGGCAAGACGCCGTCGGCGCTGACCAAAGCGGTCAACCACCTGGAAGCCGAACTCGGGGCGCGGCTGTTTGAGCGCAGTACCCGGCGGATTTTGCTCACCGAAATCGGCCGGGTGTATCTGGAAACCGCACGCTTGGTGCTGCAGCGCCTGGAAGAGGCCAGCGAGGAAATCGAGCAACTGCAGCACGGTTTGCGCGGCAGCCTGAAAATCACCGCGCCGCTGGCGTACGGACGGGCGTTTCTCGATCAAGTGTGCGACGGCTTTTTGCAGCAATACCCGCAGATCAGCCTGCAAGTGGATCTGTGCGACGAGTTCGTCAATCTGCTGGAAAGCCGCTACGACCTGGCCTTGCGCGAAGGTCACGATGACTTGCCGGGGCTGATCGCGCGGGTGATCGGCAGCAATCGCCTGGCCCTGTGCGGCAGCCCTGAGTATCTGGCGCGCAAGGGCTTGCCGGTGAATCCGCAAACCCTTGATCAGCATGAATGGCTGCTGTACCGGCACCCGTTGCTCAGCCGTGAATTCTGGTGGGCCGAGCGTGACGGTCAACGCCTGAGCCTGCCGCAACCGGCAACGCCACGCTTGCGCAGTGACAATTACGACTTGCTGCTGGCCAGCGCTTTGGCCGGGCGCGGTTTGCTGCATACGCCGTTGTGGAGTGCCGCGCCTTATATTGCGGACGGGCGACTGGTGCGGGTCATGGCCGAATACGCCATCGATCCGGACAGCTTCGGCCCGCACATTCTCGCGGTGTACCCGAGTCATCGGCGCGCCACAGCGAAAGTCGTGGCGTTTATCGATTACATCGCAGGGTTTCTGGCCGAGCGTGGTTTGAGCTGACTGGCGGTGCTTGTCAGGAAAATCCTACAGGAGTACAAATGTACTCCATGACGAACCTGACTCCCCGCCGTACCGCCATCCTGACCTTTATCCGCGAACGCATCGCCGAACACGGTCAGCCCCCAAGCCTCGCTGAAATCAGCGAGGCTTTTGGTTTTGCCTCGCGCAGCGTGGCGCGCAAGCATGTGCTGGCGCTCACCGAAGCCGGGTTTATCGAGGTCAACCCGCATCAGGCCCGGGGCATTCGCTTGCTCGGGCAACCGGCACGTGCGGAGTTGCTGGAGATTCCTGTACTCGGCCGGGTTGCCGCCGGTGCGCCGATTGGTGCTGATGCCGACATTCATAACCGCCTGATGCTCGACCCGGCGCTGTTCTCCCGCACACCCGATTACATGCTGCGAGTGCAAGGCGACTCGATGATCGAGGACGGCATTCTCGATGGTGATCTGGTCGGTGTGCGGCGCAATCCCGAGGCGCTCAACGGCCAGATCGTCGTGGCGCGGCTCGACGGTGAAGTCACCATCAAGCGTTTCGAGCGCGTCGGCGATGTGGTGCGGCTGTTACCGCGCAACCCGGCGTATCAGCCGATTGTCGTGCGTGACGATCAGGATCTGGCCATCGAAGGGGTGTTCTGCGGTCTGGTGAGGCAAGGCTGATGGGCGCCGTCGTTGCGTTGGATACCCTGTTCAATGGCGGCCAGGTCTGGAAGGGCCGTCCTGCGCCACCGGCCGCCAGCCCACAACCGACCGGGCATGCCGCGCTGGACGCAGCATTGCCCAGCGGTGGCTGGCCGGAAGCGGCATTGAGCGAAATTCTCCTGGCCGGCCCCGGTGTCGGTGAGCTGCAACTGGTGTGGCCGACGCTGGCGCGGTTGTCGGCGGCGGGTGAGCGCATCGTGCTGATAGCGCCACCTTTCGTGCCGTACCCGCAGGCGTGGGAGAACGCCGGGGTCGACCTGCGTCAGTTGTCGGTGATTCAGGCCAGTGAACGCGATGCCTTGTGGGCGGCGGAACAATGCCTGCGTTCAGGCAGTTGCGGCGCCGTGCTGTGCTGGCCGCACAAGGCTGATGACCGCGCGTTGCGGCGTTTGCAGGTGGCGGCGGAAACCGGCCATACCCTGGCCTTTGCGTGGCGCCCCTTGAGCGAAGCGATCAACCCGTCACCGGCAGCGTTGCGCATCGCCATCGATGCAAAACCGGCCCAACTGCGCGTACTCAAGTGCCGTGGCGGACTGGCGCGCGCGGCGCCGATTGCCTTTACCGTGGGTCACTGAGGTCGTCATGCGCTGGGTGTGTATTCTGTTCCCGCAATTGGCCCTCGACGCCGTGTTGCGTCAGCGGCCCGATCCCGATGAGCCGTTGGTGTTGCTCAGCGGCCCGGCCCAGCGTCGGGTGCTGCAAGCGGTCAACCCGGCAGCGCGCAAACTTGGCTTGCGTCCCGGCCAGTCGATGACCGCTGCGCAAGCCCTGAGCAAAGGTTTTGCCACCGCCGATTATGAAGTGGCCGAGGTCGAACACTGGCAGCAGTTTCTGGCCGCGTGGGCCTACCGCTTCAGCGCGCAGGTCAGCGTGCATTACCCGCGCACCGTGGTGTTCGAGATCGAATCGAGCCTGGGCCTGTTCGGTTCCTGGGCTCAGTTCGAGGCGCGGTTGCGCAAGGAACTGACCGATCTGGGTTTTCGTCATCGCATCGTCGCTGCACCCAACCCGGTGGCGGCACGCATTCTGGCCAACGCCTATGACGGACTGGTGGTGCCGGACGGCGAAGCCTTGCAGCATCATCTAGGGCAATTGCCCATCGACCGGGTCGGTCTGGAGCCGGGCGTGGCCACAGCATTGTCGCGCATGGGCCTGCGCAACCTGAGTCAGGTGCAGAGCCTGCCGCGTCAGGCACTGGCCCGACGCTTCGAAGCGCCGATGCTCAAACACCTCGACACCTTGTTTGGCGCGCGGCCGCTGGCGCTGGCGTTCTACCTGCCGCCGGATCGTTTCGATGTGCGCATCGAGCTCAATTTCGATGTGCAATCCCATCAGGCGCTGCTGTTCCCTTTACGACGCTTGACCGGCGATCTGTCGGCGTTTCTGTGTGGGCGCGACAGCGGCGTGCAGCGTTTCGACCTGCATCTGGAACACGCCGGGTTGCCGGACACCTTGATCAAGGTCGGCCTGCTCAGCGCCGAACGCGACCCGGCGATGCTCTTCGAACTGGCCCGTGGACGGCTGGAACAGGTGCAGGTTGAGGCGCCAGTGCGCGGTTTCCGTCTGCGTGCCGAAGATCTGCCGAGTTTTGTGCCGCAGTTTCAGGAGCTGTTCGATGACCGTCCGCAACAAACCTTGCCCTGGGAGCAACTGCGCGAACGCCTGCGCGCACGGCTCGGCGATGACGCGGTGCAGGGCCTGCGCTTTCAGGCGGATCATCGGCCCGAGTGCGCGTGGCAAAACGGCGTCGACAAACAACGTTGCGCCGGTTTGCCGAGTGTCTACCGCCCGGGCTGGTTGCTCGGTGAACCGCAGAGCGTGGCGCAAGGTTCGGCACGCATCCTCATGGGCCCGGAGCGCATCGAATCAGGCTGGTGGGACGGTGACGATGTACGCCGCGATTACTACCTGATCCAGAACCGCGCCGGTCAGCAAGGCTGGGCCTATCGGGCGGTGGGCGAGGGCGGTCCGCTGTGGCTGCAGGGCTGGTTCGGATGAACGATGGCTACGCCGAACTGCATTGCCTGTCGAACTTCAGTTTCCAGCGCGGTGCGTCCAGTGCGCTGGAGTTGTTCCAGCGGGCGAAAAAGCACGGCTATCAGGCGCTGGCGATCACCGACGAATGCACGCTGGCGGGGATTGTCCGGGCCTGGCAAGCGGCGAAATCCGTTGAATTGCCGCTGATTATCGGCAGCGAGATTCGCATCGACAACGGCCCGAAACTGGTGCTGCTGGTGGAGAACCTTGAGGGGTATCAGGCGCTGTGCGGCTTGATCACCCGCGCCCGGCGGCGCACGCAAAAGGGCCAGTATCAGGTGCTGCGCGAGGACTTCAACGAAGCGCTGCCCGGGTTGTTGGTGTTGTGGGTGCCGGACTCGCTGGATGAGATGGAAGAAGGCCGCTGGCTAAAGCAAACCTTCGGCGAACGGCTGTGGCTGGCGGTGCAGTTGCATCGCGGGCAGGACGATCAGCGGCGGTTGGCGGCGTTGTCGAGTCTGGCGGGTGAGTTGGGGATTCCTGCCGTGGCCAGTGGTGATGTACACATGCATGCCCGAGGCCGACGCGCCTTGCAGGACACCATGACTGCGATTCGTCATCACGTCCCGGTGGCGGAAGCCGGATTGCGCCTGCACCCCAATGGCGAGCGGCATTTGCGCAGTGTCGAGGTGTTGCGCGAACTGTATCCGCCGGCCTTGCTGGAGGCGTCGGTGAGTCTGGCCCGGCGCTGCACCTTTGATCTGGGCCAGTTGCGTTATCAATATCCCAAAGAGCTGGTGCAGGAGGGGCACTGCGTCAGTTCCTGGTTGCGCCACCTGACCGAAGAAGGCATCGCCTGGCGCTGGCCGAAAGGGCCACAGGCGAAAGTGCTCAAGCAGATCGACGATGAGCTGGAGTTGATCGCCGAACTCGGCTACGAAAGCTACTTCCTCACCGTGCATGACGTGGTGCGCTTCGCTCGCGAGCAGCACATTCTCTGTCAGGGCCGTGGTTCGGCGGCCAACTCGGCGGTGTGCTTTGCCTTGGGCATCACCGAAATCGACCCGGATCGCACCACGTTGCTGTTCGAACGCTTCATGTCGAAAGAGCGCAACGAGCCGCCGGATATCGACGTCGACTTCGAGCACGAACGCCGCGAGGAAGTCCTGCAATACGTGTTTCGCCGTTACGGCCGTCATCGCGCAGCGCTGACAGCGGTGGTCAGCACTTATCACGCCGCCGGTGCAGTGCGCGATGTGGCCAAGGCGTTGGGCCTGCCGCCGGATCAGATCAACGCCTTGGCCGATTGCTGCGGCCATTGGAGCGATGAAACACCGCCAGTGGCACGCCTGCTTGAGGGCGGGTTCGACCCCGACAGCCCGGTGCTGCGCCGGGTGTTGAGCCTGACCGGGCAACTGATCGGTTTCCCCCGGCACCTGTCGCAGCACCCCGGTGGTTTTGTGATTTCCGAGCAACCGCTGGACAGTCTGGTGCCGGTGGAAAACGCCGCCATGGCCGACCGCACGATCATTCAGTGGGACAAGGACGATCTCGATGCGGTCGGGCTGCTCAAGGTCGATATCCTGGCGCTGGGCATGCTCAGCGCGATTCGCCGCTGTTTCGATCTGCTGCGCCGTCATCGCCATCTGGATCTGACACTGGCGACGATTCCGGCCGAAGACAAACCGACCTACGAGATGATCAGCCGCGCCGACACCATCGGCGTGTTCCAGATCGAGTCCCGCGCACAGATGTCGATGCTGCCGCGCCTGAGACCGGCGAAGTTCTACGATCTGGTGATTGAGGTGGCCATCGTCCGGCCGGGTCCGATTCAGGGCGGTATGGTCCATCCGTACCTGCGCCGGCGGAACAAGGAAGAGCCGGAAACCTATCCGTCGCCAGAACTCAAGGTCGTACTGGAAAGAACCCTCGGTGTGCCGCTGTTTCAGGAACAAGTAATGCAGATCGCCATCGTCGCTGCCGACTACAGCCCCGGCGAGGCCGATCAGTTGCGCCGTTCCATGGCTGCGTGGAAGCGTCACGGCGGGCTTGAACCGCACAAGGAGCGACTCGCCGCCGGCATGAAGAAAAACGGCTACACGCCGGAGTTCGCCGCGCAGATTTTCGAGCAGATCAAAGGCTTCGGCAGCTACGGTTTTCCCGAATCCCACGCGGCCAGTTTCGCCTTGCTGACCTACGCCAGTTGCTGGCTCAAGTGCCACGAACCGGCGGCGTTCGCCTGCGCGCTGATCAACAGTTGGCCGATGGGCTTCTACAGCCCCGACCAGATTCTTCAGGACGCCCGTCGGCATCAGCTGCAGATCCGCCCGGTGGACGTGCGCGCCAGTGACTGGGATTGCAGCCTGGAACCGATCAGCGGCGCACAACCGGCGATTCGCATGGGGCTGCGCATGATCAAGGGTTTTCGCGAGGACGATGCCCGACGCATTGAAGCGGCGCGGATGCGCGGGGCATTTGCCGATGTTGCCGATTTGGGCGAGCGGGCCGCACTCGACAGTCGGGCGCAGGCGCTGCTGGCAGATTCCGGAGCGTTGCGCGGCCTGGCCGGTCATCGGCATCGGGCGCGCTGGGAGGTGGCCGGGGTGCAGAAACAGCTGGGTTTGTTTGCCGGGTTGCCGAGCCAGGAAGAGCCTGACGTGGTGCTACCCAAGCCCAGTGTCGGTGAAGATCTGCACGCCGATTACACGACGGTCGGCACCACCCTGGGGCCGCATCCGTTGGCGTTGTTGCGCGACGAACTGAAGGCGCGGCGTTGCCGCAGTTCAAAAGAGTTGCTCGACGTTGAGCATGGTCGCCCGGTCAGCATTGCCGGACTGGTGACAGGCCGGCAACGACCGGGTACTGCCAGCGGCGTGACGTTTGTCACCCTGGAAGACGAGTTCGGCAACGTCAATGTGGTGGTCTGGCGCGACCTGGCCGAGCGTCAGCGCCAGGTACTGGTCGGCTCGCAATTGCTCAAGGTCGATGGCCGCTGGGAGCGCGAGGGCGACGTGCGCCACTTGATCGCCGGCCGCCTGAGCGACCTGAGTCCGCTGCTCAACGGCATCCGCGTGCAGAGCCGCGATTTCCACTGACACCACAAAATTCTCTGTCTGATCGTTCCCAGAGCAGCCAATCCATTGGCGTCAAAAAAAACCTGTTATCAATGATGGCACTTTGTCATAATGCCGCCCCTTTTCAGCCCCCCACCGCGTTGCTGTGCCGGGACACCCCCCGTTTTTCAAGAAGGAAATACTCAGTGAGAATGATCTCCCGGATGCTGGTTTCAGGCGTTGCGATTGCTGTGCTGGGCACAATCGCCGGCACGCTCGCTGGTTGCGCGACCGAAAGCTCCCGCGCGCTGCCGGTAGCCAAGGTTGAAAGCGCCACGCAAGTCTGGACTGGCGTTCGCGTGCCGATGGCCGTGGGCAAGTTCGATAACCGCTCCAGCTATATGCGCGGGATCTTCTCCGACGGCGTCGACCGTCTCGGTGGTCAGGCCAAGACCATCCTGATCACGCACTTGCAGCAGACCAACCGTTTCTCCGTGCTGGATCGCGACAACATGGGCGAAATCCAGCAGGAAGCGGCGATCAAGGGCCAGGCCCAACGCCTCAAGGGCGCTGATTATGTGGTCACCGGTGATGTCACCGAGTTTGGCCGCAAAGAGACTGGCGACCACCAGTTGTTCGGCATTCTTGGTCGCGGCAAAACTCAAGTGGCCTACGCCAAGGTCAACCTGAACATCGTCAACATCAGCACTTCGGAAGTGGTGTATTCGACCCAGGGCGCCGGCGAGTACGCCTTGTCCAATCGCGAAATCATCGGCTTCGGCGGCACCGCTGCCTACGACTCCACCCTCAACGGCAAAGTCCTGGATCTGGCCATGCGCGAGGCGATCAATCGTCTGGTTGATGGCATGAACGCCGGTGCCTGGAAACCGGGCAACTGATCGACGCCCATTGCAAGGAGCAACAACCCATGAATTTGACTCTGTCGCGGTCGCTGATGACCCTGACGCTGGCCGCCAGCGCCTTGCTGGCGGGTTGCGCCGGCCCGCAAACCCTGTACCAGTGGGAAGGCTACGAACCCCAGGTCTACGAGTATTTCAAAAGCGAAACACCGAAAGAAGCCCAGGCTGAAGCACTGGAAGCCGACCTGCAGAAGATCCGCTCCACGGGTAAGGCCGTGCCACCGGGTTACCACGCGCACCTCGGTCTGCTGTACCTGAGCATGGGTAAGGACGATCAGATGGTGCAGCAGTTCCGTACCGAAAAGACCCTGTTTCCCGAGTCCGGCACGTACATGGATTTCCTGCTTAAAAACGCCAAGACCGGAGACGCCAAATGATCCCGCGTGCAGTGAAACTGCTGGTGGGCGTGCTGGCACTGACCCTTCTGGGTGGCTGCGTAAAACCCAAGACCGTGGATTACTCGGCGTATAAACAAGCGCGTCCGAAGACCATTCTGGTGCTGCCGCCGCTGAACACCTCGCCGGACGTCAAGGCCTCCTACAGCCTGTTGTCGCAAGTGACGTTTCCGCTGGCCGAGGCCGGTTATTACGTGTTGCCGATCGCGCTGGTTGACGAGACGTTCCGCCAGAACGGCCTGACCACGCCGGATGATATCCACCAGGCACCGCCCGACAAACTGAAGGAAATCTTCGGCGCGGATGCGGCGCTGTACATCACCGTGACCGAGTACGGTACGCGTTACATGGTGATCAGCAGCGAAACCGCAGTGACCGCTACCGCCAGACTGGTCGATCTGAAATCCGGCACCACGCTGTGGACCGGTTCGGCGCGGGCCTCGAGCGAAGAGGGTAACAACGGTAACGCGGGTGGCCTGATCGGCATGCTGATTACCGCAGCGGTGAAGCAGATCATCAACAGTTCTACCGACGCCGGTTATCCGATTGCCGGTGTCGCCAGCAATCGTCTGTTGTCGGCCGGACATCCGGCGGGCCTGCTGTACGGGCCACGTTCGCCGAAATACGGCACGGACTGACAGCGAAGATAAAAAGATCGCAGCCTGCGGTCGCTTCTTGTAAATACATTTGCGAGAAGCGGCAACAGGCTGCGATTTTTTTTGCCTGAACACTTCTCGACTTTCTTCGATATCGACTTGCAATCAAGACCCTGCATCTTGCGGCCGAAGGCGATATCCTGCGCGACAGTTCATGCGCCACGGCAACGTTGCCAGCACGGAAGGAGCTTTCGAGTGACCGAGAAGAAACCGGAAACCACCGTCGACCGCGTCTACCAAGGGGTTTACGAGGCGATCAGCAAGCGTTCGCTGCGTCCGGGGATGAAACTGGGCGAGGCTTCGCTGGCGGAGTTGTTTAATGTCAGCCGCACGTCGGTGCGCGCCGCGCTCAAGCATTTGGAGGCCGACGGACTGGTGACTACCGAGCCCAATAAAGGCGCATCGGTTTCGTTGCCCAGTAACGAAGAGATTCGTTCGCTGTTTGAAACCCGGCGCCTGATCGAGATCGGCATTGTCACCGAGCTATGCCGACGCAAAGACATCGCCGCCATGCAGGTCCTGCGCGAACACTTGCTGCTGGAAGATCAAGCCCATGAGGCCGGCGATCACGAGCGACTGATCTACCTGCTCGGCGAGTTCCACCTCAAGCTTGCCCGCAGCCTGAATAATCCGGTGCTGCTCGACTGGTTCCAGAAGCTGATTTCCCGCGCCTCGCTGTACATTGCCGCACTGGATGACGACAGCCACGAAGCCTGCCGCGACAATGAGCACCTGCGCTTGATCGAGTACATCGAGGCCGGCAATCAGAGCGCCGCCATCGAACTGACCTGCGTGCACCTGAACGGTATCGAGAAGGCCATTCTCGACGTCGCCGCCAAAATGAAAACTGGCTACCATCCGCTCAAACATCTGATCGGTGTTTAAACCTGAACGGCGTCTGAAATCGGCTATACATCTAATGAAACCAATACGCTCGGCGATGCTCGAAACAGACGGGCATCGCGTCCTTACGGCGTCGCGGTTTATCGGGCAATCAGCACAGGACACCGAGTCAACCGATGCAGTTTTTATCCGACAGCCACGGTTGTGACGGTTGGAAAGGCGAAATGGCCGGGCGCATTTGTGCGTTCGACTGGAGCCAGACTGACCTGGGGCCGCTGGATACCTGGCCCACCAGCTTGCGCAGCGCCGTGCAGATGCTGCTTGCTTCGCCGTTGCCGATGGTCATGCTGTGGGGGCGCGCTGGCTACATGATCTACAACGACGGTTATTCGGAGTTCGCGGGTGGCCGGCATCCCTACCTGTTGGGTTCACCGGTGGAACTGGGCTGGCCGGAAGTCGCCGAGTTCAACCGGCATGTGGTGGATACGTGTCTGGCCGGTGGCACCTTGTCTTACCGCAACAAGGAACTGGTATTACTGCGCGATGGCGTGCCCGAAGACGTCTGGATGGATCTGTATTACAACCCCGTACCCGACGACACGGGCGCGCCTGCCGGTGTGATGGCGACGGTGGTGGAAACCACTGAACGGGTGGTTGCCGAACAGCTGCGTCAGGCCGCCGAAGATGCCTACCGCGCCGATAACGAACGGGTGCGTCTGGCATTGAATGCCGGCGCCTTGCTCGGCTCGTTTGTCTGGGATGTGAAAAGCGACACGATGTCGGCAGACGAACGTTTCGCCCGGACGTTCTCTTATCCACCGAACCAGGATCTGAGCAACCTGGCGCAAGACGTCGCTCGCTCGCGCATCCACCCCGATGACTTGCCCTGGGTGAAGGAGCGGGTCGTCCATTCAATGCAGACCGGTGAGCCCTACAACGCCGAATACCGTGCACAGCGCAGCGACGGCAGTTATCTGTGGGTCTTGGCCAGCGGTGCCTGCGAGTTCAATGAACAGGGCGAACCGTTTCGTTTTCCCGGTGTGTTGATCGACATCCACGAGCGCAAGATCGCCGAAGAGTCGCTGCTCAAATTCACCCGCAACCTTGAACAACGGGTGGCCAGTGAAGTGGGGGCGCGGCTGGCCGCCGAGGAGCAATTGCGTCAGTCGCAGAAGCTCGAAGCGATCGGCGGACTGACTGGCGGCGTGGCCCATGACTTCAATAACCTGTTGCAAGTGATCGCCGGCAACCTGCACTTGCTGGCACGCCATGAACCGGACAATGCCAACGTGCAACGGCGCGTCAGTGCCTCGCTGGCGGCAGTCGAGCGCGGTGCCAAGCTGTCCTCGCAATTGCTTGCGTTTGCCCGGCGTCAGCCGCTATCACCGGCAGTGTGCAATCCGCAGCAGATCTTCGACGGCGTGGGTGAGTTATTGCAACGGGCGTTGGGCGAAACCATTCAGATCGATATGCAGTTGCCGCAAGAACCGTGGCACATCAACGTCGACCGCAATCAACTGGAAAACGCGATTCTCAACCTGGCGATCAACGCCCGGGACGCGATGCAGGGTGAGGGCACCATTGTCCTCAGCGCCCTCAATACCCGACTCGACAGCACGTTTTGCGCCGGTAAAGGCATCTGCGCAGGCGATTTCGTGCGGGTGGCGGTCAGCGATACCGGTCCAGGCATTCCGCCGCAGATGCTGGAGCAGGTGTTTGAACCGTTCTTCACCACCAAGGCCGACGGCCAGGGCACCGGGCTGGGCCTGAGCATGGTGTTTGGTTTCGTCAAACAAAGTGGCGGACACGTCGAGATCGACAGTACCCTCGGCGAGGGCACGCGGGTGCAGCTGTATTTCCCGCGCAGCCTGCGGCCGATCCGCGAAGAGTCACCGAGCATCGACAATCATCAGAAAGGTGGTCACGAGACGATTCTGGTGGTCGAGGACAACGACGCGGTGCGCACCTCGGCCGTCGAGTTGTTGCGTGAAGAAGGTTACCGGGTGTTGACCGCAGGCAACGGCGATGCGGCCATGCAGATGCTGCTGGAGGGCGTCGATGTCGATCTGATTTTCACCGACGTGGTCATGCCGGGGCTGATCAAGAGTTCCGATCTGGCCGGGTGGGCCAAGGTGCAGGCACCACAGGTGGCAGTGCTGTTCACCTCCGGGCACACCCGAGACATCATTTCGCGCAATCACCAACTCAGCCCCGACACACATTTGCTGGGCAAACCCTATGGCCCCGAAGCGCTATTGCAGATGATTCGTGCGGTGCTTAACGACTGAGCTGAAAACTCCCTCACCAAGGCAGGCTGATGACTTCCAAACGCACCTCCAAAGCACCCGCCGGTATGGTTCGGGTGCGTGGCGCCCGTGAGCACAATCTGAAGAACGTCGACGTCGACATCCCCCGCGATGCGCTGGTGGTGTTCACCGGCGTGTCCGGTTCGGGCAAGTCGTCGCTGGCGTTTTCCACCTTGTATGCCGAAGCGCAGCGCCGCTATTTCGAGTCAGTTGCGCCGTACGCGCGACGGCTGATCGATCAGGTGGGTGTGCCGGATGTCTATTCTATTGAAGGCTTGCCGCCCGCCGTGGCCCTGCAACAGCAGCGCGGTACGCCGAGCACACGCTCGTCGGTGGGCAGCGTGACCACGTTGTCGAGTCTGATCCGCATGCTTTATTCCCGCGCCGGCAGTTATCCGCCGGGTCAGGCGATGTTGTACGCCGAGGACTTTTCACCGAACACCCCGCAGGGCGCCTGTCCGGAGTGTCATGGGCTGGGCCGGGTGTATGAAGTCACCGAAGCACTGATGGTGCCTGATCCAGACCTGACCATCCGCCAACGGGCGGTCGCTTCCTGGCCGTTGGCTTGGCAGGGGCAGAACCTGCGCGACATCCTCGTGACCATGGGCATCGATGTCGATATCCCGTGGCGCAAGCTGCCGAAAAAGCAACGCGACTGGATTCTCTTTACCGAAGAAACCCCGACCGTGCCGGTGTATGCCGGGCTGACGCCAGAAGAAACCCGCGTCGCCCTCAAGCGCAAAATGGAACCGAGTTATCAGGGCACGTTCACCGGTGCCCGTCGCTACATCCTGCACACGTTCACCCACTCGCAAAGTGCGCTGATGAAGAAGCGCGTTTCGCGGTTCATGCTCGGCAGCCCTTGTCCGCTGTGCGATGGCAAACGCCTGAAGCGCGAAGCGTTGTCAGTGACGTTTGCCGGCTACGACATCGGTGAACTGTCGCAGATGCCGTTGCTGCAAGTCGCCGAAGTATTGAAACCGGTGGCGGCGGCCAGTTACCTGGAACACGCCGAAGAAAGCGGCGAAACCTTGAGCCATGCGCAGACCCGCGAAGCACGCCAGCAACGCGTCGTCCACGGTGCGAGCGGCCATGCCGGCGCGCCGGATGTGCGCCACACGCCGAACCTGTCGCTGGAAAAGCGGCTGGCGGCGCAGCGCATTGCCGAAGACCTGCTGGAGCGGGTCAGTACGCTGACCGATCTGGGGCTGGGTTATCTGGCGCTGGAGCGCAGCACGCCGACCTTATCGTCCGGTGAATTGCAGCGTTTGCGCCTGGCCACACAATTGGGTTCGCAGTTGTTTGGCGTGATCTACGTGCTCGACGAACCGTCCGCCGGGCTGCATCCCGCTGATGGCGAGGCGCTGTTCGAAGCCTTGCAGCGTTTGAAGGCCGACGGCAACACGCTGTTTGTGGTCGAGCATGATCTGGAAACCATGCGCCGCGCCGACTGGTTGATCGACGTTGGCCCGGCGGCGGGCGAGAAGGGTGGGCAGGTACTGTACAGCGGCCCGCCAGCGGGTCTGGCCGACATCGAGCAATCGCAGACCCGCGCTTATCTGTTCGCTGAGCAGCAGCGTCCGACACGAGCGGCGCGCAAGCCATCGGGCTGGCTGAAACTCGATGGCATCAGCCGCAATAACCTGAGTCATCTCAGCGCCGAATTTCCTTTGGGTTGCTTCACCTCGGTGACCGGCGTGTCCGGTTCCGGCAAGTCGAGTCTGGTCAGTCAGGCCTTGCTGGAATTGGTCGGCGCGCAACTGGGGCGGCCGAGCGTTGATGCCGAACCTGAAGAACTCAGCCTTGAGGATGACGCGCCGCAGGTCAGCAGCGGTCAGGTCGTCGCCGGGCTGGAGTCGATCAAGCGCCTGGTGCAGGTCGATCAAAAGCCCATCGGCCGCACGCCACGCTCCAATCTGGCGACCTACACCGGTCTGTTCGACAACGTGCGCAAGCTGTTCGCCGCGACGCCCCAGGCGCAGGCGGCCGGTTATGACGCCGGGCAGTTTTCCTTCAACGTCGCCAAGGGCCGTTGCCCGACGTGCGAAGGAGAGGGTTTTGTCAGCGTCGAGTTGTTGTTTATGCCCAGCGTGTATGCGCCGTGCCCGACCTGTCATGGCGCGCGTTACAACCCGCAGACCCTGGCGATTCTCTGGGAAGGCTTGAGCATTGTCCAAGTGCTGCAATTGACGGTCGATGAAGCGGTGACGGTGTTTGCCGGACAGCCGGGTATTCGTCGTTCGCTGGAGGTGCTGCGTGATATCGGCCTCGGTTATCTGCGGCTGGGGCAACCGGCCACGGAACTGTCCGGCGGCGAGGCGCAGCGGATCAAACTGGCCACCGAACTGCAGCGCAACCAGCGCGGCGCGACCTTGTATGTGCTGGATGAACCGACCACCGGCCTGCATCCACGGGATGTCGATCGATTACTGGAACAGCTCGATACGCTGGTGACAGCGGGGCACACGGTGATCGTGGTCGAGCATGAAATGCGCGTGGTCGCCCAGAGTGACTGGGTGATCGACATCGGCCCGGGGGCGGGGGATCAGGGCGGCAAGATTGTTGTGGCGGGTACACCGCAGAAAGTCGCTGCGAGTAAAAAGAGCCGGACAGCGCCGTTTCTGGCCCGGGCCTTGACCCGATAATCGCGGCGCGTCGATGGGCACGGCTGGCGAGTGCGATGTTTTGAACGTTGGCGCGGCGCCGGCTTCGAACTTTCAAGGCCCGACTGGTTTCAGTCGCGCTGGCTTTGAACAACGAGGTGCTTATGAGCGAGCAACAGCAAAATCAGTCGGGGCAGCCGATCAATCGCAATGATCCGGCCATCGATCCGCAAGTGCCGGGGCAACCGGCACCGACGCAACCTGCACAACGCCAGGGTGATACGGAGCAGGCGCAAAGTGCTGATCCGGCGGTGGATCAGAAGAACCAGCACACCGACAACGACAACGAGTTCAGCCCGGGTTTCAAGCCTGAGCCGGATCGTGCGAAACCGGGTGAGGAGACGGATGCAGATATAGACACGGATGGGGGTTAATCAGGGTCGCAAATAACGAGGCCGCATCCATTGGATGCGGCCTCGTTATTTGCAGCCGATCATTTATTTGCTCGGATGCTTGGCTTGCAGTTCCTTCGCCGCTGCCAGATGTTTTTCCAGCGCCGGCAGCATTTTCTGGGCGAACGCTTTCAGCTCAGTCGCGCCTTTGACCTTGTCATCCGTCACGGTGTTGGCCTGCTTCTTGAACAACTCGATGGTATCTTCGTGAGCCTTCACCTGATTGTTGGCGTAGGCCGCGTCGAAGGACTCGTCGCGCATGTCGAGGATTTTCTCTTTGGCCTGCTTGACCAGCGTGGTGGTGTCCGGCACCTCGATGTCATGGGCCTTGGCAATCGTCGCCAGTTCATCATTGGCGTTGCCGTGATCGGTGATCATCATAGTGGCGAATGCCTTGATGTCGGCCGATTGGCTTTTTTCCAGGGCGAGGCGGCTGGTTTCGATTTCAGCAATGCCACCGGCAGCGGCGTTATCGACGAAGTTGTTGTCGGTGGCAGCGAAGGCGCTGCTCATGCCAGTGCTCAAAGCGACAGCCAGTACCAGATGACGCAGCTTGAATCCGTCCATTTGTGTATCTCCACGCAGTTTGTTGTGAGCGTTATGCAGTGGAGGCAGGGCGACGGACAAAGGTTTTATCGCATTTGCGACAGGGCGACGAACGGCCACCGCTGGTCTGACAGGTGGTCGACAGAACGGCTCAACCGAGGCCATTCTGGTAACTGGCCAGCGCAATCGGTCGCGTTGGCCACCCGATCAACTGATGGAGGTGTTCCATGCCGGTTCCCCATGACCTGTTACAGGACTTGAAGATTGCAAAGGAAGAGATCCAGCACAAACGCTCCAACGATCCGTTACTGGATTCATTGATCAACAAGTATGCCGAAGCTGATGCCGAAGTGGTCAAGGCCGAAACCGCCCAGTCGGATGCCCCCAGTGACGACGCACTGAAGAAACTCAAAGAGAAGCGCTTGCAGGTCAAAGACAAGATCGTCCAGCAGTTACAGGCGAAAGCCTGACCCCTGATTAACCTGCCGACCTACGGTTGCAGATTGACTGGAACGACGGCCACGCCCGGCACCTCGAATGTTCAGAGTCTTCCATCATCGACTCTTTGCGAGGTGCCTTATGAACGATCCCAAATTCCCCAGTGAAGAGCAGGGCGCATTCGACCCGGTTCCGACCCATCCCGAGCCTAATAGCCCGGCGCACACCACCGCATTCCCTGAAGAGCCGGTTGAAGAACTGCCGGAGGATGAAGACCCCGACAAGTTCGATAAATCCTCAAATTGACAGACCGCCATCGCGAGCAAGCTCGCTCCCACATTTATTAGGTCGTCCGCAATATCTGCGAACGACAAATATTCCTGTGGGAGCTGGCTTGCTAGCGATGGCTTCCGTCAATCCAGCGCAAATTCAGCAGGCTTACTTCAGGGCTTCAGTCAGTGGCAACCGCGCCATATGCGTCGCCTTGAGCGATCCGAAATACAACCAGTCCCCATACTCGCGCACCGTGGTGATCGGCGAATAATTGCCGCTGCTGGCATCCTGCAAATTGGCAATCACCTTGCCCTCAAGATCCAGCCCCAACACAAATCCGCGCTTTTCCACCGGTTTGGGGAGTACGGTCAACGCCCGCACGATCATCTTGCGTACGAACGGATATCCGGCGGTGCCATCCAGTAACGCATTGCGCGGTGCATAGAGGGCCACCCAAAAGCGGTTGCTGCCATTGAACGCCAGGTTGTCCGGCAGCCCCGGCAAATTGTCGATGAACACGTCGTGGGTGCCAGCCTTCGGCCCGGTCAGCCAGAAGCGACTGATGCGGTAGGCGCCGGTCTCGTTGACCAGCACGTAGGCGTCATCCGGGCCGAGGGTTACACCGTTGGCGAACTCCAGTTTGTCCAGCAGTACGCTGGTTTTGCCAGTCTGGAAGTCATAGCGCAGCAGACGGCCGTCGCCGCCGTGCTCGATGATTGCCTCGCCGTCATGGCCATAACCCCAACGACTGGAGGCATCGCTGAAATAGGCGTAATGCCCGGACTTGTCGATCGCCACGTCGTCGGTGAAACCAAATTCAAGGTCGTTGGCAGCGGTGGTCAAGGGAATCAACTGGCCTTGAGCATCCAGCGAGAGCAAGCCTTTGACCCCGTCGGCGATCACCAGCAACCCGTTGGGATGCCGCGCCAGCCCCAACGGTCTACCGCCGGTATCAGCCAGAACTTTGCGCGTCTTGCCGTCGAGACTGGTGCGGATCAGGCGCCCGTCATGCAGCCCGGTGATCAGGAAATCACTCTCCAGCAGCAGCGCTTCCGGGCCTTCGATATCACTCGGCCCCACCTGTTCGGTCGCTTTGAGACGCTGGTTGTCGGCATAGACGCCTTCACTGAGGGAGGGCGCCGACGCCGGTTTCCACGCGACCGGTTCCACCCGGGTGGGCATCAGCAGCAGATACGCGATGACGACAACAATCAGCAGCAATAAAAACCGCCGCCACCTCATGCGCTGGCCCTCACGGACGCCAGATGCTGTGCCGCTCTATCGCGCAACGCGAGCATCGATGCCGCCGACTCCCGCTCGATGCGGCGTTTGAGCAATAACTGATTGGCAATGCGCATGCCCAAACCGTCGAAGCGATAATCAAGCGTGCGCACAAACCGTGTGCCGTTGCCTTCAGCCGAGCACTCGTAGGTCAACAGCAACGACAAACCGTGATCGCCTTGCGCTCGCGCGCACCAGCGTCGGCCGGGCAGGTACTCGGTGACTTCCCAACTGAGGTGACCGGCACGTCCGCCGGCATGAATATCTTCTTCAAACCGTGACCCGGCGTGCAACGGGCCTTGCGCGCCGTCGATCTTTAATGAAGACGGGTGCCACTCGGGCCAGTGGCTGACACTGGCGGCATAGGCGAGCACGGCAATCGGGTCGCCGGCGATATCGATCGTGTGCTGCATGCGGGTCATGGGCATTCTCGAATAGCTCGAAGGAGAGGTTTCCGGCTCCCAGTACAGGGTGCCGAACAGGTAGTCCATCAGTGGCAGGACGATATTGAAATTGCGCTCCTGCATGCGCTCGCGACGGTGATGCAGTTCGTGCAAACGCCGCATCTGGCGAATCCACGGCAGGCGCGTCAGCGGGTTGTCTGGCGGCAGGTGTTCAGCGGCGTGAAACACCTCGTAGGCCAGATAACCCAGGACCATGCAGCCGCCAAACAACCCGGCAACATTGGCGTTGACCTGCGCGAAAAGCCACCACAACGGCAGAGTGATGACCAGCGTGTGAATCACGATCAACCACGCCGGGAACAGAATCACTCGCCAATCCCGGGCGCTGTCGTAAGTCATGTGGCCGGGGGTGAAGAAGCTGTGATGGTCGCCCGCATGCCGAGCGTAGAACATTTTTGCGAAAGCTTTTTTATGGTGGCCGAGGTGGCGATGGACCATGTACACGCCAAAGTTGAACAACAACAGCGTCAGCGGCACGGTCAGCCATTCCAGCCAACCGACCTGTTGCACGGTGCTCCAGAACGCACCGATGGCCAACACACCGAACAGCAGCACGAAGACGCCGTGCAGCCACGGGTTGTAAAACGGATGGATCGCCGCGCGATAGCGGCTGCGAAATGCCTCGGTGGTCTGCCTCACTGCGTTCACCTGTGGGTATTGTTGTTATACCCGGCAGATTAGCCGATCCCGCCGTTTGTGCAGCCCAGACCTTGAGGCCACATGCGCCATGCTGCGCGGCAAATCGGTAGCGTCAGCTCAACGGGTTCCAGCGTTGTGACCAGTCGTCATCGGTGCGGATCACTTCGCGCAGCAGGTTGAAGGCTTGCTGCAGCGTCGCCGAGTCGCGATCGCGCGAGTACACCAGATAGGTCGGATAGCCGAATTCAGGGGCTTTGGTCACCGGTTCCAGTGCGCCGCTTTCCAGATAGGTGCGCACTACGCGCGTACGGAAGTAGCCGCTGCCGCCATTTTCGAGGATGTATTGCAGGGCCAGCGGGCCGAGATTGAAACTCAGTGCGGCTTTGGCTTTTTCCGGCAGAGCGGCATCATGCTGGCGGCGGAAGTCCGGCCCCCAGTCGATGTAAACGTACGGATCGGGCCGATCCGGCGCACGCACCAGAATCAGTTTTTCTTCCAGCACCTGCTCGACCTGCAATCCCGGCCAGTATTCCGGTTGATAGACCAATGCGGCGTCGAGCACACCGAGTTCGAGTTGGCGCAGCAGGTTTTCGCCATCGCGGATTTCCATGCGCAGGGCATGGCCGGGGATTTTCTCGCGCAATTGGGCCGCCCAACTGAGCATCAACGGGTTGCACAGGCTGACTTCACCGCCGATGTGCAGCACGTTGTGATAACCCTCGGGCAGCGGTAAATCGCGGCGGGCGGCTTCCCAGGTCTGCACCAGTTGATTGGCGTAGACCACGAACGCTTCGCCATTGGGCGTCAATTTCGCCCCGGCGCGATTGCGCACAAACAAGGTACTGCCCAACTGACTTTCGAGCTTTTGCACCCGGGCGGTGATCGCCGTTTGCGTGACGAACAACTTCTGCGCAGCAGCGGCGAGACTGCCGTGGCGGACGATTTCGAGGAAGGTGCGGGCGAGGTCGATGTCCATGGGCGGGCCGGTGTTTGAGGTGGCGAGCATTGTAAGTGCAGCCTCCGTACCGCGTCATCGTTCATCGCTGGCAAGCCAGCTCCCACAGGTTTCGTCATCTCACACAAAATTGTGAGCACCATTGAAGCCTGTGGGAGTCTGGCTTGCCAGTGATGGGCCGTGATGGACGCTGAAGATCAGCCGATCAACTCAGCCTCCCGCACCCGCGCCCAATCCTCCACCAGCCGCGCCGGGGTGCCACACGCCTTGCGCTTGTAGACAAAATTGCGGCATTTCTCGGCAAACCCGTTGCGGTTGTAAAGCATGTCTTCCTGCATTTCCTGCAACTCGCTTTCGCGGCATTGCTGGATCAGCACTTGATCAATCCGTGACTTGCGTTCACGCACAGCGGCGTAAGTCGGATCGCTCAAAACGCTGTTGGCCCGTTGCAGTAACCACAACGAAAAATCATCAGGGCAACGCGGTCCGATTTCCTGAACCATGCCCAGTTGCAGCGCCTGGCTGGCACTCACCGGCAGACACGCTTGAGCCAACTGCTCAGCCATTGCCGGGCCGACGGCGCGGGGCAGGCTGTACGTCCAGTATTCCGAGCCATACAGGCCCATGCTTTTGTAATGCGGATTGAGCACGATATCGGCCCGGGCAAACACGATATCGGCAGCCAGAGCGAGCATCACACCACCGGCGCCGGCGCTGCCCGCCACCCCGCTGACCACCAGTTGCCGCGCACTGAGCAGCTCTTCACAGACGTCATCGATCGCCTGAATATTCGCCCAGGCTTCAGCGCCCGGATCCTGCGCGGCCTGAATCACATTCAAATGCACACCGTTGGAAAAGCTCCCGCGCCCACCCTTGATCAGCAACACCTGAGTGTCGCGGGACTTGGCCCAGCGCAACGCTTCAACCATGCGCCGGCATTGCTCGGTGCTCATGGCGCCGTTGTAGAACTCGAAGGTCAGCTCGCCGACATGCCCGGACTCGCGGTAGCGAATCGGCTGATACGCCTCGTCGCTGAACGGCTGACTGGCAATCGACCAGTCCAGCGTCGGCACATCGACCAATTGCCCGGCCAGCACGTGCCGCGCCGGTTGCTTGAAGGTCTCTTCGCCGGGCTGCGGTTTGCGCCGCAGCGAGCCGATCCACACACTCTGATCACCAGCCGCGACCAGCACCGCATCGTCATGCATCGCGAGAATTTCGCCGGGCATGCCAGTGCGCGAGTCCAGGTGCGCGTCGTACAGGTAATACTGCCCGCCGGCCAGGCTTGCCAGCACGCCGGGCTGGCCGTCCGCCGCGTCTATGCTGCGTTTGATGAAGCGTGCGCAATCGTGCCAGCTGAAGCTGCGATCAACCTGCTTCATGTTCGGCTGCAAACGCCCGCGTACTGTCGGGTCGGTGTAGTCCAGCACCACTGGCACGAAGCCTTCAACGAATTTTTCCACCACTTCGCGAATACAGCGAATGGCCGCATCACTGACCCGACCGTTGTACAACTCGGATTTGCGCAATCCGGGCGGCAGATTGAATTCGCAAGTAGCCCAGACCGGCCCGGCGTCCATTTCCTCGACCGCTTGCAGCGCCGTCACGCCCCAGCGTGTCAGCTCGTTGGTGATCGCCCAGTCCAGCGCACTGGCGCCACGATCGCCGATGATTCCGGGATGAATGATCACCACCGGACGTTCGGTGTTGCTCCACAGTGCTTGCGGTACGCGGTCTTTGAGAAAAGGGCAGATCACCAGATCGGCGCCGCTGTGTTCAATCTGCTCGCACACTGAGGCCTCGTCGGTAAACACCACGACACTGGGCGAATGCCCAGCTTCACGCAGGTCCAGCCAGGCACGTTGGGTCAGGCCGTTAAACGCCGACGACAGCAGAATGATGTTGAGTGGTCGCATGAAAGTTCTTCCTTGAATGGGATCAGCCGCAGGCTCCCGGTGAGCCTTCCCTGGCCTTCGATGGAGCCGGAAGATTAATCAGTGACCGCTCGCACACCAGTGATCGAGATCAACGTTGTGTCAGCCAATTTCCCTGGCGCTCAAACGCAAAATCCCGCCACAAGGGCGGGATTTGTTTGAAGCTGAACTGCAGTCTTACGAAGGGAACAGCTCGGACAGTTTCATGGCCAGCATCATGTCGCCTTCAGCGCGCAGTTTGCCGCCCATGAACGCTTGCATGCCGTCGGTCGAACCGTCGACGATGCCTTCCAGGGTTTCGCCGTCCATGACCAGAGTGACCTGGGCGTCCGGGTTCTCGCCTTCTTTCAGCTCGCAGGTGCTGTCTTTGACGATCAGCGAGAAGTTTTTGGTCTCGTCGATGCGGAAACCGAAGACCAGATCCAGACCGGCAGCAGCGGCTGGGTTGAACTTGGCTTTCATTGCTTGTACGGCATCAGCTACGGAGGTCATGGTTCGATCCTTTCTTGGGTAATAAGAGCTGGTTGATTACAGCAAGGGTCACAGTAATCCGGACTCAGCGAAAAGTGATGAGTTCCGGGGCCTTCAACAGTTGCAGATGGGCATGACTGTTGAAGGAGGCCAACGCCACCTCGCGACCGCGGAATTTCAACTGGTTGAGCGAGGTGTTGACGATTTGCCAGTTCAGTTCAAAGGCCTGTTTCGCAGGCATTTGCGTAATGAGGTGGAGCAGGGCAGTGATGGTGCCACCGGACGTGAACACGGCGATTTTCTGGTTTTTCTCTGCTTGTTCGAGAATTCGGTGCAATCCGGCCTGGACTCTTGCGACAAAACCCAGCCAGCTTTCCAGCCCCGGGGTGTCGTAAGTGCCAGCCAGCCAGCGCTCGATGATCAGGGCGAAAATGCGCTGGAATTCAGTGCGGTTTTGCGCGGCGTTGCGCAGGATGTCGAGGGCTTCCGGCTCGTCCGGGAGCATCGCCGGGAGCAGGGCGCGGATCACCGCGTCGGCATCGAATTCGTTGAACGCGGAATCGGTTTCCAGGGTTGGCACCGACAGGCCTTTTGCGGTGAATTGCTCCAGCGCACTGGTAGCCGTGTGCTGCTGGCGGCGCAGGTCACCGCAGAGGCAGCGATCGAAGCTGATCCCCAGTTCGGCGAGGTGTTGACCGAGGATTTCTGCCTGGCGCACACCGGTCGGCGACAGGACGTCATAGTCGTCTGCACCAAAGGAGGCCTGGCCATGTCGAATCAAGTAGATGCTGCCCACGTCCGCGTCATCCCGGTACGTTGAAGGTTTGGCGAGGTTATGAGGATGATGGAGAGCTGTCAATGAAAAAACATACGCTTGTTTGAAATGCCCGTTACAGGCGTGTTGCCAGAGGTTTCACGGCTGGCCGAGGAGCCAGCGCATGGGTATGCTGGAGCCATCCCGCGTGTGTGTTACATCCACGCATCGTTTTAAGGAGTCTCTGTGGAGTTTTTGTCCGAATACGCCAGCTTCCTGGCCAAGACCGTCACTCTGGTGATCGCCATTCTGGTGGTGCTCGCCAGTTTTGCCGCATTGCGCAGCAAGGGTCGGCGCAAGTCGGCGGGCCAGTTGCAGGTCAGCAAGCTCAATGATTTCTATAAAGGCCTGCGTGAGCGCCTGGAGCAAACCCTGCTCGACAAGGATCAGCTCAAAGCCTTGCGCAAGAGCGAGGCCAAGACCGAAAAAAGCGAGAAGAAACAGAAGAAAAAGCCTGAGGTTAAACCACGGGTGTTTGTGCTGGATTTCGACGGCGACATCAAAGCCTCGGCCACCGAGAGTCTGCGTCATGAGATCACTGCGCTGCTGACCCTCGCCACACCAAAGGACGAAGTCGTCCTGCGTCTGGAAAGCGGCGGTGGCATGGTGCACAGCTATGGACTGGCTTCGTCGCAACTGGCGCGAATCCGCGAAGCCGGCGTGCCGCTGACCGTGTGCATCGACAAGGTCGCGGCGAGCGGCGGCTACATGATGGCGTGCATCGGCGAAAAGATTATCAGCGCGCCGTTCGCGATTCTCGGCTCGATTGGCGTGGTCGCGCAATTGCCCAACGTCAACCGCTTGCTGAAAAAACACGACATCGATTTCGAAGTGCTGACCGCCGGTGAATACAAACGCACTCTGACGGTATTTGGCGAAAACACCGAGAAAGGCCGCGAGAAATTCCAGGAAGACCTCGACATTACCCATCAACTGTTCAAGAACTTCGTTGCCCGCTACCGCCCGCAACTGGCTATCGATGACGTGGCGACCGGCGAAGTCTGGCTCGGCGTCGCGGCGCTGGACAAGCAATTGGTCGATGAGCTCAAGACCAGCGATGAATACCTCGCGCAAAAAGCCAAGCAGGCCGAGGTCTATCACCTGCATTACGCCGAGCGCAAAAGCCTGCAGGAACGCATTGGCATGGCGGCCAGCGGTTCGGTCGATCGCGTGCTGTTGAGCTGGTGGAGTCGACTGACCCAGCAACGCTTCTGGTAAGCCGCACCTTCGGCACCAGCAAACAAAAAAACCGCGGACTACCGCGGTTTTTTTTCGTCTCCAGACACGTGTTTTCCATGTACTTGGCGAAATGTCCTAGGCGACCTGTCGATCCGTCCGACTGACGCCTGAATCAGGACTGAGTAGTCTTGGGCTTCTCAATCTGTTGCAAAGGAATGCACATGACTGACTCGATCCCGAACGCGCTACTCAAGCCGGCAATCACGATGCCGGACGAACTTCAGGCCGCAGTAGCCATCGCCCTGCCACAAACCCCGGCGCAGTTTGGCGCAAAGCTGATCATGGAAAAATGGGCTGTGGTGACTGATCCACACAGTACGTTGCTGGTTACGCTTGACTACAACTACCGCGGGCATCCCGCAAAGAAAGGCGTTCACCAAGGGCAAGTCAAGAGCTCCCGAACGTTGGTCGACGCCTTGCTTGGCAACTATCAAACCGTCGGCGATGGGCGCTTTGGTGAAACTGCGTTCGGGTTCTACACGCCGCCGGATGTCGGGCCGACCGTGCGTATTGTCAACAAGGTGGACGAATTCGCCGAAGTCGGCAGTGGCAATCACGACACGTATGAAGGCATTTATCGCGCAACGGTGCCGCAAACCTATGGTCCGGGAACCCAGCTCACGTTGCGGCCCGCCGAATTCAAGAAATGGGTCTGGGAGCTGATGCTGCCTGATCTCTACCAAACTTATCTTGAGCAGTCCTGGCCATCGGACGCCGTCATCTCCGATGCTGCGCCCTATGCACTTAGAACCTCGGTCAAGGCAGCCTTTGTGATGGCCGCCCGGCTGCAATATCAGGAGGGCAGCCTTTCGCGAAAGGGCTTTGAACTTGCCCTGCAAGCAGCCGCATTGCCCGTCACGCAAACCTGGGAAGCGTTGACGCTCAAGCAGCTGCAAGCACCGACCAGAATGTCATCGGTGTTCGACGCGAGCCGATTGAAACTGTATCGCTATACATCCACGGACATCTGGTGTTTCCGCAAGCGCTCGGATGCCCGCCGGTTGCTTTACATTCCCGGCAATTCTTCGCCGTTGCATGAGTTCGCCGATGTACAGGCTTTGCGTAGATGGATCATCACTCAGGGTAAAGCCGACTCAACCAAACGGGCACTCGCTGCGCATTTTCTAAAGGATGATCAACAGGATGGCAGCTTTCATGCTGGCGTACTGACCGCCCTTGAAGGCATGGCGATCTATCCTGCGATGCATCGACTGACGAAGGAAGCCGGCTTTTTCAACAACGACGGTTACTGGGACCCTGACGACTACATCGATTTTCAGAACGCGCCTGCGACCGTCGATCCCTTTGCGCAATTGGTGGCTGTCATGAAGCTGGTCGCCGCAGACAGTGTCTCCGGCATCCGTGACGATGCGCAGGTCAACCGTGACAACCTGAGCGCTTTCGTCGAGCCGCTGGTGCAATGGATCAATCGCTTCGGACCGCTGGCATTGTTCATTCCTGGCGGTGAAGGGGTGCTGGCACTGGCGGGTCTGATCGACGCAGGTTACGGTCTGGATCAGGCCATCGAAGGCAAAACCTCTAGTGATCGCTCTGCCGGCGTGACGCGAACGGTATTCGGCTTGCTCAATGCCTTGCCGTTGGCCGCAGGCGTCGCCACGTTGAAAGGTGAGGGCAGTGAGGTCGCGGTGCTCGGCGAAGTCGCAAAGGTGGAAGACGAAAAAACGCCGATCTCCGAAGACAAACCACCCGTCGCTGTGACGCTACCAGCCCCCGTCGAGCCGCCGACGCGCTTGAGCCTGCTGCGAGGTATCGGCACCCCGGTGGATATTTTCAGCGATGAGGTACTACTGCAGATCGGTAAATTCAGTTCCGTAAGTGATGACGTGCTGCGGATGATTCGTACCGGCCGTCAGCCTGACCCGATGCTGACCGACATCATCAGTCGGTTCAGGATCGACCAGGAAGTGACGCAGACCCTGGAGACAATACAGTTCGATGCGCAATCCTTACCGCAGGACAGTGATCTGTATGAGGCATTGCAAACCCGGCGAACGGCGTGGTTCGACGACCGCTATCAGGCACTTCAGAACTCTGAAAACTCATGGGTTCGTTTGTTTCAGCAGCAGTATCCCGGCGTGCCGAAAGGGGCGGTGGAGCAAATGCTTGACCGCTACGGAGCCGATCTTGCGACAACACCGGATACTACCCTCGCCAAAGCGCTATTCAATAATCTGGACAACAAGGCACGTCAATATCAGCAGCACGTGCGGGTAATCCGGGCTTACGAAAGCCTTTTTCTGCACTCGGTCAGCCAGGCTGACGCCGACTCGCTGGTACTGCATTCCCTGAAAAACCTGCCCGGATGGCCGAAAGACCTGCGAATCGAAATTCGCGACAGTTCTCAGGTGGGCCGGGTGCTGGATCGCACTGGAGCGCTTGATGCCGCCAATTGCCGTCGCTTGATCAAAACCGGCAAACGTTATCAGTCGTTCGATGCAACCGGTCGATCCAATGGCCACACGGACATATTCGCAGCTGTGACTGAGTTGTTGACCGCAGATGAACGCACGGCAATGCGATTGCCGTCGCTCAACCCGGCTATCGGGCTCAAGCTCAAACTGCGTGAAAGCCCATTGTCACGTGCGGAGTTCGCGCTGGGGCTTGGCAGAATGCAGGCAGGACTACCTTTCGAAATGCAGGGATTGAGAGGAGGCGGTTTCCCGGATACGCCGCAAGCTGCACGGCTGAGTCACGAAGTGATGAGGTTGCAGGTCAGGGACATTTATCCCGATCTCGGTAACGAGCAGGTCAATGCATGGCTACTGCAGGCAGGTGAAAACGCTCAACTGCGACTCGACGAGCTCAACGACCAATTCCAGTTGTTGCTCACGGATCTGAACGGTTGGATTGATCAAAGCCTGCAGGATGTCGAGGACATGGATATCGATTTCATGCTCGCTGGCGATGAGGACGCTGCGCAGATGACAGCCGGGCAAATCGAGCAGTACAAAGTCGCGCTGCTTCAACATGCTCTGGAGTATGAGCGGGGGTGTCGGCGGGAATTGACTGATGAGTTGATTGCAATCTGGCAAAAGCGTCCGCCTCAGGCCAATCATCTTTATGAAGGTGAAGTACTTTTGGGGTACAAACTGGATCTGGAGTTTGAGGACTTTCATCGTTTGCCTCAGATCAATGGCCGATTTGATGAGGTGATCGAGTTGTCCATGCGCGGTTTCAATCTGGTGGAACGCGAGAGCCTGAACGGTTTTATCGAGTGTTTCCCCAGTCTGCGTACCTTGAGCCTGGAAAGCGTCGATCTGCGGTTGACCGATACAGTCGGAGAGCTGCGCAGCGCATTACCCTCGGCGATTCCACGCCTGAGCCAACTGACAAAGCTCGACCTGCGGGCCACACAGTTGACGTTCAAGGAGAGCACTGCGGCGCAGTTGCGTGATCTGGTCAATCTGCACACTCTGGATTTGAGCGATAACCCACTGGAAGTTCCGCCGGTGTTGCTGGGGATGGACAACCTGCGTGAAGTCAATCTGCGCAATACCGGTATCCGCACGTGCCCGGTCGGAATTCGCGAGGAGCCCTATCTGACGTCGCTGGATCTGCGTGATAACCGTATTGCCCGCGTACCGCCGGCGGTCGTGGCGCAGGCCGTCGCACGAAATCGGGTGCAGTTGTGGGGTAATCCCCTGAAGGACAGAGACACGCTGCTGCGCCTTGTCAGTCACCGGCGCAATACCGGTTTCAATCTGTGGTTAGACGCACCGGGAGCCCATTACGGTGAGGCAAGTGTCTGGCTGCACGATACGGAGCAGCAACTGAGCAATGCCCGATTGGCGATCTGGCAGCGACTCGCCGCCAAACCCGAAGGCCCGCGTTTCTTGCGCACGCTGGAAGGTGTAAGCCTGACCCCGGAGTTCCTGGTCACCTACACGGAACTGCAATCCCGAGTCTGGAGGCTGTTAAACGAGACAGACCTGTCGCCCGAGCTGTGGCAACGACTGATTCAAGACGTCGAAGCGGCTACGGATGAGGCCGACAACCCCAT
Source organism: Pseudomonas sp. N40(2020) (assembly GCF_014472415.1). GTDB lineage: Bacteria > Pseudomonadota > Gammaproteobacteria > Pseudomonadales > Pseudomonadaceae > Aquipseudomonas. The sequence continues at coordinate 56,936 of NZ_JACSZV010000029.1, forward strand.
GGCGATTTTTACGGTTTTGGAAAACCGGGCAAAGGTATTCCGGGATTGGGTGGCTTTGGGCAGACCGTTTCCAATCGTTGAGAACTGATCAATATGACGGGGGAGGCCTTGAGCCCGCCGACGCGGGCTCAAGGATTCACAATCAACGGCGACGGAACAGCGGCAGCGGTTCGTCAGTGGCGGCCTGATAGGTCACCGAGAAGTCCTTGAGACCTTCGAGGGCTTCATAGGGATCTTTGTCCGGACGTACAGCGAAGGCGTCGAAACCGCAGCGATGCATGTAGAACAGTTGGTCGCGCAGCACATCGCCAATCGCCCGCAGTTCACCTTTGAAACCGTAACGGTCACGCAGCAGACGCGCGTTGGAGTAGTTGCGGCCGTCGGTAAACGCCGGGAAGTTCAGCGCGATCACCTGGAAATCGGCGACGTCGTCACCAATCTCCTCGGCCTCTTCATCGGCGTCCAGCCATACGCCCAGGCCGCCGTCGCGGGCCTTGAGCATACGGCTATGTTCGCGCCACAACTGCAATGGCACGATCAGATCGTCACAGTTGCTGATCTCGTCGATGTTGAAATCCTTCGGCAGCAGATGCCAGGTTTCGTCGACGACTTCGTTGTTCTTAATGATTCGCTGCATAGACGCGTTCCTTGAAGAGGTCGATGCCAATACGCTGATAGGTGTCGATGAAGCGCTCGTCTTCGGTACGTTGTTCCACGTACACGTCGATCAGCTTCGAGATGACGTCAGGCATGGCTTCCTGAGCGAAGGACGGGCCGAGGATCTTGCCCAGGCTGGCGTCGCGGCTGGCGCTACCGCCGAGGGACACCTGGTAGAACTCTTCGCCTTTCTTGTCCACCCCGAGGATGCCGATGTGGCCGACGTGGTGGTGACCACAGGCGTTCATGCAGCCGGAGATGTTCAGGTCCAGTTCGCCGATGTCGAACAGATAGTCCAGGTCGTCGAAACGACGCTGGATCGATTCGGCAATCGGGATCGACTTGGCATTGGCCAGCGAGCAGAAATCACCGCCCGGGCAGCAGATGATGTCGGTCAGCAGACCGATGTTCGGCGTGGCAAAACCGCCTTCACGCAGCTCGCCCCACAGGGTGAACAACTGGCTCTGCTCGACGTCAGCGAGAATGATGTTCTGCTCATGGGAGGTGCGCAGTTGACCGAAGCTGTAGCGGTCGGCCAGATCGGCGACGGCGTCAAGCTGCTTGTCGGTGATGTCGCCTGGCGCGACGCCAGTCGGTTTCAGCGACAGGGTCACGGCCACATAACCCGGCTTCTTGTGCGCCAGGGTATTGCGGGTGCGCCAGCGAGCGAAGCCTGGATGTTCTTTATCGAGATCGGCCAACTGGGTCGTCTGGTTTTCCAGCACCTTGTAGTCCGGATCGACGAAGTGCTTGGCGACGCGATCCAGTTCGGCTTCGGTCAATGTGGTCTGGCCACCGCGCAGGTGTTCCATTTCCGCGTCGACTTTTTGTGCGAACACTTCAGGCGTCAGTGCCTTGACGAGGATCTTGATCCGCGCCTTGTATTTGTTGTCGCGACGGCCGTAGCGGTTGTAGACCCGCAGGATCGCGTCGAGGTAGCTCAACAGGTCCTGCCACGGCAGGAACTCATTGATGAACGCGCCGACTACCGGGGTACGACCGAGGCCGCCGCCCACCAGCACGCGGAACCCCAGCTCGCCGGTTTCGTTGTGCACCGGCTCAAGGCCGATGTCGTGGACTTCGATGGCTGCACGGTCAGCGGTCGAACCGTTGACGGCGATCTTGAATTTACGCGGCAGGTAAGCGAATTCCGGGTGGAACGTGGTCCACTGACGGACGATTTCGCACCATGGGCGTGGGTCGATCACCTCGTCGGCGGCGACACCGGCGAACTGGTCAGTAGTGACGTTGCGCAGGCAGTTGCCGCTGGTCTGGATCGCGTGCATCTGCACGGTGGCCAGTTCAGCGAGGATGTCCGGGATGTCTTCCACCGCCGGCCAGTTGAACTGCACGTTCTGCCGCGTACTGATGTGGGCGTAGCCCTTGTCGTAGTCACGGGCAATCTTGGCCATCATGCGGGTCTGACGCGAAGTCAGCTGGCCGTAAGGCACTGCCACACGCAACATCGGCGCAAAACGCTGGATGTACAGGCCATTTTGCAGGCGCAGGGGGCGGAACTCTTCTTCGCTCAGCTCACCTGCCAGATAGCGTCGGGTCTGATCACGGAACTGCTTGACGCGGTCCTCGATGATCCGCTGATCGTACTCGTCGTATACGTACATATAAGTCCTGTTCTCAGGCTTGGGCTACTCGGAAAACGCTGCGTTTTCGCTTGCTGGAGTCCGATTTTGCCTCTGCAATTCTGCGCGCACGGCCGCGCACTCACTAACGGAGCCGGGGCAATATACCCGTTTGCAGTTATGCGCAAAAGTGATGTTTGAGTATATGTAAAGAACCAAATCGCCTAACGAGAACGGTTATTAGCTAATCCACATTTGTCGTGCGGACAATCATCGTCTTAACTGTGGACGAGTCTTTCTGCAATCACCGATAAAACCGATAAGAGGCGATGCAATGAGCAATCCGACCAAAGCAAGGAAAAGCGATAGCAGCGTTGATGCCTGGGCAATTCTGTTCCTGATCATTCTGGTAGTAGGGACGGCGGTATTCTGGGTCAGTCATCAGTAAACGACCCGTCCGGGCCCAGCTCCGACGATTGTCGGACAAAAAACGGGATCAGGCGTCAATAGCCGGTGATTGAATGGCTATAATGCGCGGCCATTTTTCCTCGGGCCCGGATGCTTCATGTGCAAGTTTCTTCACCTCAGTCTTCTGCTGTTCGGCGCGTTTTTCACAACCTGCGCACGGGGGGAGTCGGTGCTGTTCCTCAATCCGGGCTCGACCCAGGAAGCCTTCTGGGTCAGCTATTCGCAATTCATGCAGGCGGCCGCTCGGGACCTGGGCATCGATCTACAAATCCTCTATTCACAGCGCCAGCCCGAACTGACGCTGGCTCAGGCCCGCGTTGCGTTGCAGGGGCCGAATCGTCCCGATTACCTGATATTCGTCAACGAACAGTATGTCGCGCCGCAGATTCTGCGTCTGGCCGACAACAGCGGGGTGAAGCTGTTCATGGTCAATGCCGCCCTGACGTCTGATCAGCAGGCTTTGGTGGGCGAACGCAGCGACCGGGTCGGCAGTCTGGTGCCGAACGACGAGGAGGGCGGGTATTTGATGATGAAGGAATTGATTCGTCTGCACCCGCCCGTGGCTCGGAATGAGCCTATCGAACTGCTCGCGTTTTCCGGGTTGAAGATCACCCCGTCTGCGCAGTTGCGGGAGCGCGGTATGCAGCGCGCGTTGGCCGAGCATCCGCAGGTGCGCTTGCGCCAATTGGTCTACAGCGGCTGGACGCAGCAACGCGCCTATGAACAGGCGAAACAGTTGTTCGCCCGCTACCCGAACGTGTCACTGGTGTGGTCGGCCAATGATGAAATGGCGTTTGGTGCGATGCGGGCGTTTTCCGAGACTGGCAAGAACCCAGGCAAAGATGCGTTATTCAGCGCGGTCAATTCCTCACCCGCAGCATTGCAGGCGCTGGTCGACGGCCGCTTGAGCGCGTTGCTGGGCGGGCACTTCACCTTGGGTGGCTGGGCGCTGGTAGAGCTGCATGATCATGAGCAGGGCGTCGATCTGGAGCAGTACGGCGGTCGCGATCGTCAGTTGCCATTGATGCAACTGATCGACAAGGCCCACGCCCGGCGAATGCTGGCCATGGGCGCCTCGCCGGATTACGGCGTGAATTTCCGCAAGCTCTCGGCCAAGGGGCGTCCGGCCTCGTACCGCTACCCGTTCAGCTTGCAGACCCTGATGCACTGAAGCGCGTCAGACACCGGCGAAATGCACCACCAGTTTGACGATGGCAAATAGCGTCAAGGCAAACACCGCAGTGAACAGAATGCCCAACATCACGAAATGGCTGGGCTTGCCATGGGTGAAGTCCCTTGCCCGATTCTTTCCGCTCTGCACCCCGAACGCCGCCGCCATCACGCTGTGCAGCATCTGCCCGAAGCTCGGCGGTTTGTTGTCGACTGGATCGTCCATAAATCCCTCGTCTGCCGTGTGTGTCAGACAAGCATAGCCAACCCCTGAAAAAAAGATCGCAGCCTCCGGCAGCTCCTGCATTGGAATGAGTTCACCCTGCAGGAGCTGCCGAAGGCTGCGATCTTTTTAGTTGTCGTAACCCAGGTTCGGCGCCAACCACCGCTCGGTCACACTCAACTCCTGACCTTTGCGCGAGGTGTAACTCGCCACCTGATCCTTGTCGACCTTGCCCACGGCAAAGTACTGCGCCTGCGGATGAGCGAAATACCAGCCGCTGACCGCTGCGGCCGGGAACATCGCGTAGTGTTCGGTGAGGAACACACCGCTGCGTCCGGCGCGCATTTCCTGTGCCTCGGGATCGAGCAGGGCAAACAACGCGGCTTTTTCGGTGTGATCCGGGCAGGCCGGGTAGCCTGGAGCAGGGCGGATGCCGCTGTATTGCTCTTTGATCAGCGCTTCGTTGTCGAGGGTTTCGTCCTTGGCATAACCCCAGTGCTCTTTACGCACCTGCTGGTGCAGCCACTCGGCGCAAGCTTCGGCCAAACGGTCGGCCAGAGCCTTGACCATGATCGAGTTGTAATCGTCGCCGGCGTCCTGATAGGCCTTGGCCACTTCTTCGGCGCCAATGCCGGCGGTGGTGATGAAACCGCCGACATAGTCGGTCACTTCGCTGTCTTTTGGCGCAACAAAGTCGGCCAGCGAGAAGTTCGGCTTGCCGTCGGTCTTGATAATCTGCTGGCGCAGGTGATGCAGCTTGGCCAATGGCTTGCCGTCGTCACCGTACAGCTCGATATCGTCGTCATGCACCTGATTGGCCGGCCAGAAACCGAACACGGCGCGGGCACTGATCAGTTTCTCGTCGATCAGCTTGGCGAGCATCTCTTGCGCGTCCTTGAACAGAGAGGTGGCGGCTTCACCGACCACTTCGTCTTCGAGGATGCGCGGGAACTTGCCGGCCAGATCCCAGGAAATGAAGAACGGCGTCCAGTCGATGTATTCGGCCAACACCTTGAGATCAATGTTATCCAGCACCTTGCTGCCGGTGAACGTCGGTTTGACCGGCTCGTAAGTCGCCCAGTCGAACTGCGGCTTCTTGGCGATGGCGGCGGCGTAGCTCAGGCGCTCGGTACGGGCGCTGCGGTTGGCGGTGCGCTCGCGCACTTCGACGTATTCGGCACGGGTTCTTTCGACAAACCCGGCTTTCAATTCTTTCGACAGCAACTGCGTCGCCACGCCCACGGCGCGGGAGGCGTCGGTCACGTAGACCACCGCGTCGTTGCTGTACTTCGGCTCGATCTTCACGGCGGTGTGCGCCTTGGAAGTGGTCGCACCACCGATCATCAGCGGCAAATGGAAATCCTGACGCTGCATCTCGCGCGCCACGTGCACCATTTCATCCAGCGACGGCGTGATCAGGCCGGACAGGCCGATGATGTCGCATTTCTGCTCTTTGGCCACTTGCAGGATCTTCTCCGCCGGCACCATCACGCCGAGGTCGACGATGTCATAGCCGTTGCAACCGAGCACCACGCCGACGATGTTCTTGCCGATGTCGTGCACGTCACCCTTTACGGTGGCCATGAGGATCTTGCCCTTGGCCTCCGGCTTGTCACCTTTTTCCAGTTCGATGAACGGGATCAGGTGCGCTACGGCCTGTTTCATCACGCGGGCGGATTTCACCACTTGTGGCAGGAACATTTTGCCGGCGCCGAACAGGTCGCCGACGATGTTCATACCCGACATCAGCGGACCTTCGATCACCTCGATCGGACGGGTGAACGACTGGCGCGACTCTTCGGTGTCTTCGACGATGTGGGTGGTGATGCCCTTGACCAGCGCATGCTCCAGGCGCTTGTTGACGTCCCAGTTGCGCCACTCCTCGGTCTCGGCTTCCTTGACGCTGCCGTCGCCCTTGTACTTGTCGGCGATGGCGAGCAGGGCGTCGGTGCCGTTCGGGGTGCGGTTGAGCACCACGTCTTCGACGGCGTCGCGCAGCTCCACAGGGATCTGGTCATAGATTTCCAGCTGCCCGGCGTTGACGATGCCCATGGTCAGGCCGTTGCGGATCGCATACAGCAGAAACACCGAGTGAATCGCTTCACGCACCGGGTTGTTGCCACGGAACGAGAACGACACGTTGGACACGCCGCCGGAGGTCAGCGCATACGGCAGTTCGTCGCGGATGTAGGCGCAGGCATTGATGAAGTCCACAGCGTAGTTGTTGTGTTCTTCGATGCCGGTGGCCACGGCGAAGATGTTCGGGTCAAAAATGATGTCTTCCGGCGGGAAGCCGACTTCGTTGACCAGAATGTCGTAGGAGCGTTTGCAGATCTCTTTCTTGCGCGCTTCGGTGTCGGCCTGACCCGCTTCGTCGAAGGCCATCACCACCACGGCGGCGCCGTAGCGCTTGCACAGCTTGGCGTGATGGATGAACTGCTCGACGCCTTCCTTCATGCTGATCGAGTTGACGATGCCCTTGCCCTGAATGCACTTGAGGCCGGCTTCGATCACTTCCCATTTCGAGGAGTCGATCATGATCGGTACGCGGGAGATGTCCGGCTCGCCGGCAATCAGATTGAGGAAGGTCACCATGGCCTTCTTCGAATCGAGCATCCCTTCGTCCATGTTGATGTCGATCACCTGCGCGCCGGCCTCGACCTGCTGCAGGGCGACTTCCAGCGCTTCGGTGTAGTTGTCTTCACGGATCAGACGGGCGAATTTGGCGGAGCCGGTGATGTTGGTGCGCTCGCCGACGTTGACGAACAACGAGCTGCGATCGATGGTAAACGGCTCCAGACCCGACAGGCGGCATGCCTTGGGAATATCCGGAATCTGTCGCGGCGCATAACCGGCCACGGCTTTGGCGATGGCTTCGATGTGCCCCGGCGTGGTGCCGCAGCAACCGCCGACAATATTGAGGAAGCCGCTTTGAGCGAACTCTTCGATGACCTTGGCGGTTTGCGACGGCAGTTCGTCGTACTCGCCGAATTCGTTCGGCAGGCCGGCGTTCGGGTGCGCAGAAACGTGGGTGCTGGCCTTGTTCGACAGATCTTCGAGGTACGGACGCAATTCACTGGCGCCGAGTGCGCAGTTCAAGCCGACTGAAATCGGCTTGGCGTGGGCCACGGAGTTCCAGAACGCTTCGGTGGTCTGGCCCGACAGGGTGCGGCCGGAGGCGTCGGTGATGGTCCCGGAAATCATGATCGGCAGTTCGATGTGCAGCTCTTCGAACACGCCTTGCACGGCGAAGATCGCCGCTTTGGCGTTGAGGGTGTCGAAAATGGTTTCGATCAGGATCAGGTCAGCGCCGCCCTCGATCAGACCTTTGGTGGCTTCGGTGTAGTTCTCCACCAGCTCATCAAAGGTGACGTTGCGGTAGCCGGGGTTGTTGACGTCAGGCGACAGCGAGCAGGTTCGGCTGGTCGGACCGAGCACGCCGGCGACGAAACGCGGCTTGTCCGGGTTCTCGGCGGTCTTGGCATCGGCGATCTTGCGTGCCAGGCGCGCGCCTTCTACGTTGAGTTCGTAAGCCAGTTCCTCCATGCCGTAGTCGGCCATGGAAATGCGCGTGGCGTTGAAGGTGTTGGTTTCCAGAATGTCGGCGCCGGCATCCAGGTAAGCTTTTTCGATGCCACCGATCACGTCCGGACGGGTGATCACCAAGAGGTCGTTGTTGCCTTTGACGTCACTCGGCCAGTCCGCAAAGCGTTTGCCGCGATAATCCTGCTCTTCGAGCTTGTAGCTCTGGATCATCGTGCCCATACCGCCGTCGAGTATCAGGATGCGCTCTTTGAGGGCTTGCTTGAGAGCTTGAAGGCGGACACTGCGATCGGACATGTGGACTACTCGGAAAGACCATTACGAAGGAGCGGGATCATAACAAACCTGTGCGCTTTTAGAGCATGCAGGGGTTTTTCATGAATATCGCTCATGTTGGTACGAACGTCATACTGTAGAATCGCGGCGTTTTTCTTCAGGATCGGGATCAAGGGCATGTCGTACCGCGTCATCAGCATTGTGTTGCTGTTTTTAAGCTGGGGCGCCGTTGCGCAAGAGCCCACGATCTCTTATAGCCGCGATATCCAACCGATATTCACCGAGAAGTGCGTTGCTTGCCATGCATGCTACGACTCCGCTTGTCAGCTCAATCTGGGCAGTGGCGAAGGGGCGGGCCGTGGCGCAAGCAAGATGCCCGTCTACGACGGCGAGCGCACTGAAGCGGCGCCGACTACCCGATTGTTTTACGACGCCTTCGGCAAACGTGCCTGGCAGCAGAAAGGCTTCTATTCGGTGCTCGATGCCCAGGGCAGTCAGGCCGCGCTGATGGCGCGCATGTTGGAGCTGGGGCACAAAACTCCTTTGACGCCCAACGCCAAATTTCCGGAAGACATTGTGCTCGGCCTCAATCGTGAAAACATGTGTGCAATGCCCGCCGAGTTTGACGGCTATGCCGGTGCTCACCCGAAAGAGGGCATGCCGCTGGCCGTGACCGGGCTGACCAATCAGCAATACCAGACCCTGCAACGCTGGCTGGCGTCCGGCGCGCCGATTGACGAACAAGGCCTGGCGCCGAGCGCCAAAGAGGCGATGCAAATCGTCCAATGGGAAAACCTGCTCAACACTCCCGGCGCCCGACAAAGTCTGGTCGGGCGCTGGTTGTTCGAACACTGGTATCTCGCGCACATCTATTTCAAGGATGGCGAGCCGGGGCATTACTTTCAGTGGGTGCGATCGCGCACGCCGACCGGTCAGCCGATCGACCTGATCGCTACCCGTCGCCCCAACGATGATCCGGGGACGCAGGTGTATTACCGCTTGTGGCCGGTGCAAGGGGTGATCGTGCACAAGACCCACATCACTTATCCGCTGAGCGCGGCGAAGATGGCGCGGGTCAAAAGCCTGTTCTACAGCGGCAACTGGCAAGTCAGCGCCTTGCCGGGCTATGGGCCACAGAGCCGGGCCAATCCGTTTGCCACGTTTGAGGCTATTCCGGCGCAGGCGCGCTATCAGTTCATGCTCGATAACGCCGAATACTTCGTCCGCACGTTTATTCGCGGTCCGGTGTGCCGTGGCCAGATCGCCACCGACGTGATCCGCGATAACTTCTGGGCGCTGTTCCAGGCGCCGGAGCATGACCTCTATATCACCGACCCGAACTATCGCGGCCAGGCCACACCGTTGCTGGCGATGCCCGGGCAGAACGACGATGTCGGCAGCGTCCTGGGCTTGTGGCGCAATTACCGTGACAAACGTAACGAATATGAAGCCCTGCGCCGCGACAGCTATGCCGATTTGCCGGCGCCGAGCTGGTCGACCCTGTGGGCCGGCAACGACAACGCGCTGCTGAGCATTTTTCGTCACTTCGACAGCGCCTCGGTGACCAAAGGCTTGATCGGCGAGGTGCCGCAAACCATGTGGCTGTTTGACTATCCGCTGCTGGAACGCACCTACTATCAACTGGCGGTCAACTTCGATGTGTTCGGCAACGTCTCCCATCAGGCGCAAACCCGCCTGTATTTCGACCTGATCCGCAACGGCGCCGAGCAGAACTTCCTGCGCCTGATGCCAGCCGACTCCCGCGAGGACTACCTCGACGATTGGTATCAGAGCGGCGGCCAGTTCAAGATGTGGCTCGATTACGAAGCCATCGACGACGACAAGCCGACCGGGCTGAAACTGGATGAGAAAGATCCGAAGCACGATTTCGCCATGCAATTGTTGTCGCGTTATGGTGATCTCAACGCGCGACCTGATCCGATCAACCGCTGCGACGGCGCCTATTGCTCGCGGCCGAATATTGATCCTGCATTGCAAAATGCCGAACAGGCGCTGAGTCGCCTGGCATCGCGTCCGGCCGCTGGCCTGAAGGTTATCGAACAGTTACCGGAAGCGACGATGTTGCGCATCGAGACTGCCAGCGGCAAACGCGAGGTCTACAGCCTGTTGCGCAATCGCGCGCACAGCAACGTGGCGTTCCTGCTCGGTGAGTCGCTGCGTTATCAGCCGGGTTTGGACACCTTGACCATTTATCCCGGCGTGCTGAGCAGCTATCCGAACTTCATGTTCAACATTCCCGCAGACCAGGTCTCTGAATTTGTCGATGCGATGGAAAACTCCAAGGACGCCAATCGTTTCGAGAAAATTGTCGAACGCTGGGGTATTCGCCGCAGTCACCCGCAATTCTGGTTTTATTTCCACGATCTGAGCCAATCCATGCACGAGACCGAACCGGTGGAAGAGGGCGTGCTGGACATGAACCGCTACGAGAATCTTTGATCGTTTTAGAGAGGGCTGCTGTCCTAATTTTTGACTAGACCCAAATTCCCTGTGGGAGCTGGCTTGCCAGCGATGAGGTCGGCACATTCAACATCTATGTGGCCTGACACTCCGCCATCGCGGGCAAGCCCGCTCCCACAGGGTTTAGTGGCACTTCAGCAATTGTGGACGGGAGCCGGCATGTTGATTTCAGTACAGGCCCTACGGGCGCTCGCCGCGTGGACAGTGGTCTGTCACCGCTGGTGACGGCGGCGCTGTCCCTTGAGCGCTTTGCCAAAAACAGTCGGCTGCTCAAAGCGTTGGGCGACTGCTCCTATTCCGTCTATCTACTGCATACGCTGGTGTTGATGCTTGGGCATTATCTGGCACAGCGTCACTCGCTCAACCCGCACGGGGTGATCGCGGTTTGTCTGGTGTTGATCGCCGGCGGCAGCTGGGCCAGTTACCGCTGGATCGAAAGGGCCGGATATCGGCACTTGCAGCATTGGCGTGAGCGACTGTCGCCAGCCTGATGCGTCTGGTTCGCTTTCCTGACAAAAATACTGGGACTTTGTCCGGCGCGCCGATTGGCGTAAACTCCGCCACAAGCCTGCGAGGAGTTTCCATGACCGCTATTACCATTACCGACGCCGCCCACGATTACCTGGCCGATCTGCTCTCCAAGCAGAACACCCCGGGTATCGGTATCCGCGTCTTCATCACCCAGCCTGGCACCCAGTACGCCGAAACCTGCATTGCCTACTGCAAGCCGGGCGAAGAAAAACCTGAAGACACCGCGCTGGGGCTGAAAAGCTTCACCGCTTATATCGATTCGTTCAGCGAAGCATTCCTGGATGACGCGGTAGTCGACTACGCCACTGATCGCATGGGCGGCCAACTGACCATCAAGGCGCCAAACGCCAAAGTACCGATGGTCAACGCCGACAGCCCGGTCAACGAGCGCATCAATTACTACCTGCAAACCGAAATCAACCCGGGGCTGGCCAGCCACGGCGGTCAGGTCAGTCTGATCGATGTGGTTGAAGACGGCATCGCCGTGCTGCAGTTCGGCGGCGGTTGCCAAGGCTGCGGTCAGGCCGATGTGACGTTGAAGGAAGGCATCGAGCGCACGTTGCTCGAGCGTATTCCTGAGCTCAAGGGCGTTCGCGACGTGACCGACCACACGCAGAAAGAAAACGCCTACTACTAAGTAAGGTGTTCACTGCGAACATGAAAAACGGCGCCCCGTGAGCGCCGTTTTTTTATGCGTAACATTTACCGATGCCTTCGCGAGCAGGCTCGCTCCCACCTTTGGAATGCGATCAAATGTGGGAGCGAGCCTGCTCGCGAAGGGGTCGTCATGGGCGGTACAGATGCGCATGCCCCGCGCGATACAGCGATGACTCGCTAAACACCTCACTCCCCAACACCCGCCCAACCAGAATCAATGCCGTGCGCCGAAACCCCTTGGCCACTACCTTCTCGGCAATATCCTCGATTGTCCCCACCACCCAATCCTGATCCGGCCATGTTGCCCGGTGAATCACTGCAATCGGGCAATCCGCGCCGTAATGGGGGAGTAGTTCAGTGAGGATCTTCTCCAAATGATTGACCCCCAGATGAATCGCCATGGTCGCGCCATGCTGCGCCAAACTGCCCAGCTCCTCGCCCGCCGGCATTGCGGTTTTGTCGGCATAGCGGGTCAGAATCACGCTCTGTGAGACATCGGGCAGGGTCAGTTCGGCACCCAGCAATGCTGCGCACGCGGCGGTAGCCGTCACCCCTGGAATGATTTCGAACGGAATATCCAGCTCACGCAAATAGCGAATCTGCTCGCCAATCGCGCCATACAGGCTCGGATCGCCGGAATGCACTCGCGCCACATCCTGGCCCTTGGCATGGGCGGCTTTGATCAGATCGATGATCTGTTCCAGATGCAGCTCCGCGCTGTTTATCACGGTTTCTGCCCGATGGCCGTCGAGCACAGCCGCCGGCACCAGCGAACCTGCGTAGATGATCACCGGGCAACTGCGGATCAGCCGCTGACCTTTGACGGTGATCAGTTCCGGGTCGCCGGGGCCGGCGCCGATGAAGTAAACAGTCATCGTTGAATCCTTTGGAAAAGAGGCACAGCAATGCTTCAGATGAAGATCGCTCATGATCGATGGCGGGGATTATCGGGATTTTACGCGGCGCCGGCCAATGCCAGCGTTGCCTGCGCGTACTTTTGCCGGGAGATCAGCAATTTGGCCGGCGCCTGAATCAGTTGTTCAGCCAGTGCCAACGCCGCACTTTCCGCTACTCCATAGCAACCTGTGCGTTCATAGGCGATCTGCGAGTGGTGACTGAGCTGTTGCTGGTAACTGGCCAATTGTTCACTGCTGAAGTACAGCAACGGCAAGGCCAATTGTGCGGCGAGTTCTTGTAAGCCCGGCTCATCACGCTTCAAGTCGATACTGGCCAGGGCTTTGACTGCTTCCAGTTCGATGCGATGGGCCTGCAAGGCTTGATCGAGTAACGCGCGCAGCGTGCTGGCGGGGCAGCCGCGCTGGCAGCCCAGACCGACCACGAAAGTCGGCGCTGCGCGGTCATTCGTCATGCGTGGTATTGGCCATCGCTTTTGCGGCGGAACAACCAGGCACTGATCAGGCCCAGGGCCAGCCAGAACGCCACGTTGGTCAACTGCGAAGCGATTTTGAACTGTGCTTCAAGGGCTTCTGGCGCGAGCATCGAATGCACTTCCGGTTGCGGGGCGCCAATCACATGCGGCACGGCCAGGATCGCCACACCGAGGATCTTCATCAGCCAGTGACGGCTGAACGCGATCAACGCCAGACCTGCGGCGGTGGAGGCGGCTGTGCTGATCCACCAGAGCTGCCGGGAAGCCAGATCCGCCGCAGCAGTGCCTGGCAATTCAGGCGGCAAGCCCAGGGTCGGTGCCAGAACGAACGTCGCGTAACCGGCCAGACCCCAGAGCAGACCTTGCGAAGTCTTGGTCGGTGCACGCAGGGTGTACAGGCCGGCAAGCATCAGGGCAAAACCCACGGCCACCACCAGATTGCCGCCGGTGGTCGATACCACGCGCTGCCAGCCGTCTTCCGGCTCCCACGCTTCAGCATCGTGAGTATGGGCAGTGGCACCGGCAGCGTGTTCGTGAACCTCAGCCGCCGGTTCGGATTTTTCGTAGATCTCGGCCTGCAGAATCAGCGGCGAAACCCAGAAACTTTGCAGCAGCGTAAGGAGCAGGGCGGCCAGAAGACCGGTGAAACCTGCGGTTTGCGCAATTCGTTTGATCATGTCGGCAGGTCTCAGTGGCACGGGAACGCGGCGCTGTGGCGGGTATCGTGGGCGGCGTTGTGCACTGCTTCGATGTGCGAGAAACCGGCGAAGTAAACCAGGCTGGCGCCGAGGATCGACGCGAAGATGGCGGCGGTCAGGCGTTGGCTCAGGGTGCTGGTGCTGGCGATTTTATCCGTGTTGCTGCCGGTGCTGCTGATGATCGACATGGCGCTTCCCTCTGGAATGTCAGCGGGGCAACAGAGCGCATGAAAACCCCTGCGAATCGGGCACGCAGGGGTTCGAACAGCGCCCGCCCACCGCGGGTTTGTTATGTTCAGCGACGCAAGTGCGCACTGTGTGTTGCGGGCCGGTCTCCGGGCTCACGAGGGGTTGGCGTCAGGCCGACCTGCAAGCGTCACCTTCCCATGCCGTCATGGCACTGTGGATTCGACGCTTCTCTCGCTTACCGTTGCGGGGGCAGCACCGGACTGACATGGCTTTAGAGTAAAGCACATGATTCACCGGTTTCCCGTTTCACCCTGTGAAGGGCACCCGTAACAAGTTGTGTAGGAGAGCATGGCTCGGGGATTTTAGTCAATTTTGTGGGTGGATCCGTTGCTGCGGTAACGGCTGCTTAGGGTTCCGCCCTTACGGCGGGTCACTTTTTCCAGACGCCGAAAAAGTAACCAAAAAGGCTTGCTCCTACGTGCGGCCCGCTCGCTGGGGCTCGGGGTTCCTTCGCTGCAGAATCGATCCGGGCGCAGCGTCTCCGGTTTGCTTCGCTGCACCTCCTCTCACTGTGTTTGGCTGCGCCAAACGGTCGCTGCGCTCCCACGCCCGGATCAATCCCGCAACGAAGCCTTCCGACGTCGCCCTGGATCAAGATCAAGAGCTGCAGCCGAGCTAACGCTCATCCTGTTGAGTGGTGAGGAGCACAGCGTGCTCGGCTTTGGTTCTGTGGTGGGGCTGCCTCTCACACCAGCCCTCTCTCGAGGGAGAGGGGGCCGATTTGTGTGCTTTTCTAAGCCTGAGTTCAACTCGGTGTTGCACGTCGGCGTACTTCCCCCAAACACCTCGGTCAGTCCCCTCTACCTCCGGGAGAGGGCTAGGGTGAGGGGTTTTTGATCTGGCTTTTTTGCCCCATCGGCAGGCCGAGCGTAGGTGTTCATCCGGGGGGTAGGCGCGCAGCGCCGTGCGGCGAAGCCGCATCCATCGAGAGGAGGTGCAGCGAAGCAAACCGGAGGCGATGCCCCCGGATGGACACCGTAGCGAGGGAACACTGAGCCTAGGCGAAGTGCCGTACGTCAGGGGGCAGCCTTTTTGGTTACTTTTTCGGCGTCTGGAAAAAGTGACCCGCCGTAAGGGCGGAACCCTAATCAGCAACACCCGCAGCAACGGATATGCCCCCAAACCAAACATTGACCCATAAGCAAGCCATGCGTAGCCTTGCGCTTTCGAGGTTCTTCGGCACTAGCCGAAGCTAAGAAGGGAACGCGGTCAAAGCCGCGGCTGCCCCCGCAACTGTGAACGGTGATGTTCGCTGCGACGCCACTGCCAGCCCCTGCAAAAGGGCGCCAGCGGGAAGGCGCAGCAAACGCCAGGCCCCAACGCCTGAACACCGTCAGCCAGGAGACCTGCCTCGTCACAGATTCTCACTACAACCGGGCGGGGTGATCCGGTGGCGAATGCTTCCGGCGCGTGCTCGCGTTGCCGGTTCTCGTCCCGTATGCCCGCCACCTTGCCAAAGGGCATCCGATGAAAACACTGGCCAAACTCCCCGTCACCATCGTCACCGGCTTCCTCGGCGCGGGCAAAACCACGTTGCTGCGGCACATGCTCGACAACGCTCAGGGCCGCCGCATCGCGGTGATCGTCAACGAGTTCGGCGAGCTGGGCATCGATGGTGAGATCCTCAAGCAATGCACCATCGGCTGCACCGAAGAAGAAGCCACCGGCCGCGTTTACGAACTGGCCAACGGCTGCCTGTGCTGCACCGTTCAGGAAGAGTTCTTCCCGGTGATGCGCGAACTGGTTGCCCGTCGCGGCGACCTCGACCACATCCTCATCGAAACCTCCGGTCTGGCCCTGCCAAAACCGCTGGTACAAGCCTTCCAATGGCCGGAAATCCGCAGCGCCTGCACCGTTGACGCGGTGATCACCGTGGTCGACAGCCCGGCCGTGGCTGCTGGCACCTTCGCCGCGTTCCCGGATCAGGTCGACGCCCAGCGCAAACTCGACCCGAACCTGGACCACGAATCGCCGCTGCACGAGCTGTTCGCCGACCAACTGGCCAGCGCCGATCTGGTCATCCTCAACAAGGCCGATCAGACCAGCCCGGAAGACCTTGCGCGCGTACGCCTTGAAGTCGCCGAAGAACTGCCGCCAGCAGTCAAAATCGTCGAAGCCAGCAACGGTCGCCTGCCGCTGGACGTGCTGATCGGCCTCGGCGCCGGTTCCGAAGAACACATCGACAGCCGCCACAGCCATCACGATCACCACCACGACGGTGACGACGACCATGATGACCACGATCACGACGCTTTCGATTCGATCTCCATCGAGCTGCCGCAAGCCGACGAAAGCCTGCTGCTCGACGCCCTGACGCAACTGGTGGTCCAGCACGGCATCCTGCGTGTGAAGGGTTTTGCAGCGATCCCGAACAAGCCGATGCGCTTGCTGATTCAAGGCGTGGGCACGCGTTTCGACAAGCATTTCGACCGTCAGTGGGGCGCCGAAGAAGCGCGCGTCACGCGTCTGGTGCTGATCGGTCAAGAACTCGACGCCGCTCAACTCGAAGCGCAACTGCGCGCCGCGCTTAGCGTTTAAGCCATGCACCTGCTCAGGACCCAGCCCGGCGGTTTCGTGTCGGATGACAACATTGCCGACCTTGGCCAAACCCCCGCCGAGCTGGTGATCCTGTGCAGCGGCGACTCCAGCCTGGCGCTGCTCGCCGAAGCCGCGCAGCAGTTGCCCGAGGATTATCCGAGCCTGCGTCTGGCCAACCCGATGCAGGTGCAGAATCACGCCTCGGTCGATTTGTACGTCGACGAAGTGTTGCGCCATGCCAAGGTGATTCTGATCTCGCTGCACGGCGGCATTGCGTATTGGCGCTACGGTGTCGAGCGTTTGGTCGAGCTCGCCGAGCGTGGCGTGCAGGTGATCATGGTCCCGGGCTGCGATCGCCCCGATCCGGAACTCAGCGATCTGAGCACCGTCGCAGCCGAGGATCGCGACCGACTCTGGCAGTTCTTGCGCCAGGGCGGCATGGGCAACGCGCTGGATTTCTTCAGCTGTCTGGCCAACCGTTGGCTGGCTCGCGATTACACCTGGGGCGAGCCGCAAACCCTGCCGCGCACGGCGATTTACCATCCGCAAAAAACCTCCGCCGCACTGAGTGACTGGCAAGCCGAATGGCTGCCCGAGCAACCGGTGGCGGCGGTGCTGTTTTACCGCTCGCACCTGCAAGCGGCGAACACGGCGTTCATCGATGTTTTCTGCCAGCGTTTACAGGCGGCGGGGCTCAATCCGTTGCCGATCGCGGTAGCCAGTTTGAAAGAGCCCGGCTGCCTCTCGGTGGTCGAGGATTGGCTGGATGAAGTCGAGGCGGGGGTGATTCTCAACACCACCGGTTTTGCCCAATCCAGTCCTGAAGCACCGGATCTGCGGCCGTTTCGTCGCAACATTCCGGTGATTCAGGCGATCTGCGCCCAGGACAACGAACCCGGCTGGCGTGACAGCGAGCAGGGCCTCGGCCCTCGCGATCTGGCAATGCACATTGCCTTGCCGGAACTTGACGGGCGCATCATCAGTCGGCCGATCAGCTTCAAGGATCTGGCCTGGCGCAGCGAGCGCAGCCAGTCCGATGTGGTCTGCTATCGGGCGCAACCCGAGCGCATGGATTTTGTCGCCGAACTGGCGCGCCGCTGGATCGATCTGGCGCGGGTGCCGAATGCCGAGAAACGCATTGCACTGATTCTCGCCAACTACCCGACCCGCGACGGACGCATCGGTAACGGCGTCGGCCTCGACACGCCGGCGGCGGCGCTGAATATCCTTCGCGCATTGCAGGCTGAGGGTTATCCGGTCACGGCAGAGTTGCCGAATACTGGCACCGAGTTGATTCAGCAATTGCTCGGCGGTGTCAGCAACGATCTCGACACGATTGATCTGCGCCCGTGCCAGCAAAGTCTGGCGATGGACGACTATCTGTTGATGTTCAATGCGCTCCCCGAGGCCAATCGCGCTGCGGTAGTCGCGCGTTGGGGCTCGCCGCAAAACGATCCGATGTATCGCGACGGGCGAATGATGATCGCCGGCCTGCGCTTTGGCCTGACCTTCGTTGGCATCCAGCCGGCGCGGGGTTATCAGGTCGATCCGAGCGCGGTCTATCACGACCCGGATCTGGTGCCGCCCCACGGTTATCTGGCGTTCTATTTCTGGCTGCGCAACACCTACGGCGCCCACGGCGTGATCCACGTCGGCAAGCACGGCAACCTCGAATGGCTGCCGGGCAAAGGCGTGGGGCTGTCGGAAAACTGCTGGCCGGATGCGTTGCTCGGGCCGCTGCCAAACATCTACCCATTTATCGTCAACGATCCGGGCGAGGGCGCCCAGGCCAAACGGCGCACGCAAGCGGTGATCATCGACCACCTGATGCCGCCACTGACTCGCGCCGAGACCTATGGTCCGCTGCGTAATCTGGAACTGCTGGCGGACGAATATTACGAGGCGCAACTGCTTGATCCGCGTCGTGCCCGCGAGTTGCAACGGGACATTCTGCAACTGGTGCGTGACACGCAGATCGACCGTGAACTGCAACTCGACGCGGCGCTGGACAGCGACGCCGATGCGGCGATCTGGCTGCCGCGTCTCGACACCTATTTGTGTGATCTGAAGGAATCGCAGATCCGCGATGGCCTGCACATCTTTGGCGAATCGCCGAGCGGGCGGTTGCGCATCGATACCTTGCTGGCGCTGCTGCGCATTCCTCGGGGCGACGGCAAAGGTGCGCAGTCGAGTCTGCTGCGGGCGTTGGCCAAGGCGTTTGAGTTGGGTTTTGATCCGCTCGATTGCGCACTGGCTGATCCGTGGACGGGCCCGCGTCCTGTTGAGCTGCAAGCGGCCAGCGATGAAGTCTGGCGTACTGCCGGCGATACCCGCGAGCGCCTTGAGTTGTTCGCCACTGAGTTGATCGCAAAGACACTGCACAACCCCTGTAGGAGTGAGCCTGCTCGCGAAGGCGTTATGTCAGCTGACATCTCTTCCACAGAAACACCGCTATCGCGAGCAGGCTCACTCCTACAGGAAGCGGGTTGGGGGCAAGTCAGCGCCATCATCGACAACCTGCGTGAAGTCGTCGCCCCACGCCTGGACGCCTGTGGCCCGGCGGAAATGCGCGGATTGCTCGACGCCCTCAGCGGCCGTTTCGTCCCCGCCGGCCCGAGCGGCGCGCCAAGTCGCGGTCGTCTCGACGTATTGCCCACCGGCCGCAACTTCTACTCGGTCGACGTGCGCAACCTGCCGACCACCACCGCGTGGCGCATCGGTTTCCAGTCGGCCACGCTGATTCTCGAACGGCACTTGCAGGATCACGGCGATCACTTGCGTCAGCTAGGCCTGTCGGTGTGGGGCACCGCGACCATGCGCACCGGTGGCGATGATATCGCCCAGGCCATGGCGCTGATGGGCGTGCGGCCGGTGTGGGCCACTGGCAGTCAGCGCGTCGATGATTTCGAGATTCTGCCGCTGAGTTTGCTGGACCGACCACGGGTCGACGTGACGTTGCGAGTTTCAGGATTCTTCCGCGATGCGTTTGCCAACCTGATTCGTTTGTTCGATGCGGCCGTGCAAGCGGTGGCTGCGCTGGACGAGCCGGATGATCTCAACCCGTTGGCCGCCAAGGTGCGCGCCGAGCGTGAGGCTCTGCTGCAATCGGGTCTGGATGAAGAGGCTGCGCGGCGTCAGGCCGGGTGGCGAATCTTCGGCGCCAAACCGGGTGCCTATGGCGCGGGCGTGCAGGGCGCCATCGACGGTCGTCTGTGGCAGAGTCGCGAGGATCTGGCTGAGGTTTACTTGAACTGGGGCGCCTACGCTTATGGCGGTTCTGATGAGGGCACCGCCGCTCGCGAACAATTCGTCCAGCGCCTTAGCCAGGTACAAGCGGTTCTGCAAAACCAGGACAACCGTGAGCACGACTTGCTCGATTCCAACGACTATTACCAGTTCCAGGGCGGCATGCTCGCTGCCGTCGAGACTTTGCGGGGCGAAGCGGCGGCCAGTTATCACGGCGATCACAGCCAGCCGGATCTGCCGAAGATCCGCACTCTGAAAGAAGAGCTGAACCGGGTAATCCGCTCGCGGGCGGCGAATCCAAAATGGATCGACGGGGTCAAGCGTCACGGCTATAAAGGCGCGTTCGAAATGGCGGCGACGGTGGATAACCTGTTTGCCTTCGATGCCACCACGCAGTTGATCGACGATCACCAGTACGCGCTGCTGGCCGATGCTTATCTGCTCGATCCGCAGACGCGGGATTTTGTGCGTGAGCATAATCCGCATGCGCTGCGGGACATGACCGAGCGGATGCTGGAAGCGCAACAGCGTGGGATGTGGCAGGAGCCGGGGGCCTATAAAGAGGCTCTCGAAAATCTGCTGCTGGATATAGAAGAAGACATGTAGCGCTTCAATAAAGCCACCCCCTCACCCCAGCCCTCTCCCCCAAGGGGGAGAGGGGGAAAGGGAGCCGATTTGCAGGGCGTTCAAAACTTGAGTTCGACTCGACAGTTCAGGTCGGTGGACCTTGAAAGAGCACCTCGGTCAGTTCCCTCTCCCACTGGGAGAGGGCTAGGGTGAGGGCAACTCCACCTGACACACCAAAACTCTCAAGAACACCGACGACCACGACAGAGATCAATCCAAATGACCGACACCCCACATTTCCCACTCTCCGCCGTGGTCGGCGCCGACGATCTGAAACTCGCCCTGTGCCTCACCGCCATCGACCCGAAAATCGGCGGCGTACTCATCGAAGGCCCGCGCGGCATGGCTAAAACCACTCTGGCGCGAGGCCTGGCGGATCTGCTCGCCAGCGGCCAGTTCGTCACGCTACCGCTGGGCGCCACCGAAGAGCGGCTGGTCGGCACGCTCGATCTAGACGCGGCCCTGAGCGACGGTCGCGCGCAGTTTTCCCCCGGTGTGCTGGCCAAGGCCGATGGCGGCGTGCTCTACGTCGATGAAGTCAACTTGTTGCCCGATCACTTGGTGGATCTGCTGCTCGATGTCGCTGCCAGCGGCACCAACCTGATCGAGCGCGACGGCATCTCCCATCGTCATTCGGCGAAGTTCGTCCTCATCGGCACCATGAACCCGGAAGAGGGTGAGTTGCGCCCGCAACTGCTCGACCGCTTTGGTCTGAATGTCGCCCTCAGTGGCCACACCGCACCGACCGAGCGTGGGCAGATCATCCGTCGTCGTCTCGACTTCGATAGCGACCCGCAAGCGTTCTGCGCGCTTTGGGAAACCGAGCAGCAAACCCTTCGCGAACGTTGTGAACATGCCCGAGTCACCTTGGCCGATATTCCTCTGGATGATGCGGCGCTGGCGCAAATTACCGAGCGTTGTTTTGCCGCTGGCGTCGATGGTTTGCGCGCCGATCTGGTGTGGTTGCGCGCTGCCCGCGCTCACGCAGCATGGCGAGGAGCTGAAGTGATCGGCGAAGAAGATATCGACGCCGTGGCCGAATTTGCCTTGCGCCATCGTCGTCGTGAACAAACCCCGTCGAGTCCTCAGCAACAACCCGCGCAATCCCCAGCCAACGCGCAGGCCAACCCGAACGAAGGGCAGGGCCAGTGGGGCGACATGCCGGCTCCAGCGCTTGCCACCGGCAGCCGTCGCGAAGTGCCGAGCTGGCCAAAAAAGATGTAGGCATTCGCCCCCGGTCTGATGTGGGGGCGAATGCCAGACCCCGTGCCGGACAACTCGACAACGGACGCCAGGGCAAACGTCATGCGGCCCGCAGTGGCTCGGTGAACTGGCCGGGAACGCTGCTCAATGGCCGTCCGCAAAGCCGTGAAGATCTGCTGTTTCAACTGCGCACGCGTTCGCCCCATGAGTTGTGGCTGGTGATCGTCGATGCCTCGGCCTCAACGCGTCGTCATAACGCACTGACCGATGCCAAAGGTCTGCTTGCGCAATTGTTTGATGATGCCTATCGCCAGCGCGCGCGACTGGCATTGTTGACCGCCAGCGGTGCGGCGCCGCAGTGGCAGGTGCAGGGTTTGAAGGCGTCCAGCGGTTTACGCATCTGGCTTGATGAATTGGGCGCGGGCGGCGGTACGCCGTTGCTGGCAGCGCTGAATCAGGCGCAGCAATGGCTGACGGTGCGGCGCAAGCGCTTTCCCGCCGAGCAACAGCGGTTGCTGGTAGTGACGGATGGACGTTTGAAGGCGTGGTCGGGGTTGCCGGTGCTGGGGTGTCCGGGGCTGTTGATCGATATCGAGCGTGGGCCGATTCGGTTGGGGCGGGCGAAGGAACTGGCGGGGGCGCTGGAGGCGGAGTATCGGCATATCGATGAGCTGATTGAGCTTTGATACCTGTAGGAGCTGCCGAAGGC